>CAZRGZ010000015.1:0-2166 GCA_964599775.1 uncultured Candidatus Saccharibacteria bacterium | reverse complement strand
GCCCCGAGAGTGTCTTGGCGCCTTAGCGGTCTATTCGGTGGAGAGAGGGGGAAGGTGAACAAAGTTGAAGTATGGGTGGGCCAGTGGTATCCTAACCTTGACTTTTGTTCAATAAAATGCTAATGTTAAATATGTCAGTAAATAAAAAACGAAAAATGTAAAATGTTACCAATTGAAATATTATACCTACTCGCATCAGGCATGTCGGTTGTCGCCATGGGGCCGCAGATTCGCCAAATTCTGGTAATGAAGACTGCCGAAAACCTTCACCCCATCACTTGGATCGCCTGGATGATAACCCAAGGTATCGCGATGATGTATGCGCTCGGCATCAACGCTTGGCCGTTTTTCTTGGTGAGCATGGCCTGGTTTCTTTTCTATGGCCTAATGGTCGGGTTAATAGTGAAGTATCGCTACGAAAGCCGCCGCACCTCAACAGATTCCTAGCGCCATCACTTGTAGCGCTTATCCTTTACGGTAGCAGTTTCTTTTTTAGCACGCTGCCATGGCCAGCGCCCTTCTATTTCCATCTCAAACTCTATACCTAGAAGCGATCGGACGACAACGATAATAGCAAGGATGACAACACTGTCAAAGTTTAAATTACCACCTACGGAGCGAATAATGTCCCCGGCAACCAGAAATTCAAGCCCAATTAGTATGCTACGTGCGAGGTTTTGTCGATAGGTGCGGTAAAGGCCATGAATGGATTCGTGGCGAACAGCCGTTATAATAATACCCAGCGTTGCCAGAATCGCCCCGGCGATAATAACAATGACTCCAACGGTGTCGAGCAGCCGTCCGGCACTGTCGATGAAAACATCAATCGTTTCAAAGTTCATATTCAAATGGTCGCAAAGCGTAAGCGAATTGTCAAGCAACATATTATATATGTTGGATTTTGCCACACCTTGATCTATATGATATAAGTGGTTTTGTAAATAGGAGTGGCAATGAAGCAGGCGGAAGAAGAACAGCGGCAACGGGAAGCGCACGAACTGTACCGACATTTGGCATACGGCATGAAGCACCCGCCATTAAATAAAAAAGATGTGAAATCGTTCTTGGGGCGCTTGGCGGTTTCGCCTGAACACGTGATTGGCTACCGGCGTGCGGCACACCGCTGGCTCGCTGTTGCTCTCATCTCCTTCGCTATCATTATTAGCGGTCTCTATCTTGATGCCCAAGGTTCGACGGCAATGGTGCAGCAGCGCGCCGAAGGAACTTCAACCTACGCGACTGATGAGCTAGCAGGGTACGGCTTTTCGGTTGCGAATTTACAGCTAGTGAAATCGGTGGCTGTTTTGGTGCCTGCGTTCTTTTTCTTGCGTTTTGCCATTCGCTCCTATCGGGTCAACAAGCACCTTGAAGTAGTGTATAGTCACCGCTGGGCGCTGCAAAGCTCGCTACCAGAATATTTAGCACACGCCAAAAATGACGATGAACGCCACGCACTACTGGCCGACATCCTCCCCTTCTTTTACAACGACATCGAAACCGGACATGTTGAGGCAAAAAACGGCACGTTCCGCGACCGAATGGCGGATAGAATGCTTAATACTGTGCGGTCAGGGGAAACGAGATAACTACGTCTATTAAGGTAAAAATGATGGATTAGTGTCGTTTGTAGGCAGTTTCGCGACGAGATTAGATAACTCATCCCACCCTTTCTTATCGTCAGGATGAATCTCAAGCTGAGCGGTGAGGCTAGCGATAGTTTCAAGTAAAGGCTCTCTCTCTTCATTAATCCATTCTTGTTGAGCAATACAACTGGAGATGCCGATTGCGATATCTTGCTTGTCCTGACGTTGCCCAGAGGTCAGGTTTTTTGCTTTTTGTGCCATGTATCTAATATATGTCAATGCAGCAGCTCGCTGCGCCGATTCATCATCGGTGGCAAATACTTGATTCCAGAGTTGTCTTTCGTGAGTGTCCATAGATAACATCCAATGTAAGCGAGCCAGTTTTACGTCATGGCTCAGGACGGTTGGCTGGCTAGCTCCAGCCCTTGGACGAGTCCGGCTCGTCCCCGCGCCTGGGGTCGTAGACCTCGGTGCCGTCGCCGTCACGCGCGTAGAGCGTCGTGCCGCTGTAGTCGACAGCGATATTACCGCCCTTGGTGACCATCTCGCCGAAGAACAGATCAGTCTGTGGCGGCCTCGTGCC
>CAZRGZ010000014.1:0-9084 GCA_964599775.1 uncultured Candidatus Saccharibacteria bacterium | reverse complement strand
TTGAGGGGTGGGGTTTGGGATTCAGGTGATTCAGCCTCTGCATGTTCGCTGCATCCTCTCTGCATAAGAAGTACCCGTTTCGCGCCAGGGGCATTCTTGGGCCCCGGCACCAAGAAGCCCTTGGGCTGCTCTTCGCTTTAGGTACTTCTTATGCAGAGAGTACGAGGCTCTGAGTTGCCTATGATGATGGCCGATTAGCGCAAAGTCCGCTACAATGTAGGCATGACCAATGACGATTTAATCATAAAAATTAAAAAAATCTATGAGAAAAATCGCCGCCATTATAAGGGGTATTCTTACACTATTCCATCTGAAGATACGTATCCATACCAGTGGTTTTGGGATAGTTGTTTTCATGCAATAGCTTTATCGTATTTTGATACCGCGCAGGCAAAGGCCGAGCTGCGATCGCTGGTTTCTGCCCAGTTTAAAAATGGTATGATTCCCCATATGATCTATTGGACGCGATTAAAGGATCATCCTTTCCCCACTATTCCCTGGGGAAAGCGGCGTACAAGTAGCATTACCCAGCCACCGCTTTTAGCTGCAGCGGTGCGTCGTATCTTTTTTGCTACTGAAGATCTTGACTTTGTGCGCGAAATGCTCCCCCATATTCATAACTTTCATAAGTATCTTTATCGACATCGCGACCCCCGTAAATCTGGCCTGGTGGGGCTTATTAACCCCGATGAATCTGGCGAGGATAACTCGCCACGTTTTGATGAAGCCCTAAACTTAAGCGACCCCAAACACCCCTTTGTTGAGAATTTTAGTTCTCGCTTAACGCTTGTAGATGACTGGCGTAAGAACCGTTTTGTGGTGAAACATCGCATGGATGAGAGGCATTGGGTGCGCGACGTGCCATTTAACGCTATTTTGGTTGAAAGCTTGGCGATTACGAGTGAGCTGGCACGTATTTGCAACGAAACGCATATTGCACAGTGGTCGTATGATCACTCTGAAAAAACTAAGCGAGCTATGCGTGATCATCTACGCGATGCGAATGGTATTTATTGGTCGAATATGGGTTATGGTACTTCAACCCGTAAAATACAGATAAAAACCTGGGCTATGTTTATGCCGCTCTACGCTGGCGTGGCGAGCTTAGCTGATGCCGAATACGTTGTGCAGCATTTTTTAACTAACAAGAAAGAGTTTTTTACTAAATACAGTATCCCTACTGTGCCAGTGAGCGAGCCAAGCTTTGACCCAAACGGCGACTGGCGTGGTGATTGGTGGGTGGGTACAAATTGGCGCGGCCCTGTATGGATGGCCTCTAATTGGCTGGTGGTACAGGGGTTGCGACGCTATGGTTTTGATGTTGAGGCGCAGACAATCATCGAACAGTCACGGCAACTGGTGGGCCGCTATGGGATGCGTGAATATTACGACCCGCTTACGGGTGAGGGTCATGGTGCTGATGGTTTTACCTGGGCGGGGCTGCTTTTGGATATGCCGCTTTGACGTATTTTTCAATTTCCTCTTCGAGCGCCGTGACGTATCGTTGATTTATTTCGTGTCCGGCTGCGACCCTTCTTGTTTGTACATGATTATTCGCGCGCTTCAGTTGCCTAATGTTTTTAAATATAATAACCGGATCATAGCTACCGTATATGACAGATACTGGAATTTTTAACTGTTCAGCATCTTGGAGCGAGGTCTGCTGTTCGATACTTTTTTCAAGTGTTTTCATGAAGGCGGGGAGAATTTCTTCGTTTAGCATAAAGCCGCGATTGGGTCGAAGCTTCTCCCCGATAAATCGCCCCAATTTCAAGGTGCGCTCACGTCGCTTTCGAATATTTTGATAGAGTGAACGGTACATATCGTCACGCGTCGGCCACCATGTTTTCGAATCTTGGCGAGTATAAAAAGGTGGACTTCCTAAGATGAGAAAATCAACTTTGCCAGGATACTGTTTGGCAAATTCGATAGCGACAAGGCTACCGAGCGAGTGGCCAACTATGGCGCAACGACGAATCCCTCGCTTGCGTAGCGTTACGGCTAGCGCTTTGGCATGGTCTTGCACTGTATAAGCAGCATAGTCCGGCTTAGGGCTTTCGCCAAAACCAAGTAGATCAACGCCAATTAGCCTGAGGTGGCCGTAAGCCTCTATATGTGTCATGACTTGCTGCCACATGGCTCCACTACTGCCAATGCCATGTACAAAAACGATAACCGGCCGGCGCAGTACACCATTATCGAAGCTCACATGTAATGCTTGCAGCCTGCCAAACCATCTATAAATGAAGCGTCGGAACATATTTCTATCGTAACACGGTTCTACTGCCAAAATGGGATTTGTGACATAACAAAAAGTCTGACAACTGCCAGACTTTTTGTAGATAAACATTTTATCGCTTCGAGAACTGCTCGCGTTTTCGAGCACCACGGAGACCGTACTTCTTGCGTTCCTTCTCACGTGAATCACGTTTCAGGAATTGTGCTTTCTTTAGTGTACTTCGAAGGTCTTCGTTCATTACGCTAATTGCCTTAGCAATCGCCAATTTACTGGCATCAACTTGGCCACTCAAACCGCCACCACTTACAACGATTGATACATCGTATTCTTTTTGTATGCCAACAAGTGCGAGCGGGTCGGTAATTTCAGCAAGTAGAGACGTATTACCATCGAGATACTCTTCAGCCGCTTTACCGTTGATAGTCACGTTGCCCTTCCCGCCCATCAAGCGTGCGCGCGCTGTGGCACTCTTGCGGCGTCCTAAGCCATAAAAGTATGTGTCTTTTGCCATTATTATTTTACCTCAACTTTCACTGGTTGCTGTGCAGTGTGCGCATGTTCACTGCCGTTATATACTTTCAGTCGCTTCAGTCGTTCGTCAGCCAGTTTATTTTTAGGGAGCATACCTTTAACAGCAGCAATGATAGCTCGCGCAGCATCCTTTTCACGTACTTCGGCCAGGCTTGCGCTTCGAATACCGCCCGGGAAGCCGCTATGGCGATAGTAAGTTTTTGCGCGTTCTTTGTCACCTGTTACCACAAGCTTGTCGGCATTTATTACTACTACATAGTCGCCGCCGTCAATGTGTGGGGTATAGGTTGGCTTATATTTGCCAATGAGATGCTTTGCCACTAAATTAGCAACACGCCCTAGAGGTGCCTCTGAAGCGTCAATCAGTATCCATTTACGGGTCACTTCAGCTGGCTTCTGTGAGTAAGTCTTTGCGTTCATTACTTCGCCTCCTTCACGACTTCGGCCTTTTCAGCTTCAGCTACCGGAGTCTCTTTCAGCTCATCTACAAAACTAACGGTTGCCAGCTGTGCATTGTCGCCCACACGCAACTTAGTGCGTTTCACTCGCAGGTAGCCACTCTGGCGGGCTGCAAGTTGTGGTGCTATCACATCCACCAATCGGTACATTGCGTCAATAGAGTTAAGGGCTGATTGAATTTGACGGCGATTGTGGAGGTCGCCCTTTTTTGCCTTAGTGATAAGCGGCTCTACGAAAGGTACGAGCTCTTTCGCTTTCGGCAGCGTGGTTTCTACTTTGCCGTGCGTAATAAGGCTGGTAGCGAGACTGCGCAAAAGTGCACGCCTTTGATCGCGTTCTCGGCCAAACTTACGTCCTTGATATCCATGTCGATGCATTATTAAAGCTCCAGTTCCGCGAGCTTATCTTTTACTTCGTCAAGCGCCTTGCTGCCAAAGCCCTTTAGCTCGCGTAGATCAGCTTCGGTCAGGGTGACGAGATCGTGCACAGTGCGAATGTCGTTATTCACTAGGGCATTCGCTGTGCGGGCGCTTAGGTTCAGATCTTCAATAGGAGTGTTCAGCTCAGACGTGCCGTCATCAGAGTCACCACCAATAGCTGGGCCTGCTGGAACAGTCGTACTACCAGCAAGCGCTGTGTATTGGTTAACCAAGATAGCTGCAGCTTCTTCAAAGGCCTCGCGTGGTGTCAGTGACCCATCGGTATCGATAGTCAAAATGAGCTTATCGAGGTTGGTCATCTGCCCAACACGAGTGTTTTCAACTTTGTAGCGCACTCGGTGTACAGGAGTGAACACAGCATCGAGGGCGATCATGTCACTGTGAAGGCGCTTTTCGCTTGATTCGTCGATGGTACGGTAGCCGCGTCCCGATTCGACGACAATATCCATCATGACGCTTGCTTTCGGATCGTCGATGGTAGCAATGTGCGCATCTGGGTTAACGACTTCAACATCAGCTGAGACTTTAATATCCGCTGCGGTTACTTCACCAGCACCTTTCTTTTCCAACCGAACTTCAATTGGTTCATCGGTGTGTGTACGGAAACGAACTGCCTTTAGGTTGAGCATGATATCCACGACATCTTCTTTCACCCCTGGTACAGTGGTGAACTCATGCGTTGCACCCTCTATACGAAAAGCGACAGGCGCAGCACCAGCAATAGAAGAAAGCAGCACTCGGCGCAAACTGTTACCAAGCGTCATTCCGTATCCGGTGTGAAGGGGTTCAACCGTAAATGTTGCACTTGTTGCTGAGTGGTCATCAACATGTGCGAGCGTTGGGTTGTGAATTACTTTTGACACGTTATTTCTCCTTACCCTTGTTATCGTGAGTAGTACTCAACAATGAGCTGCTCGTTAATATCTGCTTCCGCTTCTTCACGCTTTGGTAAACCAGTAACGGTAATAGTTAGCTTTTTCGGGTCACTCTTGAGCCAGCTGAAGGTACCTTGTGTAGAATCTTTTACTATTTCATCAATCGCTGCAAAGTAGTTTGACTTTGCGCTTTTTGGGCGTACGGTGATGACATCACCAGCTTTGACACGGATTGACGGAATGTCGACACGACGGCCATTTAGCATAAAGTGACCATGGCTCACTAGTTGGCGAGCTGCGCGGCGGCTGTTGGCCAGCCCTGCGCGGTAAATAACGTTATCAAGACGGCGTTCCAGTAGCTGAAGTAGGTTTTCGCCACTTAGGCCGTTCTGGCGTTCAGCTTCTTTCATCAAACGAGAAAATTGCTTCTCAAGGAGACCATAGAGTCGACGAACTTTTTGCTTTTCCCGAAGCTGGGTTGCGAATAAGCTCGCCTTGCCTTGCCGACTCCGGCCATGTTGGCCAGGGATACCACTCTTTTTTACCATAATTTTATGCGCTTTCGGGTGAAGTGCGTAGCCTTCCCGGCGGCTCTGTTTTACAATTGGGCTTCTATCTCGTGCCATTATGGGTGCCTCACCTTCTTAGGACGATTACCACCATGAGGAACACTGGTGACGTCTTTAATGCTTTCAACGGTTATATCAAAGTTCTGCAGTGCTCGAACAGCAGCATCGCGCCCTAAGCCAACTCCTTTGATGAACACATCAACGGTGCTCAGGTTGTGCAGCTGCTTTGCAGCCTCGGCTGCTTTTTCACCTGCCACCTGCGCAGCATAGGCGGTGCCTTTTTTACTGCCACGGAAGCCACAGGCGCCTGCACTGGCAGCAGTAAGGACATTGCCCTTTTTGTCAGTGAAAGTGACGATGGTATTGTTAAATGTTGCCTGGATATGCAGCTGCCCGCTCGGAATGGAGCGTCGCTGTTTCTTGCGTGTTGAAGTCTTATTTTCTGCCATACTCTACCTTTACGTCTTTGATGGTGCCTTCTTTTTAGTGCCGCCAACCGTACTCTTCTTGCCACGGCGTGTGCGTGCATTAGTGCGAGTTCGTTGGCCGTGACTTGGCAAGTTGTGCTTGTGGCGGAGACCACGGTATGCATTGATTTCTTTAAGTCGCTTGATATTGTTAGTCACGATACGCTGCAAGTCACCTTCGACCATGTAGTCGTTGTCGATGATTTCACGGATCTTCTTTAACTCGGCTTCAGACAAATCCTTTACGCGTGTTGTTGGGTCAATCTTCGCTTTCTGCACAATATCTGCCGCGTATTTTGGACCAATGCCATAAATATAGCGAAGGCTCACTTGAACCTGCTTATCGGTTGGAATAGTTACTCCGGAAATTCGAGCCATAATTTACCCTTGCCTCTGCTTATTTCTAGGATTCTTTTTGTTGATAACCCGCAGTCGCCCTTTTCGACGCACCAGCTGGTCACCAGAGCCGATTTTTTTTACACTTGGCCTAACTTTCACAGCCTCAGACTCCCTTATGACTTATGATTATTGATGGGTTGTTCCCGTAAGCGGTAGACGATTCTTCCCTTTGTAAGATCGTAAGGGGTTAACTCGACCTCCACTTTATCATCGAGTACAAGCCGGATGTTGTGCTTACGCATTTTGCCTGACATGTACGCAATGATGGTATGCCCGTTCTCTAGTTCGATCTTAAACTGAGCATTAGGCAGTACTTCTACTACCCTACCTGTTAGTTTGATCACTTCCTTTTGAACAGCCATAGATTACAATAGTAGATTATACACGATAATCACTACCGAGTAAAGACGTTTTTTAAGAATTCCGTGCAAAACGGCTTTTGCATCAGAAATTGATATTATTATTGTATCGCAAATACTAGATAGGTCAAGAGTTCTGTTCGGTTTTTTCGATTTCTCATGACACTCATCAGATAGATCTTAAGCGAATCATCTTCTTACATGCGTCTTGCCGTGCCTATAAAGGCCTTAGTAGGATATGCGTGAAAGCTTAGCTTATCAGTCTGAACCCTGGTATCCTGTCACCCGGTCCGCACAAAGAATTATTTTATTTATACTCGTCGTAAGTCACCATGAGCGCCCGCGAGTTGATTTGACGGAGCGCTTCAATCGCCACCGAGACAACAATCAAGAGCCCTGTCCCACCAATTGCTAAGTTTGCACCGCTAATACCTAAGCGAGCAAAGATATACTCACCAAAGAATGGGAGAACCGCTATCAAACCAAGCGTCACCGCACCAAAAAGCGTCAAGCGGTTGACAATGGTACTCAGGTACTTTTCTGTTGTTTCGCCAGGGCGAATATGCTCAATAAAGCCACCTTGCTTTTGTAAGCTTTCGGCAATTTCATTAGTATTGAACACGATACCAGTATAAAAGTAGGTAAATACAACCACGAGAAGGAAGTAGCTGACAGGATACACAAAGTCACCAGCCGCAAAGCCCGTAAAAGCACCTGGTTGTGGTGTTTGAAACCATTGAATCAGGTTGTCAGCCAGGTCTGCAAAAGCAGGGTTACCACTTGCTTTTAATATTTGCCCAACAAAAGCTGGAAGCGAGAGAAAGGCCACCGCGAAGATAACCGGGATAACACCAGCGGTGATAAGCTTTATAGGAAGAAGGCTTTTGACGCCTCCATAGGCGCTATTACCTTTTACACGTTTGGCGTAATTAATATTTATAATACGCTGGGCCTCGTTGATTTTTACCAATATATAGAGCACCGCTAAAGAAACCAGCACCACACCTAATGAAACCCAGAACGCAACAGCGTTAATCGGCAATGTGAACCAGTTGAAGACATTGAGCATTTTGCTTGGGTCGTCAACAGTTGATATAGACACCCACATAGTCGAAGCCATTTGCGGCAATTGGCTAATAATACCAGCAAAGATGAGCAAGCTTATACCGTTCCCGACACCTTGCTCGGTGATGAGCTCCCCGAGCCACATAAGCAACATCGAACCAGCAGTCATAGCGGTTACCGCCACTACCCATTCCACCATGGTCGTTTCACCGAGTACGGCAACATTTCCTGCAAGCACTGTTTGACGTAGGATAAAGATGAAGGCGATAGATTGAATAATGGCCAGCGGTAGCGCAAGGAGCCGTGTCCATTGGTTAATCTTGCGACGCCCCGTTTCGCCATCTTTATGCAGTTCTTCAAGCCGAGGAATAACTTTGGTCAGTAACTGTGTAATAATCGATGCCGTAATATATGGCCCTAGTCCAACCAGCACGATAGAGAAGCTTGCCAGCGCACCACCGCTCAGGAGGTTTAAGAACCCACCAAAGTCGCTGCCACTCACAACGCTATCTATTACCTGTTTTAACTGGGCTGGCTCGGCAATAGGAACCGGGATATGCGCCAAAAAGCGGTACACAATAATAATTCCGAGTACCACAAGTAGCCGCTTTTGCATATCGCGGCTTTTTAGTGATTTAAAAATTGTCTTCCAACTCACGCTTTCTACCCCTCTATCTCCTTTACTATTCGATTGGGGCGCTAGTCTATCTCAACTAGCGTCCTGTCGAATAGCAAATTATTCAGCTTTTTTAGCAGTGCTTTGTTTTAATGGTACCGCATTTTTCTCAAAAGTTCCACCAGCTTTTTCGATAGCAGCGATAACACTTTTTGAAGCACCTTGTGTTTTGACATCAACTTTCTCGGTAATTTCATCCCGCATGATGATTTTTACGCTATGATATGGCGTAGGAATCAACCCGGCCTCATAAAGAGCAGAGTTGTCGATGGTCTTGCCTTTCAAAGCATTCAACTCGTCGCTATAGACAACTTGTGCAGGAACGCGAATACTTTTAAAGCCTCGTCGCTTTGGTACACGTTGGAGCAAGGCACCTTGGCCGCCCATAAAGGCAGCACTGAGCTTCTTGCCGGTCCGTGAGCTTTGCCCTTTAGTACCACGGCCAGCAGTTTTGCCTTGACCGGCACTAATACCGCGACCAACGCGCTTCCGATTCTTATTCGGTGTTGCTTGTAATTCGTGATATTTAGTCATAGCTTACGCCTCCTTATTCTTGGCAGGAGCCTTTTTAGCTTTTTTGGGTGGGTTTACCCATTCTTCAGCAGGAACGAGCGACTTTAGCGCCTCAATGGTCGCGTAGGCAATGTTCACTTTGTTGGTACTTCCTAGTGACTTCGTCAGTAGGTTGCGAATGCCGGTCACACCAATCACCGAGCGAACCACACCACCGGCGATAATACCGGTACCAGGAGCTGCTGGCTTAATGAGCACGCGTGCGCCATTGAATTTTACTTCAGTATCGTGAGGAATCGTATCGTTAACAACTGGGATGGTAATAAGGTTCTTCTTGGCCACATCAGTTGCTTTGGCAATGGCTGCCTGAACATCCTGACCTTTCGATACCCCTACCCCAACTTTTTGCTTGCGGTCACCAACCACCACCAGAGCTTAGAAACGGAAGCGGCGGCCACCTTTTACTACACGTGAAAACCGATCAATATTAAA
>CAZRGZ010000013.1:0-13135 GCA_964599775.1 uncultured Candidatus Saccharibacteria bacterium | reverse complement strand
ACTCACCACTGGGGCTGGCGCCTGCGGAACGGTTCTTTAATGAGTTCGCGAATTTCAGTATGTTAAAATAAAATTATGAAGATAACAAAGTACCCGCAAAGTTGCTTCATCCTTGAAAAAGAAGGCAAGCGACTTATTATAGACCCGGGTAATTTTGTAGAAAAGAAATATACGGCAGAGGATTTACCCGTCGTAGATGGCATACTTGTGACACATCACCATTCTGATCATATGGCCTCGAACTTGATTGCAGCATTAAGGCGAGACGGTGGCGTTCCACTTATCGCTAATGCGGATGTGGCTACCAAGCTAGGCGAAGGCGCTGTTAGTCAGGTAGTAAGCGATGGCAATGAATTAGAGCTTGCGGGCTTTCAACTGCGTACCTTTGATAGGCCGCATATGCTTTTGCCAGACGGAAGTGTGGGCCCGCCAAATACGGCTTTTTTGGTGGATGAAAAATTTTTCCATGGTGGTGATACAGCCGACGTGGTAGGAATCCGTGCAGATACCGCAGCTATTCCTATCGCCGGGCCAGATATGAGCCCGCGTATTGCACTTTCAATGGCAAAAACATTGGGTGCGCAAACGATGATTCCCATGCATTACGATAAGATTACTAGTGACCCCCAACTTTTTGTTGATATGGCAGCAAAATTTGGCATGCCTTTTAAGGTGTTGGCGCTGAAGGACGGGGAATCGTTGGAGATATAATTATTTCAACTCAACCACTTCCAACTGCCCATCCACAATAATATTCACCCCAAACGTCTGCCCCCGAAAATGAAGCGCATGACCAGGAGTAATAGTCGTTTGGTTTTTTATCAGTTTATGTTGGTTAAGGGTATCGATAAGGAAATCTCGCTCGCGGTCAGTATCACTATCAATTTTATGCGTGATCTGTAGTGTACGAAAACGAATCGCGAATGGGGCAATATCGTGTGTTGCAGCGCCGATCCAAATTTGTTGTTTTTTGCTGAGGAGTGGTTTAAATAATTGCTGCCAAAATGTCACAGCTTCTTTTTCTTCGGTAGTATGCAACTGCCAAAAACGGACATGATGGCGATGTCGGGGAGTAGGTGGATTACCTTGCTGAATTTGAAAGCCAATATCGTGCGGGCGATCAAAAAGATACAGTTTACTCATAGGCGCGCTCGGGTAGGGTTTGTTGCATAAAATTGCGTAGCCTTCTTGTAAAGAATTCCTGAGTGTGTTCGGATCGGCTATGACCCAGCCAGCCTTGGCCATGTGTTTTTCTAGCTGCTGCCGTGAACGGCAAACGATAGCAATGTTAACGGGGTCAGAAGGCCAGCCGTCGCCGGTGAGCGCGTACACCGGAATATGGTTTGGTTTAATAAAAATGCGCCATAAACGCACGAGTAGTGGAATAATAAAATAGGCTGTGGCGATATAAAGCAGAAGGACCACAGGGAAAATATGCCATGGGTTGGTGAATGGGAGGGGAAAGAATAGGAGAGTGTAAAAAATAATTCCCGCAAGCAGAAATATAACAAACCGCCACAAAAGTCGAAAACCAATACCTAACATTACCGCTATTGTATAGCAAAGCAAGTAGAAAAACCAATATTTTGTCTTCCATCCCATGAATAGGTATAATGAGTCATGCATGAATAAAACAGCGCTGAAACAAAATCTAGATTTTCCGAAAAAATTTTTATGGGGTACGGCAACGGCGGCACATCAGGTTGAAGGCGGCAATCACAACCAGTGGAGCGTGTGGGAGCTGGAACATGCGCGCACACTTGCGGTTCAGGCGGATCATACTATTTCTTATGTACCAGTATGGGACGAAATAAAAGCCGAGGCGACTAACCCTGATAACTACATTTCTGGCCGCGCCAGCGACCACTTTCGCCGCTACGAAAAAGATTTTGATGTACTGAAAAAAATGAACATGAACGCCTTTCGTTTTAGTATCGAATGGTCGCGCATTGAGCCGCGTGAGGGTGCCTGGAGTGCCGAAGCCATCACGCACTACAAAGATTACATTCAAGCCCTGAAGGATCGTGGTATTGAACCGGTACTCACGCTTTTTCACTTTACATTACCCGTGTGGTTTGCCCAAAAAGGCGGCTTTGAAAAGCGTGGCAACATAAAATACTTTGTTCGCTTTGCCGAAAAAGTATTGCGTGAAGTAGGTGCCAATGTGCGCTACATTGTGACTATCAACGAGCCAGAGGTATATGCCAGTATGAGTTACGAAACCGGGGCGTGGCCACCCAACCGGTCAAGCAAAGTGGCTAAATTAAAAGTGCTGCACAATTTAGCCTTAGCGCACAAGAATATCGCTAAGCAGGCTCGCAAAACAAGCCGTCGTTTTAAAATTGGTGTTGCCTATAACTTAGCGCACCATTATTCTGGTGATGATGCCGTGCTTAGCCGCGCTACCACCTCCGTAAGTCGTTGGCTGCGAGACGACCTATTCTTGGATGCGATCAAGCGCAATGTTGACTGGATTGGTGTCAATTATTACTTTTCTACCCGCTATTTTGGTTACCGTTCGCACAATCCCAACGAACGAGTGAGTGATCTTGGCTGGGATATGCAGCCCGAAAATATTCAGTATGTACTCGAACGCTTATATGCCAAGTATGGCAAGCCGTTAATAGTGACCGAAAACGGCGTCGCCGACAAAAACGATGAATACCGCCAATGGTGGCTCAGTAAAACCTTGCAAGCTATGCATAGGGCAATAAAAAACGGCGTCCCACTTGAAGGGTACTTACACTGGAGCCTCCTAGATAATTTTGAATGGGCATATGGCAAGTGGCCACGCTTCGGGCTGCTAGAGGTAGATTACGAAACTTTTCAGCGTAAACCACGAAAAAGCGCAGTATGGTTTGCGCGGGTATTAGGGCACATTAGGCAAAACAATTCATGAAGCAAAAAAATATTGTGGTGATAGGTGGTGGTACGGGGAGCTTTACGCTACTAAGCGCGCTAAAAAATAAACCCGTAAATATTACCGCGCTGGTAAATATGGCTGATGATGGCGGCTCAACTGGGCAACTACGTGACGAGTTGGGGGTGCTGCCCCCTGGTGACATTCGCCAGTGTTTAGTGGCGCTTTCGAACGTGCCACAAATACGCGATTTATTTAATTACCGTTTTGATGAAGGACGACTGAAAGGCCATGCCTTTGGTAATTTATTTTTAACTGCGCTTGAGAAAACCACTGGGAATTTCGCCGATGGGGTAGAAGTTGCCAGTCGAGTACTGAATATTACCGGAAAGGTGGAGCCTACCACTCTCACTAGTGTCACGCTGTGCATAAAAGATCAAGAAGGTACCGTGGTGCGCGGCGAATATGCCATTTCCGACACTGTTTTTCAAGGGCGGCCAGAAGTATGGCTAGAGCCGAACCCCGTTGCGCACCCGGCTGCTGTAGAAGCAATTGAGCGAGCTGATTTGATCGTGATCGCACCAGGCAACCCTTACCGTAGTTTGGCGCCAGCGTTGATTGTTCCGGGTATCAGCCGGGCAGTTCAAATATCAAAGGCGAAAAAGGTGTATGTTTGTAACTTGGTGACCAAGCCGGGGCAGACTGACGGGTTTTATGTGCATGATTTTGCCAGTGAAATTGAACGGTTTGTTGGTGCGCCGTTTTTAGATTATGTGCTATACAATACTGCCGCCCCGAGTAAGCGGCTACTAGAAAAATACGCTCGTGAAGGCGAGTTTGGCGTAAAAGTTGATGAACATGAGCTCAAGAAGGCGCCATATGAAGCAATTGGTGAGAAGTTGTTAGCTGGCAAAGTATGGCAAAATAGCAATAAATCTGACCCATTGGCGCATGAACGAACATTGATTCGACATGACGCTAAGGTAGTGAGTGAAGTACTCATGCATCTTATTTGAGGGTGTTTGTTGTTTACTAGAGGAGCAAGCACACAGCTTTAACATTTTTGTTATTTGTTCAAAAATGTGTGTACATAGTTGACTTTTTATATCGCTTATGTTAATATAAGAATGTTACAAAGGCAAAACAAAAAGGTAACAATTATGAAAACGGATACAAAGAACCAAAAAAGGCAAATCGCAAGCGAAACAACCCAAGTACGTGCACTGGATTTCTCGCGATACACCATGGACGATTTTAAAAATGCACTTTTGTTGGTCTCGGTGTTCATTAACCTGTTTGTATTTACGACATGGCTCACTATGCAGCTAACGGATGAATACAATGCGGTAATGATAAGCTTCTTATTGCGCTAATAAATTAAAAAATTAAAGTATAAGCTTGTTGTAAAAAATCCACATTCGCGAGAGTGTGGATAACTTTTTGTATCTGAAAAATGATCACTTTTCCACAAAAGTGTGGAAAAGTACGGAGTTGCTATAGAAAAAAGGGAAGTAATGGGTATTGCAGTGGGTAATTGTGGGTAGTAAACTGTGTTTAGTGGGTAGCGGTGGGTAACACCACCAGCAAAACAAAAACCACGAACATAACAAATATCAACCGTAAGTCGAAAAGGAATATGGCCACCATCGACTATTTTGAACGCAAGCTTGACGACAAGCGTCGGTTAACGATACCGGCGGAGCTTCGAGGCGAGCTGGCAAGTGGCGTAGTCGTAACAAAAGGTTTTGGCAAATACCTTCATCTGTACCCCAAGTTAGTCTGGGACAGGGAGGTGGAACCAGCCTTGAAAGGCAGTATCCTCGATGAAAAGGTTGCCGACCTTAACGTGAAGTTTCGGATGGGCAAGACAGAAGCCTCACTGGATATGAAGCAGGGTAGGGTAAAGCTCGAGCAGCATTTACTTGACCATGCTGGCATTTCCAAAGAAGTTGTCGCTGTTCGTGCAGGTGCATATTGGCGCCTCATGGCCCCTGAAAAAACATCGTAGCCAGATTGTTATGGTACTTTAAAAATTTAGCAATAACAGATAGCAACCGAGGAAGATACTCTCGCGAGGTCAGCTATCTGGTAGTCAGTGAGTGGAACATGAGCGTACCACTTTATAAAAAAGGGGCTTGCACCTTCCTTAACACACACCTCCCAAAACTCCACCTCACACACATAAGTCTCTCACTTTGCTAGTGGACGATTTTTGGATTGTTTACATAACAATCCACACCACAACAGCTCCATTAGCATTTACAAAAACAAAAACATACCAAAAAACAAAAAGACTGGCTACCAGATAGGTGACCTCGCAAACCGACGCTTCATAAGGTATTATGAAAGCAGACGTTTATGAGTAAAAAACAACCACCACAACAACTCCATGGCGCGACTACCGAAAGGTACTCGTTGCATATTCCGGTTTTGCTAGAAGCAAGCGTGCGTCTACTGGCACCACAGCAGGGTGAGTCGTATCTCGACCTGACTGCTGGCTATGGTGGGCATGCGCGTGAGTTTATAGCTCGTATTGGCGACGCGCATTTAGCGACGTTGGTCGATAGAGATGAAATGGCAGTGCAAGAGTTGCAACCATTGGTAGCAGCGGGTGCACGCCTGATTCATTCGGACTTTTTAACTGCCGCATTGTCTCTAGTAGAGGCAGGTGAGCAGTTTGCTATGGTTCTTGTTGATTTGGGGGTGTCGTCACCGCAACTTGACAGGGCAGAGCGAGGGTTTTCCTTTTTGCAGAGTGGTCCATTAGACATGCGTATGGATCGGCGTGAAAATACGACTGCAGCTGACTTAGTGAATACATATTCGCTAGAAGAGCTTGTGCGTATTATTTACAGGTATGGTGAAGAACCATATAAGGTTGCTCAGCGTTACGCTGAGGCAATCAAAGCGGCGCGACCTCTGCAAACGACAGACGAACTTGCTTCTGTTATTGTTAATGCACATCGTGGCCCACGAACTAAAATTCATCCGGCTACGCGTACTTTTCAAGCACTGCGCATCGCGCTGAATCGTGAGCTCGAGCAAGTAGAGCAGGTATTGCCGCTTTTGCCAAAATTGCTCGTACCTGGCGGCAGGGTAGGGGTGATTAGCTTCCACAGCCTAGAAGATAGGCTGGTGAAACGGTATTTTACTGAACAAGCACAGGCAGGCTACGAAGCTGAGCTCGAGCTCCTAACGAAAAAACCGATCAGTGGTGCACAAGAAGATGTTCACAATCCGCGTGCTCGAAGTGCAAAGCTTCGGGTTGCTGTGAAAAAATAAAAAACAAGAAAGGGGCAAGTTATGCCAATCCAGGTAGTTAACAAGTCTCGTGCAACAAAAGTACAGGTGCACTTCCGCTAGGCGGAACGTGTCCTAGTGCTGAATCGGCTCCGCCCCTTTGAGTAGGGGCGGGCCAGCAAAAAACAAATAAAAAATAAACAAGAGATGGCACCACATGTCTCAAAACATATATTTCACTTCGCGGCGGGCACAGCCAGAACGATGGCGGCGCAACCAAAATACAGTTGGGTTTAAAACTTCTGCTGCAAAACTTGGCCCTGTGACACACACGGTGCTTGTTGCTCTCATGATAGCTGTGCTGGGGCTCATATACTTGACACAGATTACGAAAACAAGTACTTATGGATACGAGCTGAGCGATCTTGAAGCAAAAAGAAGTGAACTTGTCAGCCAAAAAGAAAATTTGGAAGTAGAAAATGCTCGTTTACAGGCGATGGAACGAGTTGAAGAAAGCAATGTGGCAAAAAACATGGCTGAACCTTCTTCAGCTGAATATGTTCGCAACTAACTCTCGCTCATCGACCCCTGTATTTTTGCCAAACTGGAGTTGGTAAAGCCACCGGCTCACCCAAAAGGGGCAGCTGGCATTGATGAGGATCTATACTGAAGCTCAGGAGACTATGAAGCTAAAATTACAAAATCATTCCGGTCGTTCTCAGGCACTTGCTGTAGGGCTATTAGCGATAATGGTCATTTTTGTGGTTCAGTTATTTATTCTGCAAGTAGTGCAGCACGGCCATTATCGGGCGCTTGCCGAAGAATCGCAAGTTGCGAAACTTACTATCCCTGCAAAACGTGGTAAGTTATACATGCAAGAAGACAATAAAACAGTACCATTAGTGCTCAACGAGCCTGTTTATGTTGCCTTTGCTGATCCGCACGAAGTGCAGGAACCAGAAAAGATTGTTGAAGCTATGCAGCGCATTGCCGGGGGGAATGTATTGGAGAATTTTGCAGATGGTTTAGACAATAAAAACTCTCGGTATCATGTTATGGCAAAAGGTCTCAGCCGGGAACAAGCTGAGATGATTAAGAAAGAGGATTTGGCCGGGGTTGGCTTGCAAGAAAGTGAACAACGCGTCTATCCTGAGGGAGATATGGCGGCGCAGCTACTGGGTTTTGTTGATCATGAAGGCGAAGGGCAATATGGCATCGAGGCGGCTTTAAACGATCGTCTTAGCGGCGAAGATGGGCGGCTTGAGGCTGTTACTGATGTTCGCCGCATTCCTTTAACAATTGGGGAAAACGATACGCGTATCCCCGCCAAAGATGGTGATGATTTAGTGCTCACAATTGACCGTGGTGTGCAAGCATATGTTGAAAAAGCGCTGCAAGAAGGTTTAAAAAAGGTACAGGCAACGCAAGGGAGCGTGATAGTTATGGACCCTAGTGAAGGCAGTGTACTGGCAATGGCTAATTTCCCCAGTTACCATCCTGGTAAATACAATGAAGTAGAGGATTACGAGGTATTTCGTAACAAAGTAGTTAGCGAGCCCTACGAAGCAGGGTCAGTTATTAAAACGCTAACGACGGGTGTAGGATTGGATACCGGTAAAATTACCCCTAATTCTTCATACCATAATACGGGGACAGTACGGGTTGCGGATACCGATATCCATAATGCCATTCGCTCCCAGAGCCTGGGTACTACCACCATTCAGGATGCTTTGCACTATTCACTAAATACCGGCATGGTATATATTTTACAACAATTAGGTGGTGGCGAGCTGAATTATCAGGCACGCAAAACGCTGTATGAATATTTTACAAATAATTACTTATTCGGCAAAAAAACCGGCATCGAACAAGCAGGTGAAGCGGCGGGGACTATAATTAGCCCGGATGAAGTGCAAGGGAATATTGTTCGCTACGCCAACATGAGCTTTGGCCAGGGTATGGATACCACTATGGTACAGGTAGCGGGTGCATTTTCGGCCGCCATTAATGGAGGTACTTACTACCAACCGCACCTCGTCGCTGGTGTGAAAGAAGGCGATCAACTGAAAGAAGAAAAACCAAAGGTTCTGAAAGAGGGTGTTTTGAGCGAGGAGGCGTCGCGTACGCTTCGTGAAATGATACATAAAGCACGACAAGACGGCGCGCTTGGCGAGGCCGATAAAGAGGGATACATGGTAGGGGGGAAAACCGGGACCTCCCAGATTATTGACCCAGAAACAGGGGAGTACACTGATGATAATTCTATCGGTACCTATCTTGGATTTGGGGGGACAGATAAGCCTGAATATGTCATAATGGTACAAGTGAAAGACTCAAAACTACCGGGGTACGCGGGAACAGTAGCGGCTGCTCCGATTTTTGGTGATATTTCGAACTGGATGATAGATTATTTGAAATTGCAACCACGATAAGAAAGGGAAAAATGGAATTAATCACTTTTGCACAACTAACTACCGAACTTTTGAAAGTGTTTGGTTTGAGCGTGGGGGCTTTTTTGATAGCCATGATGTTAACGCCGATATATACCTTTGCTGCCTACCGATATAAATTCTGGAAGAAGCAGCGCAGCACCAGTACCACAGGCGAAAAACTAAAAGTATTTACCAAGCTGCACGCTGAAAAGTTTAAGCGCAACATTCCGACAATGGCTGGCATGGTGACGGTTATTGCCATTGTTGCCATTACTATGGTATTTAACCTTGATCGTAATCAAACTTGGTTGCCGCTCGCAGCATTGGTAGGGGGCGGTTTTGTGGGGCTGCTGGATGATATTATTAATATTCGCGGGCTGGGTGGCGGCGTGAAGGGGCTGCGCTCGAGCGTTAAATTCGCTATGATCACCGCCATTGCACTGGGGTTGGCTTGGTTCTTTTTTGCCCGGCTTGGCTATACCGATATTCACGTACCGTTTGTGGGAGACTTCCATCTCGGTGCCTTAATTATTCCTCTGTTTGCGCTTGCCGTGGTAGCTACTAGTAATGCGGTTAATATTAGCGATGGCCTGGATGGGCTGGCTGGCGGGTTACTCGCAACGGCGTTTGGTGTCTTTGGTGTGATTGCTTTATTGCAGGGCAACTTTGGTATCGCAGGCTTTTGTTTTACAGTAATTGGTGCCCTGTTTAGCTATTTGTGGTTTAATATTTACCCCGCCCGGTTCTTTATGGGTGATGTTGGCTCGTTTGCACTTGGTACCGCGCTGGGTGTGGTGGCCATGCTGACTGACACGTTATTCCTATTGCCGATTATCGGCTTTTTGTTTGTAATTGAAGCAGGTTCAAGCCTGATACAAATTTTAAGTAAGAAAATTTTCAAACGCAAAATATTCCAGTCGGCCCCGATTCACCACCATTTTGAAGCAATTGGCTGGCCAGAAACGAAAGTGACGATGCGGTTTTGGGTAATAGCCCAAGTGGTTGGCTTTATTGGTCTCGTAATCGCTATAGCAGGAGGGCATATTCGCTAATGAATACACGGCGACGCGTAGCTGAAGTAAGTGAAAGCGTCAAAGGGCTGGTACGACGCCACCGGCCTGATTATCAGATTGTCATGTATATGGGCATTCTGGTGCTGCTAGGTGTTGTGGTGTTGTACGCCATTAGCCCCGCTCGTGTGGAGCTGATTAACGCGGGCGGTGGGGAGTCATTAGACCAAGTGCACTTTATGCAGCGGCAATTGCTGTACTTGCTGTTTGGTTTGGTTGCTTTTGGCGTGGCAGCAGCGCTCCCTATTGAGTTTTGGAAAAAGTATGCAACGAAGCTGTTGCTTGTGGCGTTTGCGGCTTGTGTTATATTGGTAATTTTAGGGATGGTGCAAGCACCGCTGGCGCTATGTACGCTCGGAGCGTGCCGCTGGTTTAATTTCGGTTTCGTTACCTTTCAGCCAGCTGAACTGTTGAAATTTGGCCTCATGCTATTTGTCGCAGTATTTTTAGGACGGCGAATGATTCAAGGGAAAGTGAACGACCTACAGGAAACAATGATTCCACTCGCGGTGGTAGTCGGGGTTGCGTTATTCTTTATTATTATCGCGCAGCGCGACCTGGGAACGGGCATTTCGTTGGTAGGGGTAATTGCGACGATGCTTTTTGTTGCAGGTATTAATAAACGGTTTGGGCTTATGGCGCTTGGCCTCGTGGCTGTATTGGGTATATTGATGATTATTATTGCCCCGCACCGTATGGAACGGGTAGCGGCGTTTCTGAATCCTTCCAGTGATACTGGCGACACGAGCTATCATATTAATCAAGCCAAGATTGCCATTGGTTCGGGGGGCTTTTTTGGTGTGGGGCTGGGTAACAGTGTTTCGGCTTTTGGCTATGTACCTGAAGCTGTGAACGATTCAATCTTTGCCATAATGGGGGAGCTCTTCGGTTTCGTGGGGCTACTTGCGCTCATTGCGCTTTTTGTCGCCCTGCTACTGCGGATTCTCAATATTATGGATAATATTTTTGACCCGCCCATGAAACTAATAGTGGCCGGTGTATTTGGCTGGCTGAGTGTACATATAATTGTTAATATTGGTGCTATGATTGGTGTTTTACCCCTCACGGGTATCACCTTGCCGCTGTTAAGTTTTGGTGGAACGAGCTTATTGTTTATAATGATGGCATTAGGGCTTGTATTTCAGATTTCACGCTATACCTCACACGGAGAAAGGAATAATGATGGGACCACGGGTTTTGCACTTGGCCGCAGCACAAGGCGCCAGCGAAGCGCGCACCGAGACGTACAGAAACGTACGTAGAGGAAGCACTGGAGCTGGCGACGCAGGGCTGCGTCAAGAATCGCATGAGCAACAGGCTCAGCTTGCTGATGCGACGATGCAAAAGCCGTGGAGAATTCTTGCAGTGGGCGGAGGGTCTGGCGGTCACGTCACGCCAGCCGCCGCCGTTCTTGAAGAAGTAAGACGCCAGGAAAAGGGGAGTGTTGAACTTCGTTTTTGGTGTGACCGAACCTTTGCGCCACAAGCTCGCCGTATTATGGAGCAAGTGAGCGATGACTTGCCTGTTGAAGTGATTGTATCGGGGAAATTACGGCGTTACCATGGCGTGTCACTTTTTAAGCAGTTAGTGGATATTCCTACTCTGCTACAGAATATCCGTGATACTTTTGCTGTTGGGATTGGCTTTGTGCAGAGCGTTTTCAAACTTCTTGCCTGGCGACCTGACGTGGTATTTACGAAGGGCGGGTTTGTGTGTCTGCCGGTGGGAATGGCGGCGCGATTACTCAAAATCCCGCTGGTGATACATGATTCCGACGCACATCCCGGGCTGACGAACCGAATTTTAGCAAAATGGGCAGACCGTATTGCGACTGGTGCGCCCCTTGAGAATTACCCATACCCGCAGGAAAAGACACTATATGTGGGAATTCCCATTGCTCGTAATTTTCACCCTTTTAGTAAAGATGAAAAAAGAGAGGCGAAAGCAGAGCTTGGACTGCCTGATCTTCGGCGGCCATTAGTAGTGGTCACTGGTGGTGGCCTGGGTGCAAAGCGTATAAATGATGCGATGGTGGCGATTGGTGACCGGCTTCTTAAAAAGGCAGCAGTTGTCCATATTAGTGGTAAACTGCAGTACGAGGAGCTGAAGCATAAAGTGCCACAAAGTGTAGAATACCAGCTATTACCATTTATCGATAATGCTCGGATGGCTATGATACTCGGGGCGGCCGATGTAGTGGTGACACGAGCCGGTGCTACAACGTTGCTCGAACTGGCTGCTATTGGCGCACCCACAGTTATTGTGCCGAATAAAATGCTTACAGGAAACCACCAAACGAAGAATGCGAAAGTTTACGAAGCAGCCGACGCAGCCGTGGTAATCGATGAAGAGCTGTTGAGTGACCATCCGCAGCGGCTAGAGCAGGGGATAGTGGCGCTTATAGATGATGAAGCTTGGCGCAATAAAATAGGGAAGCGTATGCATGCTTTTGCTAAACCACACGCCACAACAGAGGTCGCTCAGATGATAACAGAGGTCGCTAAAGAGGGCAGGGGAGAAGACTAAACGGTGGGCATTTTACAAAAATGGCAGGAAAAGCGAGTCGCCAAAAAACAACAGGCAGAGCTTGAAAAACGAAATCCGCAGCTTATGCGGGGGCAAGATGAGTATAGCTTTCGGCGCAGCCGCACGCTGACTGGTTCCACGTCTTCACAGATAAAATCGTCGTCAGAAAGCCAGGCGCAGCTAAAATCACCACGTTTAAAGGCGCAAGAATTGCGACACCATCGCCGCAAGCTATTTGGACTGCTAGTGTTGGTGCTTTTTGGTGGGGCGTTGTTGCTGTGGCTTTTAACACAATTCACTGCTCGGATAGGTACTGTCACATTTACACCGGCAGTGCAAAAAGCGCCAGATACTGAACTTTATAGTGAAACGATTCAAGAATATCTAAGTGGTCGGCCTATTGAACGGTTTCAGCTCGCACTCCGCGAGAATGCATTAACTGATTATGTACAGACAAAACATCCCGAGGTTACTCGAGTGCAGATTGTGCCCAATCCAGCAATTGGTGCAAATAATTTTCGCATCAGTTTACGTCAGCCAATAGTTGGGTGGACTGTGGGTGGTCACCAGTACTTCGTTGATGACGAAGGTGTATCATTTACAGCTAATTATTTTACTACACCTAAAGTGTTGGTTGAAGATCAGAGTGGCATTACTCCCGAGCGGCAAGAAACGCAAGCCATCGCATCAAACCGTTTCCTCAGCTTCTTAGGGCGAATTGTTAGTTTAACAGAGTCAACGGGCACAGGCATTGTGAAAAAGGTAACCATCCCAGCCGGTATCGGGTCACGCAGTATAGAGGTGCAGCTTGAGGGGAAAAAGTACCCCATTCGCATGCATATAGATCGTGACCCAGCTGCGCAAGTCGAAGACATGCGACAGGCAGTAGAGTACTTTGATGCAGCTGGCCGGACGCCAGAGTATATTGATATTCGGGTTAAAGGCAAAGCTTTTTACAAAGAAGGGTAGCAGTGGTTGCCTTCACTCCATCCCTTCTTCTATACTCC
>CAZRGZ010000012.1:0-18836 GCA_964599775.1 uncultured Candidatus Saccharibacteria bacterium | reverse complement strand
AAAATATCCCCACCTTTAAAGGTGGGGATATTTTAGGCTTAAGGTATCGTTTACGAAACGGTTGCCTTATCGTGGCCGACTTCCTTGCGAATAACTTTGTAAAGCAAGAAACCAAGCGCCGCGCCAATAAAGGTAGCGAGTGCGTATACTACAAATGGCATCCAGCCGCGGCTGAAGCTGAGAGCATCAATCGCTAGAGCCACTGCTGGGTTAAGCACGACAGTAGCACCGCCGATAAGCAGCCCAACAAACAAACCACCACCAACGGAGAACGCTGCAGCAATCTGTTCTTTGTGCTTCAGTGCGGCTGCAACGGCAAAGCCGAAGATAGCTGCACCAGTTATCTCGGCAAAGAATGCAAACCATTCCTTACCCTCAACTAGCGGGGTGGCTTTGAAAAGCTCTGGTGGGGTCGC
Organism: uncultured Candidatus Saccharibacteria bacterium; assembly: GCA_964599775.1. GTDB lineage: Bacteria > Patescibacteriota > Saccharimonadia > Saccharimonadales > Saccharimonadaceae > CAZRGZ01. The sequence continues at coordinate 18,420 of CAZRGZ010000012.1, read as the reverse complement.
AGTACCCATGAAGTTTGTTTGATCGGGCTGCCCCCCGAGTAATGCCTGCAAAGCGAGCACCGCAAGCATCGCCCCGACAAATTGGGCAATCATATACCCAATGGCGCGGATACCGCTGATTTGGCGGGTGACCCAAGCACCAAAGGTAATTGCCGGGTTAACATGCGAACCCGAAAGGTGCCCTACCATGAGCACGATCGTGACAAGCGCAAACATGACAAACAACTGCTGGCCGCTTACTGCAATCACTACGGCAGCAAGTACGAAGGTACCAACCATCTCTGCGAAGAATGCGCCTATTGGTGCGCGCATTGCCGCTGGAGAGACTTTGGTATTCTTGGCAGTCGGGGTCGCAGCTGACTTTTCAGATGTGCTGGCTTCTTCTGCCTTAGCTTTTTTAGCCATACTTTTCTCCTTTATTCTTATGTGTAGTTTCAGTATAGCAAAAGCAGTATGGATTTGGGAATAAGTGGCGTATAATAAAACCAATGAGTACGTGGATTATGGTTATTATTGCAGCCTTACTCGGCGGAGTAGTATCGCTTATTGGGGGCTTTTATTTGTTGTACGGCAAGTTAAGCGCAAAGTTGGTGCAGCGACTCGCTGTCCCTTTCGCCGCTGGGGCGCTGTTGGCCGCAAGTTTTATAGACCTCTTGCCTGAGGCGCTTGCTGAAGGGGATAGCAGATTGGTCATGCTCACTGTGTTGCTTGGCTTTGTGGGTTTCTTTTTGTTGGAGCGTTTTTTGCAGTGGTTTCATCACCATCACGAACATCAAGGGGAGACGAGTGGTGGCCGCTCTACGAAAGCCTTAATTGTTATTGGCGATACCGTACATAATTTCATCGATGGTATGGCAATAGGTGTAGCCTTCCTGGTGAACCCGGCAACCGGTATTATTACCACCATCGCAGTGGCTGCACATGAAATCCCGCAAGAAGTGGGTGATTTTGGCCTGCTGCTCGCAAAAGGCATGAAAAAGAAGAAGATTCTGTTGGTAAATATACTCAGTGCGCTTGCAACGCTTGTTGGTGCGGTGATTGTGTTCGGACTCGGCGGTAGTTTTATTGTTTCTGAACCTGTCCTTTTGGCACTGACCGCTGGCTTCTTTATCTATATCGCGGCATCAGATATTATTCCGACCATCCATGCCGAGCCAAAAAAGATTGCCAATATTCAGGCGGTTATACTGGTGCTTGGTATGTTGTTTGTGGCGGCAATAACTACTATTGCGCACCAATATATTGCGCATCCAGAGGAGCACCATGAGTCGTCGCATAGTGAAGAGCATGATCACGAGTAATTGCACTTTTCTACTCGCACTATGGCGAAGGTAGACCTTGTATCGCGGCCATAGACTCTCGCTACGGGTGGCGCCCGGCGGGGCAGCACCCAAAAAATATTTTTACTTTAGTAAAAAATTTTTAGGGGCGGACCGGGTGACAGGACCCGTGTGAAGCGACTTATAACGCGGGGTTGGATACTGATGTAATTATGGTAGAAGCCTGTCATTTTACATATGGTATACTAAAATATATGGCACTATTTTTAAAACAGCCAGATAAACGCAGCGAGCTACAATCACGAGTTGCCGAAGAGCTCCGCGACAAACTGAATGCACGCGACCTAGAGATGGGGGAGTCAGAGCCGGTTAGTACCGAAAAAACAACTCCTACAAAAGGCGCAGGAATTATTTTTGCCCTTTTGCTTATCGGGATTGTCGTGGCAATCGTTTTTTGGTTGACAATGAGTTAAACTATGCCTCCAAATCAACAAAATTCACAAGATACATCATCGAACGATATTTTTAAAGTGCAGCCGCCACCACCGCCCACGCCTGAAGAAAAGAAGCGAACTGCGCTTTGGATAACTATTGGCATGATAATTGGCTTTGCTATTTTTATTGCACTTATCTTTTTTGCGCTTTTCATGTGGGCGAATGGTGCGGCAAACAGCTACAGGAATGTTACTTCTCAGCGGCTCGCGGCTTTAACGAATGAAGTGGAAGCGATTGATATCGATGCCATTTTGAATCGTCGTGATACCTCCGAGCTACAGCAAGAGGTTCAGCAGTTTGTCAAAGAACAGCCATCACTAAACGCCGTGATTTTAGCCGAAACCACCAGTGTTTTATACCGCGCCACCCAAGATATCGAGCAGCGGGTGAATGAGTATAATCAAAAAGTAGTGCAATTTGTGGATAGTTTACCAGGGTTACTGCAGTTCTCGAATGCTATCGAAAAAACCGATGACGATGTGACGAAATTGTTAGCAGAACGCTCCCCAGAAACAGCCCAGTCTGCGCGAACAGTAGCGGGGACTATCGATGAAATTGCCGAGAAGCTTGCCACGACTGAAACGCCGCAACCATTGGTAGCGCTTCGGGATGAGCTGGTAGCAGCTTATCGCCAATTGGCTGAAGGGTACCGCGACTTGGCGGCATCGTTCGAAGGGCCGCAAATTAGCCAAGCACAGGCGAACCGACGCATAGATGACGCTCGGCGAACAATTGCCAAGCTAAACAAAACCGACCTCACAAAAGAGGTAGAAGCATACCGCACAAATTTGGTGAAAGAGGGCGAAACGCTACAAAGCCAGCTGCAGTAGCTGCCGAACTGAAAGAAACCTAAAAATCTCTGGCTTTCTTGAGGCAAAGCCTGATATACTAAAAGGAATATGCAAGATGTCGAATCAATTCGTGAAACACTCCTTTCGCGTATTCCAGAACTAGAAACACCACAAGATATTTTAAAAGCGCCAGAAATAAAGCAGCTGTATACGCAAATTCCCAGCCTCCCGGTGGAAGAGCGGGCACTATTCGGCAAAAAGGTCAATGAATTAAAGCAGGCACTCGAAGCGGCCGTTGCTGAGCAAGCAGCCGCAAAAGAAGAAGCGGCGGTAAAGGCGCTTGACGTCACTGCCCCTTGGCAAATAAATACACCCCCAGAAGCGCGGCCAGCCCTTTTACCTACCGAGCAAGGTTCGCAGCATCCGCTTACCAAAGAGCTTGAAAATGTGGTAGATATCTTCACCCGCATGGGTTTCGAGGCATTCGAATCGCGCCAGCTGGATGACGATTGGAATATGTTTGGCGCGCTCAACTTTCCCGAAGGTCACCCGGCACGCGATGGCTACGATACCTTTCAAACCGAAGAAGGCTTCATTCCGCCGGCGCACACCAGTACTATGCAGAATCGCATTCTACGTAGCGGCAAGATGAAACTTGAGGCAGGTGAACCAATTGCGGCTATTAGTTGCGGTCGCGTGTTTCGTAATGAGGATGTTGATGCGACACATGGACATACTTTCCATCAGTATGAAGGTATATACGTGAGCGAAAGCGCTACCTTAGCTGAAATGCTTGGTACGCTGCAAAGCTTCTTTGGGGCATATTACCAGCAGGAGTTGAAAATTAAAACTCAACCTGGGTACTTTCCTTTTGTTGAGCCTGGCCTCGAATTCGCGATTGAAAAACCAGCAGCGTTGGGCGGCAAGCCTGGTGAATGGCTAGAAATGCTGGGTTGCGGCATGATCCACCCAAATGTACTAAAAGCAGCCGATATTGACCCACAAAAGTACCAGGGCTTTGCTTGGGGTGGCGGCATCGAGCGGTTAGTCATGCTAAAGTATGGCATTGAAGATTCGCGCTATTTTGGGAGCGGTAAATTACAGTTTTTGAGGAAATTCCAATGAGTCGAGCCCTGAATGAGCTACACGAACGAATTGCAGAGGAAATACGTACGGGAGAAACGAAATAATGATTGTTTCAGTAAACTGGCTAAAAAAATTCACACGCATTGACCGCCCCGTCGATGAATTAGCAGAGCTGATTGGCGCGCGGCTTGTGGAAATTGAAGAAATAATTGATCTAGGCGAGCGCTATAAAGAAGTGACTGTTGCAAAAGTCATGAAGGTAGAAAAGCACCCAGATGCCGATAAGCTGCATGTGGTACAAATTGACGATGGCGGGGCACAAAAAGAGGTTGAACGCCTCGAAAACGGCTATATACAGGTGGTGTGTGGTGCTCCAAACGTACGTGAGGGTTTATTGGTAGCCTGGTTACCGCCCGGGGCGACGGTACCATCAAGCTTCACAGAAAAAGAACTTTTTATTCTCGATGCGCGTAAATTACGCGGCGTATTAAGCAACGGCATGTTAGCAAGCGCGCGTGAGCTTGGCTTTAGCGACAATCACGAAGGCATATTAGAAATTGATGTTGAGGCAAAGCCCGGCGAATCGTTCGCTAAATTATATGATCTTGACGATTACTTGCTCGACATTGAAAATAAGTCGCTGACGCACCGGCCGGATTGTTTTGGCTTGGTTGGCTTTGCTCGTGAAGTAGCCGCGATCCAGGGTCAGCAGTTCACAACACCAGATTGGCTAAAGTTGCTTGAGCCAGCCTATGGTGATAAAACCAACTCTACCGATATAAAAACACCGACGGTAAAAATTGAAAATCCGGAAATCTGTGCGCGTTACCAGGTGGTGGCAATAGCGAACGTTGATGCCAAACGTTCTTCGCCGCTACAGCTGCAAAGTTATCTTAGTCGTGTTGGTATGCGCCCTATTAGCGCTGTCGTCGATATTACCAATTATCTTATGCTACTCACAGGGCAGCCCACCCATGCCTTTGATTACGATAAATTCGTCGGCGTGAGTAGTACTAGCGCCCCAGATATTACCGTCCGCGAAGGTCGTGAGGGTGAGAAGCTAAAATTACTAGATGGACGCGAAATTGCTCTAAGCAATGAAGATATTTTGATTTGTGCTGGTGACACCCCGGTCGGTTTGGCTGGTGCAATGGGTGGCAGCAGCACCGAGGTGGATGAAACAACAAGAAATATTTTGCTCGAAAGCGCCACCTTCGACCTTTACCGGCTGCGCACCACACAGATGCGTCACGGTATATTTAGCGAAGCCATCACTCGCTTTACGAAGGGACAGCCAGCACCACAAACCGCGCCAGTGCTGGCAGAAGCCGTACGCTTGTTTAGCGAACTTGCTGGCGGTACGCGAGCGACCGAAGTAGTGGGCGAGTACCCTGGTGAGCAAGCCCAGCCAACTTTGGCTGTGAGTGAAAAGGACGTCAATGACTTACTCGGTAGCCAATTAGACATGGCAAGTATTACCGATACGCTCGAGCATGTTGAATTCATGGTCGATGCTACTTCAAGTGGCGAAATGAAAGTGACACCACCATACTGGCGTGCCGATATACATATTCTAGAAGATATCATCGAAGAAATCGGGCGTATTACTGGCTTTGATGAAATTGCTCCAGTGCTGCCGTATCGTTCTGCAAAAGCCGTTCAGCCGCATTTGTTCGACCACTACCTTTCCCAACTTCGCCAGCGAATGGTGAGGGCTGGCGCCAATGAGCTGCTCACTTATAGCTTCGTGCACGGTGACATGTTGCAAAAGGCGGGGCAGAGTGCCGATGAAGCCTTTAAAATCACCAATGCTATAAGCCCTGACTTGCAGTACTATCGCCTTACTCTCATACCAAGCTTACTCGACAAAGTATATAGCAATATCCGGCAGCGCTTTGAAGATTTTGCTTTGTTTGAAATAAATAAAGTACATAGTAAAAGGTTTATGACCGATGACAATGGTGAAGTGCCTAATGAGAGAACACTCCTTAGCGCAGTTGTCGCCGCAAGTGAAAAGGCCGCCAAAGACCGCCAAGCCGCCTACTATGAGGCCAAAAAATTATGTGAGTTCGCCTTTGCTTCGACCAATGTTGCGCTAGAGTTTTATCCATTCGATGAAAACTGGCAAGCAAATGGTGACGATTGGCAACAGGCCGCTGCGACGATCGCGCCTTTCGAGCGTAAGCGCAGTGCGGCAGTGTATGCTGGTACCAATGCCGTGGGCATCGTTGGTGAGTTCAAAAAAAGCGTCACCAAGAGCTTTAAGCTACCACAACATACAGCTGGTTTTGAAATAGATGCCCGTGGAGTGCTGATGGCTGAGCCATCACGGGTGGCGAATTATCAGCCACTGAGCCGTTTCCCTGGCACTGAACAGGATATTTGTATACAGGTGACACCAGAAACGACTTACGCCGACGTGACCCGGGTAGCCAAGTCTGCCTTGGCGGATGAAACAATCGAGTGGCATATTGCACCAGTTGATATTTATGAGCCACCCAACGCACAGTACAAAAATATCACCCTGCGTGTCACCATGGTCAATCACGAACGTACCATCACGACCGATGAAGCCAGTATCAAAATGGCCTACATTGCCGAAGCTGCGCGCGAGCAGCTCATGGCAAAAATTGTGTAGGCTATCCGGCTATCCTCGACAATCTATGGTGCCTTTGCTATAGTAATAACAGTTCAAGTGAGGAGGAAGCATGGCGACAAAACGCAGCCAGAAGATTTTTATATTGGTGATTGCAGTGACAATGCTTGTAGGTTCAATCGGGGCTTACTTTGTGTTGATTTTAGCAAACCAAAACGCATCGCAAGATACAGAGCGCATGCAGCAAATGCAAGAGGAATTCCAAAAAGAATACGCCGAATATCAGAAAAAGGCGGATGCTCAAGCGAAAGAACTCTCCGATAAATATTATGAGGAATTTAGCAAATACGAGTCACAGGTGGGTAAATTCACAGCGGACAATGTGAAAGAATTAAAAACCAAGGACTTAAAAACGGGTGACGGTGAAGAGCTTACACAGGACTCTACTTTCCATGCCTATTATATTGGCTGGACGCCAGATGGCAAGGTATTCGACAGCTCAATAGATGGCAAAAAATTAAAAGCGCCCTTTGAAGTCACACCCGGTAGTGTGATTGCTGGCTGGACAGAGGGTGTAGCGGGCATGAAAATAGGTGGCGTGCGTGAACTGACTATTCCGGCTGAGAAAGCGTATGGCGAAGCCGGCAGTGGCGAAAAGATTCCGCCTAACACGCCTTTGAAATTCGTCATTATGGCTATTCCCAGCCCCGAGAAGCTAGAAGAGCCGCAAGTAAGCGAGGAGTTACTGAAGTACTATGGCTACTAATGAAGAAAAAAAAGATATACACGATGTGGTGATGGTCGGGACGGGACCCAGCGCGCTCGCAGCGGCCGTATACACGACTCGTGAAGATATTGAAACAGTACTGTATGAAAAGTCCGTCATCGGCGGCCTGGCGGCCATTACCGATAAAGTAGATAACTACCCGGGATTTGCCGAGGGCATTGAAGGTATGAAACTCGCGGCACAGCTACAGGCGCAGGCGGAACGTTTTGGGGCGAAAATTGAGTTCGGTGAGGTGCAAAAAATCGAAGACAAGGGTGATTACAAGTTACTCACGACCGATGTTGGCGAAGTGAAAGCGCGAGCCGTGCTGATCGCGACAGGCAGCGACTACAAAAAGATCAATGTGCCTGGTGAGAAGGAATATTATGGCAAAGGCGTACACTACTGTGCTACCTGTGATGGTGCGTTTTACCGAGGCAAAAAGCTGGTCGTTGTCGGGGGTGGCAATTCGGCTGTCCAGGAAGCGCTCTTTTTGACTCGCTTTACCACGCATATCGATATGCTGGTGCGAAGCACCATTAAGGCCAGCGAGGTACTGAAGCGCGAACTCGATAAGGCGGTAGAGGAAGGGAAAATTACAGTTCACCTTGGCACCACCACCGATGAGATTGTGGCTGAGGATGGCAAAGTGACCAAAGTACTCGCTACTAAGAATGGCGAAAAAACTGAGTTTGCAACCGATGGTGTATTTATATTTGTGGGCTTAAAACCAAACACGCAGTTCTTACGTGATTCGCCAATTGAGCTTGATGAAATTGGGTTTATCACTACCGATGACCACCTGATGACTACTATGCATGGGGTATTTGCTAGCGGTGATGTACGCAGTGGCGCAACAATGCAAATTGCAAGTGCAGTGGGCGAAGGCGCAACGGCTGCTCTGAACATTCGTGAGTTCCTAGAAGGGAAGTCAAGGCAATTATACTAGAGACCTTATCTAGTGTAATTCGTCGGCTACTCGGTAATTAATGATTCGCGCATTTTATCTGGATAATCGGTGACAATGCCATCAATTCCGCGCTCGGCGAGCCGCCAGGCAGCGCCAGCACGATTCACAGTATAGGCATAGGTAAAGATTCCGGATCGTTTAGCAATCTCGAGGGCAAGGTAGTTTACGTGTAAACGATGAAAACCGACTGCCGTCAGTCTCAAGTGCCGATGAAAAGCGACGAAAGTGAACGGGTTGCTATTATGAAGCATGGCGATGTGTGATTTTGGTGCTAGCTTACGAATTCGCCGTAGTTCATTCACCGAAAATGATGAGAAAATAAGCTTATCCCAATCGCTCGCGCGGCGAATATACTTTTTGACCACCCGTACGGCCTCTACGGCGCATCCCCAGTGTTTAAGCTCGACATTGAGCATTACCTTGCCGAAACATTCTTTCAGCGCTTCATCGAGTGTCACAATTGGTTTTTCTGAGCCAGCGGTACGTTTACGGAGTTCATCAAGCGTCAGTCGGCTAATAAGATGGGTACGCCGATGAGACCGAACCGTATGAAAATCGTGTGCAAGCACAGGAATATTATCCCGAGTGAGCCGAATATCAAATTCAATAATGTCGGCACCAGCTGCCATGGCCGCACGCAAACTCGCGACGGTATTCTCGGGTTTTAACCCAGCCGCTCCACGATGCCCAATGATTAACATAGAAGTAGTATACAGTGAGTTTGGGGTAATGTCGAATATTATTACACCGATCATAAGCATTTCTCCCTAAAGACTGCCTCACTCCCGCCTCCTAAGCCCTCCAAACCTTATTTGCTCGTCTCAAGAACTTCCGTTGATCGGCTCCTTCGGGACTGACTTTCGTCGAGCCAGGAGCTTTGAAGGGATTAGCAGGGGGAACTCGGATAGTCTTTAGGGAGAATGCTTATGATCGGACGCACAGTATGTGATAAAATATGGAAAGGAAAAAGGAGATATTTTGATATGGCTGATTTTAATAAGATTCTGACCCCTGGTGCTGTTGATGAAGGCGTGGTAAACGTGGTGATGGAGATCCCAATGGGCTCCAGCATGAAGATTGAGTGGAATCGCGAGCTTGCATTGTTTCAGCTCGACCGAGTAGAGCCAAAAATTTTTGCTAAGCCAACTAACTATGGTTTTATCCCGCAAACATTAGATGATGACGGCGATGAGCTCGATGTGCTGCTTATTACCGAAGAGCCATTAGCGACAGGTGTTTTTCTGGAAGCGCGTATTATCGGCATTTTAAACTTCGAAGATGATGGCGAAGAGGATCATAAAGTTATTGCCGTACCAGCTGACGACCGCAATACTGGCAATGCAATAAAGAGTTTGGACGATCTCAGCGACCAGCTGAAAAAGCAGATTGAATACCACTTTAATCACTATAAAGATCTCAAGAAACCTGGCACGACCACTGTACGGGGCTGGGGTGATGTTGCGGCAGCTCAGGCAACTATTAAAGAGTGTATTGAGCGCTGGAACAATCAGTAATGACCCGCTTGGTGCGTTCAGCAAAGGCAGTAGTGCTTAGCGGCGAAGGTCGCGCTTTGTTGCTACGCCGGAGCGAAACGCACCCATATGCGGCCTTCCAGCCCGATCTACCAGGTGGCGTGATCGAGGCGAGCGAATCGTTCGAAGCTGGTATAGCGCGGGAACTTACTGAAGAGGTAGGCATCAATATTTCGAAACAAAAAGCTAAGCTTGCGCTGCTGTATGCGGCTACCCGGCATGAGCATGACGAATCGGTGACTCGCTTGCTTTTTGCGGTCAAGCTGGCTGAAAAAACGCCTGTCATTCAGCTCAGTTGGGAACACGATCATTACCAATGGGTAGATATTTCGGAACTAAAGGGGATTGAAGAGCCTTATCAGGCGGGAATTGAGTACACTCACCGGTATAAGCTTTGGCAAACCGTTGATTTTTAACTCTAGCTTACCCCCTGCTGTTTGCGCAGCTGGTGTTTGAGCTTATCGCGTGCATGATTGGTCTTGACCATATCCAGCCAGGCCTGTTTTGGCTGGGCGAGCCGGCGGGTGGTGACCTCGACCACATCGCCATTATGGAGCGGTGTATCGAATGAAACAATTTTGCCATTTACCTTAATATTATTTGCGTGATTGCCGATGTCGCTGTGCACCAGGTAGGCAAAGTCAAGCGGATAGGCGCCTTCGGGCAGGTTATAGATATCGCCTTTTGGTGAGTACACGAAAATCCGGTCGCCAAACAGATCAACTTGTAGCTGGTCGAGCGATATTTCTTCGTTATTGCGCAGCTTCGCGGCGATTTCTTGCAACTGGGAAATCCATTGTAGGTGAGCGGGGAGCGTACTGGCCTGGCGCCGTGTGTAGTCCCGGCTATTTTTTTGCTCGTGGTAATGAAAGCTTGCCGCAAGACCGCGCTCGGCGTATTCATGCATCTCATGGGTGCGGATTTGAAATTCCACAATCTGTTTATTCGGGGTGATAACTGTCGTGTGCAGGCTTTGGTAGCCATTAGGCTTTGGTGTGGCGATATAGTCCTTGATCCGGGCAATCATGGGCTGATAGAGGCTGTGCAATAAGCCGAGTACGCGGTAACATTCATCGGGATTGTTGACGATAATTCTAAGAGCGATCAGATCGTAAATTTCGTTAATATCACCGCCAACCTTTTTCAGCTTTTTGTGCAAGCTGTATACGCTCTTAATGCGGCCATCTATGGTGTGGGGGATATGTTGTTTATCGAGTAAGCTGTCAATCTCTTGCCGTACTACCGCCAGTTTGCGGTGCGATTTCCCTAAGCGATCCTTCATGAGCTTTTGTAGCTGTCGGAACTTCTTCGGTTCAAGATAGCTAAAAGCGAGCTCTTCCATTTGCGTGCGCACGCGGCCCATACCAATCCTATCGGCAATCGAAGCGAAGACTTCAAGTGATTCGCGAGCAATCTTTTTTTGCTTCTCGGGTGGCATATATTCAAGCGTTTGCAAATTGTGCAAGCGGTCGGCAAGCTTAATGATGATCACTCGAATATCTTGGCCAACGGCAATTAAAAGCTTGCTTAAATTATCGCGGGTTTGCGGTAAATAGCTGGAAAGATCACGCATGCCTGCTCGGGCTCGACTAACCTTCGTGACGCCGTCTACCAAAAAGGCTACATTGCGGCCAAATAAACTTTCAATCTGTTCAAGCGTGACGTTGGTATCTTCCACTGTGTCGTGCAAAACACCGGCTAATACCGAGTCAATATCCATTCCCCATTCAATAAGAATGTTGGCCACATGCAGAGGGTGCACAATGTACGGTTCGCCACTTTTACGCTTTTGCCCTTCATGGGCTTTGGCGGCAAAGTCAATGGCATGCTCCAACTCTAACAATTGATCTTCATCGTAAAAGGGTTGGGCGAAGGCGAGGAGCTCATCTTTTTGCATATTAGTATGAATCATTATAGCATACAGTGCTGGTTGACTAATGCCCCATAAAAACACTGAAGAAACTGGCATGAGGTATGATTACGCGCTATAATAGCAAATGAATGAGCTAATGCTTAAACATGGAGGGGATATGGCAAGAACGAAGATAGCGATAAACGGGTTTGGGCGCATTGGCCGCAATGCTTTTAAAATTGCCTTCGAGCGCAGCGATTTAGAAGTGGTGGCGGTGAACGACCTAACAGATAACGCAACGCTGGCCCACCTTTTGAAATACGACAGTAACTACGGCACTTACCAGCATGACGTACAAGCAGACGATTCCAGTCTTACCGTCAATGGCCAGCGTATTGAAGTGCTGAACGAAAAAGATCCTGCCCAGCTCCCCTGGCGCGATTTAGGTGTCGAGGTGGTGATTGAAAGCACGGGGCGATTTGTGCAGCCCGAATTAGCGCGTGCTCATATTGATGGCGGCGGTGCTAAAAAGGTGGTAATAAGTGCACCAGCTAAAGGCGAAGGTGCCGATACTATTGTACTTGGGGTGAACGAAGATAAGCTTGCTAATTCGTCAGATGTCATTAGCAATGCCAGTTGTACTACCAACTGTATCACCCCCGTTATGGCAGTGCTGGAAAGTAGCTTTGGTATCGAAAAAGCCATGATGACGACGGTGCACAGCTACACGGCTGACCAACGATTGCAAGATGCACCACACAAGGACTTGCGTCGTGCAAGGGCAGCAGCCGTCAATATTGTTCCCACGAGTACGGGCGCCAGCATTGCGGCTGGAAAGGCATTGCCAGCCGTACAAGGCATATTTGGTGGGCTCAGTTTGCGGGTGCCCACGCCAGTGGTGAGCCTGAGTGATTTTGTGGTACTGCTAAGACAAAACGTGACGGTTGAAGAAGTGAACAATGCCTTTAAAGAAGCTGCAGATAAGCCATTTTACCAAGGTATTTTGGCCGTCACCGAAGAAGAATTAGTCTCGAGCGATTTTAAAGGCAATAGCCATAGCGCAATTGTTGACTTGCCACTCACTGATGTTGTTGGCGGCAACATGGTGAAGGTAGTAGCGTGGTACGACAATGAGTGGGGTTATAGCAACCGCCTGGTAGAGATAGTGGCAGATGCGGGAAATGCGATTAGCCAAGCTGGCTAGTTTATGATATAATAGGCAACTGACAGGTTCATACAAGAGAAGGGTACCTCATGGGTCGCCTCATGCTGGAGGTCATTGTCAACCTCCTCGGTAGTCTGGTCGGAGCTGTTCTCACCTGGTTCACCGCCAACGCGGTGTTCGACCAGGAGTGGGAGTTCCTGACCGTCTGGATCATCTGGCTGGTGGCACTGTTCATCGGTGTGGTGGTCTTCAGGGTGAAGGATGGCGACATCGACCTCGGCTGGTAGCCGTTCCCTCTGCCCACCTGAATCACGCCCTCGACCCCACTAATGTGGGGTCGAGGGCTATTTAATTGACATTATTTTCGTAAGTAATTTGACCCTCTTCTTGATATTCTTTATAAAAAGCTTGAATGTCTTTTTCTAGTTTAGTTTCTAAACGAAAAGACCCCCCCGCCACAGTAGCGGCGAGGGGTCTCAGACGTTGCGGGGTGAGGACTTGGTCAGCCGACGTTACGGCGGATGACCGAGACGGGCTTAGCGTCCGCGATGGTCGTGACCGCGACGGTCACCGCCTTGCCGCGCCCCTTGTAGACGGGCTTCAGCTGGGCGACGCAGCGCTTGCCCTTGCCGTACTTCCTCGTGCCGATGAAGGTGATCTCGTACGCGTTGCCGTTGTAGATGATCTGCTTGCCGGCCCGCAGCTGCGGGTTCTTCCGCATGGCCGCCTGACCGCGCTTGTTCAGCTCGGCGTCGATGGCCCAGCCGACGGACTGCTTGTTCATGCCCTCGATGTCGATCTCCAGCACCTTGGCCAGCGCGAGCTGGTCGGCGGTCGGCGGGATCGAATTCTTGGCCTCGTCGATGAGCAGGCTCAGGTCGGTCTTCGTGATGTTGTCGGGGATCTCGATCCCGAGCTTCTTCGCGAAGTTGAGCTGCCTCTCGGTCGGCGGGCCGTAGGGGTCTCGCATGAGGCCCCCTCCTTCCTGTCTGAGGTCCAGTGTTGGACTAAATAAAATTATACACTATTTTCTATAAAAGTCAACTAGCAGTAAGTAAAAAAACGAAAAGCCGCCGGCCGCACGGATGATTTCCGTGGGCCGGCGGCAGTAGACGACAGATCAGTGACGCGCTTGTTGCGGCGGCGGACTACGGCTACGATGGTGGTGGCCACAATGCCGCTGATCATGCCCAGTACGAATGCCCAGTCCTCGTGCCCGTAGCCGTCCCTTCCCATGTAGCCGAGGTATCCAGCACCGAGAATGATGCCGCAGGTCAGGACGATGACAAGGATCATCTCTCGCATCGATTCCGCCTCTCGTGACGAGTTTCTACCTATTTTGCATCGTAACATATTTAATAAGTGTTGTCGATATTTCATATATATATTAGGTAAAAAGCTTGAGTTTCAACACAAAAAGCCTATACTTATATATATGAAGATTTACCTCGGCTCAGACCATCGCGGGTTCCATATGAAAGAAGATGTGTTTGCCTACCTAAGCAAACACGAATACGATGTGGAGGATGTCGGCAGTGAGACAATGGATCCTGACGATGATTTCCCGATTTTTGCCCAGGCCGCAGCTTTGAAAGTGCTGGGCCATGAGGAAAAAGAAGACCCGCGTGCGATTCTGCTTTGCGGAGGCGGACAAGGGATGTGTATGGCGGCCAACCGGTTTCGTGGTATTCGGGCGAGTTTAGTGCACGATGCTAATGAAGCAAAAATGACTCGTAACGATAACGACAGCAATATCTTGTGCCTACCAGCAGATCGCCTGGAAGATGACGCCGAAGCATGGCAGGGTATCATTGAAACTTGGCTGAATACGCCATTTGCCAATGCTGAGCGTTACCGCCGCCGTAACCGCCAACTGGACGAGCTCGCGTAGATATGAGCGTCGTGTGTCCGACCGTTTTAGCGAGCAACCCACACACTTACCGCGAACAAATCGAGCGGATTGAGCCGTTTGCGAAGCGGGTGCAGATTGACCTTATGGATGGTGATTTTGCGCCAACCAAAAGTATCGCACCAACACAAGTATGGTGGCCAGAAGGCTGGCAGGTGGATATTCACCTAATGTTTCGTAAGCCGTTGGCCCATCTTGAAACGCTTATTAGTCACCATCCGCACATGATTATTGTACATGCGGAAGCCGATGGCAATCTGGCGAAATTGATGAAGCATTTGCAGCAACTGAAAATAAAAGCTGGGGTTGCACTCCTCAAGGGAACATCGCCAAGTAGTGCCGAAAAGCTCATTACTATTGCTGACCATGTTCTGTTATTTAGTGGTGATTTAGGGCATTTTGGCGGTACAGCAGATGTAGCGGTACTGGATAAAATTCCCGCAATAAAAGCAATAAACCCGACCGCCGAGATTGGTTGGGATGGTGGCGCGAATGCCAAGAACGTGGCAGAACTCGCAATGGGTGGCGTTGATGTGATAAATGTCGGCGGCGCAATCCAAAAGGCTGACAACCCCCAAGCAGTGTATGATACAATAGTAAGTAAGATAAGCTAAAGCAATATGGGACTAAGATGAGTGGGAAACTGACAATTCGGCAGATTGAACAAAAAGCCAACGATATTCGCGAAGATATTATTGAAATGTTGGTAGAAGCTGGTAGCGGCCACAGTGCGGGCCCGTTGGGCTTAAGTGACATTTTTGCGGCGCTGTATTTTCGGATTTTAAAGCACGATCCAAGAAACCCGGATTGGGATAAGCGTGACATTTTAATTTTAAGCAATGGTCACTGTACACCAGTGCGCTACGCTGCCATGGCTGAAGCTGGGTATTTTCCAAAAGATGAACTAATGACACTACGCAAACTCGGTTCGCGGCTGCAAGGCCACCCCGAGCGGCTATTCTTGCCAGGGCTTGAGACAACCAGCGGACCGCTGGGCAGTGGCTTGAGTCAAGCGGCTGGCATGGCCAAGGCGCTGCAAATGGACGGCGAAAAGCACCGCTGGGTATATGTTGTCACGAGTGACGGTGAGCTCAACGAAGGTAATAGCTGGGAAGCGATTATGTTTGCCGCTAAATACAAGCTCAGCAATCTCATTGCTATTGTGGACCGTAATAATATTCAAATCGATGGCAACACTGAAGATGTTATGCCACTCGAAAACCTGCGCGACAAATGGGAGGCCTTTGGTTGGCATGTTCAGGAAATTGATGGCAACAATGTAGAGAGCGTCATCGATGCCTGCAGTATGGCGCGGGCGATTGTCGAAAAACCAAGTGTTATTATTGCCCATACTATCCCAGGTAAAGGGGTTGATTATATGGAATACGACTACCGTTGGCATGGTGACCCACCTGGCAAGAGCGATAAACCAGGTGCGCCACCAAAGAAAGAGCAAGCTAAAGTCGCTTTGCAGCAACTACGGTCGTTAGGTGGGCGAATTACAGGGGAGCACGAGTAATATGAGTGAAATGCATTTATCGAGCAAGATTGGTCACGATGATATTAAGCAAGAGGCTACACGGACCGGTTTTGGCCGTGGGCTACTTGAGGCGGGCAAAAGATACGATAATGTGGTAGCGCTTTGTGCCGACTTGACCGATTCAACAAAAATGAACTTATTTAAAGAAGCTTTCCCTGAGCGCTTTGTAGAAATTGGGGTCGCTGAGCAAAACTTGGTCACGGTATCAAGCGGTATGGCAGCCATGGGCAAAATACCGTTTTGCTCGAGTTATGCGTCCTTTAGTCCGGGGCGTAACTGGGAACAAATTCGCACGACGATTGCGCTGAATAATCGCCCGGTAAAAATTGTCGGTTCACACGCTGGCGTGAGCGTAGGGCCAGATGGCGCAACACACCAGATGCTCGAAGATATTGCACTGATGCGAAGTTTGCCGCGCATGGTAGTGGTGGCGCCTGGCGATAGTGTCGAGGCCGAAAAAGCGACAATAGCCATAGCTGCCAACAACCAGCCGAGCTATTTACGGCTGGCACGAGCGGATTCACCAGTGTTTACAACTGAAAAAACGCCGTTCGAAATTGGCAAGGCCTATGTGCTGCGCAAAGGTCACGATATTACGCTGCTCGGTACTGGCAACATGACCTACCAATTGTTGGTAGCAGCCCGTATCCTAGCGGGCGATGGTATCGAGGCAGAGGTCGTGCACGTGCCTACTATTAAACCACTTGACGAAGAAACCATTTTAGAAAGTGTGCGCAAAACGGGTCGCGCCCTTACTGCCGAAGAAGGCCAAGCGGCGGCTGGTTTTGGCGGTGCGGTGGCCGAGCTCCTTGGCGAGCAACTGCCAACCCCGCTACGGCGCGTGGGTATGCATGATCGCTTTGGTGAATCTGGCAAGCCTGTTGAGCTACTCGAAAAGTTTGGCTTCACTGGCCCGCAAATCGCCATGAATGTGCACGAATTTGTTGAAAAATACAATCGGTATCACCAATAACAGAAAGGTTTTTGATTACGACCCGTGTAACAGGTATGGTCCAATAGTTCCTTGAACGGACACTTCACCAGCTAGATCGTTCACGCCTAAAAGCGTATTGTTTAACAATTCTTCAATATTTTCTTGTGTTGTAAAGTTTCGCCAAGCGTCTACACCACCTATTACGTTTGCTAAACGATATAGCTTACGATATTCTATACTGACTTCTGGACTGTTCTGAAAATCAGTTCGTATGTAATTGATAACGCTTTTTGTAAAGGCTTCGCCGTTCATAACGTTTAAGATATCAATTATGCTACTGCAAATCTCTTGTCGAGTATGTTTGCCATATAAGAAAAGTGTATTAAGGTGGTAGGCGGTATTATTCTCATATATGATTTCTGTTTGCTTCAAATTGCATGAATATTCAAGGTTGAGCCTTTGGAAGAGCTCGTATGATAGTGAGTGTGAGATAAGCGAGAATAGTAGAGGGGAAAAAGAGTGCTCGCTCATGAATGGCTCGTTTGTACGTATTCCAAATACACATTTGAAAGGTTTTATATCCTCCCCCGTGTCAGAGATGAGATTAGTTGCCGCCTTTGTGCTACTAGCCTGTATGAGAGGCAGAGCATAAAAGTCTATCCACGAAATCTCATGTAATTTTTCCAATTCAATCTTAAGCTCTGAGATGTTGGCCTCTAGCTTTTTGCCGACTGTGATGCTGGTGTCCTCAAGGGCTATTTGCAGTTCTTTTTCGGCTAAGTTGAGATGAAGTGCGTTAAAGTCTGGGATTGCATTCTGCGCTTCGGGGGTTATGAATGTAATATCGATAGAGACGAGCTGCCTGTCTAGTGAAGCGACGCTATAAAGGTAGTCGGTAAAGAGGAATAAGTTTTTACTTCGTAAATACTTGAGTAAGACCTTAAAATAAAGCCTATAATATATATCTAGAAGATGCTTTTCAGCCGTAGGGACATGCTTATGTAGAATGATTCGTTGCATAATGAGGCTCTAATGTTGCTTTCTAATATGGTACAACCCCGCCCCTAGAAAGTCCAGGGGCGGGGCGGCAGTTCACAGGGCTGAGCCCTGGAAGCTGCCTACGACTCGCTGGTGTTGGCCTGGCCCTTGTCGTAGGTGGCCTGGTCCAGCGTGTCGCTGATGTCGTCGCGGGTGGCGTAGGCCTGCGCGCCCTCGGCCATGCCGGACATCTCCTCGTTGCCCGTGACGTTGCCGAGCAGCGAACCGGCGGCCATCGCGCCGAGAACGGCAGCGTCGGCCACATTGCTCCGGATGCGTGCCCGAGCCGCCTCTCGGCGGTCATCGACGCAGGTGAAGCATCGGCAGTTCTTCCCGTGCTTGCGCCCCATGGCGCATCACCCTTTCGGTTGACGGATCACCAGCAGCATAAGAATTGCCGCTAGCTCAGATATAGAATATATATATCGATTATTTGTCAATACTTTTTTGTCAAAAAGTAAAATTT
>CAZRGZ010000011.1:0-27982 GCA_964599775.1 uncultured Candidatus Saccharibacteria bacterium | reverse complement strand
GGTCCAGTGGGACTCGAACCCACGACACCCTGCTTAAAAGGCAGGTGCTCTAACCTACTGAGCTATGGCCCCGCATAGCTAGTAACAGATAGATGATACCATTTTTACCGCTATATTGTCAATGCTCACCTTTCTTATTGCGTGGTTTCTTCGGCGAACGCGTCAAAAACACATCCACCACAGCAACTGTCAGACCAACCACGATGATAAGCGGCCGATAATCTTGCATTGTATCGTATAGTACAAGCCCAATATTATCGAATACCAACTCTGGCCCAATTTGAGGCGCCACAAAGGCAAAAGCTAAAACTGTAAACAATACCGCCCCGATAATTCGCTCGAAGCCTTTATTGTACGATGGACCACTCAGTAGAAGCGCAATAGCAGGCAACAAAGTCAGCACAATAGCCACACTCACCCCAAGCGGCGGTGCGACCATCTGGAGCCCCTGCGTTTCCAAAAACGGCGTGACCGTCCCCGCCCATTGTTCACTAATGAGGGCACCAGCCGCAAGGGCCAGCCCCAGCACGCCAAAGCGCCGTTTCGAGAAATACGCCAGCAAAAACGTTCCCGCTATTAGTAAAAAGAATATAAACGACGCACTCATATTTTTATTCTACCGTGGTTCCTTGCGGCAAGGCAAATTCCGCTTTCTTGCCTACCTGAACATTATTCCGTTCCACCGCACCAGCATTGAGCTCCAATACGTATCGTGCTGGCGTTTCAGGGCGGAATACTTGGGGGTATGTATCAGGGGTCGCATTCTTCACAATGTGCACCACGCGTTTCTCTTCATCTAGCCATACGATGTCCAGCGCAATATGCATATCTTTCATCCAAATCCCCCAGCGGTCATTTTCGGCGTAAGCAAACAGCATACCACTATTTTGTTTCAACTGTCGCACTCCACTTAGGCCTTGCTGGCGATCCTGCTCATTGGCGGCTACTGCTACCGAAAAAACAGAATCACCGAGGTGTACGCGCGTTTGTTCTTCTGGCTGAAAGATACTCCATGCCGCCAACGCCAGCAAACCGAGCAATACTATACCGACGATCCATTTTGCTGCTGTGGCCACCCAATTCATACTCTCTATTATGCACCAATTTTATCTTTTTTGTTACGCCGTTTAGCATTAATCTCAACATATTCAATAATTTTTGTCGCTATATCGCGCGTGGTCACTGTTTCTGGCGTGAGTAAACTCGCCGAAGAATTCACCTCTAGCACAAGCGGCCCGCGCTCACTGCGCATCATATCCACCCCACAGACCGAAAGTCCCATGGCTTTTGCAGCCTTTAGGGCAGTGCGTTCTTCTTCGGCGCTTAGTTTTACCGCCTTACCAACACCACCTTGGTGGGTGTTGCTGCGAAAATCGTCATCCAAGCTTTGCCGCTTTACACTCGCGACAACTCGGCTTCCCACCACCATGGCACGTATGTCTTCACCGGCCGATTCTTTCACAAATTCTTGTACCAAAAAGTCCACACCTTCCACGAAGAAGGCCTGCATTACCGCCTTAGCTGCCTTGGTGGTCTCCGCCAGCACCACCCCATTACCATGCGTGCCACGCGCTACTTTAATAATAAGCGGCGCGCCACCTGCTAGTTTAATCACATCGTCAAAGTTAGCTGTCTCGCGGGCGAACACGGTACGTGGAATAGCTACGCCAGCTTTGGCGAGCACCTGATAGGCACGTAGCTTGTCGCGTGAGCGCCCGATCGCCAGCGATGACGCCGGTGTATACACACCCTGGGCCTCAATCTGCCGCAAAATGGCCGTGCCATAGCCAGTATAGCGCTGGGCAATACGTGGGATAACGGCATCATACTGGCGAATGCTTTTGCCTTTGTAGTGCACCATCGGTTGATTTTTTTCGATAGCAACATAACATTTGGCGTAGTTTATCACCTTCACATCGTGCCCGCGTGCTACGGCCACTTCTTTAAGCCGGCGAGTGGAATAGTTAGCACTGCCTTTAGAGAGAATTGCAAGCTTCATTTTTTACCACCTTTCTTTCGGTTAGCACTCGATAGGACGAAGCGCCGTGATACATCCACGATTAAATTATGTTCTCGTAAAAACCGGCGGCCCAGTAGCATATCATTCTTCATGGCACTGCGATCAGTCAGAGTTGTTTTCAGTGTATAGGATTTTTTGCCAATGTAAATAGGGATGGTAACGAAATAACGATTTTCAAGATGCCCGCTCGAAGAGCGTACCCGCTTGATAAAGTATTTATCTGTGACAATTGCTTTACCAGCGACCTCAAACCGAAGCGTACCATCTTGCTCGGTAATTGATTGACTGTGGATGCTTGAACTGTCAGCGCCAGTATCTGTTTTAGCGATAATACGAACATTATGTTCATCGCTATCGGTGAGTTTAACATATTCGAACCGTCCCACATATTGTTTTCCATCTTTCTCTGTAGCTACGCTATACGGCTGGTGGTTGGCAACAGCATTAATGATTGCAGTGACCATCCACTCCGCTTTTTCTTTCTCAAAGCTTGCGCGTTCAATTTGAGGAGCGCGGTTTACCTCTAGAATATAGTGTTTCCCGGTTGTTGAATCGAACATAATATCCACACCGGCAGTATCACGGCCAAACACCTGCGCTGCTTGAACGGCGTGGGTACGCGTCTCGTCACCTAACGCGTCGTGTGGCAAAAGCGTCGATGTGCCACCTACTGAAGTATTACTTAGGTGCGATCCTTCGGGTGCCTTACGGCTTATAATCCCGCGCAGCCGGCCGCCTGCCACAAAAAAACGGTAGTCACCATCGTTAGGAATATAGGCTTGCGCCATAAAGCTACGAGACGATTCGCGCTTTACCGTGTCAATAAGCTCTTGCTGATTGTGAATAAGATAATTTGCATCACCGCGTGATCCGCCGGTTGCTTTTAGAATAATTGGGAATGGGAATACGTCAGCGTAGCGCCGGGTGATTAAACGAAGTAACCGCGTTTTATTACGGCAAAAAAGCGTGGGCGGGATAGGCAAGCCTTCACGCTCCAACATCATCATCTGCGATAGCTTGTTGCGCGAGTTAGCTTTTAAAAGCTCTGTATCCCAAAACGGAACGCCGCGGTCACGCAAATAGTAAGCACAGGTCTGCATTTGTTGCATAGCAGTTCCCGCTTTCCGAAAATAAACAAAGTCGTAATCCTCGAGGTTCATATGATTACGGTGGTCACGAATTTTCACCCGGTCATTACTAATGAGGTACGATAAACTACGCGCATAGCCCGTAAAAAACTGAATATTCTCACCACGTTTATTAGCTTCGTTCTGGAGCAGTGCCTGGAGATCATCCGGGAAGGCTTTGCCCTGGCGTACGGTGGAATTTGCAAAAAGGAGTAATACTTTCATGTTTGTATGGGTTGCCTTACCTGCAATAGCAGTGGTCTATACTACTATAATAAAATATTGCTACGATAAAGTCAATACATCTAAGGCAATCTCACGACTTTGCTCTGCCATGCCATTCACAATATGTACCACAATATCACCTGGTGCCGCTTTTGCCACTAGTGTTTGCAGTGCCTGTTTTTCATCAGCAATGTAATCGACTTGCCTTCCAAGCTCGCTAAAGGCACGCTGTAGCCCTGGTCCCTTTGGTTCAGGGTGACGTGATTCGTACGGAAGCGTTTTTTCATAAATAACTAAATCATCAAACTCCATACAGGCGCGAGCAAATTCTTTTACGCGCTCTGGTGGACGGTGCAAGATCCGAATCGACGCCAAACAGCGCTTTCCTTTTGCCAACTGGCGCGCAAGCCGCGCAATGTCGCGTAGCGATGCTTCCTCGTGCGCAAAAGTCAGCAGTATACGCACTCCTTCTGGCTTGCCGAGCAACTCTAACCTACCAGTAGAAGCATCGAGCGATGCCTGTGGCAATAGACGGGCAATATCTGTAGTCGCTACCCCGGCAGCCTGCAAGGCACCCGCTACAAACAGTGCATTGTATACATACGGCGTATTCGATGAATCTAACAACCACGGGAGGTCTGCCAAAGCGACGACTGGCTGGTCATGAAAATAAATGTGGCTGTCGTCTGCCGTCCAGGTAGCCGGGCGATGTAAACTAATCGATACGAGGTTTATTCGCTCAGCCTCTTTTCGCGCGATGGTTTCTATAAGTGGTTCATCGGCATTGTATACCAACGATCCGCCATCTTTTACTTTTTTTGCGATAAAAGATTTGGCTTTCGCTAAATCTTCGCGGGTTTTAAAATTTTTGCCAATATGGTCGCTATAAATGTTTGTAAATACACCAATGTCGTGTTTTTTATAGCCCAATCCGTGCGAGCTGCAACCAATGGAGCATTCCAGTATGGCCCGTCCCGACCAGTTTGTATCCTGCTGAACAAGTAACATATACTTGCCCGGAGCAACGGCTGTGCCATAGCCAAATAGGCGTATCGATTCAGCAACATCGGCTATTCGCTCAGCTTTCATGTAGGCCCCAGTAGTGTCTACTCGTAGCACTATAGGCTCTAGCATATCAAATACCGAGCCAATAAGCTGCACGACCGAGCTCTTCCCTTTCGTGCCGGTTACCGATATAATTTGTGGCTGATTTTGCTTCATAACACCTTTCATCATACACTATGAGCTGAAGTGTCACTATGGCACAGTGCTTTTATGTGCAATCTGCTGCAGCTTTAAAGCGTCGCAAGGTAATCAAATAGCAGCTTCGTCATCGGCTGCGGCGTGCCATGGTGTACATTTTCATGCACGCGCATACCGGGTGATTTATTTAGTTCAATAATAACAGGTTTCAGCTCCTGCTGCGTGCTTTGGGGCGATGGTTCCTTCGAAAATAGCATATCGACGCCGGTGACTGGCAACTGTAGTGCCTTGGCAGCGTCCTGAGCCATCTCTCGTAGCCAAGTGGGGATGTTATCGGTGACATCGAATGTTTCACCACCAGTGCTGGCGCTTGCAATACCACACACTTGGCGCCATTCACCTGCTGCAGGAATTTCATGCATTGCTTCCCCAAGATAGGCTTCAGCAGCTTCTGTATCAATTTTGGTGAGCTTGCTAAATTCGAGATCTTCCCGTTCTGGCCGCTGATTTTCGCGCTCAATTAGTGCCTCTATCGTACTGACACCATCCCCTTTCACTCGGGCAGGGATACGCCGCGCAGCAGCGGCAAAGGTGCCATCAATACAGGTAATGCGTAGGTCCACAGGGTCTTCATAATATCGTTGCACCAGTACTTTTGGCGAAAACCGGGTGGCACGCAGCCACGCCTGGTGCAAGCTTTCAGTATCAGCAATTGCCGCGGTGATACCAAAGCTGTGTGCTTGGTCGAGAGGCTTGACGACCCATTTCTTATTATCAGCAAACATATCTGACAGCTGTTTGGCTACTTCAGCTTCGTTTTCAAAAGCGTAGGCTTCTATTGTGGGCAGATTATGCTCTTCAAGTATCTGCTGCGTGGCGAGCTTATCGTCGGTATGTAGGGCCGCCACTGCCGAGGTAGATGGTGGCATCGAGCCATACATCTCGATTGCTTTCCCGTCTGGTCGCTGGAGCCGATAATAACTCTGGTGTAAGGCATATGCCCACATGCGCCAGCCACGTTTCGCTGCCTCTTTGGCGTGTAGTTGGCCGCTCATGGGGACCTGCTGTACATTGTTGCCGCTTATTTCAATCACGTTAGAAAAACCCTCGTTTTTTCTTGCTCTCTTTAAATTCTGCCAGTAATTCTTTTTGCCGTTTACTCAGCTTGGTTGGTGTGTCTACGTGCAGCGTCACAATGTGTGCTCCCCGTTCATCGCCGCGCAAATGGGGAACGCCATGACCACTGAGTTTAAAATCGGTACCACTTTGTGTGCCGGCGGGAACTTTCATGGTAAGCGGACCATCGACGGTTTCTACTTCAATTTCAGTACCAAGTGCCGCATCTATCATGCTGACATGTTCGTCGCTCAAGATTAAATCACCTTCACGCGTGAATTTTTTGTGCGCTTTGACGCGAACATTAACGTACAAGTCACCCCTGGCACCGTTTGCCACTGCTTCACCGCGCTCGCGCAAACGAATGGTTGCGCCGTCGTCGATCCCAGCAGGAATTTTTATCTTTACTGTTTCTTTATGGCGTTCCGTACCCTTGCCATGACACACCGTACAGACCTTTTCTGGCACTTTGCCACGCCCACCACAAGTTTCACACACTACTTGTTGCTGAATTTGGCCGAAAATCGAATTCATGACGTGCGTTTGCTGACCCGAGCCTTTACAGGTCGGGCAAGTTTTCATTTCGTGACCTGGCTCAACAGTCGTACCTTTACAATGCGAACATTCAGTGTCTAAGGTTAAGTGCAGGTCTTTTTCAACACCAAAAATAGCTTCTTCAAAGGTCAGCGTGACATCGGTTTCGACATCACGGCCGCGCCGACGGTTCTGCTGTTGCGCACCACCAGCTCGCCTCCCAGTCGCACCACCGAAAAACTGGCCAAAAATATCGCCGAGGTCGCCAAAATCAAAGTTAACATTTTGCGCGCCGCCAAAACCTTGGAAGCCTTCAAACGGGCTCCCACCAAAGCCACCGCCACCGGCAGCGCCACCCACACCGGCGTGACCAAACTGGTCGTAACGCTGGCGTTTGCTGGGGTCTTTTAGTACTTCGTAGGCTTCGTTAATTTCTTTAAATTTAGCTTCATCTCCACCCTCTTTGTCGGGGTGATATTTTACCGCAAGCTTGCGAAACGCCTTCTTGATTTCGTCTGCTGAGGCGTTTTTTTGGATGCCAAGAATTTCATAATAATCACGTTTGCTCATCTGTTATCTATGATAACAAAATTAGCACTCAAAGTTCAAGAGTGCTAATTATTGTATACGGAGTTTTAGGTTACTTTTTGGCTTTGCTGCCAGTAATGAGGTTCCAGAGCCACAAAAGAATCACTGCACCAAGTGTAGCTACTAGGAGACTCCACAGGTTGAACCCTTCGACACCTTCGACACCGAACATTTGTAAAATAAACCCACCAAGCAAACCACCGACAATACCGACGACGATGTTACCGAGTAGCCCCATTTGTTTATCGGTTTTCATTATTAACGATGCGATCCAGCCAGCAATGCCGCCGAGAACGATCCATGCAATAATTCCCATTGCTAGTTCTCCTTCTGCTTTTATGTTGTATTTTTATTATACCATTGGACAATGAGAATCTACAATAAAGCTTCACGAGTAAGCATATTACGCTCAAACAAAACATCACTCTTTATATGAAAGAGTGATGTTTTACGTCTTGAGGGGAAAGATTACTTCTTGTCTTCGTCTTCCTTGTCCTGGTCGACAACTTCGCCTTCTACTGGCTCATCCTTTTTGTCATCAGCTTTTTCTTCACCTTCTGCTGGCTTTTCTTCAGCCTGCTGCTGATAAAGCTTCGCACCAATGGCTTGAACTTTGTCCATCAATGCTTTCGCAGCACTTTCTAGCTCTTCTTTTTCGTTGCTTTGCTGGTGCTTTTTAGCTTCTTCAACAGCATCGGTGATGGTCTTTTTATCTTCGTCGGTAATTTTATCTTTAAACTCTTCCGGCATTTTTTCGGCCTGATAGATAGCGTTTTCAAGCGTATTACGGGCTTCTACGGCTTCACGCTTTTTGCGGTCTTCTTCAGCGTGGGCTTCGGCATCTTTTTGTGCTTTTTCAATATCTTCTTTGCTTAAGTTACCGCTTTCTTGAATGGTAATACTCTGCTCTTTGCCGGTGCCTTTATCTTTCGCGGTCACGTTCAGGATACCATTGGCATCGATATTGAAGGTCACTTCAATTTGCGGCACGCCGCGTGGTGCCGGCGCAATGCCATCGAGGATAAACTTGCCAAGTGATTTATTGTCGGCTGCCATTTCACGCTCGCCCTGTAGTACATGAATCTCTACCTGTGGCTGGTTGTCGGCGGCAGTACTAAAGGTTTCAGACTTGCTAGTTGGCACGGTGGTGTTGCGCTCGATCAACTTGGTACTCACACCACCCATGGTTTCGATGCCCAGGCTGAGCGGCGTCACATCAAGGAGCAGTACATCTTTCACGTCGCCCTGCAATACCCCACCTTGAACAGCAGCACCAATCGCCACCACTTCATCTGGGTTTACACCCTTAAGTGGATCTTTACCAAAAATCTTCTTCACCTTTTCGACCACAGCGGGCATACGGGTCATACCACCCACCAGCACGATTTCGTCAATCTCGCCTGCGCTGAGGCCAGCGTCTTTTAGCGCCTGTTCACACGGCGCCGCAGTTTTTTCAATCAAGTCGCTCACCAGCTCTTCAAGCTTGGCTCGTGTCAGCTTGTATTCAAAATGGAGAGGACCTTCAGAGGTTGCCGTGATGAATGGTAGGTTGACTTCAATTTCAGTAGTGCTCGAAAGTTCTTTTTTAGCCTTTTCTGCTTCGTCTTTGAGGCGCTGCATGGCGGCTTTGTCACCTTTTAGGTCGACGCCGTTTTCTTGCTTAAATACATCTAAAAAGTGGTTGACAATGCGGTTGTCGAAATCTTCACCACCTAGGTGCGTATCGCCATGAGTACTTTTTACCTCAAATACGCCATCGCCTAATTCAAGAATAGATACGTCGAAGGTACCGCCACCAAGGTCGAAGACGGCAATTTTTTCGTCCTTCTTTTTGTCCAGCCCATAGGCAAGCGCGGCGGCAGTTGGCTCGTTGATAATACGCTTTACCTCGAGCCCGGCGATTTTACCAGCATCTTTCGTCGCTTGGCGCTGGGCATCGTTAAAGTACGCTGGCACCGTGATGACTGCTTCGGTGACCTTTTCACCTAAGAAAGCTTCAGCGTCGGCCTTTAGCTTGCCAAGAATCATTGCAGAAACTTCTTCTGGGCTGTATTCTTTGTCGCCCATTTTTACCTTCACGCTGTCGCCGCTTTTTACGATCTCGTAAGGCATGAGATCAAGGTCGCGTTGGACTTCTTCGTCGCTAAACTTACGGCCAATAAGCCGCTTAACACCGTAAATAGTATTTTTCGGGTTGGTGACTCGCTGACGCTGTGCTACCTGACCCACTAAACGCTGGCCATTTTTACCAATAGCAACAACACTAGGCGTGGTGCGGTTACCTTCGGCATTGGCGATCACTTCTGGCTTGCCCGCCACCATGTACGCCATGGCGCTGTTGGTGGTACCAAGGTCGATTCCGATAATTTTACCCATATTCCTCCTAAGTTTAGTTACAAATATCTAAATGTATATACACTATTTTAGCACTCATGCTACTTGATTGCTAAGCTATTTATAATGATAGAAAATTAGCACTCGAGTGTCAAGAGTGCTAATAACTTGCTACGACATAAAGGCAATGGTATAACTATTAGTATGTCAGAGTTCTCCCCCAACCCAAGAAGCTTTAGTCGTGACACAGACCCCACAGGTAATCCTGAGGAAGACTATATGGCTGTTGTCGGTAGCCTTGAGAGCCATGCTATCCTTCAAGGGCCACATGAAATCGATAGAACAAAATTCAACACCCACCCAATCACCGAATCAGCAGACTCATATAGTCAACACTTTCCCGAGAATATTAATCCTTACGAAATTGAACAGCAATCAGAATAAAACACTTCTTAATCATTCTTCCGAATAATCTTACTCAAGGCGTACTCATAAGTACCGCCTATTTTTTTACCCGGGTTAAATATATTCAGTGGGTCAAACAAGAGCTTTACCATCGCAAATAGCCGCACCATTTCGTGGCCAAATTGTTTTTCCAAAAATGGTGTGCGAATAATGCCGTCGTTGTGGTCAACGCTAATAGAGCCGCCAAATTCGAGCACCAGATCGTTCACCTTTGTTTCTAGCTCCATAATATGCTCAGCTGCGCCTTCTGCCTCCATATTAACGAGTGGGATCAAGCGAATGCTGCCATCGCCAATATGCCCAGCATAGGTATAGGTCATGCTGTAGTGGTTTAAGATTTCTTCAAGCCGGTGTAAAAACTCATCATATTTATCGAGTGGCACAATAGTATCTTCCAAAAACGCCATGGCACGCTGCCCTTCACCTGGGTGATCTAATAGCATTTGGAAGCTTTGGCGGCGAATAGTTAAAAAGCTTTCAATCGTTGCTTCATCATCTATCCAGTGTGTTTCGTAGCCTTTTTCTTCCAAAGCTTCTTTGGCCTTGCCAGCGAGTACGTTTGTGTCATGCTCGTCATTACCCTCATAAGTAGCCAAAATCACGATGTGCTTGCCCTCTGCCACATGCGCCCGAGCCGCATCTTCTGGGAAGTACTGCTTGGCCAAGCGGTAGGTATGGTGGTCGAATGTCTCGCACGAAGCGGGCCCATAATGTAGCATAGTCCGCACCACATCTGGCAAGGTAGAGAGGTCGGCAATAGGGGTGACAATCATGCGTGAATATTTATTCATTTTCACCAGCTTTAGTTCGGCTTCTGTCACAATCCCCAGCGTGCCTTGGGCGCCAATGAATAAACGGGCCATGTTAAATATGTGCTCGTGCTCATCCCATAGCTCCCATAGTGGGTAGCCAGCGGCGTTTTTGCGCGTTCGGGGCTTTTTTTCAGCGATTAAAGACCGGTGGCGCTCCAAAAGCTCGGTCACCCCCCGATACAACCGGCCTTCAAAATCCGGCTGGCGCTTTTTCTCTTCAACCTCGGCACGGGTTAATGGTTTAAATTCGTATTCGTTACCGTCAGAAAGGACTGTTTTTAGGCTATTGATGTTTTTGCTGGTGGCGCCGTATTTTATAGATTTTTCGCCACTGGCATTATTGCCAATCATGCCGCCAATACCGCAAATTAAGTGCGAAGACGTATATGGTGCAAAAAGCAGCCCCAGTGGGTGCGTTGCTTCTTCAATGTGTTTATGCATCACCCCACCTTGCACGCGCAAAGTGCGACCAGCCACATCCACCACCCCCATGCCATTGAGGTGGTTCATATTCAACACATAACCTTCGGTGAGTGGCCCACCCGACATGTCAGTGCCGCCGTTACGCGCAGTAAGCGAAATCTTGTTGCCATCACGCGCCTGCTGGACGGCATATTTTACTAGCGCTTGAATATCGCTACTATCTTGTGGGGTAATCACCCCGCTTGGCATAACTTCAAAAATGCTCGCATCGCGGCTGTTTTTATGCAGGACGGTTTTGTCCGTCTCTACACTTCCTTTAATAAGTTTTTTTATCTCGTCCATAGCCCACCTATTTACTTTTCTAGTTTAAACGTTAGTCGCTGTACAAGTCAATGAGATATAACCTGAATCTCAAAAACTACCACCCCTGGGGTCCTGTCACCCGGTCCGCCCCTAAAATTGTTTTGACAAGCAAAACCAATTTTGGGCGCTGCCCCGCCGGGTGCCACCCCCGGTGGTGGGTTTTGAGACTCAGGTGATATACAGTACTATAGTGTAACGAAAGGATGGTTAAGATGTCAGAAAGAGGACCCGCCAGAATCAAGAACCAGGCTTAAGTGACGAAAAGGTAGCAGAGATTGCGGAAAAATGGCTAGGAATACCGAAAGACGATGAGACACCCCCTGAAGAGGAAAAGAAGTAGATTTACTGCCGCGTCACCTTCACCATCGCATGGCGCACGACTTCGCCATCGAGCATATAGCCAGCTTGTAGTTCTTCAGCTATGACTTCTTTATCGCCTTCGGCCGCCTCATCCACCTGCACTGCTTCATGTATTTCGGGATTAAATTCGACACCAGGTGTGCTATCAATACGTTTTACGCCGATTTTTTCCAGGGCAGATTCTAGGTTTTTACCTAAACTCACAACACCCTGCGCCCACTTATCGTCTGCGAGAGTTTCAGGTACATAGCCAATCGCGCGCTCGATATTATCCACCACCGGTAAGAGCTTTAGCACAGCCGAAGCCCGGCCAACTTCGCGCGCACGGATTTTTTCATCCTCCATACGCTTACGGTAATTTTCAAAATCAGCCCGCGTACGCTGTAAATCGAGCGTCAGTTCGCTGATTTGTTGCTCGAGTTCCTCTATTTTTTTGTCGCCCTTCTTTTTGGCTTTATCTTCTTTTGTCATAATACCTCCTCTAACATTGCCCCGGCATGGCGTACTAAGCGCATGGTACGGGCATAACTTTGCCGGGTGGGACCTAAAATACCAATATAGCTACGATCAGAAAACGGCGAACGAAAACGGCTGATAATAAGCGTGGCGCCGGAAGTTTTACCAATGGGATTTTCGCTGCCAATATACACATTTAACGGCTCGTTGGGCGCTGCTTCCCGTAACCACGGTTCGAGGTTATCGAGTAGCGTCGCCACCGCCTGCACATGCTCGCCACGCGTAAATTCTGGCTGGCTAAACAAGTTACCGATACCACTCATATACATTTGGTCGCCAATTGTGGCCAGGCCAAGATTGTGGGTTAATTCTACTAAACTATCCACCGCACTGCGGATGGCACGGTCGGCTTTATCGATATGGGGCGACACGCGGGCTTCAATCGCTCTGGCACTGCGATCAAACTTAGGCTGTTTGTCTTCTTGTTCGCCGGTTAAGGTGTTGACATAAAACCGATAGCCTTTATCGGTCGGTACTCGCCCCGCACTGGTGTATGGCTGCTCGATAAAGCCGGTTTCTTCAAGGCGAGCCATCTCCGCCCGAATGGTCGCACTGGATACACCAAACAACTTCGCTAAGGTCACGCTCCCGACTGGGGCCGCCACTTCAGCATATTGTTCAATAATCGCCGCCAGAATTTGTGCTTGTCGTTCAGTCATTGCTTTTATTTTAGCTAGTCTGGCACTCAAAGTCAAAGAGTGCTAGATAACCGCTTATGAATCTCCCCAAGAGTACCTATAAACTCCTCACGCACTTCGACAGCAAACGGGTTACCATTTTCTATCGTATCAAACAGTTCTTGGCTGTGATTTTTATCCAGTGCCACTATGTCGAGCAGGCGCTGGTACGATGGAGTCATAAACGGTTCCATTTTTAGCTCCATTTCTGCCAACCCCCGCCCGACAAAAAAGGTTAGCGCATGTACGCGCGCCATAATGCGGTCGTGCTCCTCGGCAGTCATGTAGGATATATCGAGCTCAAGCTTTTCGGCACAATATTTGAGTAGCTGTGCTGCTTTTTCGTCAGGGCTGTTTTTAGTGACTATTAGCTTATGCCCCTTCGTACTCTGAGCGGCAGATTGTGGACCAAATAGAGGGTGGGTGGAAAGAATATTTTGGTGGTTTGGCAAATATTGCTTCAGCAGCGCCTCGGGTTTGACTTTAACTGAACAAACATCAACAACGAGTGTTTCTGGGGGCAAAAGCGGGGCCAGCTTTTGCAGCATTGTGGGGTAGGCGTTTAACGGAAATCCCAGTAGTACCACATCAGCCTGGGCTACTTCTTCAAGCGGTTTTATGGCGAGGCCATCAATTTTTGTAATGCTTCGGCTACTGCCCCATACTTCTACATCTTTCGGCGCTAGTGTTGCCATAAATCGCCCAAAACTACCCAGCCCAATAATTCCGATACTTTTCATAACTCTCCTTTACATAAAAAATCCCGCCTTTTTAGCGGGTATTCCAGTTACTTGTTTTAAAACATCAAAAACCCGCCATACCTCGTGGAGTATAACGATAGGCTTTTGTCGTTTGTGTGGTCATATTTTTATTATAGCACGGGAGGAGTACAATAAAGAATATAATAAGGAGCTGTTATGAATCGAAACATTATTACTATCATTATTGTCGCCATTGTCGTGCTGGTTATTGTCGTTGTGGGCATTGCACTTTACCAACAATCTATTACACCAGCCACGGAAAGCACCAACGGGTCAAATCAAACTGAGCCGACACCAACCAATGGTAATGCTTCACCCGATACTCCGGTGAGTAGCAGTAGCGTGGAGATTCGTGATTTTGCTTTTTCGCCAAGTGATATTACTGTCGAGCAGGGCACCACTATTACTTGGACAAATCAAGACGATGTGGGTCACAATGTGATTGCAGCTGACGAAAACAATACCGGTGGCCTGCCTACAGATGCGCCACTGCTTTCACAAGGTGAATCGTATAGCTTTACTTTCAATGAGCTAGGCACATTTGCCTATCGCTGCCAGCCGCACCCAGATATGCAGGGTACGGTCACGGTGATTGAATAGTCGTCCCCAGAATCGGCTTTACTTCAGATCTGCCTGCATATCCACCAATAACTGCTTCAGCAGGTCAGTACCATGCTGGCGCGCCATCTCTGACTGTTCACCACTTCGAGCGATGGTATCGACTTCTGCCACCGCAGTGTTTAGATCATCGTTAATAACAATGGAATAGTAATCCTTTGAAAGCACGTGGGTAATTTCATCCATAGCAGTTTTTAAGCGCGCGGTATAGTCTTCCGGGCTATATTTCGTGCCGTTATAACGGCTCATCCACCTTTCACGCCATACAGCATAACTTGGTGGAGTGAGAAATACTGGCCGTGTACTTTTAGGGGCAAGCCGTTTAAAATGAGAAACGCCGTTAACGTCAATATCAGCAACCGCAATGTGGTGCTCGTCCCGTGCCTGCGCAAACTCAGCCACACTGGTACCATAAATATTATTTCCGTACCGATTCGCTTCAATATACTGCTTATTTTCTAGCATTTTTAGGGCTGTTGGTTTATCAATAAAATGGTACTCTACCCCATTTTGTTCCATAACACCATTGTTTTCGCGTGGCGCCCTGGTAGTATGAGTGACAATTTTATGGTACTCGCCCGTGACTAAAAGTCGTTTTTTGATAGTATCTTTACCAGCGCCTGAAATCCCAACGAGTAGCAGAATCGGCACCTCTGCCAAAATCTCTACCGCCTCTTTGCTTGGCTGATAGGTTGCGATAAGTTGATCTATTTCCTCTTCCATATATCAACTGTAGCAGAGGATGGTAAAAGTGCAATAGAGGTTTCCCAAAATAATCGGATCAAATGAAGTTACTAAATAATATTAACGCATCACTAACTTTTGGCCCGAAGGAGAAGCTTGGGCTTTTCTAGTTCCACCGTACGCTGAGGCGCCATAGCCACGTGTTGGTTGCCGTTGTGCCGGCTGTTGCGCTTCTAGGGCGCGTACCACCATACCAAAGCCAACAAACGCGGCCACACCTGCACCAACATGCTTAAAGAACTGCTTGCGGTCCATCTTTTGCTGCAAGATCTCATCTATTTTTGTTTTCATATTTCCCCTTTTTTCAAATTCACCCTTTGTTTTCTTTATTGTACCCACCCAGTGCTCGTATCGTCAAGCATCAATGGCAAAACCATCTATGGAACGCCTGCGTCTACGGGGTTGCGATAGTGGTACTTGTGGCTGTGTAGCAAACACAGATGGCTGCGGCGGAGCTGGCGACGGTTTTGCAGGCATTGGCTTTTTAGGAGTGAGTGGCCGGCGCGCTTCCACCCTTTTGCGCAAGGCTGCGGCAGAGCTTTGTGGCTGCGACGAAGGCGATGATGCTTTCTTAAAAGTCAGAGGTGCTGCAGGCTGGTGAGGCGACCGCTTTTTACGTATATAATTGTGCGCAATAACCAGAACAATCCCCACCTGATACATAGCAATAATCGGCCCGGCTAGCAAAAGTTGGTTAAGTGCGTCTGGTGTTGGTGAAATGACGGCCGCTAGAATGAATGCCACGACAATTACATAGCGCTGCAGTTTCATGAGCGAACCAGGATTGAGTGGTGTAATATTATTAATAATCAGCAAAATAAGCGGTAATTGGAATAAAATCGCTGCGGCGAGTAAATAAGTCATTACGAAAGAAAAGTACGAATCAGCCGTCAGCATGGCAGTAATTTGCGGAAGCTCAAATCCAGTTAAAAAGTGCAGCGCTGCCGGTAAACTAAACAGGTAAGCCAACGTAGCGCCAGTGATCGCCAGAAGAGTCGAAGCCACCATGTAGATCGCCACTATTTGGCCGCGAATCGTTCGCATCACCGGCTGAATATAGCGGAATAACTGATACACCACCATCGGCACAGCCGCTAGTGCCCCGGCGTACATACAGACTTTTAAAATAAAACCAAACCCACCAACTGGCGTCAGGTAATGCAGCGGTAAATCGCCCAAAGGTTTCACAAGCACAGCTAAGATGGTATCAAAAAAAGGATACGCTGCTGCACTTGCAAGCAAAAAGATAATCGCCACCCAAAACAGCCGGTTTCTCAGCTCTTGCAAATGTTCGCGGAATGTTAGAAGCTCAGACGATGAACGAGCCGGCTGCGGCTTAGGCCGATTTGTCGACGGAGCTGGTCGACTTGCTGGCTTTCTTTTCATTGTCGGCCTCACTGTTCATGCCATTGCGAAGCTCACGCATAGATGAACCAATGCTCTTTGCTAAGTCTGGCAATTTTTTGCTTCCGAACAAAAGTACTATAATGAGCAAAATAATAATTAGCTCTGTTGCGCCGATTTGTGGCATAAGATCCCCTCACTTTACTTTCCTTATATAGCATATTATACTGCTTATAGTAATCAATGTAAATAAATATGAAATATCTTTATCTCACGCAATTCGCGTCATCGGAATATAACTGTGGAGCATACGGTGCCGGGAGTTATAGTGAAGGCGCTTGCCAAACATCAGCTGGGGATGGTTCAACCAGTACACCGGGCGGCGTGACTGGTGATATCGCTGGTACGGGTATGAATGTTATTCTGCCGTTGGTGTTGGGCCTACTCCTTATCGCTGGTTCAGCTATTTATTTTATTCGCGCTTTCCGTAAACGCAATCAGCTTAAAGCCACTAAAGAACCTGTTTCACGGCGGTAAGCGAGCTACTCTTTCTTTAGCAATACCACAAAAGCTTCGGCTGGAATTTCCACCTTACCAAACTTCTTGAGGCGCTTTTTACCTTCTTTTTGCTTGGCCCAAAGCTTCTTTTTACGGCTGACATCGCCGCCATATAGGTGGCCGGTAACGTTTTTCTTCAGCGCTGGAATGTTCTCGCGAGCGATAATACGGCTACCAATAGCTGCTTGAATACTGACCACAAAGAGCTGCTTGGGGATGACCTCTTTCAGGCGCTCGGTCATGTTGCGACCGACACGGTCGGCTTCGCTTTTATGTATCATTATGCTCAAGGCATCGGCACGCTCCCCAGCGATCAGAAAGTCCAGCCGCACCAGTTGGTCTGCACGATAGTTATCCAGCTCGTAATTGAAGCTACCATAGCCGCTGGTAATACTTTTTAGTTTATCGTAAAAATCGGTCAGCATGTTGGCCAGTGGCGCTTCAAAGTGAATCAGTGCCATACCCGCTTCGCTATAGCTGATGTTTTTTTGATGGCCACGACCACCAACAATCAGCTGCAGTACGGCCCCAATATATTCCTGCGGCGTGACGATTTCACCTTTAATCCAGGGTTCGCGAATTTCAGCGATTTTCATGGGGTCGGGCAGTTCGGCCGCAGATTGGATCGTCAGTTCGGTGCCGTCATTCATAGTGATTTCATAATCAGTCGATGGGTTGGTGATAATAAGCTCAATATTATGTGCGCGCTCGAGGCGTTCTTTTACAATCTCCATATGAAGCAGCCCTAAAAAGCCAACCCGAAATCCATGACCTAGCACCTGGGAGTTCTCTGGGGTGTACTGCAAGGCGGCATCGTTGAGGCTCAGCTTTTCAAGGGCATCTTTCAGTACCGGGTAATCATCGGCCGCACTTGGGAAGACGCCCGCGTAGACAAACGGTTTTACTTCTTGGTAGCCAGGTAGGGGCGTGTCAGCTGGTTTTTGCTTTAGTGTGACGGTATCGCCCACGCGCGCTTCGCTGACCGATTTTAGGTTAGTCACAATGTAACCGATTTCGCCCGAACTGAGCGTGGCGAGCGGTGTCATCTTCGGTTTTAACGCACCGACTTCGAGTGCAAGCCCCTGTGAATCGGCGGCTAACATGCGAATTTCGGCATTTTTGGGAATTTTGCCATCCACAATTCGCACGTACAAAATCACACCACGATAATCATCGTATACCGAATCGAAAATAAGCGCCCGCGTTGGGTTATCAGGTGCCTGTACTGGCGCTGACACTCTTTCCACCAGCGCGTCGAGCACGGCTGGCACACCTTCACCTGTTTTGGCGCTCACCGCGAGAATATCTTCTTTTTTGCAGCCTAATAAATCTATAATTTCGTTCGATACTTTACCAACATCTGCCGCCGGGAGGTCGATTTTATTTAGCACTGGGATGATCGTCAGGTCTTGCTCCATAGCCAAATACACATTGGCGAGCGTTTGCGCTTGAATCCCTTGAGTGGCGTCTACTACGAGTAGCGCGCCTTCACAAGCCTGCAAACTACGGCTGACCTCGTAGCTAAAATCTACATGGCCGGGCGTATCAATTAGGTTGAGCTGCACGCCGTTATAGTTCATGCGTACGGGCTGCAATTTAATCGTAATGCCCTTTTCACGTTCTAAATCCATACTATCGAGCAGTTGCTCTTGCATGTCGCGCTTTTCTACCGTGGCCGTTACTTCCATTAAACGGTCAGCCAAGGTAGATTTACCGTGGTCGATGTGGGCAATAATACAGAAATTGCGAATTTGCTCGCTGGCAGTTTGACTTTTATTCATTGAATGTTATTGTACAGGGTTTTGCCGCTTTTTACCACTCATGGGCTTTTTAACGCTTCTTGCCGTTTCTGAAAAGCAGTACGGTTTTGGCGAATTAGTTCAACCATTTCTTTTTCTTGTTGGAGCTTTTTGTAGTGTTTCAGATCAGCTAATAAATTGTCTTTTGCCTTTTCGTTAAGGTCGAAGAACTTTAACAGCAGGGTGTCGATTTCTTCACTTTTTTGGCGGACGCTTTCTAGACTCGGCTGGCGAAGACCACCGACTGCTTTTTCTACTTCGTTATCGCGGAAAGTTTGCACGGTTTCATCGAAAATCTTCAGCTTTTTTAAGGGAGTAGCTTGCTTGGATAATTTCTCGAGTCGCGTGCTGTACTTTTCGCGGAGTCGTGCTAGTTTTGTGGTGTCCCAGCCTTTTTGCACAATTTCACCTAGCAACCCATTTTGCACGCTGGCAATTTCTTGCATTTCACTTTCAACGGTTAACAATCGAGCCTCTTCTTCCTCACGTGTCTGCTGGCGTTCGCGACGAATCTGTAAGGCACAGCGCTGGCGCTCTAACCAGCCAGCATGGGGGTCGCATACTGTAATACTGTGCGCATGGGCGACATTTGTATAGTGCCGGTAATCATTGTAGCGGTCACGAAAATCGGCAATGTATTCGTCGCTCTGTGACAAAAAGTGCAGTGCGTAGGCACGCTGCGACGCCAACGAATGTGGTGGATCGCCTTCTTCCAGCGGGTAAAGTTTGTCTACTGTTTCGTCGAGCAGCAACTCCAGCCGCTCATCTATCATGAATTCTATTTCCTCACGCGCTTGCTCATCGCTAAAACCAATATTGCGGCGCAGGGTAGCCCGGAAATTGCCGTCGCTACGTTTTTGCAATAGGCGCTGCCGCTCTGGACGCAACCGTACTCGCCATTCGTTTAGCACTTTATCTATATCAGCGCTTTCACATTGCGTGCCACTGACATACTCGCGATCCTCCGGTGTAAAATCCTGCAGCGCGGCAGTTGCTTCCGCGCGAAATGTCTCAATATCAGTCTCGGCCTTTTTCAAAAGATCACTAATTCGCCCATGGTCACTCATATATCTACTAGTAAACTACAGAATGCCATAAAGCTCAAGCTTTATGAGCCATTTTTCAGTTTATACTGCCGAAATAGTATCGCTATTACTTTACGAAGTATTGGGTCAACCTCAGCCAGACGCATAACCTTAGAAAGTAGCGCGTATACAATAAAACTTATTGCCACAATTGCGGCAAATTTCGGAAAGGCAGCAAAGAAGCTTTGGTCTACCGCATCGAGCTGGAATAGCTGCACGCTTATATATGTAGCAATCCCCATAAAGCCAGCACACGACGCCATACGGAACAAAGCACTAGTAAACGAAGTGTCGAAAATAGTTTTTATACGGCTGCTCATTACCACAAACAAAATCACTACCTCTATAAACGCAACAATGGATTGCGCCCAGGCCAAGCCATATGGCCCCATATCGAATACCATTGTGAAAACAATCGCCAGCATAATATTCAAACTAATCGCCACAATGGAAATATATAGCGGCGTTTTAGTGTCTTGATGCGCGTAAAAACTGCGGGCGGCGATGTGGTAAATTGAGCGGAACAAAATCGCAATCGACAATATCCCCAGCAGTCCGGCCACCACGGCTTCACCTTCGGTAAACAGAAAGTACGCCAAGAATCCGCGACAAAAGTAAGTAATCACCGCCACTGGCAGCGCCAGCCAGATTATTACTCGCAAGATGGTCTGTAGTTCTTTGCGGAACAGATCAGGTCGGCCTTGGCTTAACCGCTCAGTCATTTTTGGGAATGCGGCAGTCGAAATAGCCACACCAATGAGCGTAATAGGCACCATATGTAGCGTAATCGCCTGCTGGTAGGCACGAATGGTGCCTGCTGCCATGCGCGAAGCCAAGTTGATTTCCACAATACTATTAAAGTAGTCGATCCCTTGGTCAAACGAGCGAGCTGGCAATAGGCTCAGCACCCGGCGAAAGCCACGGTTTTTGCGGTAAATTTTGAACCGGTAGTCAAAGCCCAAACCAAGGAGACCAATGGTACTAACGAGTAGCTGCATCACACTCCCTAGTACCACACCAAGCGCTACCCCCATAATGCCGCCCTCAAATACCTCCCAGCCAAATAGGTTAATTCCATTAACAAACACGGTAATACCGATGATAACCCCAATATTGTAAATAGTCGGCGCGAGCGCATAAAAGGTAAAGCGTCCCATCGCCTGCTGCACGCTTGCAATTACCGAGGCAATAGCAAACAAGAAGGGGTTAATAGCAATCACACGCATCATACTCACCGCCAGCCCATGACCCTGTTCGTCTAACCCTGGCCCAACGACGTACTGTACGAGCGGGTCGGCGAATATTAGAATCAGTACGCTCGCTACGAGCGTCACACTCGCCATAAGGTTCACCATACTGGTGCTTAACTCCCAGGCTGACTTTTTATTGCCATTAGCCATGCGTTCGTTAAATACGGGTATAAAAGTGACGCTCAGCGCCCCCGATACCAGGATGAAAAACATGAAATCGGGAATGGTGAACGCCACGGTGTAGGCGTCTATACCTACCGGAAACGTATCGAAGTAGGTGGCGTTCAGCAACCGGTCACGGAACAAACCAAGCAGGCTAGAAAGCAAAGTCGAGCCCGCCAGAATAGCAGCGGCCAACTGCACGGTTAAGCGCTTATTGGCCTTTACTACTACGTTACGGACTCGTCCCATGGGTATTTATGAGCGTGAGAACACGCAGCCTCCTAATATAATGCTGCCTCTTTTGGCATTTTAGCGTCTTTTAGAATCTTCTTTACTTCGTCTTCTTCAATCGTTTCTTTCTTTAAGAGTGCCTGGGCAAGGTCTTCAAGTGGTTTCATATTTGCTTCAATCACTGTTTCGGCACGCTGTGACGCTTCCTTTATGAGGCTCTCGACTTCTTCGTCAATCAAACGGGCTGTGTCATCAGAGTAGGGTCGTTCACGGACCATGCGGTCAAACATCATGCCACCGTTATCTTCGTGGAAAACTTGGTCACGTAGCTTTTCACCCATACCCTGCTCAATTACCATATCGCGGGCAATTTCAGTGGCCTTTCGAAGGTCACTCCCGGCACCAGTGGTCACATGGTCGCTACCATAAATTATCTTTTCAGCTACCCGGCCACCCAGTGCCCGCGCCAAAATATCTTTAAATTGCACCACGCTAGTGTA
Source organism: uncultured Candidatus Saccharibacteria bacterium (assembly GCA_964599775.1). Classification (GTDB taxonomy): domain Bacteria; phylum Patescibacteriota; class Saccharimonadia; order Saccharimonadales; family Saccharimonadaceae; genus CAZRGZ01. The sequence continues at coordinate 6,167 of CAZRGZ010000011.1, read as the reverse complement.
CTTGCGGTCTTCTGGCGGCAAGAACCAGGTCACCCCACCAGTACCCCCACGAGGGATGATGGTGACCTTGTGCACCATGTCACTATCTGGCAAGACATGCCCCACCACCGCGTGGCCAGCTTCATGATAAGCGGTCATCTTCTTGTCTTCTTCGCTCATGACCTTGGCTTTGCGCTCTGGGCCAATAGCAATCTTTTCAAATGCTTCGGTTAGATCTTCATTATTAATCTTCTTGCGATTATGCGCAGCCGCCCGAATTGCCGCTTCGTTGGCAATATTTTCTAGGTCCGCCCCGCTACTACCCGCAGTTTTAGCGGCCAAGGCATCGATATCTATATCAGATTCGGTAGGCTTGTTTTTGAAATGCACCTTCAAGATTTCTTCACGGTCTTTACGGTCAGGCAGTGAAATCTGTACTCGGCGGTCAAAACGGCCGGGACGGAGTAGTGCTGGGTCAAGCACATCGGCACGGTTAGTTGCCGCAAGGACAATCACCTTGGTATCGTTGTCGAAACCATCCATCTCTACCAAAATTTGGTTCAGGGTTTGCTCACGCTCATCGTGTCCACCGCCCATACCGCTACCACGACGACGCCCAACGGCATCAATTTCATCAACAAAGATAATACACGGTGCATTCTTTTTGGCCTTGGCAAACAAGTCACGTACTCGGCTCGCACCAACACCGACAAACATTTCTACGAATTCCGAACCGCTAATACTAAAGAACGGTACACCCGCTTCACCAGCCACGGCACGTGCCAAAAGGGTTTTACCAGTACCTGGAGGCCCCACTAGCAGCATACCGCGCGGAATTTTCGCCCCGACTGCCTGGTATTTCTTGGGGTGCTTCAAGAAGTCCACCACCTCTTCAAGGTCTTGCTTAGCGTTGTCGTTACCGGCAATGTCGTCGAATACCACCTTCTTTTTGTCATTGCCATATAGTTTTGCTTTACTACGGCCAAAGCCCATCGCTTGGTTGCTCTGCCCCTGTGCCTGGCGGAACATAAAGAAGAAAAGCCCACCGATCAGCAGAATAGGCAGCAGCAGCGTGGCAATATTCCACACCGTATCACCAGTTCGCGATGGCTCTTTAATAGTAACTTCGGCCTCGGTATCGTGTTTGAGGCCTTGCTCATAAATACTACTCCCGGCTTCTTTGACCGACTTCTCGGTCGGTTTGTCTTCGCCTTCAGGGGTGATCTTTATGTTGTTGCCTTCTATTTCCAGCTTGGCAATTTGCCCTTCATTCGCTCGGCTTATAACTTCTGAAAACGGTACGCTTTTTAAGTTATCTTGAGGCGATAATACCGCCACCATGGTGAGTATAAACAATATCAAAATCGCCCAAAAAATCGAGGTACGAACAAGATTATTAGGCCGTTTTTGCTTCGGTAACTTCTTCATATCGAAAAATCAGCATCCTTTCGGTGGTAAAAATAGTCTCTACCAGTGTAGCAGACTCATGGGGTCGTCGCAATGCGTCTTTTAGCGAACCTACTCAAAAAAGAACTGTGTGTGGTTTTGCTTTGCATGGGCAAATATTTCATCACGCTGCGGCGTCCATTCGTGGTATAGCTCTATGGCTTTCTCATAGTCGACTTCTGTGCGTGCCGTCACTTCGAATTGCGGCATAAAATCGCTCAGCTCGACAAAAGCAAGGTAGATAGGCAGCACCGCGCGTTCAGGATATTTATCGTTCTGAGGATGTGGGCGAAGTTGTCGCGTATAGCGATGCCCTAGTAGTATAGGCTCATGCGTAATTTTCCCCGCGATTTCCTCGGCTATTTCCCTATGGAGCGCTTCGAGCACCGTTTCGCCTGCCTCAACATGCCCGCCGGGGTGCTCCCAGCCACGATGATTCTTCGTCAGCACCATTCGCCCTGGCGAGGTAAAGGTAAATGCACTCACCGCCGTGATTGGCAGTTCTTCTTGTAGCGGCCCAGGTAAAAAATCTACTTCTACCGCACCGTCGCACCAGTATTCTTTAGTAAATTGCATTCGTTAGCCTTCAAGCTCTATTTTAAAAGTATTTTTGGTAAAGCGCAAGGTTATTCCGTCGCCGATTTGATACTGTGTTCCTTCTCGTGCTGTTTTAATCGCCAGCAGCGCATTTTCCAACCTGGTTTTTATAGTGCCGCGGCCGGTTTCATGACGCAACACTTCATACAGTAGTTCTTTGGCGATGTCCGGTTCGTACATAATGAATTCATACCGCCGATATGCACCGTCCGCTTGGCGAATTGTTTGCAGTAACTCTCCAGCTTGCTGCTCGAAAGCTTGCCGTGTTTGCACCTGCTGCTGATATAGTTCAAGCAAGTAATCCTCAGCCCTTTCTCCAAGCTGTGGCATAATTTTATGGCGAATTTTGTTGCGAAGGTAAGTGGTTTCGCGATTCGTTACATCTTCACGCCACGTTAGCTGATGCTCTTTCGCGTATTTTACAAGCTGCACCTTACGGTATTGCAATAAGGGTCGGGCAATTTCTGGCGTATTCCTTAGCGACGCCAAACCTCGCCAACCTGTGCCACGAATAATATTTATAATAATCGTCTCCAGTACATCGTCGGCATGATGGGCGGTAACAATTCGGGCTTGATGTTGCTTGGCAAGTTTGTGCAAAAAAGTGTACCTAGCTTTGCGCCCCGCCTCTTCGCTCGCGCCGCTCCCAAGCTTAGCCTGACCTAACTCAAACGGAAGATCATATTTTCTGGCCAGCTCCTGCACGAATACCGCGTCTTCAAAAGAATCTTCACGAATTCCATGATCAAAATGCGCCACTATCAGCTGTGCATCGCTTGCTCTTACAAGCATATCGAGCAACACCACCGAATCAACCCCACCAGAAACGGCAACAATATATGTCTTGCTCTCCATGTCTCTATGATACACTTTATCTATGCCACATATCCACACCGAACCTGGCCAGCACGACCACACCGCCAGCGTGTATCTTTTTCGGCTGGATTTTGCCGAACCAAAGATACTGCTTCACTTTCATCGCAAGCTTCATGCGTATATGCAATTTGGCGGGCACATCGAACTAAATGAACACCCTATGCAAGCCGCCGCACACGAACTTTACGAAGAGTCAGGCTACGACATGTCTCAAGTTCGTATACTGCAGCCACAGCAACGCCTGGCACACATCTCTGATTCGCTTGTACACCCACAGCCAATTATTCACAGCACACATCCCATTGGCAAAGATCATTTTCATACCGATAGCGCCTACGCGGCTGTTACTCATGAAGCGCCCCGCAATAACCCTGGCGAAGGCGAGTCCACCGACATTCGCCTCTTCACACGTAGCGAGCTACTAACTTTGCCAGCCGAACAAACGATTGAAAACATGCGCGAAATCGCCCTGTATGCTTTCGACGTTATTCTACCTACTTGGCAGGAAGTAGCGGCAGAAACTTTTCTCACTCCTCAGCCAACTGAGATTATTCGCAAAGAAAAAGAACTAAGGTAAAAGCGGCCAGTAGCGAAGCTGCTTTTCACATTGACGCTTTAGTTCCCCTAAATCAACTTCGACTTTATTTTCAGCAACCACCGCTTCTAGCTTATGTAATTTTTTGGGATTACGCACACAACGTAGCTCAGTCTTCGCCCCTACCTTCCGAGCCGCTCGGCGGTAAAACAAGAATCTTCCCGTATACTTTGGGAACATGTACACCAGCCCTAAATAATAATGCCGCCGCGCAAGTGGAAAATCAATATTGTGGCCGCTCCAATGCCCCAATGTATAAGTATACGCCACATCACTCATCTCGCTCCACCTTTTCCACCAGCGTGATTCTTCGTAATACTCCGCCAGCTCATCAGCCATGTCATTTTCATGCCATTGCAGATCGTACTTTGGCATACCAATCCAGCTGTGCCATTTGTTAATCATCATGGAACCTCTTATTTAAGGTGAGTATACCACATAATGAGCTGCTGTACACGCCACTGTATTCGTACTATACTAAGTACAGTCATGTGTGTACTGGAGCTTCCTTTCTACATACAGGCTTATATTTTCAGACATAAGCAATCTTTACCTCACTCATTCATTCTTAGCGCCGAGAGCCGAGTGAAGTAGCCCAAAAAGGCGCATCAACCAATAATAATCGCGGCCACAAAAGTCTCATGTGGGTGGCCGAAAGGAGGGTACCCCGCGGCGAGAAATAGCTTCAGCTATTTTCGACGTGGGAGGAGCCTTGAGGTCAGGACCCGCATCTAGATCTTTCGTCGCGGCCACATTCATAAGGATTTCTATGCAACACATTACCCCTGTGGGCAAGCGGGTAAAAGTTCTGGCGGTATTCTCAGCTAGCGAGAGTGAACTTCACACCTGCCGTCCCGTAAAAATGCGCTACAAAGGGCGCGAATACACCTTTACCGAAATTGGCCTGTGCCACCCCACCGTCAAAGGCCAGCGCACCCAGCACATTTTCGACGTCACCGATGGCGAAGCCGACTACCGGCTGGAATTCGACACCGCTCGGCTCACCTGGACATTAGTTTACATTGCGGACGCCAACGTATGAAAAAGCCATTCCATCGCCCTATCTACATTTCTGAAACCATCAGCAAAGCCGAGCCGCTCATTATGCATATCGACCTTAACTCGTGCTTTGCCACTGTGGAACAACAAGCCCGGCCAAAATTGCGCGGCAAACCCATTGGCATTAGCAACCGTAATGTCGAATACACTTGCCTGGTGGCGTGCTCGATCGAGGCAAAAGCCAAAGGCATAAAAGTCGGCATGAAGGTGCACGAAGCCCGCCAACTCGCGCCCGATCTTGTGGTGGTAGAAAGCGATCCACCAAAATACCACTTTGTCTACCAAAAGCTCATGCGCATTATGAAACAATACTCGCCGCATGTCACTATGAAAAGCATCGATGAAGGCGTGATTGACTTTCACGAAACGCTTCACTTGCTCCCCCAGCCATCCCAGGCTGAACTTGACGCGCTATTTAAGCGTTATCCGCAGCTTCGCCACGAAGCAAATTGGAGCCCGCACACCCTGATGCTTATGTGCATTGGCATGAGTATCAAGCGGCAATTGAAAGATCAAGTTGGCCGCTGGATGCGTTGCAATGTGGGCATTGCGCCCAATCGCTTTTTGGCCAAGCTGGCTGCTGGCTTTCACAAACCAGATGGCCTGACGGTTCTGTGCCACAAAAACCTGAAAGCTCGGCTAGGGGAGCTACAGCTCACAGATTTACCCGGTATTGCCGAACATTACGCTGCGCGGCTCAATGCAGCGGGAATTCATAAACCACTCGACTTTCTGAATGCTCCTGAAAATATTTTGCGACATACAGTATTTAAAAGTATTTGTGGGCGCGACTGGCATCAGCGCCTCCGCGGCTACGAAGTTGATAATCGCGAAACAACCACCAAAACCATTGGCCGCCAGTTTGTTATGGACGAACGCACGCTCGATGAAAGTGTCATCCTCAGTCGCCTTTCCCTGCTCTGCGAAAGCACCGGCGCCAAGCTTCGCTACCGTGCCATGGACGCCCGCGGTATTTATGTGTATGCCAAATTTGTCAGCGGCGATAAGTGGTACCAGCGCAAAACCTTTAAAAGTAGCTTCTACACCAACGAAGAAATCTACCGTCGTGCCCTCTATCTTTTTAACCAGCGGCCTAAAGGCTGGCTCATTCGCGAGATTGGCATTACCTGCTACAATCTCGAGCCCAGCAACCGTAGCCAAGTCAGCCTCCTGGAAGACATCAACAAAGAAGAATGGCTCACCGATGCCATCGACACCGTCAATCATCAATATGGCAGCCTGGCACTTACTTACGCCACCTCTCTGAAATCGAAGGGCATTGCTGTACAAAAAGTGCCCTTTGGTAGTACACGCTATTTTGAAATGTTATATCAGAATACTGTAGTTAAGGGTTAAACTTTACTTTTTTGCAAAAAAGTATTGACGAATAATCGATATGTACATATTCTGTATTTGAGCTAGCGGCATTCTTACGCTACTGGTGATCCGTCAACCGAAAGGGTGATGCGCCAATGGCGCGGAAGCGTAGAAGCTTCAACGGCAAGCACGGGCCGAGCTGCCCGTGCGTGAACTACGACGAGAGGTGGCCGGCAACTTCGATGGAGCCGCCGAAGCCGACCTACGAAGATGGTCGGTGGCAGGAGGGCGACACGAC
>CAZRGZ010000010.1:0-31947 GCA_964599775.1 uncultured Candidatus Saccharibacteria bacterium | reverse complement strand
ATATATATATATATATATATATATTCTAGAAATGACTCGCGGCAATCCTGCTGCGAGCAACCCGAAACGGAAAGAGGTCGCTATGAGCGGCGGTCGTTTCAGCACCCAGGACAACAACGACGACGCCTGGGTCGGCGTGGATTCCAGCGGCACCCACCGGGACACCGACACCCCGGTCGCCTCCGAGTTCCTCATCCAGGAGAAGGGTGAGGGCGGCTCCCACCACCACCTCGGCTTCGACGAGGACGGAAACGAGCTGTTCAACACGGAGCGGTAGCCCCCAGTCCCGCCACGGGTAGCCTCTGGCGCATTAGCGCCGGGGCTACCCCTTTTTCTTTTCAACGGCCACTAGCCCATCTTCATCCGCTAAGGCTTCTGCGGCAATTTCATATAAATAACCACTCTCGTGCAACAAAAGCTTCCAATGCTGAATGTCATGCCTCTCTGCTTTTGCCAACATTTCAATCCAGTACTTCGAAGGGGTTACTTTCATAATATCGACTAGGCGCTGCGCCTCATTTTCATCGCTATCCAACCAACGCTTTTTCACTATGTTTTCGACTCGAGCAATATCGGCATCAGTGAGATCATTCTTTTCTCTGGTCGCTAGCATCTCATCATACATTCTTTGCAAATCCATGACTATATCATACTATTGAAAGTAAAATCATTAAAACTTTCATTCTGGATTTATTAATAAGACTTGCAAGGTTTATAACCAAAATTTTACTTTTTTGCAAAAAAGTATTGACAAATAATCGCTATATATATTCTAGAAATGACTCGCGGCAATCCTGCTGCGAGCAACCCGAACACATCGAAAGGAGGTGACACCGCAAATGCCCGCTGAGGATTACGACATCTGCTCGACCTGCGATGGCAGCGGCGACGTGGTTAAAGGGGACGACATCGTCCCGTGCCCGGACTGCGGAGGCGACGGCTTTAAGTAGCCTCGCCAACCTCCCTTGGCTCCGCCGAGGGAGGTTTTTCACTACTAAAATACCTTAGCTTCAGATATTCCGTAAAACGAGCCATCTCATCCTGATATACCCTCAAATCATTTGTCTGTCTGGCCGACTCTAAAAAAGGTGCGTCTACTACACCTTGAAAGTAAAGCTTATTAAAGAAAGGGTGCGCCTCTATTATTAAACGATATCGAAACGGTAAACGTCTATCCTCATAAAATTCTTCAAGATACTGCCATACTTTATCACGCTCGACATAGGATAATCTTTTTGCCTCAAAAAGGATGTGTTTGGCACGCCTATCCGCAGGATCACCAATTTGCCCATAGACCTCCCTGAGCTCACCAATATCAGGATGCGCAAACACAACATACGGTCCACCAGTATACCGCTTCAGATGACCAAAGCACGACATAGTCGTATGCAACCCGAGTAGCTGAAGTATCGCCACAGTTTCTTCAATACCCTTATCAAGCCCGCGACCACGCGCATCTTTAAAGCTCCGCACACGAAGCAATACCTCTTGCCATTCTTCATCATTCTTCATTAGGCTAATGATACAACATAGTTTTTAGCACTGCCAACATTAGTGCTCACTTTCATGTATAAATCGTATCATGAGATCAACTGCCGCAACCTCTCCTCAGGCCCGCTAAAATACGCTATAATAGCAAGTAGTTTATGAAGCAAAAAACCATCACACTCCTCGGAAAGGTTATCCGTCGTGCGGCTGCGCTGCGCGGGGGTGGTTCCGCGTTGCCAGGGCTGGTGGTGGAAAAGCTTGACCCTCGGTTTTTGGAGCACACTTTAGGCGAACTTCCACGCGGTGTGGTAATTATTAGCGGCACCAATGGCAAAACCACTACCACGAAAATGGTCGTTTCACTCCTTGAGAGCCAGGGGCTAAGAGTATTCACCAACCGCACAGGGAGTAACTTTACCCGCGGCATCGTGGCGGCACTACTTGGCGAGATCGACCTCAATGGCAAACTTGAAGCTGATATTGCCGTGCTTGAGCTCGATGAAGCACACGCCGTACATTTTGTGAAAAAGGTGGCCCCACGCTACTCGCTGCTCCTGAATGTCATGCGCGACCAACTCGATAGGTTCGGCGAAATAGACACCACGGCAAAAATGCTACAAAAAATCGCCGACGCCACCACCGAAGGCGTGGTATACAACCGCGAAGACCCACGGGTTATGCGTATTGCTGCCTCGCAAAAGGGCAAAGGCAAAGCTACCCGCTATTTTGGCCTCAGCGATACCGTACGAGATGCCTTCCCGAATGACGATGATCTCCACCACAAAAAAAGCGACTCGCCAAAAGCTCCAGAAGCCAGCTACGATGATGTGATTCTAGAAACTATCGAAGGCCAAACTGCCACATTTGCCTACGATGCCAAAAAATTCCCCGTCAGCCTGCAGCTGAGTGGTGTGTACAATATTTACAATGCAGCCGCTGCATTGGCATTCGCCAACTTGATACTCGGCGAAGAGCGTAAGAATTCGCGCATGCTCGAGGCGCTCAGCAAAGTCACACCGGCCTTTGGCCGCGGTGAAACTATTTACGTTCAGGGTAGTCCGCTCGAGCTCGTGTTAGTCAAAAACCCAGCGGGATTCCGCTTAGCGCTGCAGTCATACGATCCAGCAAAAAATAGCACGATGATCGCCATAAACGATAACTATGCCGATGGCCGCGATATGTCATGGCTATGGGATGTCGATTTTACCAGTCTGAAACCAAGCGGTGTTAGCGTCGTCAGCGGAATCCGCGCCTACGACATGGCGCTGCGCTTGCAGTACGATGAGGTAGAGGTCGCAAACGTCAGCACCAACCTAAAGGACGCACTGCAACGATTCGTTAAAAGCAATCCCGAGAAACCCAAGCGCATTTACTGCACCTACACCGCCATGCTAGCCATTCGCCGCCAACTAAAAAGCATCGCTGAAGTGGAGCACGTGTCATGAAAAAAACCGACAGTAAAACCATCACTATTTTGCAACTTTACCCCCGTGAAATGAATATTTACGGCGACTGGGGGAACACACTCACACTACAGCGACGCTTGCAGTGGCATGGTTACGAGCCAAAAGTCATCGCCTACCACCCTGGCGAAGAATTTCCTAAAGATATTGATATCATCACCGGTGGTGGCGGGCAAGATTCCGGCCAAAATAAAATTCAGGATGACCTACTAAAGATTGGCGATACACTACACCAACTTGCCGACGATAACGTTCCCATGTTGATGATTTGCGGTTTATACCAACTATTTGGCCGTTTTTTCAAAACACTCGACGGCGAAACCATTCAGGGTATTGAGATATTTAAGGCAGAAACGCACGCTGGTAATAAGCGGCTAATTGGCAATATTGTCATGGATACTGATTACGGCGAGATTGTTGGCTACGAAAACCACAGCGGTCTCACCATACTCGACGACGATCAGCATATTTTTGGCCGAGTCAAAAAAGGTGCGGGCAACAATGGTACCGATAGAACAGAGGGTGCAGTGTACAAAAATGTCTTTGGCAGCTACTTGCACGGTTCGTTACTACCTAAGAACCCCGCGTTTACTGATGCCTTAATAGAAGCAGCCGTTACGCGCAAATACGGTGAATTCGAGCCAGAGATTATTGATGACCGCTTTGCTGATCTCGCACGCACGGTTGCCATGCGCCGCCCACGTTAGCTTAAGTATCACATTGAATAGTGTGCAGACCACGTGCAATGTGTGTTGGTTTATGCGCGACTAATTCTTCGTAATTATAAAAGAGTGCATGTTCGTCGGGAAATACTAATAACGAATCAATACCTGCATTATGCGCAGCAAGCACGTCTTTCTCGGTATCGCCGATCATAATTGCCTCTGATGGATTGGCATCAAAGTACCGCAAAGCTCGCACAATCCCTTCAGGGTGCGGCTTATATTCTGCTACATCATCACCAGATATCACCAAATCCACTATTGTATCGAGGCTATGATGATGTATACCCTTCTGTAACGGCTCCTTGCCTAAACTTGAAACAATCGCTATTTTACCTTGACGCTTTGCATAGGCAAGCAACTCGACGGCACCAACATACATTTCGATTGTATGCACACCTTCTGTGGCATACCAATTCAATCGTTGCCAAAAGCTTTCTGTATCGTCGATACCGAAAAGTGAAGGAAACTGATGATTACCGAAGTTTTTTGCTATTATGGCGTCATTGGCATGAACACCAAAATCTGAAAGCGCTTTGTGGTGATTTGCTAGCGCACAATCAAGCGACTTTACTAAGCATCCGTCCCAGTCAAAAAAGAAATATTTGTACTGGGATGGGTCAAAATCCGCCATTATTCGCCAATTTTGTCAGTGTTAAAGTCGATTGTTGGCACGTATGACGCCCAGGCAGCTTGCTGCTCTTCAGATAGTTTTTGGGCTTTTTCCGCCACTGCTTTTACGGCATCTTCGCTAAAGCTTATCTGCTCGCCCTCGTTCAATAAAGGAAAGTCAGCATCATTCGCCAGCTGAGTTTCAGCAAACACAATTTGTGCAAGGTTAAGTTCAATATTATTCACAATACCAAATGTTTGCACCGCTTTACGCGCCATTTGAATGTATGCGTCACCATCTTGCGCCGTATATTCATAAGCCGCATTTTCGGTGGCTTCTGGTGTTTCAGCCTGGGCAACTACTCCTTCGTTACCTTGTGCTGTGGCATGACTTTGAGCTGGTAAAACTCCTACTACTGCTACCCCTACAAAAAAGGCAAAAGCTACTAACATTCCCAGTCGTTTCATTTCTTTTCCCCTACTACAACCAGTTGTTATTACGGTAGTATTTTAGCACATCAAAAATGAAATGAAAAAAGTAAAGGAGTAGTAAGCCTGACCGCTCGCGCCAAAACTAGTTGTAATTATTATTTGGTATTGACATTTTCGTTATCATGCACTATACTGCTTAAGGTTGTTTGTTATGGATATATACACACTATGGGCATATGTGCATGTACCTAGAACAAATCTTTATTTATAAAAATAAACAAGGAAGCGGCAACCAATGCAAGAAGATACCGTTTACGACGAGACTATCGTCTCGTACATGGAACTTTACTGTTTTTTAGGGGCATACTTTCAGTATACCGTCTCTGATGATCGCACTCGCCAGCGCGCGCTGGAAGAAGTTGCACAATTTTGCACCCCCTCTTTTATACAACGAGTCGTCACGCAAATAGACGCCTTGCTTGCAACCCACCAAAACGATAGCGATACCCTGCTTGAATGGCTGGAGAGAATCGCCAATGGCTGGAAGGTGGAAAATGCCGAGCAAGCTCGCACCTACTTACGCGAGCTACAGGTGGGCCTCCGCGAGGCACTGCAACAATATCGTCACCACCCTTCTGTCCGGTTAGCCTACGCATCCCCGAGTAGGCCAGCGCGGGCTTTTTAAGACGATTCTTGTAGGCTTTTTAGAGTTTCTACGACTTGCTCACCATGGCCAAGTGGTGTTACACGGCCAAATACCTTCACGATATTCCCTTTCGGATCAATAATGAAAGTTTTACGCAAGATCCCTTCTTTGCCGAACATCTTTTTACCCCAAGCACCATACGCCTCAATGGTTTCACCAGTGGGATCAGAAAGTAGGGTAAAATTAAGCGTGTATTTTTCTTTAAATTTTTCGTGACTTGAGGCATCATCCTTGGAAATGCCAATAACTTCAGCCCCTTGCGCCACGATATCATCACGCGCATCTCTAAAACTACACGCCTCGGTGGTACAGCCTGGCGTATCATCTTTAGGGTAAAAATAAAGCACTAACCACTTACCGGCATAGTCGCTTAGTGTATGGCGATTGCCTTTAGAATCATCAAGGGAAAAGTCAGGCGCAGGATATGGCGGCTGTTTCGTTTGCATATGTTTTATTATACCAAAACTACTAGCAAGTTTTTAAAAACCAGGGTAGCTCCATCGTCGCTTCATCGCCCTGAGTTTTTAAAAAGTCCCTGCCACGATCGGCAACAACATCGCGGCGGCAAGGCTCGCTTTCATCTTCGCCCTCGTTTTCGTCAATATAAAACGGATGGCCATATTGCGTGCCATCATATAATGATGAAAAATCAGCGCCCGATGCCTCTGAAATTGCATCTAGTGCCGCACGGTACTGCACCCAGCATGGGTGCGTGTCTTTGTCGAGCTCGCTGGGTACGATACCATTACCAACACATGGGCCGACAGTATATGTTTCGCCGGTGATCTCACTTAAAGTCTTGCCGGTTTCTTCCCGTAGCGCTACAATCGTTCGCACAAGCACACCAACATCATGTTTTGAACGTGCAATTCTTGCCTATTCTTGTATACCAATAAAGGCAGCAATTACCAGTCCTACTAAAATAGCGATAATCACAATTACCACCAATAGCTCAACAATAGTGAAGCCATATCACGAGCAAAACGATCCTTAGGTGTTGTTGTGCCCCTTGTAGCATTTAATACTTTGGGACAATTATATACAGGGGAGGAAAACGCTCATGAAATATTCGCTGCTTCACTCACGGCAGTCTCAATATTCGTTTCAGTGTTCGCTTTATTTATAACCAGTCAAGACTATCTATCACGACGAAAGCTTGATTTATTTACCAAAGGTCAGCTTGGCTACTACTTCTCCATCGATAAGTATGTAACCCAAACTGGGATATACGCAATCATTGCAACAATCTTTGGCCTTATCGTCACTTCGAGTTTTGAAAACAATGCAAGATTATATTCGTTAGACGCTGAAAATATTTTCATTATCATACTTCTAAATGTTACCTTTCTAGCTGTTTACATAATTCTAAGGAGTTTGCTTGAGTTCTACATTATACGACCAAGTAAATTTATAATGGCAGATCTAAAAGATGAAAGCCTACGAGACTATCATGACAATAAAGGCAATAAATAGCTTAATGGCTATATAGGCTCGAGATAAGCTCTTCGTATTCTATAACCTTCAAATCAGGAATAGTTCTCTCCTCCTGCGTCAGGCGTTCACATGTCACAAGCTCATTACGCTTTTCTCTATCTTCTTTAATACTATCGCTCATCTGCTGTTCAGCAGTTGCAGCGGCCTGGTTAACTCGTGCCAGCCCATCACTTACAATCTCCCTAGACTCACTAGCCGCATCTTCAACAGCATCATGATTAATACCTGGCCCTGCATTGTTTGCAGTGCTATACAAATCATCTTGATAGCTCTGCCCTTGCTCAGAGATTTCTGCCATGTCATTGGCGACCTTAGCAGAGAAATCAGCTAATTGTTGCTCTTTATCAGCAATACGAGCATCATATATTTCAATAGCTTCGCTACAGTTCACACCAAGCTGGGTATGCGGGTAAGGTGGTTCTTGGGCTGCATGCACCAGATTGCTTTCTTTGTTTTGCTGCATTTTGTTTATAGCGAATACTCCTACAGCCGACCAAATAAGCACCACGATAAAGATAAGTACATAGAGTGCGAGCTTTTTCATTCTATCTCTCTTGTCAGCCGCTTGTAGCTCTTCCTTCAAGCCTAAATTATCCATTCTTTTGCTTCCTCTTCTCTACTTCATTATTGAATATATAGCCGAGGCAATAACACGCCACCAGCCATATTACCGCAGCCCAAAATTCGTTTAAGTTCCAGTACTGAGCAATAGGGACAACTATTAAAAAAGGGATTAGTAGCCATACTACGACTACGAAGGTGACAAAGGTAAGTTTATTCTTTACATCCTGCTTCGATATTCTAATCATTTCTACCCAACTCCACTAAATTGTTATTGGGTGTCAAAAAAATGAGACAACCCATTCTAGGTTGTCTAGGCCAACAAGTAGTGTTTCCACACCTGCTTTCGAATGAGTTGCCTCGTTTCGATGTGGAATAGCACAATAACTGTGCACTGCTTGTTAACCTAGACACTTACATAATAGCGGAACCGTCTTAAAAGAACAATCTATACTACCCCTATAGCCATCAATTATCTAAAAGTATACGCATGGCTAAGTGGATATTAGTGCAAGTCGAGTATGTCCCACAAAAAAATTATCAACCAAATATATGTACCCAAGATAGAATAGCTTCTACGCTGGGCATGCAATAGAGGTATTACGTGGCATTGTCTTTTGTGGTTTCTGTAATAAACCCTTCAGCTCTGGCTTAACTTCTAAAAAACTTAAGATGGGACCAGTTTACTATTACAACTATAAGTGCGAGACAGAAACATGCTCATTCAAAGGTAAGAGTGTAAGGGCTGGGGTAATACTCAACTTTGCGAAGGATTTCTTCGATGAATACCGATTTACGACAAAGAGTAATTACGATAGCTACGTTAAGGATGCAGAAGCAGATATAAAGCTACATACACAAACGCTCGTCTCTTCTATAGCCAGTCTAACAAAGCAACTTGGGGATCAAAAACGTAACTACGAAGAAACGAAGGAGCTTGTTAAAAACAACCCTTCGCTTGCAAAGCATTACGATTTAGACAAGGAAGACGCTAAAGTAAAGGTACTTGAAGAACAACTTGAGGCTGTACATGAGCAACGTAAGAAGATAAAAAGCTCTATCTTCACATATGAGCAATATCTCGAACTATTCAATAACGTCTCTGTTATTTTGGATAAAATGGACAATATGGAGGCAATGGACAAAGTGCTGCGAAACTTCTTCTCGAACTTCACTATACGGCAATACGGAACAGGCAAAAAACAGAGGTGGGAAATTGATTACAATCTAAAAGAACCCTATCAAGGGTTCCTTCAGAATGATAATGTTCTTCATGGTCGGGGTGAAAGGACTCGAACCTTCGACCTCACGGTCCCAAACCGCGCGCGCTAGCCAACTGCGCCACACCCCGATAGGTGTAAAACAATGTAATTATAGCGTATTTTTCTTAAATTTTCTAGTCCTTTATGCCTGCAGCCACTATTCTATTTGTGACACAGACCAACGAATGATATAATTCACGCCAATATGACAGCTGAAACTCATAGAATAGATCCAGAAGCAGACAAATACAAAAAACAATTTCTAGAAAAACTAACGACTACGCAAGAATGGCTCATACAAGAAGGTATAGAATATAGAATCGTGGGTTCACTTGCAGTTGCCGCTTATACAGATAGACAGATAGACTTTAACCGTCCAGGGGCTTTTGCTGACTATCAACGAGTACCTGATATTGATATCATTACACCAAGAGACAGAATTGAAGATATCAAGTGGTACCACAATGAGCTCCTTAAAGCTGATTTTCCTGTTTTCTTGGGGATTGTGCCTGCCATTGCTGAAATTGATTTCCGGCACGAAGAGCAGTATTCTTATTTACGTCATAAAGATCTATCTATACCGATCAGATCGTCTACTTTTGAGGCGCAACAACGTGGATTCGAAGACACGGAAATCACCACAGTAAATCCTATGACTCTTCGTGGGCTATACGGTAACGGGGCCTGGTTAAATAAGGTAAAAGATAGAGAAGTTAGAGAGAGTCTTACAGAAGTCATCAAGGAAAGCTGGCCTCATGATCCAGCTGATTATGAACCTTTTGACGAATATATTCGAAAAAGACGCGAACAATATCCAGGTTTTCTTATGGGGAAGTATGTCCTAGAAAAGATGCTATCGGCACTACCCACCAAGGCAGAAAACACAATCCGGCACTATGGAGCAAGAGCGTTTATTCAGGGTAATGTAATATCATTGCTTGAATATAAACCCACATGATCAGACGGAAAAAGGGCACGTACTCCTTTTGAGGGCAGTGCATCTGTGCATATATAGCTATAACTTGTTTGATACACCCTTCCTTTTATAAGAATGTGATCAATGCGCCTTCCGGGTTCCCCTATGGGAAGGAATTCCTTACGGAAAGTAGGTTGAATGTCATTTTTTAGTGCATCATATAGTTGATTATCACTCAAGAATGACTCAAAGAGTGTACAATCGCGAGGGATATTAAAGTCACCTGCGATAATAATGGGAATTTCATGTTTAGATATAACCTGAGAGAGTATACTTAGCTCTTTCTGATGTTGCGCATAAAAAACACTTTGATTTGTCCAATCACCAAGTGTATTCGCACTTAAATGCACATTCACTATGGTTTGATTCTTAAGGCTACAAGTTAATACTCCTTTTTTGAATATTCCTAAAGGTGCATTATTAACCGGAGTGAACTCTTTTCTAGTTAGCGGATACTTAGCGAAAGTAACCAGTCCAGCCACCGGGCCAATCACACCTTTTTCATAACATATATAACGAAATTCAGGCAATATATGCTTTAAATGCCAAACAACATCATAGGTATGAGCTTGTTGAAAAGTAAGAATATCTGGATCAACACGATGTATTTCATCAGCAATGTATTGTAATCGACGAGCTAATTGGGAAAATGGAACACCATATAGGTTAAGTGTGAAAATCGAGGTTTTTATATGTTCCATAGCTATAACTTATTCAACCACTCTGGCTTAGGTAAATCAAAAGCAATATTCGCTTCATCGCAAATGTGCGCACCATCTGGGATAGCATACTCACCCTTAAACGCTTCATTCACCGTACCTTGCACTGCTTCCTTTGGCTGAAAACCAAGTTTGGCAGCCACTTCATTCGCCGTTTCTTTATTTTTCGCTTTAATTTCAATAAATGGCTTGAGCCACGGCCATTCATCGAACATAATGGTCGCTTCATCAAGTTGCCAGACTTCGCGTTTGGATTCCTGGCGCGATTTTACGAAGGCACCCATTTTTTGTAGAATAGCGACAGCAGTTTCGTAATCGCCTACTGTGGTTTCAAGTTTCTCAACTTCTTGGCTGCCTTGTAGCTTTTTGTATGTCAGCGTTACTTTGTCGCCTTCGTCACGTACACGTACAAAGCTATCTTCTTTATGCTGTGGCCAGTTGAACACAAGACGGCGCATCAGTCGCATTTCATGCACTTGCTTTGCCTGCAGCTGCTGCAGTTTTTGCCGCAGTTTATTGTGATCAACTGCGAGAAATTTTAGTTCTACTTCTTGCATTATCATCTCCGCTATTACTTACGCGCCCGCGAAATACCATTTCTCGCTTCTGGATCGTTAATTGTTAATAGATCAGCTGATAAATTTGACAGTGCTCCGCTTTCTCGAAACCCCTCCAGCATTGCAGCAAGGCTATCTGTCACCTTCGATTCTTCATGTGTAAAATTATTGTATAACTTTTTACCAGCGTCATCATCGCAAGATATCTGTAACATTCTTCTTACCTCGGTCTCATAAACACCTTCTTCGTTCATGGTTACCTCTTTGGAAAAAATATTAAGAAATGTCCTTCGTTCCGCATTTTGATTATAGTATCCCACACTAATGGCAACACCAGGCCAAACAAGTTCACAGTCATTAGGGTCAACTTGTGCCACTTCTAGTGCCTTGTCGTACAGCCCGTGCGTTTTCAATACTTCGAGATGTGTTTCATGTATATCAGCTAGCGTTTCTTTCTGGGCTGCGGGGCTTAATTCGACTCTTAATTCCGGGTGGCTTGGTATTTCTCCCATCACTACTCCAAATCATTCATTGCTTTTTCAAATTGCCTATACTGTTCCTCACCCATCAATATATACTGCAGTCTCGTTTGCGCGAGGCTGTTCAAGTTGGCGTGCCATACGCTCGATGATGTGTTTTGACACTTCCACATTGTGGGCTTCGGTAAGATCGCGCATTTCTATACGCTGCACGGCCGTATCCAAGTTTGTTTGTACATATACCACCACCCGTTTTGGCACCAACTTCAGTTGCTAAACGTGCAGTTTGTTGACGCGAGGCATAACTATTATTATTCACATCCCACACTACCGAATGAACACGTAGCGCTTGATGCGTGGCTTCGCGCATAGCACCAAATACCATAGCATGGCCAGCTCGGTGATAGCTCTGCGCTGTTTTGTCCTTAAAGATTGCTTCACGAAAGCGGTCACTGTTGAAATAGATGAAACCCTCATGCTCGGCAAGCTGCCGGGAAAAGGTAGATTTCCCCGAACCTGGTATCCCGAGCATCAAGAATAAATACCGCCGTGACATATCTGCCCCCTACTTCGCATACTCCACAGCACGCGTTTCGCGAATCACATTTACCTTTATAGTACCGGGGTATTGCATTGTGCTTTCGATCCTGTTTGCGATGTCGCGGGCGAGCTTAATGGCGCTTAAATCATCCATTTTTTTAGCGTTGGCGATAACGCGAATTTCGCGCCCGGCGGAAATGGCGTAGGCTTTATCGACACCTTTAAAGTTAGTGGCAATGTTCTCAAGCTCACGCATTCGTTCGGCAAAGTTTTCAGCACTAATATTGCGCGCACCAGGGCGTGCGGCCGAGAGCGCATCACATACTCGTACGACTAACGCTTCTGGTGTCGTTGCTTCGATATCGTCGTGATGCGCCTCGATAGCGTGCACAATGTCGTCGCTCATGCCATATTTTTGTGCAAGCTCAGCCCCAATATGGTGGTGCTTGCCCTCCATCCGGTGAGTGACGGCTTTCCCAATATCATGTAGAAGCGTTGCGGTTTTAGTAACTCGAACGTTGGCGCCAATTTCTTCGGCGATAATACCCGCCAACTGTGCCATTTCGACACTATGTTTCAGGACATTCTGCCCATAACTGGTGCGGAATTTTAGTTCGCCCAAAAGCCTAAGTAGCTCTTTCGGAACACCGACCACCCCTACTTCGCGGGCGGCATCTTCGCCGGCACGATCGATTTCTTTGTCGATTTGTTTCTGCGCTTTTTGCACAACTTCTTCAATGCGCGCAGGGTGAATACGACCATCTTTCATAAGGGTCTCGAGCGCTAAACGAGCAACTTGGCGGCGGACCGGGTCAAAACTAGAAAGCACAATCATGCCCGGGGTGTCATCTACCAAAATATCCACACCGGTTTCACGCTGCAAGGCCTGGATATTGCGGCCTTCTTTCCCAATAATACGGCCTTTTATATCTTCGTCCGGCAGCTTCAAAGACGTCACCGTTCGTTCAGCCGTCACATCACTCGACATACGCTCCATGGCGCTCAGGAGGATAGTTTGAGCACGCTCTTCGGCGTCAGCTTCGGCATCTTTTTGCAGTTTACTGACAAGGCCTACCAAATCATCTTTTACATCCCGTTCCGTGAGTTGTAGCAACTTTTCAGCTGCTTGCTCTTTGCTCAAGGCCGCGATTTTTTCAAGCTTTTCTAGCTGGCGAGTACGAATTTCACGAATCTCGTCTTTTAGGCTATCTACCTCTGCCTCTTGCCGGCGTAGTTTTTCTGAACGCGCATCAAGATCGTCGAGTTTTTTGACTAACTTGCTTTCGCGCTCAATAATGCGATCTTCGGCTTTCTTTACTTCTTTCCGGCGTTCGTTCTCTTCTTTCGTCAGTTCGTCGCGCACTTTCATGGCGTCGTTTTTTGCCGTGAGCACTATTTCGCTGGCTTCGTTCTTTGCTTCGGTAATAATTTGCTCAGCCCGCTGCGCTCCGCTGGTGCCACGACGTCGGCTTACCACGGTCACTCCGCCAACACCAAGCGCCGCACCAAGCAGCGCGGCAATTATTGCTTCTACCATATCTGTTTCCTTTCTGCACGCCGATGTCCCCTCGCATGCAAGCAAGAATGGCTCTGTTTCGTTACACAAAATATTTCGACCCTAAACGGGATTAATGAAATGATAAAGTAGCATTCAGTAAAATTCGTGCAAGAAACTCGGCTTTGCCAACTTCTGCTTACATTTTCGGCATATTATCAAATAAAAATGTGTTGCAATGGCTACAACAACAATTTGTTGTAGATACTATTTATTGTACGACTAAATTTTTGTGGAGGCAACTATGTTCCGGGAAAGAATGTAGTCCAATATATTCACGTTTTATTTTCGCGGCTGCGTAATACGAGCTGGCCGGCCGTATTCCGGTAAAACAATTCGGTCATTCTCGCCTGCTTTCAGGCGCGTCATCGCTTCCTGCTGCCACTGATCACCGGTTACCCCGACAATGGGAATATTTTGGCTATAGGCAATGGTGTTCGCCACCGTAGCACCAATACGAAGCCCCGTAAAGCTCCCTGGACCACGGAACACAACAATTCCCGTGAGGTCATGCCAGTGAACCTGCTGGCTTTTCAGGCTATTTTCTATAAATTCCAGTAAGCCCGAACTCAACTTGCGGCCAGCCTCCCACGTGAAGTCATGGCGCCCTGCATTATTTTGTATACTAAGTTCACAAACTGGCGTGTCGGTTTTTAAAAATAGGATCATACAATATCCTTTAATAGGACTTCAAGCTGAGGCCCTTTGAATGTGACTTCACGGACTTCGTCGGCAGTCGCGGTAATTTGAACGACTATACGATTATCTGGCAAGATATTTTCGACACTTTCTCCCCACTCGACCACTGTTATTACCTGATCATCCGCCAGCGATTCGGCAAATTCATACTCCAGAATATCTGGATCGGGCAGGCGGTAAAAGTCGTAATGGTCTAGCCGCAAATTATCGCGCGCTTCGTATACCCGGCTAATAGTAAAACTAGGGCTTTGGATATCTTCATCAATATCAAGCCCAAGCGCGAGGCCTTTGGTAAATGTCGTCTTGCCGGCACCAACATCGCCGATTAATTCGAGGCATTCGCCGCCTACCAAACGTTCGCCTATCATGGCGCCAAGTTCTTTCATGTTCTCTGCAGACAATACTTCTATCATCTTGAGCATTTCGGGCACTACTGTTCCTTCCGGTGTTCTATTTCTGGATGCTGGGAGCGAAATGGATTTGTAAATGGCTTGACTTCAGGGGTGGCTGATTTTTCATGTACTTTTACCGATGGTGCACGTACAGTGATGGTTTTATCTGAGATAGCCGTAATTTGGTTGCGGTGAACCAAAAAATCACCGCGACTGAAAACCTTCAATACTGGCGGCACAACATGTAGCTGTTGAATCAAAAAACTTTTCGTTTCAACACTGTATCGTGTGACCTTTCCTAGCTTGCGGCCTTCTGTATCCACCACTTTACGCCCAATTGGCGTAAAACGCAAATCAATAACTTCCTTTAGCTTCACCACATCGGTTGGCGAGATAAAATCCTCGTTAGAATTCACAATCAGCCCAATATTTGCCACCTCGCGGATATCGTCCACCATTAGCAAGGCAGGGCTAAAATCTAACTTAGCACCGCTGATATAGTAGCCAACAATTTTTAGATTATGCGGGTCAATGATTTCACTTTCAGTACGCGCTAATTCCGCACCTGTTTGCAGGCTCAAGATAGGAGTGTTGAGAAGTCGTTCGCCGAAAACAAGCATATTTTTAGTATACACGTCATTTACTTAATTGGTAAACGGATTAATCCTGCCCGACGGCAAGGACGTCCCGCCAGTTTCACCTCGTTCGCGTAGATTATTTATACGTCGAATCGTGTCTTGGTCAAAATTTGTTTGCACTGCCTGTTCTTCAGCAGCACGCCGATACTCTTCATCCGGTGGTTGGCTCAGTATATTATTAGTTATATACACCGCCACAATCATAGAGACTAGGGCGAACAGTACAAACAAAATAGCATGGTGTTTCACAATAGGGTGGAAGATTTTACGCAAAGAACGGCCAAATTGCTTGAGAGATCCGAGCTGCATATTAGTTCCCCTCCTTTAAGAATACTTCCAAACCAATTTGCGGGTTCGACACTTGGTTAGGGTTTTCGTTATTTGGTGTCAGTGTAACCCCCGTGACCTGCATGCGGGTTAAATTCTGCTCAATTGCTTTTAAGAATTGTAGAAAATTAGTATATTCAACAGGGTTCGCCAATGTGACCGTGACGTTAGTGACTGTTGTTCCACTGACGGCGGCTGCCCCCGGCTGTGCTTCATTTTCGAAATTAAAACCAAGTATTGTGACGCCACTTCTTTCGGCAAAGGCAGTCACATCGTTCACTACCTGCTGCTGGTACTGACTAGCCTCGGTAACGATTGCTTCGGCCCTTTCGACGGTTTCACGGTTTTCTTCTAGGTAGGTCTCCAGGTACTTTAAGTGGTCAATGTTCCCACGGGCAATCTCGGCATCTATTTGCGCATGATCGGCGCTCAACGCTTGCTCCCTAAGATATCCTGAAAGCCATGAAAACCCAAACACTAAAAGAATCACCATAGCAACCATGCTGCCTATAAATATTCGTTTCATTCCAACGGCGGTCAATGAACGGCTCGGTTTCATGGCCTCTCCTCCGGTCGTGTATCTGGTGTAATCGTATTAGGGTTAGCAATCACGGCACTAATGGTCACTGTCACAGGGAAGTTTGTATTTGCCTCGTTGTCAGGGCTTGCATCATCAGTAGTAATATTTATAATACTCACTTCACTAAACAACGGTGATTCATCAAGCTTCTGTTGCAATTCGAGCGCAGCATCATAGCTAACAGTCCGAGCTTCGAGGGTTGTGGGATTGCCTAATACATCTGGGTTAAGTGTGAGATTGGAAAGTACAGCATTTTGTGGCAGTGCTTTTGCAATATCGGTAAGTAAGGTACTATAGGTAATTTCATCTGCCAAAATTCTGTCTGCAATATTGAGATTACGCTCAAAACCTTCAGCCTCTTCGCGTACTTCTTGGTATTGCATGGTTTGCTGCTGGTCAGCATGGAGGTCTTGCTCGGCAACCAGACGTTCCCGGAACGCAATAAATAACCCAGCGCCAAAAATACCGGCCACGGCAAGGAGTGTAAAAGCAATCAATATAGTATAACGGCGGAGCAATACGTTCATGCGGGCGGCATGAAGCTGGCGTTTATCATCTGGGCTTAAAAGATTGATCATTCAAACACCCTTTCTGGCTGCACGCTCGCCAAGCCGGCTACAGTGATGTAGCGTGGTTTAAATTGCCGCGATGGTTGAGTAAGATCTTGGAAATCGAGAATCTGCCAGGGGCTAGCAATACGTGCTGGCATGACCAGTGTGTTAGTGAAATAATCGCCCAAGCCAGGAATATTTGAACCGCCGCCGACAATCACCACTTGCTCTAACTTTTGCTCGGGGTTAATACGCTCGGTATAGTAACGCATTACTTTCTTTACTTCACTTACTATGCGCTTTAAATTTGGCTCAACAGCCGCCAGAATTCTTGCTTGTTTCGGCCCAGCATTTAAACCATGTAGCACCTTAAGCTGGTGAGCGTTTTCTAGGGGTACATTCAATTTTTTGGCAATATCAATCGTAAAGGTATTGCCGCCGATAGGGATGCCACCCGTCACCCGAATCGCATCGTTGCTGAGCACTGCTATATCGGTATGTGCTGGCCCTACGTCGACAATCACGGTGGGCAAATGGCCTTCTTCGGTGCTCATTAAAAGCCGCGCTACAGCACTAATGCTCGGTTCTACCAGAATCACCCGTAAACCAGCTCGCCGCGCTGCGTCCACTGCAACCTCGACAATGCGCTGTGGAATCGCTGCCAGCAGAACCGATATCTGTTCTTTGCTGCGTTCAATAATATTAAAATCAGTATACAGCTGCGAAAGGGGCAGCGGAATATATTGCTCCGTTTCGAGCGTAATGGCATCTTGTAAGTTATTTTCAGCTGATACGGGCAAGTTAAATGAACGGGTGTAGGTACGGGCTGTGGGAATTGCAATTACCGCATGGTTACTACTGAGTCTCCCTACTACTTTTTCACGTAGTAGTTTTGACAGCATTTCGGCAAGGTAGGTGCTATCGCCTGAATCAAAACTTTCCTGCGACTTTACCGGGTCGATATCTATTGAACCATACCCCAGCACGCGGTTACGCTTGGGGTCAATTTCCATGACTTTAATGCTGGTGGGGCTAAAGTCAACGCCAACTACCGGTTTGTCTTTATAAAATAATTTACTCATGATGCCCACGTATACGGTTTGTTTTAGTATAGCAGATATTGGTTATGATTTTAATGAATATCAGATTATAAGGGGATGATTTTCGCGATGCAAATCTCTGCGGCGGGTCCTGACCTCAAGGCTCCTCCCACGTCGAAAATAGCTAAAGCTATTTGTCGCCGCGGAGTACCCTCCTTTCGGCCACCCACATGAGACTTTGTGGCCGCGGCACAGAAACAGAGGAACTTGGCTATAATGACTCAGAGCCTCCACCCTCACCTCCACAAGAATAGACTAAAAGCGAAGTGCAGCCCAAGCTAACTCCTGGCGGCGAATGCCCCAAGAGTGTCTTGGCGCCTTAGCGGTCTATTCGGTGGAGGGGGTGGTGGCGAACACGGAAGAGGCTACCCTTGAATATTCTGCGCAATCCCACTTATCGGCCCCATCACACTTGCCGCAATTAACCCCACCATCGACCCTAAAATTATAATCATCGCCGGCTCAATAATCGAGCTTAAGCTGTCAATCACTAAATCAACTTCTTCATCATAAAAATCAGCTACTTTCACTAAAGTCACATCTGTTTTCCCGGTTTCTTCCCCCACTGCCATCATTTGCGAAACGATTGCTGGGAATAGCGGGTTGTTGCTTAACGCTTCAGATAATTGCTTGCCGTTTTTTACCTCTTCGATAGCTTGATCAATCGCGTCTTCATATACGACGTTGCCAATTGCACGGCCAGAAATCTTTAAAGCCTCGAGCACGCTGACGCCCGCGCCAAGCAGCGCCGCAAAGGTTCGGGTAAAGCGCGCGTTGGCAATTTTGATGATGATACCTTTTATAACTGGAAGGCGTAATATAAAGGTATGAAAAGCCCGCCGGCCCCCAGGGGTGCGGATATAACGCGTGAGTATGAAAATGAGTGCGGCAGTCGCGCCAATCACAATATACCAATAATTTTGGAAGAACCCACTTATACCAAGCATGATTTGCGTGAGCAGCGGCAACTCTGCATCAGGGCCGCCTAAATCTTGAATAATATTGCCAATTTGTGGAATTACAAAAATCATCAAGCCAAAAAAAGCACCAATCGTAATCACAATCAAGATAGCTGGATAGGTCATGGCGCTGCGAATTTTTTTAATAATTGCCGCGTTTTTTTCCTGTTGAAAGGCGAGACGCTTTAAAATTTCATCCAAAATACCAGCAGCTTCCCCGGCACGAACCATATTTACATACACTTCGTTGAATGCTCGCGGGTGTTTCGCTAGCGCACTAGCCAGCATTGCGCCACCCTGTACGTCTTTACTTACCTCAGCAAGTATTTGGCTTAATGCTTTGCTCTCGGTATGCTTTTGCATGGCGTTGAGTGCACGCAGGAGCGGCACCCCAGCACTCACCATCGTACTTAATTGGCGAGTGAACATTACTAAGTCAGCATTTTTTACACGGTTTTTAAAAATATTTAGGTTAAACGACCCAAAGCCTTTTTGCTCTTCTTTAAGACTCACCGGCTGTAGACCTTCACGAGTCAAGGCGGCTATGGCACCGGCTCGATCATTCGCCTCAACCGTCCCCGTGACGGTATTGCCTTTCGTATTTACTGCCTGGTAGGTAAATTTGGCCATAACTTTAATCTCGAGTTGCTCGCAAAATTTCCTCTATCGTGGTTTCGCCTCGGAGTGCTTTTATTAGCCCATCTGTTTGCATGGTAATCATACCCTCAACAATAGCCTGCTTTTGAATCACGGCACTGGTGGTGTTGCCAACAATAAGCTTTTGAATATTATCAGAATTTTGCAGTGCCTCATAAATGCCGATTCGCCCCTTGTAGCCACTCCCCCCACATTCTTCGCACCCTTGCTCGGAAGCGCGCCACAGCCGTACGATATTTTCTTCGCTCGAACTTAAGCCCTCACCAATACTCGTGCCGACACCTTCGCCTACCGCTTCGCTTTCGAGCGTGTGTAGGCGTGCCATGCTTTCGAGCCCAAAGGCATGCATGACCTCTAGCTGCTCTTCAGCATTGGGAGTATACGATTCACGGCAATTTGTGCACAATCGGCGCACTAACCGCTGCGCCACTACGGCGCGTACAGTACTGGCAATCAAAAAAGGTTCGACTTCCATATCTAACAATCGTGGCAAAGTGGTTGCAGCGTTGTTGGTGTGAAGGGTTGAAAACACCAAATGCCCGGTAAGCGCCGCTTGCACCGCCAGGTTGGCCGTCTCGGAATCGCGAATCTCACCTACCATAATAATATTGGGGTCTTGGCGCAACAATGCCCTTAAACCATTGGCAAAATTCATACCAGCTTTCGGGTTGACTTGTGTTTGGTTCACGCCAGGGATTTTATATTCCACCGGGTCTTCCACAGTAGAAATATTCACCGTTTGCTTGTTTAAAATAGTTAAAATACTAAACAATGTCGTCGATTTGCCTGACCCAGTTGGCCCTGTCACTAGTACCATACCATGTGGTTGCTTAATGGCACTATTTATAATCGCGAGTGAATGTCCCCAGAAGCCAAGCTCCGGCAGCGTAAGGGCCGTATCGCTTTCGTCGAGAATACGCATTGCCACTTTTTCGCCATCTGTTACCGGCAATGTGGAAACACGCAGTGCATAGGTGCGCCCAGCCACCGTAATTTTAAAACGACCGTCTTGCGGCACTCGCCGCTCATCGATTTTTAAGCTGCTTAAAATTTTAATACGGCTCACTAACGCATTCAGAACTTCCCGCGGCAGCCGGTTTACCTCTTGTAGCACCCCATCTATACGATAGCGAATTTGCACGTAATCTTCGCGCGGCTCAATATGGATGTCTGAAGCGCCAGAACGAATAGCATACTCTAAAAGCAAATTGACTGTTTGTGCAACCGGGGAATCCTCAGAGATATCTTCTTCCGATACTTGCTCGCTATCAGCTTTTTCGCCCTGCACTTGGATGACTTCGCTGAGCTCTTTATCAACATCACCACGATAATTATCGAGTGCGCGTAAAATGTTATTACGCGTCGCAATAAAGAGCTTCACGTTACCGCCAATCTGTTTGGTCAGAAAGTTCACCGCCTGAACGTCATCGGGGTCTTCCATCGCCAAGTAGTGATCATCACCTTCAACTTTAAACACAATGGCATTATATTGCCGGGCAATACGTTCGGGGATGAGTTCGAGCGCCTCACTGGTAATATCACGTGGGTCAATCTCAACAAAAGGAATATCGGCATACTGTGCGTACAATTGCGTCAGGCTTGCTTCGTCAAAAATTCCCTGGCGGATCACTATATCTTCTAGCGGACGATGGGTTCTTTCTTGTTCTTGACGCAGCGCAGCAAGCTGGTCGTTCGTGACACGGCCAGTGCTACGCAAAAGTTCCTCAATGGTTGCGTCAGAAATTCGCATAATATTATTGTAGGCGATTTTGGGAAATAATGCTAATGGTTAGTAGCTTGTAAAGTTCTTTCTAAAATCCAGTCATCTCCTTCCACAAACAGACCGCCTAAGCGCCAGGATATTTCCCGGCTACTCGCGCGGTGAAATACCTTGGGCTGCTCTTCGCTTTTAATCTGTTCTTAGGAAGAAATGACTGGATTTCAGGAAAGCTTATTCGCTAAGCACTGCCTTTATCGCCTCAAACCCAAAACCCTGCCGTGCAAGATATGCCATTAACTTGCGCTCATCGCTATAGCGGGATCGTTTTTTTGCCACAATACGGCGTAAAGCTTCGAGTTCGTCGTGTTCGGAGGTTTCATCGGCGAATACTTCTTTAATAATAGCACTGGAGACCCCTTTTTGTCGCAATTCAAGCTCAAGTTTACGCCGGCTGCTCGGTTTTACCAGTGTGCGTGATCGTACCCAGCTTTCGGCAAACTTTTTGTCATTCAGGTAGTTTTTTTCGTATAGTTTTTCGATAACTCGATCACGAATATCGGCTGGCCATTCTTTTCGCCGCGAATAGTCGCGTAGTTCCTTTTCGCTCCTGGGGCGGCGTAAAATAAAATCAAGTGCCCGGGCATAGGCTTTGCCAAATTCGCTATCATTTTTTAATACTGCAATGTCATCGTCACTCAGTTGCTGCCCAATTTTAAGCCGATGCTCTAGTACTTGCTGGTCGGCCAGCGAAAACGAGTATTTACCTTCAATAAATACATTCCATCGCCCCGGTGTTTTCACTGCTGGCTTTATGGCCGTGATTGTTCCTGACACAGCGCTATTCCTCGTTTTAACAAACTAAAATAAGCCTCGCCATGGGGAACTATCTCTTTATCATCTTTGCCTGCAATCATTGCTTCAAAAGTGGTCATGGTTACCCATTCGGCTGCTTCTACTTCGCCGTCATGGCTGAATTCTTCAAGCGCTCCTTTTACTTCATAACCATACACCCACTGGAACTCATTCTCTATGATATCGTCGGCAGCCACCAAGTACTGCCGAAACACAAATAAGAGGCATAGGTTTTCGGCACTTATGGTATGAGCTATTTCTTCTTCAGTTTCACGAATAGCAGCCTCGAGCGGTGGCTCACCGAAGTCGAAATGGCCAGCAGCCGAAACATCATAAAGCTTAGGCCATGTCGGGATGCCGTCGGCTCGTTTCTGGAGTAGAATTTCTAGCGAACCATTATGCATGCGCCAAAACCAAACATGGCTTGCCCCATGTAGTACTCCAGCGGCTGCTTCGCGTTTAGTGAGGCCAGTGCCAATCGGTTCGCCCTGCTCGTTGTACTCCTGCCAAAGCTCTTCGGCCACGCTAGAGCTCCTCTTCGGCGGCTACCTTTTCGCGAACTTTTTTATCGATTTCAGCGAGTAACTCAGGATTATCTTTTAAATATTGCTTGGTGGCTTCGCGACCCTGGCCAATTTTTTTGTCGTTGTAGTCGTACCAGGCGCCGCTTTTGCCTACGACGCCATGCTCGGCGGCCAGATCGAGCACATCACCGGTTTTGGAAATTCCTTCATTATACATAATGTCGAATTCAGCAATCCTAAACGGCGGTGCCACCTTGTTCTTTACCACCTTCACCTTCGTGCGGTTACCAATTACATCTTCGCCAGATTTAATTTGCCCACTACGGCGAATATCCATACGAAGCGAGGCGTAGAACTTCAGCGCGTTACCACCGGTCGTAGTTTCGGGGTTACCAAACATCACGCCAATCTTCATACGGATTTGGTTAATGAAAATAACGGTAGCTTTACTTTTGTTAATAATACCGGTCAGTTTGCGTAGCGCCTGGCTCATTAGACGTGCTTGTAGTCCCATGTGGCTATCACCCATTTCGCCATCGATTTCGGCCTGCGGTACTAGCGCGGCCACTGAGTCTACCACAATCAAATCCACAGCGTTAGAACGTACCAGCGTTTCGGTAATTTCCAGCGCTTGCTCGCCGTTATCTGGCTGGCTCACGAGCAAATTATCGGTATCTACTCCAAGCCGTTTGGCGTAAGAAGGGTCAAGTGCATGTTCGGCGTCGATAAATGCTGCCGTGCCGCCCTGCTTTTGGACTTCGGCAATTGCATGCAGTGTGAGCGTCGTTTTACCTGAGCTTTCTGGCCCATAAATTTCAATAATTCGCCCTTTTGGATACCCACCACCTAACGCAAGGTCAAGCGAGAGTGCGCCACTGGGGATAAGTTCAATATCTATCTTTTTCGAGTCCCCCAATTTCATAATAGAGCCGTTGCCAAATTGTTTCGTGATTTGATCAACCGCTAGGCCTAGTGCTTTTAGCTTGCCTTCGTCCGCACCCTCTTTTTTTGCTGACTTTTTCTGACTTTCTGCCATATTCCCCTCTGATCTCTAAGTGTTACGTTCACTGGAGGCTATTATATCGTTCAAAGGGTGGAAAATCCACCCTTTTATTACCTAACCTGGCGTTAAGTTATTCAGATTGTTTTATAAAGTCTTCTTGGTTTTCTAGGTCGGCCCGCAGGGTAAAGCCCGAGCATTTCCCATCTTGACATCCAGTCGGCTCGTAGCGGTACTCGCTCTGCGAATCACCAATCTTCACACCCTCTGGGTCTGTGAATAATTCCGGGTCAACATAGGGTAAAGTTTTTTCGGTAAGTTCTTGCGGATAAGATTTTTTATCAGGATAATACACTTCCTCAAGGCCATAATACATAGCATTGATCGCTGTTCGTCGTTCCTGATTGCGCGCACTCATTTCGATATCATTCTTTTGAATAAAGAAAATCACTGTTATGACGCCCAAAAATACAATTGCCACAATCAGTTCAATCACTGTAAATCCGCGCTGTCGTTCCATATGCTTTGATTATACACGTATTCTGGCATCTATGCCACTGCGCCGCTACCCTTCCATAGTTCGCCCAAGATGCCGCCACGCTTTTGGCGTGAGTTTGCGGCCACGAGGCGTTCGTTCAATGAAGCCGATTTGCAAAAGATACGGCTCGTAAAAGTCCTCGATGGTTGAACGTTCATCACCAGTAAGCGCCGCGAGAGTTTCTACGCCAACCGGACCGCCGTTGTAGTTGTCGATCATCGCATGTAGCAGTTGCCGATCGCTGGCATCAAGGCCGAGCTCATCAATCTCAAGCAGCTTTAGGGCCT
This sequence comes from uncultured Candidatus Saccharibacteria bacterium, assembly GCA_964599775.1. Lineage (GTDB taxonomy): Bacteria > Patescibacteriota > Saccharimonadia > Saccharimonadales > Saccharimonadaceae > CAZRGZ01. Next base: position 7,557 of record CAZRGZ010000010.1, on the reverse strand, counting down.
GTTCAGCCACAGTATTATCAATTATGCCATCGCCGTTCACATCGGCATAATCACGCACGCGTTTTAGTAAGCGGTTGGCGATACGTGGTGTGAGCCGCGCGCGAGTTGCCAAGTTGGCGGCAGCATTTGGCTGAATTTTTGCCCCTAGAATTTCTGCGGCGCGCTGAATAATTTGCTGAACTTCGTCGGCTCTGTAAAACTCCAGGCGATGCAGCATGCCGAACCGGTCGCGCAATGGTGCCGCTAAAGCCCCAGTACGGGTCGTAGCACCAATGACAGTAAACTTCGGTAAATCCAACCGCACACTACGTGCGGCCGGACCTTTGCCAATAATAATATCGAGCTTAAAATCCTCCATAGCGCTATACAGCACTTCCTCGACCGTGCGGCTGAGGCGATGGATTTCATCTATAAATAATACGTCACCTTCTGCCAGATTCGTGAGGATGCTAGCTAAGTCACCCGCGCGTTCAATCGCCGGACCAGCGGTGACGCGAATATTTGCGCCCATTTCGTTGGCAATCACCGTTGCCATGGTGGTTTTGCCAAGGCCAGGCGGGCCGTAAAGCAGTACATGATCAATTGGCTCGCCGCGTTTCTTCGCCGCCTCAATAGCAAGCTGCAAGTTCGCTTTTAAACGTTCCTGACCAATATATTCCTGGAATAATTTGGGGCGTAGGCTTACCTCCACAACTTCTTCATCAGGAGTGGTTTCATCAACGGTGGGTTGGACAATTCGTTCTATAGCCATATCTTTGTTTAGTATACCTTATCTCTCTTCTTACAGATAGAACTCGGAATAGCGTCAGGCTAATTTAGTGCCTTAAGTGCAGAACGAATCTTATCTTCAACTGAAAGATTGTTATCAACCGTCGCCAATGCTTCACTTGCCTGACGCACGTTATAGCCTAGCGCAAGTAACGCGTCTAGCGCATCGTCAGCGGTTGCTGTTGATGCAACCGCGGTTTTACTGCTCTGTAGCGATGGCAAGCCAACTTTATCAGCCAAGTCTACTACTACCCTATCAGCCGTACGCTTGCCTACGCCATTGGCTTTTTGAATAAAAGCTGCATCGCTATGGGCAATTGCGTTACGCACAACCTCAGCTTCTCCCAGACTCAATATTGCCAGAGCGGCTTTGGGGCCAACTCCTTGCACTGTCACCAAAAGCTCAAACAGCCGCTTACCTGCTAGCGTCGAAAACCCATACAACTCTTCGGCTTGCTCCCGAACATGGTGATGTGTGTATAGTTTTACTTTAGTGTTAAGCGTTAAAGTGTCATACTCGATCGCCGAAACGAGTACTTCGTACCCCACCCCTTGCACGTCTATAATGACAGATTCAAGAAATTTTTCGGCCACGGTTCCGGATACATGTGCAATCATACTCACTAGTATACTGTAAAGGTAGCTTTGCAGTCTAATCTGCTAATCTTAACCTTCAAACCCTGGGGTCCTGTCACCCGGTCCGCCCCTAAAAATACTTGAGTGCCACCCCCGGTGGTGGGTTTTGGGGTTCAGGTTTATTATCATTTGACAAAACAGTTTATAGTTTATATGATCATCCATACCCTACCGTGAAGGGAGGTGAATAGCATGGGAGGGACCGTTGTCATCCTTGGCGATGACGATGAGCAGAAGCCCGAGACCAACTCGGGCGAAACCTGCTCGTGCGGGTTCACAACGAACCTGCCTGCCCTCATGTCAGCCCACAAGGCTGAGAATCCCAACCACTAATCCCTAGGGTGTCTTTGGCCTTGACCCGCCAAAGACTTTTCCTTTCAGTGGCCCTCCACCATCGCGCACATAATGGCCGCTGCGAGCGCATCGGCGCAATCATCTGGTTTTGGCACCTCAGTAAGGCCTAGCTGAAGTCGTACCATTTCTTGCACTTGTTTTTTGGTTGCTTTGCCATAACCAGTCATGGTTTGCTTAATTTGCAAGGGAGTATATTCTGTGATGCGTAAATCGGCCTGTTTGCCAGCGAGCATGGCCACACCGCGAGCGTGAGCAACACTTATAGCGGTGGTCACATTTTGCGCAAAAAAAAGTGCTTCTATAGCCATAACTTGCGGTTTTGTTTCGGTGATAATTTCATTTAAAGCACTATGAATTTCCACTAAGCGCTCATCAAGCGGCTGATGTGGCCGAGTACGAATAACCCCTGCATCAACCATAGTGGTGTGTCGTTTATGCGCCTCTATCACCCCAAAACCAAGAATGCCAGTCCCCGGGTCTATACCTATAATTCTCATTGCTTTTAGTATACACTATGCGCCTGGGCCAGCCGAACTGCCTTTGCCCAGTAGCCGCTGTAACCCAGCCGTAATTTCGGGTCGCCATTGCCATATTCCATACCCCAATACACCAGCCCCAGCAACACCCGCTGCCCACCAGCCTACTTGCGACCCTGCCGAAGGGGGAGTTTCTTCTACGGCGAAAGCCGCTTCGGCTGCATCACGCTTTTTGCGGCAACGATTCGTCTCTGGGTTACGCTCCCAGCCTTCTTTACAGGGTTTGAGCCCATCACCGCTGTCTTTTTTCTTACAGCGGTTTGTTTCGGGGTTTCGAAACTGATCCGGCTTACAGGGTTTTAAGCTTGACGCAGCTGTGGCAATCGAGCGGCATCGATTGGTGGCAGGGTTTCTTTCTTGGCCCGGTTTACATGGTACCAGCGAACGTGATGAACCACTACTCACTGATCGGCATCGGTTTGTCGCCGGGTTGCGTTCCTGACCGTCTTCACAAGGTTTCAGGCCTGAACCGCTTTCAGTTTTACGGCACCGATTTGTTTCTGGATGCCGATATTTACCCTCGCCACATGGCTTCAACCCACCGCCACGACCGCCTACTGGCGCTTCTTCTTTTAGCTCATTTGCTACATTGGGTGTTAATTTATGGGTTTGTTGCCATTTTCCATCAATCAGTGCCAAGCTCACATCGTCGGGCATTCCACCTGGATACTGCACGATTTCCTCGGTGTCATGCGTCACGAGCATCACCTCACCACCCGCACTATTGGGCAGAGTAATGCCGGTTTCGCTGTCATAAAATGCTTTATATTCACCTGCAGCTAGCTTTGTACCCGCAGTAAAATGATATTCTTTGCTCCCGAGCCGCAAGTAACACCCATGCAATGGCACTGCCTTTTTGGTTGGGTTATAAATTTCTATAAATTCGTTGCCGCCATCAGCTCCTGCTGCGTTTGGCAATATTTCGGAAAGCACGACCCCTATACACTGCGCTTCTGGCTCCTCTGGCGGCTCTTTTAAGTTTTCGCATAATGGGCCAGGCTGACTACTGAGCGGTGTGTCTATTAATACAAAATCGGCGCTGTTATCTTCTGTATCTACGGCCAAGCCTTGCGCATTAGTGCACCGTTTTAAGGCTTGGTTACTTGGCAGTTCAGGCGCTGCCGTTCCCTCTGGGTTGCTTGCATTGCCATAGCCTAGCTTATCTATAATGCTTCCAGATGCATCTTGTAGTACGACATGCCCACCAGTTGCCGCGAGCGCCTGCGTACCTTCAGGTGAAAAAGGTAGCGCACCCATTGGCGCGTTGCCCTCGGCTTCGAGTTTCTCCAGGTAGGCACTGCTTACCAAATAGAGCATGCCATAGGCCTGCAGCTGCCCGGCTAAGGTGACTTCGGCCGTAATATGCTGGTCAGCATCCCATGTCGCCACCTTGTAATCATCGACATTTATAGCAGCGTCGGTACGGTTGTAAAGCAAAATGAACTCATCTCGGTAATTTGTCGTGCCGGCCTGCACTTCATCGACCACAATTGGCGCGCCGCTTTGTGCCTGTGCACTGACTGATTGTGCTGCTGTAAGACCACATGCCACTATTGCCGCTACTAGTAAGAAAACCGCTACTTTTCGCATGGTCCAAAGCGTATTATACTTTGGGGTTAATCGTCAACTGCTTTTATTTATTTTACAACGTTACTCGAGAGTTACGCTATCAGCTATTTCCATATTGCTATGCACATTCACCACGTCATCAAGATCATCGAGTACATCGAGTAGCTTCATAGCCTTTTTCGCTGTTTCTGTATCGGTAATTTCTACCATATTGTTTGGCACGTAGGCTAGTTCGGCCTCTTTTACTGGCAGGCCAGCATTCTTCAATTCATCGCGAACATTTGCCAACTCCTTGGCATCGGTATACACAATGATTTCACCGTCTTCTTCCACAGCATCTTCGGCACCGGCATCTAGGATTGTCAAAAGCGCTTCTTCGCCCTGTGCCTGCACGCGAAGGACGCCTTTTCGCGTAAACTGAAAGGCCACACTGCCAGGTTCAGCAATATTCCCCCCATTTTTGGTGAGTGCAGTGCGCACTTCGGGGTAGGTGCGGTTGCGATTATCTGTGGCGGTTTCAATAATAATCCCAATGCCACCCGGGCCATAACCTTCGTAAGTGATTTCTTCAAGCACAGCGGCGCTTTTGTCCGCTACACGGTCAATCGCCCGCTGAATGTTACTCATGGGCATATTAGCGGCTTTTGCCTTTTCGATAACCATCGCCAAAGAAGGGTTCATTGCGGGGTCAGTGCCGCCACTACGGGCCGCCACCGCTATCTGGTTGCCCAGCTTAGTAAACACTGCGCCCCGTTTTGCGTCGTTAATTCCCTTCTGCCGCTTGATTTGCGACCATTTTGAATGCCCTGCCATGCCTGCTCCTGTTCGTTATCAGTTCTCTTACCCCTATTATAACGTTTTCACCCCTGTAAGTAAAATTTACTCGACCACATTATCTTGCCGGAATGAATGTTTGGTACGCCGCTGTAACCACCATGCTACCAGAAGAATCGCTACATAACTGCCCACCATTGCTCCTACGCCAAAGGCGAGCTCGCCCTGTGCCCCCGGCAAACCTGCGACCCAACGTACCACGCTCGTCATGTAGCTCAGTATCCAGTCAGCTGGTAGCCCCACAATAGTTGCCAGGTGCGGCGCGAGCAGCCCAACGAGCCCGGTCAAGAAAGTGAGCACCATCGTGAAAGGGATAAATGGTAGCACCAATAGATTTGCCAATAGCGCATACGGCGAATATTCACCAAAACTGAATGCCAAAATGGGAAATGTCACCAACTGGGCACTCATCGTATCGACCACCAATTGCCGCATTATGCCCGGCCGCTTCTCTTTTCCCCAAAAATATTCATGCACCAGCGGTGCAAACATAATCACACCAGTAAAAGATAGGAACGATAAATACCAGCCCAAGTCACCCCATATATACATCGGGTTTACCAGTAGTGTAATGGCCGCCGTAAATGGCAAAAGCACCATGGGGTGAATATTGCGACCATAATACCACGCCGCCAAACTGAGGCCCGCCACCAGCCCGGCCCGTGACATACTGGGGCTAAAACCAGTCACGAGCATGAAGCCGGCAATCATTACCCCGGCTGAAGCCGTTGCCATGTATTTCGAGATTTTTGCAAAAGCACGACGGGCAAATCGCACCAAAATTGTTAAATTGTATCCGCTCGCCACGACCACATGGGTGAGCCCCACAATCCGCAGCTGTTCTTCGAGTTCTGGCGGCAACGTACTGCGCTGGCCCGTGAGGTAGCCAATACCGAGGCTTGCTTCTGGTTCTGTAATTCCTTGCCGCACACCCTCAGCGAAGGTATCACGCACATCCCGCACCGGATCCGCTAAGGCCGGGCGCTCAACTTTTACGACCTTGGCGTAGGTCATACTTGCCGGAAAGGTGCCAAAACCCGGTTTTAATAACCCTTCTATCGTCACGATGTCGCTGCGTTTTATCTTGGCATCGCTTGCACTGCTTGCCCAAACCTGCCCTGGCAATTGTTTCCCGGCAACTTCTACATTCTGCAACCGCATTTCCAGCGTTCCATTGGCGGCCCGCGGCACATCTTCAGCTATCTTCCCCTGCACCACCACTTTTTGATTCAAAAATTCACCATAGCTAGCTAGCTCAACCCGCTGCACCGTGCCACGCCACAAGCCAAGCAAACTTCCCGCTGCAAACGCCAATACAAGCATGGCGTAAACCGGCCGAGTGAATACAATCGGCAAAAGCAGCACCCCAAGCAAAAGCCACTCAATTCCGGCAAAAAGACTATGCGGTAGCAGTAAAGAGCCAGCCACGCCAGCTAAAATACCACCAGAAATAACGGCGATAAGCCACGAAGCATGTACCCGTTTCCGAAAAAGCCTGCTCACCATATTACCGCTGTACATACGAGCGTATTATTTCATAGTTTGGTGGGAATTCAAAAGTATTGTTGCTTACTTAAATGAGATGCTTGTCAAACCCAAGCTCCACTAACTGCTCGTAGGCACGCCACACATCATTAGGAATATCTTGCTCTACCTGAAACCCTAATTTAGGATACTCCCGTATGCGCTGCATATCACCCACCATGACGTTAATGATATGATCTTTATCGATTCCGCCCGCCATATACGCTTCGTAGCTCAGTTGAGGTGAAGTGACGATGATAGTCGTTGCAGAATCAGGCCATTGTTTCTTAAATGTCGCGACGGTGCGCCGTTCCATGTATGGCTTCTGCACGAGCAGTATGCTGTTCGCCGGAATGCCATTTTCTTTCAGCAATTTGTAGGTAAATTGTACGTTTTCACCAGTGTTAGTTGATTTATTCTCCACCAGTATCTTCTCTTCCGGTACGCCCATTTGCCGGGCAATATCTGCAAATACTTCAGCCTCGGGTTTAGAAAAAAGATCCTTCGTCAGCTTTCCAACACCGCCAGAAAAAACCAAATAGTCGCCCAGCCCCTCCAGCATCAATGCAGCGGCACGCTCCGCTACTCGCGTATCGTGGCTGCACAGGCAAAAGATTATATCGCTTTTCACTGGTGTTTCGTTTAGTTTGAGGTAGTTCCAGAGGATTTTTGCGTAAGGATCGGATTGCTTTTGATCAGTACTCATAGACTTTATAATAACAGATTTGAGTGGCTTAAAATTGGCAATGGGATTGCTTCGCTCCTCCACTCAAGAATGCTTGGTGCAAGCACTTTCTCTCGTTTCGCCGAACTCTCTGAATTCAATAGGTGGGGCTCGTATAATTTTGCTCGCTCGGATGCGTTCCTCACTCAGCCAAGCATTGCTGACTCGGACTGCCACTGGCAGTTCTCACCCACTCCACCCTTAGGCGTGTCGTGGATTCGAGCCGACAAGCTTCTCCATGGAAAACGCCCCACCGTAAAGGTGAGACATTTTTCTTGGAGGGGCGAGTGGGGTCGGTCACGTTCCGCGACCCCGGAAGTTCACGATTGCAAGCATAGCTTGCATCGGAACATTCCCTTGCGAACTGCCACTGGCAGTTCTCACCCACTCCACCCTTAGGCGTGTCGTGGATTCGAGCCGACAAGCTTCTCCATGGAAAACGCCCCACCGTAAAGGTGAGACATTTTTCTTGGAGGGGCGAGTGGGGTCGGTCACGTTCCGCGACCCCGGAAGTTCACGATTGCAAGCATAGCTTGCATCGGAACATTCCCTTGCGAACTGCCACTGGCAGTTCTCACCCACTCCACCCTTAGGCGTGTCGTGGATTCGAGC
>CAZRGZ010000009.1:0-34348 GCA_964599775.1 uncultured Candidatus Saccharibacteria bacterium | reverse complement strand
CGTAAACGATACCTTAAGCCTAAAATATCCCCACCTTTAAAGGTGGGGATATTTTTTTATGTGTGCTATATGGATTACTCTTCTTTTTGTGGTTTGTCTAGGATTAATGGGTCAACCACGGGGGTGGAATCAGCAATCTTGACGATATCTTTATCGATTTTTTTCAACTCTTTATGCGCGGTATTGAAATGATTGACCGACGTAGAGAGGCTATTGCCCAGTTTGTGCATATAAGTTTCGTGTGCTTCAATATGCCTACCTAATTGCCCCACACGTATTTGGATTTCCTTGGCTTGTTCTTCTATTTGCAAACTCCTGAGCCCCTGCAAGACCGTTTGGAGATACGCCATAAAGCTGGTGGGGCTCACAATAATTACCTTTTTATCGCGAAAGGCGTATTCTATCAGGTCACGCGCACCGACACCACTCACACCCACTTTGTTCATTAGTAAGTCATAGTACAGCGCCTCGCTGGGGATAAACATGAAAGCAAAATCCATTGTATTTTCGCTTGGGCGAATATACTTGCTGGTTTCATCGATACGGAATTTTAAATCACTCTTTAGCTGATTGATAAGCCGCGTTTTGACCGCTTTATCTTTTTCATCGACCAATCGATTGTAGTTTTCGAGGCTAAATTTACTGTCTATCGGCAACACTTGGCCACGATCAAGAAATACTGCCGCATCAACTGTTTCCCCATCAGCAAATTTATATTGCATCTGGAAACGCCCCGGAGGCAGCACATTGCCCAACACTGTCTCCAGATAATATTCGCCAAAAACACCACGCTGCTTAGGGTTTTGCAGCACATTTTGCAAAGTTTTCAGCTCGTCGGCAACATCCACCACTCGTTTGTTGGTTTCATCGAGCTTGGTAAGCCGCTGCGTGACATCTGCTACGAGCTTTGCGCTTTCTGAAAGCTGCTTTTGTACCGAATCGCGCATTTGGCTGTGGTTACGGTCTAGCCTTGCGCCAACTGTTTCATGCAAGCCATCGCGAAGCTCAGTGATAGTTCGCGCGAGTTCAGTCACGTCCTGCTTTAAGTAGTCGTTAGTACTCTGCTGTTTCAGTTCCCCTAGGCGCTGATACAAAACAAAAATCACCGCACCAAAACCTACTACTACTACTACCAGTAGCACAATAATAAAAAAGGTCATCTCCATACCTTAAGTATAGCACGACAGAGGCAATACGTGCTAAAGCTGCAACATCATTCGTACACCAACAATTAGTGCAATCATCAAAATAAAGGCGAATACAAAATTCGTTACCCGCAGTATCCAGGCAAAAGCTACATACGACAGCGCATAGAGCCCGATATACCAGCCCAATGCTTCATACCAAGGTAACGCGCCAAGCCACATATTGGCATTCCAAAGCGCCACCGCAGCCGCAATAACAACCAATAACGGCCGATACACCGATAATTTTACTAAGCCAACCGCACCTACAATACCAATTAATACGGTAGCGACGTTATTCGCCAAGCTTCCACCATTGGCACATAAAGCAAACGAATCCGCCGAGCGGCAAAAAACCGCTTCAACAAAATAGCGCTCTAGCAGCATACTGCTACCCATAACTAAAGCGCCCACAATTGCGCCCATGAGCAATATTGCGAGAATTTTAGCAAAACCCATCTCCACCAACCAGGGCGTTTTTTCGGTCACATTCTCATTCGGATAAGCGGCATTATCGGTATTCATAATTTACGGTAAGTATATACCTTCTTTTACTCTTCGGCAAGTTTTCGGGGTAAATTAAAGTACCAAAGTGCCCCAAAAGCTGCAAACAAGAAGCCACCCAGTACATCGAGCGGTGTGTGCACCAGTGCTACCACGCGGCCAACACCAACAAGGAGAGTGAGCACGAGAAGCACGGTGGCCAACTTCTTTTTGCGAGTTTCAAAGAATACGGCAAGCGTAATGGCCATCGTAAACAAGGCGTGGTCAGAAGGAAACCCAGGGTTATCCAGGTACGCTGCACCCGGCTCAATCCCCTGCTCAATAAATGGCCGGACTTCAGCAGGTTGCCAAATAGTTGCCACGAGTTTGGCCAGCAACAAAGCAGTTAACCCTGCCATCACTACCCGAGCATAAGCCGCGTATCGACTCCCTTTTGGCACATAGCGAAGTAAGGCATAGGCACCAATAATCACAATGGGAAAGACAAGTGCGTCCGCAAGGATCCAAACAAAAATTTCAGAACTCATACTCCATATAGTATAACGCACTTACCCGTCAGTTGACTACTCCATCACACGGGCTTGTCGCTTTTGGATCATGGCCTCAATTTTTTGCTCGCTCCAGCCGCGTCGCTGCAGTTCTTCTTTCATTTTGCCAATCAAAGCAACCTGGAAAGCTTCGCGAGTTTTAAAACCGCGTTTTTTAATGATTTTTTCAAATGGCTTTACTTTTAATTCTTCACGCAGTTCATCAGCTGACATGCCGAGTACGCTGGCACGGAGTTCCATCTTACGGTCATGATGCTGCTGCAGCCTTTCTAGTTTGGCTTCTTTTTTGTCAAAATTCGGGGTAGCCGCTACACTACCGTGCACACTCACGGTTAGCACAGTCGCAATTAGTAATGTTGCTAAGGCTTTTGTCGCAATTTTCATATTTTGCTCCTTTATGGGCGTTAGAGTGCCCATAAATTTATTGTACTGTGTGAAAAGTGCGAAAAGCTTGTGGTTTGTGCAACATGATTGTCTTTATATAATAAGGCTGGTTATGGGAGGAGGTGAACATGGACAGGCATTCGATTCAAGCAGAAATTGAGGCTACCAAGCGTAGTCTCACCGATGAGAATCCGTCAACAACCACTACCGTCGCAGGTGTTCAGGTGAGCATCAACAAGAACACCGATGCGGCTGATCTGGCGCGAAGCGTCTTCAGCAGGCAGGAGACGGACGACTCGTGACCAACCTGCCGGTCCCGCTAACATACGGGGCCGGCAGCCGTCCTTGTAAGGAAATTATCGTCGTGGCGCCACAAACGTATACGCTGCTCCACGTGCGCCACCGCGACCGGTTCGGCCGATACGGTGTACGTAGTCTTCGTAGGTAGCTGGCTGGTCAAAGTTAATCACGTGGCTGACGTTTGGAATATCTAGCCCTCGAGCGGCTACATCGGTCGCGACAAGTACTTTTACATCCTGGTTTTTAAAGGCACGCAGAGCACGCTGCCGCTGTGGCTGCGTTTTGTTGCCATGAATGGCGGTTGATGGGTGACCTGCTTTGCTGAGTGCATCAGCAAGCCGTTGCACACCAAACTTCGTTTCACCAAATACTAGTACCTTTTCGAAAGCTTCATCACTGAGCATATTTACCAGTTTATCGAGCTTTTCTTCTTTATGCGCCTCAACAATGTCTTGTTCGACATGTTCACTGGTTTCGGCGGTACGGACCGATACCGTCGCTGGGTCTGTTAAGAAATCCTGCACCAACTTTTCAATAGTTGGCGTAATAGTTGCACTGAAAAACAGCGTTTGACGATCGCGAGGCATTGCACCAGCAATAGCGCGAATGTCGTTAATAAAGCCCATATCGAGCATACGGTCAGCTTCGTCAAGTACGAGCGTGGTCATGTTCTTCAGTTTAAGAACGCGGCGCTCAATCAAGTCCTTCAAACGACCCGGCGTGCCAATAATTACTTGTGGCTGACGCTTCAGGGCGCGGATTTGTTTATTCATATCGGTACCACCGACACAAATAGCCGAATACAAGCCCATACCCTTAGCAAAAGCACGGAATTCTTCATCAATTTGCTGGGCAAGTTCGCGGGTCGGTGCCATTATCAGCACGGATGGACTCACGGTAAGGCCAGAAATCTTTTCAATGATAGGCAGCGCAAAGGCAGCCGTTTTACCCGTACCGGTATTTGCCAGGCCAATCACATCACGGCCAGCAATAATATGCGGAATAGCTTGGTCTTGAATTGCACTCGGGGTCTCAAACCCTTTGGCGGCAATATTCGCCTGCAACTGCGCGCTAAATGGAAAGTCACGAAATGTATGTTTTGCTTCGTAGGTTTTTTCCTCTAGCTTGGGTACGGCTTTATTGATAAATTTACTCGGGTGAATAAACGCACCACGAGTTGGCTTCTTGTTTGCTCGCCGATTGGGCGAAAACGATCGCACACCAGGGCGGTTCCGGCGCGGGCCACTGGGGCGTCGCGACGTATAAGAATTATTTGTCATAATAATCATAACCTTTCAGAGCGCACGAGAAAGATGCGCTATATTTTACTAAAAATATCTCTACTGCGTAGTGGACAGCGAGAGTGAGTGTTTATCTTTATAACTTTGCTCTTTAAGCGAAAGAGAAACTCGATATCCATCGATTGCAATATTTTCATTATAACATAGAAAATCATAAAAGTCTACCAGTATGTATCAATTCACCACATCCCAAACCCCACCCCTCAAGGTCCTGTCACCCGGTCCGCCCCTAAAAATTTTTTACTAAAAGTAAAAATATTGCTGCCCCGCCGGGTGCCGCTCCCGGTGGTGGGGTTTGGGATTTAGGTGTAAAACTGCTCTAGCAACAAAAAAATTTATACGTTACAATAGAGTCATGAAAACAACACAATCTTATGGTCGTCTTGTCGCTGGGGTTGTCTTATTCGTACTCGGGCTGGTGTTTTTACTCGACGAATTCGGTATTATTCGTTTCTCGCTCGGTGAATTTATTGGCACATGGTGGCCGCTAGCTATTATTGCGGGCGGGGTTTTTGCACTTATGAATAACCCACGGAGTTTTATCTTCCCGCTTTTCTTAATACTCGTTGGCATACTGCTACAATTCCAGCAGTTTGATTATGTAAGTGGTAATGTATGGGACATCATCTGGCCTACAGCGCTGCTCGTATTTGGAGCATCGCTTTTCTTTGAACGCTCTCAACCTGCCAAACCTGCTACTGAAGATGAAGAAGATGACGACGAACATCCCAGCATCACAAATTCTGAAGATATTATTTCGGTCTTCGCCTGCTTCTACCGTTCAACCGTACGTAACACCTCGCACAACTTTCAAGGTGGCGACGCTACTGCCATCCTCGGCAGTTTTGAAATTGACCTTAGGGAAGCAAAAATGAAAAAGAAGGCGGATTTAAGTGTTTTTACTGCGCTTGGTAGCGGTGTAATCCTAGTACCCGAAGGCTGGCGTGTGCAAGTGAGTGGCCTACCTCTACTCGGCAGCTGGGACAACCAAACCCAAGCGCCCAAAAACAAAAACGCCCCCGTTCTACACATCCGGGGAACGTTTCTACTCGGCAGCACGACTATTACGCATAAAGAGCATTAGCTTTTTTATTCGCCACCCTTTATAATATTTCTAATATGGAACGTTTACGAAAGTTTGATCATACTACAACGGCGTGGTTTTATCAGCGACCAAAGCACCTAAGTCGTATCTTTGGCTGGATTACCCTTCTTGGCCACCCGATTGTCGTCACTTTTGTGGCGGTGCTTGCTGGTATGGCTGGTTTTGGCTTGGGTATAAATTCGATAGGTTGGGCTTTCCTTATCGCTTTGATCGCACTTGCAGTAGGGTCATCACTTAAATTCGTATTAAAACGCCCTCGCCCACAAACACCTTACGCAGCAAGTATGCTACAGCATACTTTCAGTTTCCCTAGTGGTCACGCATACGGTGCTGCTCTTATATACGGATTAGTTGCTTATCTTGCCCAAGCTGAACTTATGCTCCCTTGGGGGTTTGTTATATTTATCGGGCTTATACCTGTCATCTTACTCATTGGCTTTTCGCGTGTGTACCTTGGTGCTCACTATGTGCTCGATGTACTAGGCGGCTGGTTACTTAGTATACCCGTATTATGGCTGATCATTAACTATATTCTTGCTTTATGACGTTTTTGCCCCGCGACGCCTATGCCACGGCGTTGGTCGATGCTATCGCTCATGCAAAAAATCACGTTATTCTTGCCGCCATGGTATTTGACGCCGAGCACCCTATGGATACTGTGGTAGGTGCTTTACAAGAAGCGCAAGCACGAGGCGTCGAAGTGATTTTATATATAGATGTATTTACGAAAATAAATACATATGATGAAATTGGCTTTCTACAAGCAGCGCGCAAACGCCAAGGCACAAAACACGCCTTAAATCAGCTTGAGTCGGCTGGCGTCACAGTAAAATGGCTTGGCAAACTTGGCGCCAACCCTTACAAGCGGCGGTTTCATCAAAAATTCTCTATTATCGACGGGGAAGACGTCTTTTTTGGCGGGGGTATTAATCTCACCGGTGAATCATTTCAGTTTCATGATTTTATGTTTCGCTGGCAAGACACCGCACTCGCAGCTATTTTACGCGGTCAATTAGAACGTATTTACACTGAAGGCACCATAACCGACAGCGAGCATGAACTAGATAGCAACCACACATTGCTTTTGGATGGCGGTCAGCCTGATAATTCAATTATCTATACCCAGGCATTACAACTTGCAAAAAAAGCTAAAAGCATTGTGTTCGTATCGCAAATGGCACCGAGTGGCAAGCTGGCGAAAGTATTGCGGCACAAGCAAGCAACCTATTATCTTAACTCGCCTTTTGCTATGTCACTGGTGAGTGGTGCCAGTGAACTGTTGACACAACGTATCCACCGCTACCAGAACCAGTATCACGGCAAGCGCTATATTCATGCCAAATGCATGCTTTTTACCCTACCCGACAACAGTAAAATAGTACTTGCCGGGTCGCATAACTTTAACGAACGCGGTGTTCGCTATGGCACCAAAGAGTTGGCGCTTTTATCTGACGACCCGCTCACAGTGGCGCAAATTGAAGACTTTACTGCTCAGCTTAGTTAGTATCTAGCTTCCTGCGGCTCAACGCAAAACCAATGCCACCACCTAAGATGACACCCGCAGCAACACCTATCAATATTTGATCAAATATAAGCCCTAAGCCAAGACCTAGTAATAGTCCAATAAAGCCAACTTTACCAATTTCAATCCAATCGTACTTCATACTATCCTTTCATCTTATGACTTTACGCTACAAAAGCATAAGCGCACCCAAGTATCATAGCATAACGCAACTATTTATTGTCAACCGAGTGCTTGAGGAAACCGTAAAAATACGTTATACTATTTCTGTTATTGGGGATTGGCCAAGCGGTAAGGCAACGGGTTCTGGTCCCGTGATCGGGGGTTCGAATCCCTCATCCCCAGCCATGTAGAACGGATCTCGTCTTCGAGGTCTTTTCTATTTGTTTCACCGCTGTTATTTAGACTGTTTTGAACGGTTTGGTTATCGTTATTTTGCATAGCCCAATATCTCCTTACTTAAGCCACTATTTCGAGCTATTGCCTGTGTCAATTTGGTGTACGTAACAGATACAGAATTGTCTTTTAGGCTGATTTTCTCGAAGAGTTTGGTTAAAATTATTCGTTTTTCGTCGTTGTTCGTATTCTCGTCTGCGAATAGCCGTTTAGCGCCCTGCGACAGCTCAATCTCGGATATCCCATTCATGTATTTCCTTTCGTATTCTTGGCTGATGCCTCCTTTCTGCTTTTGCAGTTCGTCGTACAACCAAATATGACCCTGACATGCTCGACCACGCTAACAGTAAGGGTGGTGGACGCATGTCTCAGGTATACTTCGATGTACACCAAGGCTCACTTCAGAACTGGCTTCTAACTAAAAATGACGTTGTCTTTGAAGGTGATACGATCGAACTGACGCACAGAAAACACCCCCAATTAGGTGACACTTATAAGAAATTTAATTATACTGATGCCTACGATAGTCAAACAGTAACGCCGAAAGAGCTATTCGCATCCTTCGTCAAGAAGAGCATTGGTTTGCCTGTACCGGAAGAGCACGATGAGCAACTACAGCTGCTAGGTAGTCAAGAACTGACGCATAAGATATTCTCTGTAGCATATGAGCTTATCGCTCAAGAATATATCGATCGCAATACAAGAAAGGAAATAAGTATAGATGTCACAAAATACAACAAGGTCGGAAAAGATACGCCTACCCCTCAAGAATAAATATGCTTTACTGCGCCACGGCCAAACCGAGGCCAATGGCCAGAAGATATATATGGGACGGCTCGATTTTGAGCTTAACGACATAGGTAAAGGCCAGGCGAAGGGCGTGGCCTTGCCTTTCGTGCCCGATATCGTACTACACTCCCCACTAAAACGTACATCCCAGACTGCACGAATTGTAGCTGCCGATCGTAACCTTACGCCAGAAGACCGCCTTATAGAGAAAGCTGGTGGGGATATTCAGGGCATGCGGTACGATGATATAGCCGAGAAATACCCAGAAGTTTGGGGTACGTGGGGGCATAAGCCTTTAGAGGAGATCGTCAACGCAACATTCCCCAATGGCGAGAGTGATTTTGAAGTTGCTGAACGTTTCGAAGACCTGATCGTCGAACTGGAGGTGCGGTATACGGGTAAACAGATATTACTTGTTACCCATTCGGGCGTCATGCAGGCTGCCCGATATCTCTTCGGTGCTTCAAAAGAGAATATCTATTTTGCTCCTATTGTAAACTGCCAGGTCGACTTGCTTGGTAGTGGGGATTTGAACAGATGATAAGTTAACAAGAGTTGGTATACTCTAATGTCACTTCGATTTTTCTGCAAGAAAAGTCGAAGTCTCACGCGACCGGCTTCAGCTCCGATAAATCATCGTCGACTTTCTTGGTCGCGTGACTTTTCTTGGGCTTACGCACAGTGCTAGATTTTTTAGTCGGCTTTGATCGTGACTCCATTGGTGTAGTCTCTTCTATCTTCTTGGCATAGAGTTCTTGTGACGATTTGATCACTCGCTCAGCAATAGATTCGCTGCCAGCCTCTTCGACAACAACGGTCATACCAGACATAGGCTCTTGCGCATGGATAGCCGAGATTCGGACGTAATACGAGTACGATGGTAAGTTGGCTATTTCACCCTGCTCGATGAAGGGCATGAAGAGTGGCAACACAAGTCGTTCATCCGCTGGGCTGCCGGAACGGAAACATACGACCGTACCAACATTGGCCAATATGATATCAACAAGGCGCTGTTCGTCCTGTTGGGAAGTGGACTGCTCGGCCATTGTCAAAAATAGTTTGTACTTGCGAGCTTCGGAAAGCATCTGTACAAAGCTTGTCGTAGCGAAGTTTTGGAACTCGTCAGCGTAGAGATAGTATGGCGTACGCTCGCCTTGGCCGATGCGAGCGCGTCGCAAGGATGCTGTTTGTAATTTGGCAAGTACTGTCGTGCCAAAAAGCGCTGAGGTGTCTTCGCCGAGGAGACCTTTTGAGAAGTTGCAGATCAATATCTTTCGTTCGGAAAGGATGTCGTCGAAATTGATGGTTGATTTTGGCTGCTCGAGAATGCGGCGAGCTGAAGCCGAGAATAGGAAACGGCCAATTTTTGCGGCGTACTTCTGCCAGCGGTCGTCGATCTGGAAGTCGTACTGCCAGAAGGTGCCGTACGCGGTGGCGATCGGGCCGACACCACGGCGCTCGACAGTGTAGTACTGCCGCTCGCCTCCTTCGATGACGGCGATGCGCTTGGCCTTCGGCAGCATGCCCTTCTTGACGATGGCGAGGAACTCGTCCAGCTTCTCGCGGGTCATGCCGTTGCGCTCGGCGATCTCGTTGAGATCGACCGGCGGGACCTGAGCACTCATGCTCTTCTCCTAACTCGGTTGGTCTTCTGCAGTCTCGTCGTTGTCGTTGACAGTGGGGGGATAGGTGCCATCGCTTCGCACCTTGGTGATGCTTCCGGCGACCAGTCTGATCGCCGGGCGCTTCTCGGGGCGATAAATCATTGGCGAACCGATCCGTGTGCCACACTTCGGGCACTCCATGTTCGGTACGTCGCTGATTCCATCGTGTGACTGCCAGTCACAAAATGGCGATGGCGCGAAGATGCGGTCGAGGTACAGGCGCTTCAGCGACCCAGGACCATCTTTCTGGTAGAGCACCAGATGTGCCCGGCACTTGGCGCAGAAGAGGTCAAGGAACTGCGCGGCACCGCGTGCGCGCGCATACTGATCTTTCTTCGGCGTGTACTTCGTCTTTCCGTCGTCTGTCACACATCCCTTTCGTGTCGATGCCAAAATACAAGGCCGTCCCCACAGGGGATAGCCCGCATTTATTTTAAAATAAAACTGCTAAAATGTCTAGTCTTTTATAAGACTAGTATGTTAAAATTATGAATGATGATCCACACAATTGCAAAAGCCCCAAATGAAGCCTGGCGCCAAACATTCATTTCTCTTTATGATAACGGCAGCGAAACAGGCAATGAACGCTACTTTCGTGATGAAGTAGTGCTTATTGAAATTGAAAATCCTGTAATTGAACCAGCTGATGATCGCTTTCCTATAAACCAAGAAGATTTAGATATTATTAACCGATACATTTACACCGGCGAAAACGAAGACGAAGTGATTCACGACTGGACGAAGCTTTATTACCACCGCGCCTTTGACGAGCCCAATTCACAAATTGAATTCCTCATTAGTAAATTAGACCCACAAAATCCCAAGGGCGAAGCGCAAATTTCGATGTGGGATAAGAATATTGACCAAAGCCAGAAGGTTTCACCGTGCACGCAGATCATATGGGCGCGAATCAAGCACGGCAAGCTAGAGCTACACGTCCATGCTCATTCATCAGATACTTACAAGAAACTCTTGATGAACATTCTTGAATTCATTTCGTTGCAGCACTACATTGCCGAGCGTGTTGGCGTGCCGGCTGGGAAGTATTACCATTTCCTAGATTCGGGGCATCTGCACAACAAAGACCGTATCGCTATCGATGCACTTCGTGAGGCGATGTAGGTACCCTCTGGCCTTACATGAAGATTCTCTTAACAGGATTGCCAAAAAGTGGAAAAACAACCCTTTTAACGCATCTTTTAGAAAATATTCAGTTAAAGCGCGGGGTGATTGCGAAAGAAGTCGTTGAAAAAGAAGTTCGCATAGGTTTTAACTTACTCGATGAACAGGGTCGTACAGCTCCGCTCGCTCGCATTAACCAACCTAGTAATTATCCAGTTGGCCGTTTCTTTGTTGATACAGACTCCCTTGATGAGTTTGCTACACGCTTACTTGATTTCTCTTCGAATGAGCTACTCTTCATTGACGAGATTGGCCAAATGCAGCTTTATTCCGAAAAGTTCAAAGAGCTTGTTAGCCTATATCTAGGTTCTGGCAATGATTATTTGGGTACAATCTCAGCGGTTTTTGAGCATCCGTTTATTAATGAAGTGAAGTCACGTTCGGATGTACTACTCTGTACCGTTACGCCAGAGAATCGTCAAGATCTAGGAGCTGTACTCTCTACAGCGCTCGCGAATCGACAACTTTATAACGAGATGTCCTCTAGGCAAAAAGATGCGGTGCTGGAATTAGCGCGCCACTACTTAGAGGGCGTCCAGTACATTTCGCTGAAAAAGTTGTTCTATAACGCGCTTCGGTATGTATCCGAGCAGCGAGTGGTGAAAGATGGGACAAACTTATATATGGTTAATGGTGACCATGACAGACATTCGGTGCATTTTTATAAAGAATATCAATGCGATTGTGACTTCTTTAATGGACGCCAGCAGTTTAAGGGTAGGGCTGGTGAATGTTCGCACATTCAGGCTGTAAAAATAATCTAGTTCCTTAAATTTTGAGCACACTAATGAATAAATTTGTACTCCTGCGCCTGAGCTGCGGTAAATGTCCGGTGCGTAACGACATTCCAAATTGGCGCGCGAAGTTAGCTTATGAAGAATGGGCAGAAGTATAGAAAGGCGGCGGGTTGTAATAAAAGGACTTTCTATTATTGCTTCATGTTGGCAAAGACTTAGATCATGCTCGAAAGCCCGATAGAAGGTGTCATTATCATAAAGGGCAGAACTCAATAGCGCTTCTTGATTTACTTTTTCGAAGAAGCCTAGCATTAGGATTGTTCCTCATCTTCTTCATCAAACAGTGCACGGATTTCGTTGATTTCTTGCTCGATTTCTGTGTCGTCCTGAGCTTCAAAAGTTTGGAACCCTTCCGCTATCTCCAGCCATGAGATTATTCAGATCAAAAAAGTTCCAAGAAATATTATTTTCGAGGAGCTTTTTTGTTTGCTATCTTTTTGATGGTGTTCCAATCCCACGTGGCCTATAAAAAGCGTAAGTAGAGTCACTATAAGCTAGTTATTACAAAAAAGGTCATAAATTAGCCTTTACAAGGCTAATTTCGCGTGGTAATCTAGAATTAATTTAAAATACTAATGGAGGTAGTAACGATGGAACGGGGTAAAGGTTTTCCACGATTGAGCTTGTCCGGGGCAGTCCAAATTATTGAAACGGCGTCTAAATTTGGCAAGTCGTGGCCTAAAGAGCAATTCGCAGGTTTTGGCTCTAAGACGGGCGCTGGGTCAGTAAAAAGTGGTGCTTTCGCTGCGCGAATCTCATCGTTAAGAGACTACAGTCTCATTGTATCCGACAAGGAAACTGTCTCTCTAACAGACTTGGGACTTAAAATCGTTAAACCTGTAACGGAAGCGGAACGGCGAGATGCTATTAAGACCGCTTTCCTTTCAGTTGATACATTTAAGGCACTCTTTGACAGCTTTGAGGGCGGAGTTATGCTCTCGAAAGACCAAGTCGCACAGCATGCCGTCTACAACCTCGGCATCTCACGGGAGTCAAAGGATAAATTCATAAACGCGTTTATTGATTCTGGACGTTTTGTTGGTCTTGTGGACTACAATAAAGAAGAATCTGCTATCAAGTTGCTAAAGGGAATGGTGCAGGAGTCAGTCGAGCATAAGCCTCATGACATTGAAACGGCTGCCGTTCCGACCTCATCAACGATCAGTACTGTAATTGCTCCAGAAGTTCTTGATACCCAGCAGGAAAAAGCTTTTACTGAACAGGGCGTAAACTATTCAGGCGATGGTTGGAATCTTACCGTGCTATTAAAAAGCTCTCGACGCCTTGATCCTGCCACGAGAAAAAAGCTACGAGATCTCATTGAGGTAGCCGATGAACTTTCCGACCTACTGCATTCGGTAGATGAAAGTGATCGATCATGAAAAGGGTCTACAAACTCTACATAGATGAGCTAGGAATGTCCCACCCTGGGAGCTTCGAGAAGTCGCCCTACTACATTTTATTAGGTTGTGTAATTGATGAATACAAACAAAAAGAGCTCGAAGATCATGCCAACCACATTAAATTTAAATACTGGGGTCGCACGGACATCATCTTTCACTCCGCTGATATAGCACGATCAGCAAAAGAATTTGCTATATTTGCAGGAAATGAAGATCGAAAGCTCGAGTTCATTGCAGATTTGCTCACCATGCTTCAGTCTGCGCCAGTCACAATAACGGCTGCAGTCATTGACAAAGAGAAGGCCTATCAAAGTTTTTGGGCCGAGAAAACGGTTATCCGACGTTCGGCAGAAAAAGTACTATTCAATTTTCTGGCGTACATCTACACAAAACGTCCATGCAAAGGCAAGGTCATCATCGAGGCATCTAGCATTGATCGAGACACTCAGTATCTTGCAGCCTTCAACTATCTCCTAAGCCCAAGCTTAAAAAGAAAATACCCTATCTTTGACGGTGTCCGCGACTATCTTACTTCAATAAACTTCGTGACTAAACAGAACCATGACATTGAATCGCAGGTCGCAGATCTGCTCGCTTATGGCATACGATGCGCTCAAGAGGTGAAAAGGACGAAAAAACAGTTTGATAAGAAGAGCTACGAGCATAAGATTATGCGAATTGCCCAAGCGAAGCTTATGAAGATGGCGCCGAGCATGAGCGCTGACAAGAAACAGTACTTCTCTTTGATTGAACCGACGCATATCACACCAAAGAAAGTAAAAAAGCCAAAAGAAAAACGCGGTTGAGCCAACAGGTCTCGCACGCGCTTTTCTTTAACTTATCAAATTGCACAAATAATGTCAATGGTTTCGGGCAGGCATCTCTAATTCTATTAACTTTTTGTGCATAAGTAGAATACTTTGGAAAATAGTGTTCCAATTTCGGGATACGTGGTCAGCCATGTAAGACGGATCTCTTCATTGAGGTCCGTTTTACTTGTATATCCACTCGACACTGTATCCCCCGTACAGAAATATAAAGGTTTTTTAAAAAAAATTTGATAGATTCTTGAAGTTTACGACTGAGTATACAGAAGGCGGAGCCTTTCTTATGCCACGTAGTCTAGGAATGGAAATTGCACGCTTCAGAAAGTATCCCGAAGAGCAAAGGAAGGATAACCTAAACAGAGCGGTAATGAAACATGGCTTCTTCATGCCGATTCAGAACTTGCAGATAACAAGATACTTTGATTACCATACGGTCACCCGTTACATAGCGGCTAAATATCGGCTTAGACAGTATGCGATTGAAGAATTTAACAAACAGATATTATATCTAGTGCAGCAGAAAAATAACCTTAAAGCTCCCCCTGTGCTAAAAATGATTAATTTACTAACTCAAGATAATATAAACAAGCACTTGAGGATTGGGAAAATGGCAAGCTTTCTAACGATGACTTTATCAATTATCTGAAAATCAATAAGTACTAGCCGACTCCTCGCATCATAACTCATTGTTATTATCTTGGTACTTAAGTACTTATCATTCAATGAAATTGGCAACAGTCAGAAAAGTGAGGAAGCTGGCGAAGGGAGATGTAACCTGCAGTTTTTCGGAGAAGAAGAGAATATTTGCGAGGTTTCTATACGCAATGATATGATACGACTATGACAACTCACACTTTACAACTCGCAACTGAGCCTTTTCAAGCAATACAATCCGGCAATAAAACTATCGAATCAAGACTTTACGACGAGAAGAGACAGAAGATAGATATAGGCGACACCCTTCTTTTTATAAATCGCGAAGCTCCTGAACAAAAAATAGAAGCAAAAGTTGTAGGGCTTTTGCGCTATGCTACATTTGAAGACCTCTTTACACATAATGTTCCCGCTAAGTTCGGTGGTTCGTCTATCACTTGGCTGTTGAATCAAATTCAAGAGTTCTACGGCATTAAAGATCAGCGCGAGCATGGTGTTTTGGGGATTGAATTCCAGCTAGTAGAATAATAAGCGTTCTAACTATTTCATAAATAGTTATGGTGCGCGTCAAGGAGGTCCGGGTCTACCCGAACTTCGAAGCCATGCTCAACGCCGAGCCGTGGCAGAAGATCGTGCCGCAGGTGCAGAGCCAGGACCGTGCGCTCACGCTGCTGCGCGAGATCTACGGCCCCAGCAAGGATGCACTCGGCGTGCACGTCCTGGAGGTCGAGAAGGTCTAGGAACAACACAGGAGGATTCGCAATCCGTGATGACGTAGTCATTTAATTCTGCGAGTGACTTGGGCTAGTGTCACTAACACCTGCATAAGGTGTTGAACAACTAGCCTCTTTTCAATGCACAAAGTTATCCTAAAGAATACTCTTACGAAGCCTAATGAGATGCAGTCACTTCTTAAGCAAGTCATCTCTTACTGCTTTCATCTCTTGCTCGATTTTAATCTTATCTTGCTCCTGGAAAGTTTGGAATCCTTCCGCTAACTCCAGCCATGAGATTATAACTCATTAGCACCTCTGTAAAAGGTGTTAATTTGTAGTTTGGAAACCTTTAGGGGAGATAGGACGTCCAAACTTGAGTATAAATAATGCTTACTTCATCCGTGACGTTTTACTAACTTTCCCCGTTTTTATAGTAATAGAGCAATGTTCTAATATTTCATCGATATTAACGCCATTTAGGCTATCCCATCCTTTATTACCCACCAACACACCAGTTGTTTCAAATGTATCGGCTTCGTTATAGTAGTAGTTTTGCGGATCTGTGATTAATTGTAAGTAGTTATGCAAACTACGTTCCAGTCCATCCCTTAGCGCTTTTGCGGCATATTCTTTGGCAATCTCCAGGAGATTCTCTGCGCTTAGCATATCTTTATGATGGATTCGAAAAGTATGAAATTCTGAAGTTTCCGACAAGCTATATGTCGAATCACTATCGTGGCCAAAATACCCATATGTGTCGGTAAATAAATCAGAGAGGTTATACAGGATAGCGTTGGAAAGCTCTTGAAATAGGGGGAGTAGATGCTCATTATTGAGTGTGTATTTCTGATCAAGCGTAATTTTACATGTCATATTTCTAAAGTTGCTTGGTGCGATGGAATGCATAGAGAGTACTGGATAATGGCGCGGTTTGGTATGACGCCAATTATAGGACCTTGCATTTTCTGTATTCTCCCATGGTTTAGCATCGAGTTCTTTAAGGTCAGTAATAACTTTGTCCTCGTTATATTTGCTACGAGTATCGTGCTCTGCGCTGATTTGCATGATAGCAAGCCGAATATCACTGCGTGCAAAAGCCGGTTTTACTTTTGCAAAGTCAAGACGAGTCGTAATGTCGGGGTTATAGAAAATTGCAGTGACATAGATAAACCCCACGTGATAATTACGTGCCTCTACTCTGTAATCGGTATAGTTATAGAAACCATACTTTCTTAATTCTCTTCCGAGCTCCATGCAATAAAGGTGCTCGTAAAGATGGTTAAGGCGAGGTCTGTCGTTTTCCTTTATAAGGGTTAGGTGTTGCATCACATTATTAATAGTATTTCATAAACCAAAAATGAGAAAGCCCCCGTCCCGTGCATGACGCACGGGACGGGGGGGTGCTAGCTCGCGTCGCCCCGAAGGGCGTCGGAACTAGCCGAGGATGCCCCAGCTGCCGCCGCTCTTGCGACGCCCGTGCTGGTTCTTCCCCTTGGTGTCGTGGACCTTGCGAGAGTCCTGGCCCTTGCTGTTGCGCTGGCCGCTGCCGCGGCTGGCGCTCTGCTGCCGGGACTGCTGGCTCTTGCGCGGCTGGTAGCCGCGCTTGCCCTTACCCTGGTTACCCATAAGGGTCCCTTCGACGAACGCGAATTCAATTCGCGTTGTGGCACTTTGCCACGTGGAAATATACTACCATGACCTAACTCTACTGTCAACTATTTTTGTGAGAATTGTATGAATGATGTTGATAAAATTCTAGCCAGCTTTAAACGGTAAGGATTCGTCTTCTTCGCCTAATAATACACGGATTCTATCGATGTCTTGTTTGGCTTCTATCTTATATTGATCACCAAAATAACCAAAGATTTGGAATTCTTCCGCTAACCCCAGCCATGTAGAACGAATCTCTTGAATGAGGTTCGCTCTTTTGGTTTTACCCCTGTTTTCATCATTGTTTTGCAAAGTTTGGAACGTCATTTTTAAGCCTCCATTAATTTACGTGTTTTTTCCGCTTTTTTAGCAATTGCTTCGGCTAATTTTGAATATTTAACAGATAGGGAACCTCCTTTTCCAGAGGAACTTATTAACATACAATCAGAGGTATCGGTCTACAATAACACTATTGCGATATATAATTCCCTCTCCCACGGCTGAACTGCTGACTGACATTCTCGATAAATATAACGATCAAAGGGTTTTGGTGGTTGCACCTCCTTGCGCAGGTAAGAGTACGCTCCTTCAGCACATCCCCACGGGTGTTGATATGGATATGGTTTTCGATACCATGCCCGCAGAGTTTCGAAGGTATGTGCTTCACCATGAATATCCTTTTATGTATATTGACGGCGATCGAGAAATAGTTAAGTATACCGAACGTCCATTTATACCAGGCGATCCGGAGAGCGAAGGCCATCTTCGAACTACATCTGACGACCTTGCCAGGTATACTAACGAGCAAATCAAAATCACACCCGGTCAGCCTGTGTTTGGAACAGGTCTCATAGAGACGGATGTTATAGTATATTTAAAGCTCTCCGATGAGGCATTAGATATGCGTCTTCACTCACGAAACACTAAAACACACCGAGCTTCCCAGCGTGATCGCGTATATGCTATTCGTCGACAAATCGAAGAAGACGTAGAGCGTGCAAGAGACGCTGGGCTAACTGTAGAAGAATTTCCAATATTTTAAGGAGGAAACATGAAAAAGAAAGTACTATTCCTAGATGGCGATGGAACGCTCTGGTATCCATCATCAACCAAGCGCACTCAAAAGCCGCACTGGGTATACCACGATGAGAAAACAAAAGACAACTACTTGGAGTATATCGAACTAACTCCCGGCACAAAAGAGGCGCTCGAAACCTTTCATAAAAAAGGTTTGTACTTAGTAGTTGTCTCAGCAAACCCTTACGATGAAGAAATTGCTGTCAAAGAAATTAAGGAACGCCTTGACTACTTCGGCTTGAGTGAGCTGTTCTATGCGTGTCGTGCGTCGGAGGGCAGCGACCCTAACGGTAAGACGGCTATCATGCTTGAAATCATTGAGGAGCTTGGGTTAACCAAGGAAGATGCACTTATGGTTGGCGATAGCTATTTCTATGATTACCTTGCCGCCAAGGAAAGTGGGATTGACGCATTCTTTATTGAGAACGAAGTCTCGAAGATGCCCGAAACAATGCCGGATGATTTACAAAGCATCAAAGAGGTGCATGATCTCGTCGATATTCTCGAATAATAACTATTTTTGAAAGAAGCTAATATGACGCTACATGAATCAGTGGCTCAGTTTAATATTTCTTGATTCTCCGAACGCTTCCTCGCGGATTACCGTTACAACCCCAATAGCCCCGACTTCAATGCTGATTGTACAGTCATTGGGCAGATTACTAGCCCTGAAAATCAAAATCCAACATCCCCTTCACCAGAAGACAGATCATCTGGTAATGGCCTTGCTGATACTGGCCATAACGCTACAGCCTTGATAGGCTTAGGGGTTATGCTTACTATGGTGAGCAGCATCATAGTGCTTCGAAAGAGAATCTTCCAAAGATTTGCTGCATGAGTGCCGTCAAGTGCGAGCGACTCACCACTGGCCTTTATATTGGCACAGACCGTAAAAGTAATATACGATACACCTTAACTCTGTCTTGATAAAGCTGCCCTCGCCATGCTATACCCCAGACGTCGGTAGCGCGCTTCGGTAAATCTCTCGGTTCTTTCCAGAAGCCCGCTTAGATCCGGCGCTTCACCTGGCGTATACCGCTCACTACTCGGAGCTCTTTGCTGAAGATAATACTTCATGCCATCACCGTATTCACTCCAGGGACGAGGGTAGGAAACATGCGTAGAAAGAAGAAAAACGAGCTCCGTTGCGGCTGATATAACATCTGTCGACATCCCAATATCTTCCATAGCGAATGGGCACCGCCCGCCTGTTTGCACGTACAAGTTACTTTGAAGTCTTGCATAATGAAACTGCCGTCTCATATATGTCCGCATAGCACGAAGGCACACCTTCGCTTCGTCAGTAAACCTCCAACGTTTCTGTTCATCTTGCTCCTGCACAGAAGGAAGACCCCTACCTTGCATATTTACTTTGCCAATATAAGAAAGAGGAGAAAGTGTCGTAAGCTGAGTTACCTTTTTACGGGCTACAATTTCTTCCATTGTCATTCGTTCTCCTTTATCGGGGCGCCGCAACTCTGCAATCGCTGGTAAAATTGAGCTACCTATCCCCTCCTCGGTAGTCTTAAGGATGGCATGCTGCAAAAAATCAATCGTTTTAGCATTAATTTTGTCACGGCCACGTTGAGTATACTTTTTAATGTGCGATGCTATATTCTCATCTTGTAGAGTCTGGGCAATCTCTTCTGACAATAATCTATCTTGCGCAAGAAGTTGCAGCAGCAATACGGTACTGCGGATAGTCCTATCTGCCGTTTCAATATCGTCCATGTCATTAATATCCGTCAGTGGCATTCGTATATCTTTAGTCAAGGAGAACTCACTAAAAGTCGACGCAACACGGTAAGCAGGATAGTCGTAGGTAAGGCAATGCTCTAATATAGGCTTTTCAACAATGTTTAATCGGCTCGTCTTCGCTTCTTCGTCAAGCATACGTTGTTGCGCCTGCCAACCAGATATACAATACCCATCACGATGTTGGGCAAAATGTGCATCACGATACAATCCCATTAGCTCTGGGCTTAGCTCAGTGTCTTTATTCTTAAAGTTAAATCTAGTCTGAATGTACGTTCGGTGGCGACGACTATTCGTAAAATGATGACCAGGCACAGCTGCATCATGGTCACAAATACGCTGGTAAAGGCTAAGGTCCTCTCCACGCTCTTGATCATCAAGGAATTCCGGTGAGCTAGAATATGGCATGAGATACGAAGGTGGAGTCATAAGTTCTCGCTCTATCTCCTCCTTGAATACCGGATCATGTACAAGTGCTTGCTCTATCCGTGTAAAGAAACGCATTAATGCCGGCGAAAGCGCATGGCGTAAGGTTTCGCCAATCGGTTCGCCAGCCTCAAATAGCTCACGAGCAATCTGCTCATCCGATACTTCCGGATAAAGCTTTCCATCCATGCTACTCTCATAAAGTTGGGTAGTTATTGCTTCAACACTCTTCATATATCACCGAGCAGAAACAACGGTTTGTTGGTTGTCCTTATTCATATTTTAGGCTCTTTAACTCGCTACACCTATCATGTGTTAGTTTAACATAACACCACGCAGGAGCGTAAAAAACGTCGCTTGTGAGCGCCTCCTATTGTTTACTTCATTCTTGCGCAACAAGCACAAGCCGTTTCATGATACTATAGAACAAATGGGAGGAAGCGGACATGGGAAAACACACTATAATTATTGAAGCAACCGAAGCATGCCGCCCAAAGCGGCGTGGTATCGGTATGCAACTTCGTACTTGGTTAGAGGCTGCGCCCTATGCTGAGTTTACAAACATACAATTTGTGATCGCCGCGCAGGCAATGGATAATCTCGAACCTTTGGCCATTGAAGCACCCAATGCGCAGTTCACTATAAAAGAAGCGGCGAATATTGGTGCCTATTTGCAGCACTTATATTGGCTCAGCCCTGACGTCATCTTTTTGCCACGTGCGACGGCTACTTACTTCCGGGACAGCCCGGTGAAACGCGTGGCAATTGATTACGGTATGGAAGATTTCTTTTGTCGAAATTATATCGCACCACGACCAGTCGAAGCATTTTTGCAAGAGCACCATTATGCCTTTACTCACTTTAATAGTTTAATCACCGTTTCTGAGACATCGAAGCGCGACCTTGCTTGGTTTTTCCCGGAACACAAAAATAAGTTAACAGTCATTTACCCCGGCGTGAAGCACAATGCCGAAGTACCAGAAGCCACTTTGCCAGAAGCCTTAATTAACGGCAAATACTTTCTTACCATTGGTTATGAAAAGCGAAAGAACATCCAGCGCGTCGTCGATGCCTTTCAGGCGTTCAAAAAACAAACCAGTTCGGCCACAAAACTTGCGGTCATCGGCCAGCCAGGCTACGGTGCTGATGAACTAGATAGCTATATTGATTCACTCGAAGTTGCATCAGATATTATTCGCCTTGGCTACATCGCGGCGCCGCAAAAGCAACTCCTTTTGCAACAGTGTCATGCTCTTTTAGCCCTTTCGCTATATGAAGGGTTTGGTATTTCAGCGTTAGAAGGCCTTGCCGCTGAAAAGATCGTGCTTGCCAGCAATAATAGTAGCTTAAAGGAAGTTGTAGATGGCGCTGGATTTTTGGTTGACCCATTTTCCACTTTAGATATTCAAAAACAGCTCACTCGTATTGATACACTATCGAGTAATCCAAAACAAGCCGCTATTGCTAAACAAGTTGAACGATTTAACGCCACCACACAGTCGCGAGCACTTTTTATGCATCTCGAACAGGTGGCTCGTAACGATTAGCCGTTTATCACCTCGCCCCCGTTCACATGAATCGTTTGACCCGAAATATAGCTTGCATCAGCTTCTGACGCCAGGAAAAGAAATGCTGGTGCGACTTCACTTGGCTGACCTGGCCGCCCCATTGGCGTATTTTTGCCAAATGTCCTCTACCTTATCAGCTGAAAAACTAGCAGGAATCAAAGGTGTCCAAATCGGCCCTGGCGCTACGGCATTCACACGGATCCCCTTCGAGGCAAGCTGCAATGCCAATGAACGCGTAAATGCAACTACTGCCCCTTTAGTGGCCGAATAATCAAGCAGCAGCGGGTGCCCTCTATAGGCATTCACCGAGGCATTATTGACAATTGCGCAACCTTTCTCCATATGCGGCAAAGCTGCCTTTGAAAGATAAAACATAGAGAAAATATTTGTCTCAAATGTTTTCTTCAATTGCTCTTGACTTATGTCTTCTAAGCGTTCCTGGATATGCTGTTCAGCAGCATTATTTATTAACACGTTCAATGCGCCAAATTGTTCTATTGTTTGCCGTACAAGGTCTTGGCAAAAAGGGCGACGACGGTAAATGGCACCGTAAGTAGTTTAGCGATTAGCTCGTCTTTTCGCCTTCTCGGTGTTCCTTTTTGAACTCTTTATCAGGGATGTCTTCGGTGTGCTCTTTCGTTATTCCAGCTTTCTCTAGCTTAATCACTATAAATACCGCCACAATTGCTAATAGCACACACACAAGAAAACGCCAATCAAAAGCTGGTAAAACAGCGTGCTCTACGGTATGAGCACCTGTGGCCGCAGTGCCTTCTACCGGCTCTCGCCAAGGCCACACTTTACGCAACGAGCCAATCAGCATCCCGATAAGCGCCGCAATGACTATGGCGTGGTATTTTCGGAATAACCACCCCAGCAGACGCGCGAAAAGCGCCAATCCTACTATACCCCCCGCCGCCAGTACTCCAAGTAGTAAGAAATCACGATCCGATACCGCGTTCAAAACAGCTTCATATTGCCCCATTATTACCAGCATGAGCGAACCGGAGATTCCAGGTAAGATCATGGCACAAAACGCTATAGCACCGGTAAAGAACAAGGCAAGTGGCCCGCTGCCAAAACTCAATTCCGCCAGCCCCACCACAAAATAAGTGAGTATCGTACTCAGCACCAGCGCCACAAATACACCTGTCGTCCAGTGCTTAATACGCTTGCGAATAATCAAGGCCGAACCAATAACAAGCCCAAAAAAGAACGACCACACAAATACCGCATGATTTTCAAGCAAATACGAAAAGAGGTTAGCCAAGCCAAAAATAGCCAGCCCAATACCCAAAAACAGCGGCAATAAAAAAGTAAAGGGAATACTCTGCCACGCTTCTTTTAATTTCCCTTTTAGTAGCAGCTTTAGCGTCGTACCAGTGACAGTACGGATACTGAACAACAGCTCTTCGTAAATTCCAAATAAGAGGGCGATCGTTCCACCTGATACGCCTGGCACTAAATCTGCCGTTCCCATACCAAACCCCGTAGAAAAGAGGCGTAAGGCGCTATGTTTGGCGGATTTCTTTGCCATATCTTTATTATCTTAATAGAAACGGATAAAGTGCGCAAGCCTCACGCAACCCCAGCAGCCTATACCTGCTTCGCCAAAGTCGCCAACTTCTCCCTATAAGCACGCTGGTTGTATTGGCCTGGATAATCTACCAATCCTTTATTTATAACTTGAAATCCGGCTTTTCGTAACGGTCCTGCCGCTACCTCAAAAACATTCGATTTTACTAGGATAATCTTGGTTTCTGGCTCAGCTAGTTTTCGAACTCGCTTAATTAACTGAGGCAGCGCAGCGCGAATTTTAGCTTGCCGCTGCTGTTTTGTTACTTCGTGCTCTTGTGATTCCTCTAGCGCTTCTATCATATACCAGCCATCAGCCTGGAAGCGCTGCAACCATTCCTCTTTTTCCTCCTCCAGCTGATCTTCTTTCATCTTTCCCGCCTCTGGATAGAGCGCCTTCATGGTATTTACAAACAAACGATCGTCTTTTCGTATCCGATCGCTCCGATAAAATTGCCGGCTACTCTCAATATCGGCAGCTGGTGGCGGCGACTCAGCAATTATTAGTGCCCGCATATGTTTAGGTCGGTATTTCTGGCGTACCTTATTGTAATCGTTCATTAATTCAATAATACCCCGCCATCAACCACCACTTGTGCGCCTGTCATGTAACTCGCCATGTCTGAAACCACAAACAATACTACCTTAGCAATCTCATCTGGCTCGCCCATACGTTTCATGGGGACTTGAGGTATGAAATCAGCATGCTGTTCGGTGGGTTTACCATCAACTGCCCCCGCACCAGGCGTTGCCGTACCGCCTGGCGCGACAGCATTTACGGCTATGTCGTACTGCGCCAATTCGAGGGCTGCATTCTTGGTGAACCCCCATATGCCATGCTTCGAAGCATCATAATGGGCTAAGCCTATCCGTGAGGGGTGGACGGCATCGATAGAGGTAATATTCACTATATTACCGCCTTCACCTTGTTTCTTTAACTGCTCTGAGACAATTTTAGTTCCCAAAAAAGCGCCCTTAAGGTTGACGTTTATTACTTTCATAAAATCATTAGTTGTCATTTCTGCCAGGCTAATGTGTGGAAATATACCAGCATTATTTACCAAAATATCCACCCGTCCAAAGGCATCAAGTGTGGCATCCAGCATCTCCAGCATTTGCCCTTCGTCGCTTACATCAGTTTGTGTCATAATAGCCGAGCCTGGGCGTATAGCTGACAATTCATCAGCAAGGGCAACCGCTTTTTCAACCTCAACATCAGCGACCACAACATTCGCCCCCGCTTCGTGTAAGCGTCGCACACACGCTTCGCCAATGCCCCTCGAGCCACCAGTTACAATAGCCACTTTGCCGCTTATATCGAGTAATTCGTTTACTGCCGCCATATTCCCCCTTACTATTTTTTAGACTCTTTCTTATGTTTCTTTTCACCTTCGCTCGATTTTACACCGGTGTCTTTATAGTAGCTTCGTACTTGAATTAACAGGTAAAACACCACAACCGAAACAAACAGACTAAACAAAAACGAGCCAAATCCACGGCCAGAAATAAATAATGACAGCACACCTGACACAAGATTGATAAGACTCACTACAAAAAGCAATTCCCAGCCACGCCGAGCATGCACCTTTAAAGGAGCGTATGCAAGCAGCAATAAAACAGCTGTAGCCACTAACAACGCAATACTTATATATGCCAGTGTAAGATCAAAAGTACTAATATGATATCCCGCAAAATCGGCAAACAGCCCCCAGCGCTGTGCTTGCTGCAAGAAATCCCACAGCCCCATAGCCGATAGTAGCTGCAAAACGCCAAATATCAAGGCAATCCATGGCCAAGCCTTTACTAATAGATCTTTGTTTTCTTTAGAAAGCTGCGGCAAGCCTTTCATAACATCAGCCAGCCACTGCTCCATACTCGCCACGAGTTTCATACTATTCCCCTTGGATTATTCACTTTATAAGCATATCGTTGTTTGAAGCGAAGCGCAATACTAGACTCCGCCTAGCATCCAATCAGATGTAATCACTAAAGCCAGCAACCCACTAGCAAATACTGGCAGCCATAAGCCTGGAGGAGTTGCAATAATAGTGCCAAGGAGCCCAGCAGAATGTAACGCATGCGTTGTATTCAAAAGGTAAATACCAAGGCTTAACCACACAATGGAAACCAGCCAGCCACTTACCATACTGACCACCCGTGCTGCGCCGCTCAATGCCATATGCAGCAGATACGGCAAAGCCAATACTTCAAGAGACACAATAATAGCCCCGAGCAGCGCTCCGTCAACTCCCGGCAGCCAAAAGCTATCGAGTAGTTCAATGAATTTATCAAATGTGACTAATTGCGCAACTGCTAATATTATGAGGACGCCAGCACATACACTGGACACGATACGCGCGTTTATAGTATGGCTTTTAGGTGCCGAGGCTGCACCCGGTAACGCAAAAATCACCTTTCCTACAAGCTGTTTTTTTGCAATCTCGAGGCGTTTTTTGGGCGACTTATCCCCTTCTACGGTCAGCTTTTGGCCATCCACCTTTGCTACACGCCGCACTAGCTCTGCATTTCCATGCTCGACCAAAACAATATCCCCTTTTTGTACAGGCTTACGCGACGTAATAATCATAGCGCCCGGTATTAACGCAGGCGCCATCGTTTTTTCTTTTACACGACGGAATTTCCACATAATTACTTATATTATAGCGAAAAATGGAGGAAAACGAAATTGTGCGATTCGTCTCAAGAAACCCCGGTGGTCGGGTCCAGCAAGCTGGGACTGGCTTTCGCCAAATCAAAAATGATCGAGAGTTTTAGCAGAAGAAGCTCGAATATAGGATAAAAATATGACGATTGTAATTTGCATAAAAATATCCTTGAACAAACACAGTAAATAACCTATACTAGTATTTAAGCGAATCGCCAAGACAAAAATCTCCAAAAACAAACTTGCGACATCGCTCTACGATCTCCACCACAACAAAAATACTCCAAAAGCTTGCTTTTGGAGTATTTCTTTTTTCGCCTTTCTGTTTTTTAATATTTAAAGAGCCTAGCATGACGCCAGGCTCTTTAATACCACATCTAAATTAGGCGGCTTTCTCTACTTCAGCTTCTTTTGCTTCTTCTTTTTGCTCTTCAGCTTTTGGCGCAGTCTTAACAGCGTTTACCGCAGCGCGATCAAATGGCACAGCCTTCAGGCGAGCGCTCTTACCACTCCGTTCACGCAGGTAGCTGAGGTATTTACGGCGAACTTTGCTTCGTTTCGTAACTTCTACCTTTTCGACAAGTGGGCTGTGTAGCAGAAAGCTCTTTTCAACACCCACGCCACTCGTTACTTTACGAACCGTAATACGGCTGCTTAAAGAGTCTTTGCGATCAGTACGAATCACGACACCTTCAAACATCTGTACACGCTCTTTGTTGCCTTCTTTAATTTTCTGATACACACGAACCGTGTCACCGGTGCGAACATCAACTACACCAGCTTTTTTGTGTGCGTCATTAACTTTTTTGATCAATTCAAACATGACTCTCTCGCTTTACAGATTAGTATCTAACGTCTTCAAGAGATCAGTATAGCATAATATGGTTATTTTTGGAAGAGTTTTAAGCCGAACTACTATACTCTACTCACTCGCTGACGCATCTTCCCTCGCTCCGAGCAAGGTGGCTAAAACATTTTTATAACTCGAAAAAGCTCACGCTTTCGCGTATAATACTAGTTATGGCTGTGTTAGATACCGAGGAACAAAAGCGTCAGCAAAAATATCGCGACGAGGAGGAGAAAAACACTCTTGAGCGTGCGGCGATTTTAGGCCTGCAATATTTAGATACACGTAGCATTGAAGCAACTGCCCCGCTGGCCAAAGGTATTCTAGAAAATGAAACTATGTATAAGGGGAAAATCATCCCTTTGCGCTCTGGCGGCGGTGCCGAGCCGTTTATTTTTGGGGTAACCAGCAGCACTCCAAAATCGGTCATGGATAATCTCAAAAAAGAGTATGGCGACCGCGGTCTCGGGATTCGCTTTTTGCTTATCAGCGATAGCGGCTATCGGGCCTTCATGCGTCGTTTTGACCCACCTAAAGAAGTAGTATACGACGATGTCGAAATCGCGCGTGAGGGCGATAGCTCAACTATCGAGCAGGTCTCTAAGACGTTCGAAGAGGTGCGGACCGACGACATACTTGATTACCTGATTGAGCAGGCCGACCGCCTGGGTGCCAGTGATATCCACATCGAAAATCAGCGCGAAAATGTGCGCATTCGCTTCCGCGTAGATGGTGCGCTGCATCCAATTGCCTATATTACGCACCAAAAGTACCGTGTTTTGCTGGTCTCCATTGCCTCACGCGCCAATATCTCTACTGCTGCCAAGGGTGCGCAGGCGGGCCACATGTTCCAGCACATTGAACGTGATGATGGTGAAACGCGCGACCTGAATATGCGTATTGAGACCATCCCTACTGTGTATGGGCAGGATGCCGTGATTCGTCTATTCAACTTTGATGAATCACTGCTTCACCTTGATAATCTTGGCATCAACGAGCATGAGCGTGCCGAAATTGATGAAATTATTTCGCATCCGCGCGGCATGGTGCTCATGGTGGGGCCGACTGGTTCTGGTAAATCCACAACGCTCTATAGTATGATTAATGCGCTTAACTCTACCGAGCGAAAAATCATTACGCTAGAAGACCCGGTAGAATACAGCATACCGGGTATTAGCCAAATCCCCGTCGATACTAGCGGCGGTGAAAGTTTTGCCGAAAATTTGCGTGCAGTATTGCGGCTCGACCCCGATATTATTATGGTAGGTGAGATCCGTGATGTTGATGCTGCACGTACGGCTATCCAGGCATCCATTACCGGCCACTTGGTGCTCAGTACCTTCCACGCCAACACTGCATCGGCCGCCTTTAGCCGTATGATCGATATGATTGGAATCAACCCTATTTTCAGTACCGCCATACGCTTAGTGATTGGCCAGCGTTTAGTGCGACGACTCGACGATGACACGAAACAAGAGTACGAGCCCGATGAAGCGACCAAAAACTGGATTCGCAAGGTACTGAGTGACCTGCCAGAACACGCCGACAAACCCGATCTCGAAAACATCAAGCTCTGGAAACCAGTCACCACACCAGAATCTCCTTTCGGCTACAAAGGCCGTACGGTACTTATGGAGCAAATGGTGGTTGGCCCAGAAGTGCAAAAGTTTCTACATGGCGAGGTGGCAAATGTAAATATTGAAGCGATTGAAGCTGCCGCCAAAAAAGAAGGCATGGTGACATTACTGCAAGCTGGCGTTTTAAAAGCGCTGAGTGGTGAAACAACACTTGAGGAAGTGAATCGCGTTATTTAATAAGCTCTTAATCTGAATCTCGAAACCTCACTACCGGGGGTGGCGCCCGGCGGGGCAGCGCCCAAATTATTTTTGCCTGTCAAAAATAATTTAGGGGCGGACCGGGTGACAGGACCCCAGGGTGAGGTTGAGGTTCAAGTAAGCTCTTTTTCTTGCTGGACAAGGCCAACAATGCTGGCGATAAGCCGCTCAATATATGCATCATGTTTCTCTGGCTGGGGCATTTTTGCCACAGCATGGTCAGTTGCAGGCACTACCAGATAATTACCTCGTTTTGCTACCGCAAAATACGCCCGTGGAATATTGCGCGGGATAACGCTATCGATTTCGTGCTCAACGACGTATACCGTACCGTCAAAACGACTGATAGCATGGAGTGCTGCCATGTCGCTTTCCGGCGTAATAGTAGCTTTTAGCGCTTCGTATTCCTGATCGCGATAGCCTTGGCGCTCGGGATAGGGCAAGGAAAATTCATCATCTTTATAAATTGCCGGGGCACGCAGGATAATTGCAGATGGCTCACGTTCGGCGGCCAGGAGGGCAGCCATATACCCACCAAAACTCATACCTGCTACAATGATATTTTCATATCCTTCAGCTTTCAGGGTATCAAAAGCCATGCATACTTCATTAAATTGCTGCTGGCGCGTTGTTTCCTCTAGCGGCACAGGATGGCTACCATGCCCGGCATAGTCAAGTATTGCGAAGGTAATGCCCGTTCGTTCGGCAAGCCGAAGCATCTTGGCCTTATGCTTTTCTATAGTCGATCCCCAACCTTGCAGCCACAGCACACAGTAGCTTTTATTTTCTGTTGGCTGCGCAATCATCCAAGGTGTCGGATCCCCCGGCAACTCTAAGTTCTCATGTATTATTTTCATTACTTTATCTCCTTTGCAATGACCGGCACAAGCTTTTCATCAAACACGCTAGGGATAATATTCTCAGTACTGGGGTTGGCGATAAGCGCAGCAATGGCTTTAGCAGCAGCAAATTTATGCTCATCGGTGATTTTTTGTACGCCATTATCGAGTGCACCACGAAAAATACCTGGGAAAGCGACCGCGTTATTTACTTGGTTCGGATAATCGCTCCGGCCAGTGGCGAGCACTGCGACGCCAGCTTCGCGTGCAAGCTCTGGGTCAATCTCTGGCGTTGGGTTAGCCAGCGCAAACACGACTGGTTTTGCCGCCATCCGTTTAATGTGTTCCTTATTTAGCAGTCCGCCTTTGCTCACGCCAATAAAAATGTCGGCACCGTCAAGCGCATCCTCCATAGTCCCACTAATATTCTGTGGATTAGTAAACCCTAGCATCGCCACTTTCTCAGCGTTAAGATCCTTCCTGGCACTGCTTATGATGCCGCGGCTATCTACCGCGATAATCTCCGGGTTAGCATACTGCTGCAACAACTTTATAATCGCCGTGCCAGCTGCACCAGCACCAACCGTCACAATTTTAGTCTCGCTCAGCTGCTTGCCTACTACTTTCATAGCATTTATAAGCCCCGCAAGCACCACAATCGCCGTGCCATGTTGATCGTCATGAAATACTGGGATCTCCAGCTCTTCTTTTAAGCGTGCTTCTATGGCAAAGCATTTAGGGGCAGCAATATCCTCGAGATTGATGGCTCCAAAGCTCGGTGCTATCGCCTTTACTGTTGCGACAATCTCGTCCACACTATGCACGTCTAGCACTATTGGCACCGAATCAATCCCGGCAAAATGCTTAAAAAGCAGCGCCTTACCCTCCATAACAGGCATAGCTGCCTTGGGGCCAATGTCACCTAAACCCAGTACTGCCGAGCCATCAGAAATCACCGCCACAAGATTGTTTGTCCAGGTGTAGGTAGATAGTGCCTTTGGTTGTGCAGCAATTTCGCGACTCACTGCTGCCACACCCGGTGAATAATAAGCACTTAGCTTTTCTTTATCAAGTTGGCTCTTATCTCGTAACGATGTCGTGATTTTTCCTTTAAATTTTTTGTGTAGCTCGAGCGCAGTTTCATCGATATTAGTCATGTTTTCATTGTAGCATACCGGTACACGGAGGTTTTGCAACTTAGTATGAACGGTGATATATCATTCGCTGCGCTACTATCACGCAAGAAGTAATTTTCATTATTCATTAATACCGCTAAGTTTGGCGTTGCATACTTTGGCGATAAAGTGCTTACACGGTAGGCTAAACGCCCCACTGCTTCAAAGGCTGCCTGTTCGCCAGTAATTGCCTCGAGCGGTTGTGCCAGATCAAGCGCGTGCTGGAACTGAAAAGCAAGTTCCAGGAAAGTCACTGCCTCTTGCATTAATGCGTCCAGCGCTTCATCAAGCTTTTTTCGCTCAGCGACACTCTGGAGTGATAGCTCTTCAGGCTTAATGCCCCTTTTTTGTAAAAAATTCACAAGTTGTTGCCACCGCTCATGCACCTGCTTTTCTAGGCCTACTTTTGGCTGCAGTCGACGCACAATATATCCTGGCTCAACATAGGCGGTCACCAGCCCGCCTCGCATTAACTGGCCCACGGGTGCTTCTGGCATAAAAACCGTTAAGTACAGGCTGTAGCAATTCGCGGGAAGCATTTGCGCCTCATCGGGTGTCATAAAATACACGGTGGCGTCAGGCTCTTCCGCTGGGGTGCGGTTCACAAACCGCATATTTTGCATCAAAGTAATCGCACGGGTATGACGCAAAATTTCTTCGGCATCGAGCGTACTTGACCTGAGACGAAGCACATTACGTTCCAAGCGTAACCACTGCTTACGCACCGCGCTCATGAGTGATTGTGGCTTTTCGCAGATTACAACCGCCGTCCCCAAGTGCTGCCGTGCTTGCAAGTGCTTCGCTAGATCTATTGCTATTCTATTTTCACCTTTATCCCATTGCCGCAGTTCATAAAAACGCTGTTGCATTTCCCCGCTTCCTTTTTACAGTAAATGATGTTGCCGAAAACTGTACGACGCTGCTTCGCTCACGATAATATGATCGTATAACGGAATCCCTAACAACCGCCCCGACGCCACCAATTGGGCGGTCAGTGTCATATCACCATCGCTGGGGCATGGATCACCTGACGGATGATTATGCGCCACGATCACACTCGCCGCCCTATCTGCAATGGGATCGGCAAATACTTCACGCGGATGCGCGAGTACTGTGTCGAGCGTACCAACAGTAATGGTACGCTGAGCAATAAGCCGCCGCCCACCGTCGAGTGACAGGCACACAAAATGTTCTTGTGGCTGCTGCCGTAAATCAATCAGCCGTAGCAGTATATCATGCTGTGACCTAAGCGGGGTAATATCGCGCAAGTAATGCCGCTTCGCAAGCTCGAGACTTGCAAGAATCTGCCGCGCTAACTGATCAGAAACACCAGGAATTTGCATCACCCTCTCAAGAGTTAGCTGCTCTATTCCTTGGCGCACAAGATATTGCAATTGGTGCGCAATAGTATGCCCCGCTTCAGTCTGTTCACCCACGACCATCTCGAAGAGCTCATAATCAGACAATGCGGCAGTGCCACGCTCGAGTTTGTCGCGCGCCACTACTTTCCGCTGGTGCTGGTATGAAAGCCGCGTTTTAGGCACGCCGGTAGTTTAACACACACTCCCAAAAATATTAAGAGTTTTTTGCAGCTTTGTTTCTATCAGGGGTATAATAAAAAACATGCCACAACTCACCCTTATTGCCCACAACATCCGCTCTACACACAATATCGGTGCACTTTTTCGCACCGCTGAAGGTTTTGCGGTAGAAAGAATCATTCTCAGCGGGTATTCACCCTATCCAGAAACAAAAGATGACCTTCGTTTGCCGCACATTCGTGAAAAACTCACCGCACAAATCCATAAAACGGCGCTGGGGGCGGAGAAACTCGTGCCATTTAACTATAGCGAAGATATTGCCGGCACCATATACCAGTTAAAAGCGACGGGCTACACTATTGCTGGGCTGGAGCAAGATGAAAAAAGCATAGAACTACAGAATTACAAACCACCGCAGAAAATTGCGTTGCTCCTTGGCGAAGAAGTGGAAGGCATTACCCCAGAACTCCGCGAACTTTGCGATGTGTTACTAGAAATCCCGATGTTCGGGCAGAAGGAGTCGTTTAACGTCAGTATTGCGGCAGGTATTGCATTGTACGCACTTTGCACAACAAAAAGCTAATGCTATAGTAGTACCATGCTGAAAAATATCTTTACTATAGGTGGCGTTACCGTAGCTTCATTTGCTATTTGGGCCGGTGCCCTCTATATATTCAATTTACAGCAAAGTCGTCTTGTATTTGGTCTAGTTCTCAGTCTCTTAACACTGGCTGTGCTCGTGGCAATATTACGTTGGATAGACAAAAAACCTATCAACTTTATGTTTGGTAGCGGTTCAGCGCCACAAGCTTTCGGCAAAGGTATGGCGTACTTTTTAGTACCGGCGTTATTAGCGCTGGCAGTATGCTTGGTACTTGGCATTATTACTATTACGCCGACAGTAGATGCCGGTACACTTAGCGTCACAATACTCTCTATTGCTGGTCTGGTATTTTTATCAGAAGCACTGCCTGAAGAGTTGATCTTTCGTGGCTACATTTTTAAAAAGCTTTCGCTGCTGCTAAAGCAATGGGCTGTCATTGTGATTCAGGCGGCACTCTTTTTACTGTTCGCTTTCGTTATAGGCGCTGTTGAATCGCCGCTTGATGCATCATTCTTAGCCACCTTCGCTATTGTGCTAGGTGTTTTGCGCTCCGCGACTGGGAGTGTATGGGGATCCATTGGCTTCCACCTTGCCGCTATGACCACACTGCAATCCTTTGGTGCCAATTGGAGCATATTTACTGTATCTAACCCTCAGCTGCTGCAAATGTTTGTCCTCGGCATAATTCCCTTCAGCGTTACCATAGCCGTGCTTTTTAGCAAAGTGCAGTGGCTCAAAAAGCAAAGCTAAGTTGTCTATGCCTTGCGCGATTGCGCTTCGCGCCATTTTTCAATCTCGCCATGGTGACCGCTCAGTAATACTTCAGGTACTTTCATGCCACGGAATTCCTCTGGCCGAGTATATTGGGGGAATTCTAGGGTTTCACCATCGCTAAAACTCTCTATCTCGGCGCTTTTCTCACCACCAAGTACTCCAGGCAAGAGACGCACCACGCTGTCTATGATCGTCATAGCTGGCAGCTCGCCGCCAGTGAGCACATAGTCGCCAACACTTACCTGCTCATCAACTAAACTCACAATGCGCTCATCGTAGCCTTCATACCGCCCACAAATAAAAATTAAACCTTGTTCATCAGTTGCCCATTCCTGAGCTAAAGATTGCTTCCAGCGCTGCCCGCGTGGCGTCATAAGCACTACTTTTGCTGTATGGTCGTACTCTTTCGCCGCCTCTACCGCTGCAAATAACGGCTCTGGCTTTAAAAGCATGCCATCACCACCGCCGTACGGTGTGTCATCTACCTGTTTTCGCGGACCAAGGCCAAAGTCTCGCAAATCAATTGTCTTGAACTCCACCACCCCCTTTTCCTGCGCCTTCCACATCATGGAGCTGTTCAACACACCAGTGAACATTTCAGGAAAGAGGGTGATGATTTGGATTTTTCGCATATTTATTTTATTGTACCATACTTACTGATAACCTGAACCTCAAACCCACCCCTGGGGGTGGCGCCCGGCGGGGCAGCACCCAAAAATATTTTTACTTTAGTAAAAAATT
>CAZRGZ010000008.1:0-38904 GCA_964599775.1 uncultured Candidatus Saccharibacteria bacterium | reverse complement strand
GCCCCAGTGGTGAGTTCGTGATTCAGGT
The DNA here is from genome assembly GCA_964599775.1 of uncultured Candidatus Saccharibacteria bacterium. Lineage (GTDB taxonomy): Bacteria > Patescibacteriota > Saccharimonadia > Saccharimonadales > Saccharimonadaceae > CAZRGZ01. The sequence goes on along the minus strand of CAZRGZ010000008.1, from coordinate 38,876 downwards.
GAGCGAACTTTTTACAAAATATATTTTTTATGATATAATTATTATAACTATGCCAAATAGAATAACTGAATATAGAATAGAACGGTCTGCCAAGAAAGTTGAAACGACGCTTAATTATGCTGACTGGTTAGTCTCATTGGAACTTGCTGAAAACGACGCCCTAAAGAAAACCAGTTTAGTATGCGGAAGAGCGGCCCTAGCTTTAGCCGGAGTCAGGCCAGCCCGCGCTGTCGTTTTGGAAACCTCGCCTGAACTATATGACCGCATGAGGCAAGATCCGGTACTGCAAACCTACCCAGCTGGGCCAGATCACTATACTCACCCATCAATGGTTTTGAGCCGGCGGCAAAACGGCCCTCTCGCTGTCACTATACTGCCTTCCACCTCACCGGACTGGGAGACTGAGCTTGCCATTTCCGAGCAGACAGAAAACGGATGGCGATTTTTATCACCTTCCGGTGTTGCGCATCGAACACTACATACAGAGCAACCCGGTTTTAGGGCAGCCAGGGATCTGGCTCATATTGAGCGGTATTATCGCGACCAAGACGAAAAAGTTTTATAGCACCACGTCATCTCCAAAATGCTTTTGTAAGCGCTTTTTTATTGACCCAGTGTGACGGCCGAGTAAATCGCTTAACTCTTTCACGCTCGCACCCTGTTGAAATTTTTCTTTTAACAAGGCGTCGTCTTGTTTTGCCCATGGCATGTAGGCATTAGGGTAGGTTTCACGCATTTTTGCCAGCTTTTCAGCCCAGCTGGCGCTTTTTGCTACTTCCGTGGCCTTCTTTGGCGCTCGTTTTAACTCTTCTTCACGTTTTTTAATGACTTCACGTAGATGTTCGAAGCGTTTTGCATCTGCAACTGATTTTTTGCGCAAATGTTCATCAATCTGTAGGGCGTCTGGGCTGACTTTCAGCGCCATTCGGTTAATACCTTCCAAACTCAGTGCCTCGAGCCGTCGTACCCGCGAAAGTGCCACATAGCCCATACCCTCTACGAATGCCCGGCGTAGGTCAATCCGTGCAGCATCCAGCGTCATACCCTGGCTTTTGTGCACGGTGATCGCCCAGGCCAAGCGGAGGGGCAACTGCGTCAAACTGGCTCTCTTGCGGGTACCGTCGCGAAGCTCCCAGGTGTCGGGCTGGATAGTAACTGTTTTGCCACTTCGTAGTTTGACAATTGGATAGTTAGTTGTTTCGTCAAAATCGATCACCTGACCAATAGAGCCATTCACATATTTTTTATCCAGGCTGTTTTTTATCGTCATTACTAGGGCGCCTTTTCGTAGTACCAATTCTTCTGGCGCTAAACATGAGCGCTTGAGAGTATCGACATAATTTTGCGCCCCTGTCGTATCCATTGTATACACGACTTCATCGCCCGCGAGCTGCTTGAGCCGCTGTTCGTTGATACGATCGACATCCACATTTACTGTGTGTAGTTCGGTGATATCACCGTCGCCAAGGTCAGCTTTTTCACGGGCTAGCAATGCCTCAGCATGGCGGCGTCGTATATCGCCGGCACGCAGGGCGTTCAGAATCTCGACGAACTGCGCATCATCTTGCCGATGCTGTTCCTCGAGATAGCACACAACCGGGTCGATTGCCTGCCAAGCATTTGAATGCACCACAAAGCCACCGCTCTCACGCTCGCCTTTATTTACCGGCGGCAACTGGAAGAAATCGCCACACAACACCACCTGAATACCACCAAATGGCTTGTCGTTTTTACGTACTCCGCGGGTTACAGCATCGACCAAATCGAACCGAAAATCATGAAGCATCGAAATTTCATCAATAATGAGCACGTGCGTTTTTTCTATCACCTCGCGGCGAGTTTTGGAAAGCGTGTCAAAAAAATTAGCGGGTAAGCTATCTAACACGCCAATACCACTCCAGGCATGAATGGTATTGCCGCCAATGTGCGTTGCCGCGAGACCAGTAGTGGCTGTAACGGCCACATACTTGCCGTCGCTTTTAACGCGGCGAATAAATTCATTAAGCACAAACGTCTTCCCCGACCCCGCCGGGCCGGTGAGCAGTACGTGCTCGCCACTCGCCATTACCTCCAGTGCCAGTTTCTGATCCATTGCAAACCTAGTATATATGAGCTTGGGTAAAATAAAAAATCGCCTTTTAGGCGAGCTATAACTAAAACAGTTTTCGGGGAGAGAGGTGAGGCAGGTCGCCCGTGAGGTTCCATATCCTCCCTCTCTCCCTTTTGGTTGGCGAGCTAGAGCTCGTCAACCTGTCGCATTGCCAGAACGGCACGCGCGGCGATCTCCCGGTACGCCCAGTGCTTCAGGCGTCCACCGAGCGCCGGGTCGTCCTGACTGGCGTTGATCCACCTGAGGCGGCCGAGGAACTCCTCGTCCTCGTGCGCCTCCATGGCCACAGCCACCTGCCAGCGCACCCACAGGGTACTTGCCGCCCACTTCAGGGCGGTGTAGGCGAGCAACAGGCTCACCAACGTCAGAACGATGCGCCCCAATGGGGTGGGCATGAGAGCCCACAACCACATGCCCACCACGAGAGACAGCATCACAGCAAACAGCCACGTGATAATCTTGCTCAACAATGAAAACAACTCCAATGGTAAGCCCCACCACAGACTACCGGGGCAAATATATATTATAGCATAAGTACAAAATAAATCAACTTTCCAGTCTGAATGTAGTGCGGTAAAATATAGAGAATGAAAATAGCAATTCAAGGTACGAGAGGCTCCTTCCATGAGGCCGCAGCGCATGAATGGTTTGGGCAAGATATTGAGCTGGTTTACTGCGAAAGTTTTGCCGAAGTATTTGATACACTGACTAAAAAGGAAGCCGATAAGGGCATAGTGGCCATAGAAAACTCTATTTACGGCGCTATAAACGATACCTTTGACCTGCTGCGTCGCCACCGTTTCGCCATTGTGGGCGAACTTTATTTTCATATTCACCAGCAGCTGATTAGCTTACCCGGCGTACGGCTCGAAGATATTACCCATGTGTACTCCCAGCCACCAGCTCTGGTACAGGTAAGTAAGTTTTTGCGCAAGAACTTACCCCGTGCAAAAGCAGTTGACTACCATGATACCGCTGCTGCGGTAAAGTTCGTCAAAGAATCGCGTAATCCACATTACGCTGCAGTCGCCAGCACCGCCGCTGCCGAAAAGTACGGCTTGCAAGTACTGCGCCACAATATTGAAAACGACCCACAAAATTTTACCCGCTTTGTCACTATTGACCCTACCGGCGGGCCGCTGCCTAATGCCAACAAAAGCACCTTGGTAATAGACACCGACCACACACCTGGCGCACTCCATAAAGCGCTTGGCGTGTTCGAAACCTATTCCATCAACCTCTCTAGCCTACACTCCCGGCCAATTACACACACTCCTTGGCGATATGAGTTTTTTGTGGATATCGAAGCTGCTGGTGAGACACTTACCCATGCCGTTGCTGCACTGGAACGCCAAGGTGCAACGGTGACGGTACTCGGTGAGTACGTGAAGGCGGTGCGGGCGCATACGACATAGCATAAGATCAGCACTGATGAGCTTACTCTCTCCATTCACAAGAACAGACTAAAAGCGAAGAGCAGCCCAAGTAACTCCCGGCGGTGAATGCCCCGAGAGTGTACCTGGCGCGTAACGGTCTGTTCGGTGAATGGAGAGAGTAAGTGAACATGGAAGCAGTCTTTATGAAAACTTGCCCTTTTACCCACAAACATGCTACATTAAAAAACAATGGTAAATTTACACAAAACAACTATTTGTTGTCAGCCTCACTCTTACCGATGAGGCGTTTTGTCATTGCCATAAAATAGTAGATATCAACAATCATATGTTTCAAAGCCCTCATCTTGGGGCTTTTTGCATTTTATAAGGAGTTTTTTCATGAACGGAATCACCACCAAGGCAACACATGCCGGCTACACGCCTAATAACGAACACGGCGCGGTCATTCCCCCGCTTCACTTGAGCACTACTTTCACCTTCGGTAATGAGGGTGGCTACGAATACTCACGCTCGGGTAATCCCACACGCCAAGTGCTAGAACAGACGCTGGCGGCTCTCGAAGACGCTCGCTTTGCATTGGCATTTAGTTCTGGGTCGGCTGTGCTTGCAGCAGTGAGCGCTCTTTTGCAGGGCGACCAGTCTATTCTATTTTCCAGCGATGCCTATGGCGGCACCTACCGCTACCTGACCAAGGTACTGGATGGCAAACGGAGTCATACGGTTGATTTTACTGATCTCACAGCGGTGCAAACCATGCTGCAGACCCACTCAAATGTGCGCATCGTATGGCTTGAAACACCCACTAACCCCCTATTAAAAGTAGCCGACATTGCTAAAATTGCCGAGCTCGCGCATGCGCATCAGGCGCTACTGGTCGTCGATAATACCTTTGCTACCCCCGTTCTACAGCAGCCTTTAGCACTCGGCGCCGATATAGTAGTATATTCTACAACTAAATATATAAATGGCCACAGCGATAGTATTGGCGGCTCACTCAGCACGAATAGTCAAGAACTCTATGATCAATTGAAATTCCTGCAAAACGCTATGGGGTCGATGCTTTCGCCATTCGATTCATGGCTGACGCTTCGCGGTGTAAGGACACTCGAACTCCGTATGAAACAACATGCCGCAAATGCCGAAGCGCTAGTGGAGGTTCTGAGCGCCAGCCCTAAAGTTGAGAGAGTACACTACCCCGCTCTTTTCACTGGTACGCAGGGAGAGATCGTCAAAAAACAACAATCTCACGGCGGTGCTATTATTTCTATAGAGCTGGCCGAGAAATACGACGCGCGGAAATTCACCGATGCGCTGCGCTACTTCCCGCTTGCTGAAAGTTTGGGCGGCGTAGAATCGCTCATCGACCATCCCGCCAGCATGACGCATGCCTCGATTCCAAAAGCCGAGCGCAAGAAGATCGGTCTCAGCGATGGGCTTTTGCGGCTTTCTGTTGGCATTGAAAACACCGAAGATTTAGTGAAAGATGTTGGGCAAGCGTTGGCGAAGCTTTGATCCCCACATTCTCACTGCATCGCGCGTTTCTTTACCAAAGCTTTTAGCGACACCCACAGTAGATACGGCCTTACCACCAACTCTCCTCATAAACGTTTGAGAGCTCAAGGAGGTATCACGCTCTTCGCCTACGGGCTTTTCGACATCAAAAGTTTCTAAAGGCGGTGACGTGATAGGAATAAGATCTGCTCCACTTCCTGTATTGCCTTCCAAATTAGTTGACTCAGCCTCTATCGCCGATGCCAATGCCTCTAGATGCTCTAAACTCGGTGCGCCTAAAGGTAAGGCTCATCTCTGTCTGGTGAGACAAGGCTTACCCTCGACTCCAACTCACCATCCTCAGTTGGACCAATTGCAAACCTTAGGAAGTTATTCTCACCCTCCAGACTATATGGGTCATTGATAGTAGCGGTAAGCGCGATGACAGCTTCTGGTCCTGATATGGATATGGTGTCAAACCATTCACAGCGATATGCTCACCACGGTACAATCTTTGAAAAGTGCTTAGCTGCTGTCCATGTTCAGCGAAATCCTTCAGCTTTTCAAAAGCTGGTCCCAGCTTTGTTAATTTTTCAGCTTCTTCTACAACTTCTTTTTCTTCTGAATATCTTTCAGCCATGTTTCACTTCCTTTATTGTAGATTGTACCATACAACAAACTTGCCTTTGAAAGCTACTCTAACAGTCGTTTACTCCTCATCTCATACTTCTTACCGGTTAAGTTCGATTCAACATAATCATCATTCAAAATTCCCACAAAGGTATCCAAATCTTTGCCATCCATAATAATAATCGCCCCAGCATCGTCGGTCATCAGCTCGACTCCCATTTCCTCGGCATGGTCCAGCAGTTGTTCTTGCGTGATACCCCCAATTTCCATGTCCTGCAGCTTTTTCACTACTCGTTTTTTCTCTTTTACTAAATCGTGAATGGTCACATCTTCTGGAAAGCTTAGTTTGTAGTTGGCTTCAATTTGCGCCACCTTTTCTTTCGCCACCATTTCATCTTTCACGCTATAGCCAAACAAAGTTTCAAACTTCCGCTGATTGAACACAAAAATATCGTCGCCAGTTATCATTACTTGGTTTTCTGGCGGGATCTTCACCGTTACATCTGCCAGCATGGGGCGGAAACTGTCACCTTCCACTGTCCAGGTAGAAGTTTTTTTGAGTACCTGCCCTTGTGGAATTTGTTTCACGATGTAAAATGGCTCGGGCAGCTGGGTATGACCGCATTTTACCATGATCCCTTTTATGCGCTTGAAGTCGTGGTCTTCATGGTTGAAAGGGATAATGTCTTCTTCTAACTTTGTCAGCTGGTGAATCACATAAGCTGCTTTTTCAACATTTTCAATACGAGTGCGCTGAATAACTAAGTCTTCCGTCTCGGCTTCTTCAAATGTCCGCACCTTCATGCCCTGATCCGGCCCCTCCTCTATATATTTCAATAGATCGTACAAAAACAACTGGCGAATACTGCGGTTCAGCTCGCTACTAAAGTTCATGTTATACACAGTATATTTTTTGTTAAACAAATACATTTCAATGCTAAGGTCGTCCTTCACCATTTCCACATTATTTGCCCACGCAAAAATATCAGTCACTATCTGTTGTTTCTGTTCTTCGTCCATATTTATTCCTGTTTATAAAAGAAAACTCACCAGTGAAACTGGCAGCTCCTTGCTTTCTATACTAGTTTACGAAGAAAGTGAGTTCACGTAAAGTAGTTATAGCTCTCCCAAACAAAACTGCGTTTGATGCGTGCACCTGAGCGAGTCAGAATACGTTCTGATTTCTCTTCAAAAATATGCGGCCATTCATCGGTCTCCCAGCCATGCTCACGCATGTCGGGCTGTACGCCCGTGGCGATATCATGGTCAATCGTACAGATCACCTCTGTTTTTACGCCTTGTTTTTCCATCAATCGACCACAGGCTTCAATCAACGCGTCGGTATTGCTCTTACTGGGTGAGCGTTTTAATGTGCCATTAAAAAATAATGCCGAAAGGTCTGAATAGTCTTGCATGCGCCCCCTTATGCTTTAGCGTACGCTAAAAACTAAAGCTGCTCAACCTGCTTAATATCATTTTTCGGAAAGTGCAACTCGTCAAATAACTGCACTTTCTCAGGGGTTAATTTATACATATAATGGTGATTTTTCCCTTGCGTGAAGGCATCATAAAATGAATGGCCAGCATTGTATTTTTCCGTGTATAGTGCCATGACTGTCTTTATTTCATCTTCATTCTTCACCTCCACAGCAAGTCCTTCAACCTGCACCCCAATGACTGGTACGTCGAGTTTTACCGCCACTGTCGCCGCCACTTGCGAATTATGCGCAAGCTCGCGGCTGTGCCGACGCTCCGGCCAGCTAAGCCAGTACAAATTTCCACTATAAAATACATAATACACCGTGCATACCCAGGGCTTGCCATTGCTGACAGTGGCAAGTTGCATGACCTTACCCTCGGTTAAATATTTTTTTATAAGCTCTTTCACCCGAACATCAGCCATAGCATAAACCCTATAAATAGTATGGTGAATACTATTGCGACTATTTTACCAACATTGCTTTGTTCTAAACGGTACCCTGATACATCAATAGCGTCGATGCTGCGGTCGCCCACTTTTTCATCGGCATAATAATCAACCCGAGCATGCATTTTTTTGCCAAATATTTTCAAAATATGAAATATGTTTTTATACAGATTTTTATTAAAGCGGCGGATGCGACCATTGCCGTATAGAAAAAGCTTGTCGTCGATAATTTCAACATCGTATTTTGCACCAAGGTCAATCATCATCGCCATAATATCTGGCGTAAAGACATACAATGCATCACGTTCATATTCTTTCGGGCAATAAAGCGTGAAATATTTGTCAAAATCCCCCTCTAGCTGGAGTTTTTGCGCCTTTTTAAACGAAACTGGCAAATTAGACATGCCAAGAAAGTTACCCTTTTTCGCATCTAACACCATATGCGGTAAACGGCGTGGAAGCTTCAGCATAATGTAATGATAATTATGCGTTCTACGACTCCGCCCGCTCCCGGTGTCGTAGCGGTAATTTGCTATCTCGAAGCCATGTGTTTCGTGGTAGTCGGCCACTATCTCACTTGCAAAACGGGCGTAGCCAGTGTTAAAAATCAACCCGTCGTGTGGTGCACCGGCCAGAAGCATGGTGTAGCTAAGGTCATTCGCAGCGGCAAAGCGCGACAACTTTACATGACGAGTATTGACCGTATATTTATAAAGTTGATGTAGACATACCCCCGCAATAATAATCAGCAGCCATATCCCTAGCTCTGCCGTAGAACTACTCCGCAATATACCAACGATAATTGGGACAAGAATAATAACGGCAACGCTTCGATAGAGAACTTTCACCCAAGGACGCTTCGGTCTTGCGGTTTTTTGTTGGCGCACATATTGCCACACGTCTTTCAGGGAAACACGCTGCGTGAGCGGCTCGTAGTCTATCGTTCTCTCTGTCATTATGCTTATTCAGTCACTTCGACGCCGTGCCAAAACGCAACATAGTTAGCAAAATCTTTACCAACTCGCTCCACCGAGCCATCCATCGGCACCGGATAGTACCATGCAGCATCTTTGTTTGTTTCGCCGTTTACTACAATATCGTAATAATTAGCATCACCCTTCCATGGGCAGTGTGTGTGGTAATCGGTTTTGTTAAAGTACTCTTGCTTAAGACTATTGGGCGGAAAATACCAGTTTCCTTCTATACGAATGAGCTCCTCTTTCGGGGCTTCGGCGATAGTTGTATCACTCCAAACTGCTTTCATGTTCTTATTGTAGCAAACTTTTGCTGGCGCTGCTGCTCAAATAAGCACACTGCAGCCGCCACAGCTACATTGAGCGATTCTATATCACCTGTGTGTGGAATCGCTACTTGTAATGCCACTTTTTGTAATAGCTCTTCGCTCACGCCCCGCCCTTCACTACCAAACAGCCAGGCAACTTCACTATCCAGATCTGTTTCGTAAAGCGTTTTCGCCGCATGTGGATTTGTCGCAATTACCGGGATATCGCTAAGGCCTATCACTTGCGCAAGATTGGCGTTTTCGTAAATATCTAATACAAAATGTGCTCCTTGGCCTGCCCGCAGAACTTTGGGCGACCATACTGCCACTGTATCGGCTGAACAAAAAATTTTTTTAACCCCTACCGCAGCAGCCGTTCGTAGCATTGTCCCCATATTACCCGGATCTTGCACACCATCCAGCAGTAATGCCGATGTCTCCAGCCTTTCCCTTATGGTTCTAAACGGCGTTTTAATCACAAAAAGTAACCCGACGCCATGTTCTACTGGGCTCAGTTCGCGATATACTGTTTCGCTAAGCTCCACGCATTCTACGCCCGAGTCCCAGCAGTGCTGAATGATCTTACCCGTTTCGGTATGTTCGCGCGCTGCGGCCGTAAATGCGCACACTAAAGGCATACCAAATTGCTCCAGATACATCTGAGTAATATGCACTCCGTCGAGCAGCGTCTTACTTGCCTTGCGTCGAGCGCTACTACTGGATGCCAGTTGCTTAAGCTCCTTAAATAACGGGTTCTTATGTGACGTTACCTGTTTCATCCTACTCGCATGACTCCTTGTTTTATCTCACTATAGCATGCGGAGTTACACCACTGCTCCTCATTTTGTGATACGAGGAGCAGTGATGGGGTTGGCACGCGCCTTCAGTCTGGGTGGCCATCGTAACAGTATGCGCACAGTCCCGCATCAGGCAACGCATATTCTTCACAATGCTGACCATCGTGTTCACTTGTATCTTTGCACTGGCACTTTTTCCACTCCATCCTCTCACCTCCATGAGACGTTGTGCCCTTTTTTATAGTACCATTACAGCTGCTCTGGTTTTATACGTTTTTGCTGGGTAGTGTCTCGATCACGCACAGTGACAGTGCCGTCATCAAGCGTTTGAAAGTCGATCACCACGCAGTAAGGCGTGCCGATTTCATCTTGGCGGCGATAACGTTTACCGATGTTGCCGTTATCGTCCCACATGACATTGCCATGTTGTTTTTGCAGCCGAGCATGCACTTCGCGGGCTTTTTCTACTAGTTCAGGTTTGTTCTTCAGCAATGGAGAGACGGCGTATTTTACCGGTGCAATGTCAAACGGTAGTTTTAAATATGTACGCTGTTCGCCATTTATTTCATCTTCGGTGTATGCTTCACTGAGTGTCGCGAGCAGCATACGATCTAGTCCAAATGTTGGCTCCACTACATGTGGCACAAAACGCTCATTGCTCCCTTTTATGGTGTACTCCATGTTCACGCCCGAATGTTTCATATGATTGCTAAGGTCAAAATCAGTGCGATAAGCAATTGCACCAATTTCCTTTGTACCAAACGAAAATTCATATTCAAAATCAATGGTACGTTTACTGTAGTGAGCACGATCTTCTTCTGGCACCTCTAGCTCGTGAATTTTTGCGCGGTTCAAACCAAGTACGTCTGTCCAATGGTAAAACAAATCATGCAGCTTGGCGAACTCTTCCTCCCACTTATCCGGATGAATGAAGTACTCAAATTCCATTAAATTAAATTCACGCACACGAAAGATGAATTCACGCGGAGAAATTTCATTACGAAACGCTCGACCTGACTGCGCCAAACCGAACGGTAAATTCGGATAAAATGCATCGAGCACATTCTTGTAGTTTACGAACATACCTTGGGCGTTCTCAGGGCGCAGGTACGACACGCTGTTTTCGTCGTGAATCGGCCCAACATTCGTTTCAAACATTAGATTAAATACCCTTACTTCGCTTAGATCATTACCCTCAGGGCTTTTTATTCCTTTTTCACGAATCACACGATCCATTTCGCCGTGAGTCATGGCTTCAGCATTCTCAATACCATTCTCTTCAAGTAAGTGGTCGGCACGGTAGCGTTTTCTTGTTTTTACATCTTCTACTAGTGGGTCAGCAAAGCCGGCACCGGTATGACCACTTGCTTCCCACACTTTACGATTCATAAGAATAGCACTGTCTAGGCCATACACTTCGTCGCGCTCTTCGACAAACATCTTCCACCATAGCTGCTCAATATTGCGCTTCATTTGTACACCAAGCGGGCCGTAATCCCATGTCCCGGCTAGCCCACCATAGATTTCACTGCCTTGGTATATAAACCCACGGCGTTTTGCTAAACTGGTTAGTTTTTCAAGAGTAACATCACTCATTTCTACATTCCTTATTCAAAATTGATAATATCGTACGTTAGAAAAATGGCTTACAGGCCGAAGCCAATATAACGCCCAAAATCACCGCGAGAATATGTGATGTATCGTTTCATTAGTAGTATTATACCGCAAATGATCTATACATTCTAGCCACGAAGTCAAAGTTAGTGAAATTTGGCAAGAATATTTTCATCAAGACGTCCCAGCTTAGGTAACTAAATACTAGCATGCTGACGCGCTACCCATAGGCATTCCATGACAACCTTATCGAGTCCGCCAATTTTAGCAAGTACGACCGGTTTTTTAGCATTTGCCACACGTAGTAATTTAATATGTTCGGCCGTTAGGCTGCCCTGTGGGTTCTTTCGTAATCCTTGTTCGTTTGCATCGTATGAATAAACCGCTTCGGCAGTTAGCTTCTCGCCGCTTACATCAGTCATGAGGTTTAAACCATGACCGAGCAAGGTGGCATAACGTAAGTAAAAATAAAGCTCAACAAGCTCGCGCCGCAGCAATTTATTATTAAGACCTTCAAAACTATCTTTCGCCAGTTCATACCATTCTGGCTCTGGTACAGTTTCTACAGCACTGTTGACCAGTTTTAACACTTCATAACCAAATTGCATACTTTCGTAATCGCTCAGTATTTGAGCAAAAAATGTGTGCAAACGCGCGCCTGTTAGGATACTTAATTCGCCACGCCCCTGCTGCACTACAACTTCACAAGTAGCAAATAATTCTATGCCACCCGCTAAGCGGCTTTTCTCTTTACGTACGCCGCGTGCCATTACCGAAAGCTTACCATAGTCAGGCGTCAGGAGCTGTATGATTCTATCTGCTTCACCGTAATTGGTACGGCGAAGAACTATAGCTTCCGTTCGAAAAGACTTCATACTACATTCACATCAGTCACTGCAGTAACTAGTTGTGCTGGCGTCATCGAGGCTTTATCGAGCATGATACGAACTCCGTATTTTTCCAACATATCAGCCTCTTCTCGCACATCGGCCAAGTTCGTACAGAGTATAATGGGAATACCGCGCGTATCGTCATACGACTGTAGTTCGTGCAGCAACTGCATCGCATTGGTCTCAGGGAGCAAAAAATCAAGTATAATGACCTCTGGCTGAAAATCGTCCAACACCTCTAGAGCTCTTGCGGCGGTTGATACAGATAAACAAGAAAAGCCTTTTTCTTCCAGGATTCGATGATAGTTTTCTGCCACCCAAGCGTCATCCTCAATGATGAGTACTTTTTTCATAAGGCCCCCTTTAATAAGCTCAACTGTGCCGAGGCAGGCGTATCGATATAAAAAGTCGTTCCTCGCGACCGGTGGCGTTTCACCCCTAATGTGCCATGCATCGCTTCGGCAAACTGGCCAGCCACATACAGTCCCAAGCCACTGCTTGCCGGCCGACGATTTATGGGCTGCGCCGCTTTGCCGAGTCGCTGCTCTAGTTTTCTAAACACGTCTGACGAGATTTGTGGCCCGAAATCCCGCACATTTACTCGAATACGATCTCCTCGTTGCCGCTGGGCACTCAACACAATAGGCTGCCGCTCATCGGTATAGTGAAGCGCATTGTCGCACAAGCCAAGCAAAACACTCCGGAGTAAATCACGATTAGCAACTGCCAGTAGTGGCCGTGCTGACGCTTTTACATAAATTTCACGCTGCATAGCCCGGCAAAGTGGTAGTAATTCGTGGGCAACTTCTTCGCATACGCGCCCTACGTGAGTTGGCTCAAGCTCAAACAGGCCATCTTCCAGGCGAGCTTGCTTGGTGACTAGTTCAACTAGCCGTAATGAGCGCTCGCTAGTGAGTGTCATACGCTCAAGCAAAACTTGCACGTCCTTCTCACCCAGCCGTACTTCAGTACCTTGCTCCTGCAGAAGGAGAGAGAGCTGACGCAACAAACTCAGTGGTGCCTTTAATTCATGTGCTGCAACAGTCAGTGACGGCAATTGCGCTAGCGGTAATTGCTCCTTTTTCCCCATACTTCTTCTAGTATATAGCAAACTATGGGTTGAAAGAAAGCGACGGAAGCACAATATTGTTAAAGTCTGGCCGATAGGCAGGTGCATCTGTTTGGATCGTCAGTGTTTTGTCGCGAATTTGGAAAATAACCATCGAGCCTTCTATATCATCACTAAAGTTACCATCTAACCGGGTGCCATTGAAGCCACTCGCGGCAACTGCTGAACTGCGCAGGTCACCGCGTTTTACTCTATTTTCGAACGAACGCACCACATCCTCATAGCCTCGGTTTTGAATCTCTACTCGCAGAGCATACTGCGTATCGTTATCGATCGGTGGCACTACATTGGGATGGAGGTAGGCCTCGTACTTCCTATTCCCTTGTCCATCACGCGCTACATGTACACTCCATGTTTTTGGATAGTCGAATTCTACCCGGCCCAAATTGTCGGGACCAACAAATCTTTTGTATGGTTCCTTCTCCCGTTCAGCAAATCGCTCTTCATCCTCTGCAGCCTGTTGCTGTCGAGCCTCTGCCACAGCGACGTCAATTTGGCTTTGTACCGTATTTCGTTGTTCATTGTAGTTAATCAGTGCCCAAATAGCCACCGAACCAAGCACAACTACCAGCACCCCTAACACGATACTGGCAATCAAAGCGCCGCTGACCGCTCCTTGTTGTAAAAAGTTTCGTTTCCTCATACCACACACTATAGAGGCAAATGGATTTTTTGTAAACCCGTTTATGGTTATACTAGATTTATTTATTTATTTATTTATTACACAGTCTTCGTTCCCCGTTGCCTCTCAGTAGACTAAAAGCGAAGAGCAGCCCAAGAACCTTAGGTCCTGGCGCGTAACGGTCTATTGAGAGGTAGCGGGGAACGAAGACTGCAAATAATTAGTTAAACTCATAAAGGTAAAAAGCCTGATACTGCTTTTTTATAGACGTCTGCGGCAATGGAAACCCATAACTAATAAAATACAGTGGTTTCTGGCGATTCTTCACCTGTCGCAACAAATAACGCTCCATCTTTGCAATATCACGGCTTTCTAAAAAAGCGTATACCACCGTTGTATCTTTCGGTAATTGCTGCCGCCAAAAATTCTGGCAATGTACTTTTACACGGTGATCGCCCCTGCTTAAGAACTTCGTCAGCAGCACCAGCAATGGATTTAGTTCATACCCGACAGCACGTGCACCGCGCGCAGAGGCCGCACGAAGCAGCTTGCCATCGCCTGAGCCAATATCTACCAACACATCGTTTGGCGACAGCTTATATAGCTTATCAAACACTTCATCTACTTGCTTTTTACGAGTAGGAACATAGGGGGCACCAAAAAATACGACAAATCCGAAAGCAAGTATGATTACTCCGCCAATCCAAAGCAGCACCGTGCCCATTTACACCTCATCAAAACGTTCTTTAAGCACTGTTACTTCATTCTCTAGCGCTGATAATCGTTTTTCAATTTCGGCGGCCAGTGTATCTGCCTCTTCAAATTTTTTTAATGCTTCTTCAACATCAACATCATTTTGCTCAAACCATTCCATCAGCTTGTTTAACTCATCAATTTGCTGCTGGATTGTTTTTTGATCATTTTTTTCGGACATTTTTTACTCCTGCACTTACTATTACCTTCTCAAATTCGATGCTTATTGTGTCACCAATTTGCAATTTTTCACCTCGGCTGATTGCGCCAGTTTCCGCCCGCACTAGGCTATAGCCTCGACGTAGTACTTGCTGCGGGTTCATTTGGATAAGCATGCGCGTAAGATAAGTGTAGTGGTCGCGGAGAAGCTTGACACGTTGACAAACCGCTCTGAGCATTTGCTTATGCGTTTCCTTTACCAGCGCTTGCTGCTGCTCATAGCGCCGTACAATATGGCGGAGCGCTCGCCTCAACAATAAATTGTGACGCTCGATAATTTCTTGCTTATCTGGCACTAAAAGTTGTGCGGCGTTGCTGGGAGTTGCTGCACGGACATCTGCTACCATATCTACCAAGCTAATGTCCTCTTCGTGGCCAACCCCTACCAATGTTGGCACTCGGCTGGCCGCGATCGCTCGCACTAGCGGTTCGTCGTTAAATGCCGCTAGATCGTCAGCGCTCCCCCCGCCTCGAATAATCACTACCACTTCTGGCGGTTCGGCCATTTCATTAAAATGCGCCAGGGCTTTTGCAATTTGTAGCGGCGCACTCGCTCCCTGTACCTGCACGTGAGCTACTTCGAGCCTCATACCGCCCCAGCGATCATTCACAATCTTTATAAAGTCAGTATAGCCGGCCGCCTGTGTTGAACTAATCACCCCTACATGATGGGGCATTTTTGGCAAGCTTCGTTTCCGCGCGGGGTCAAACAGGCCTTCGGCGTTTAACTTATTCTTTAGCATTTCGAAGGCACGCTTTAAGCTCCCCTCGCCTACTGGCCTCACGGCACGTACTGTGAGACTAAATTTCCCCCAAGGCGTCAGCTTTGGTTGCGCCACGACCTCTACCTTCATGCCATCTTCAAGTGGCTGACGAAGCTGCCAGGCCATCATAAAACACGATAAACTTGCTTGGTTATCTTTGACATCAAAAAAAACGAATTTGCCTTGATTAATCTTAAAAGATGCCACCTCGCCGACAACAGTCACGCTTGGGTAGGCGTATTCGAGTGTTTGGTTAATAAATGCCACACACTCGCTGACACTGAGGGCAAGCTCGGCCGAACTATCGTTTTGCCGGTGATTTTCCATAGCGCACAATAGTTAATTGGTAAAAAACATAACCAAACACAATCGTCCCGAGCATCAATAGAACACGTGCGAGCAATGTTCCGGCAATCGCCAAGTGTGGCTCAACCCCAGCCGAAGCCAAGAAAGCGATCATAATTGCCTCATAAACCCCCGCCCCACCAGGCGTAATAGAAATAGCGCTCACTATCGAAGCAATACCAAAGCCAATAAGCAGCATCGCTGGATTCACAATCACACCAAGTGACCAAAAAGCGATGAATAGTAGTGCTACATCAGCTAAATTAGCAAACACCGACCAAACAAATGGCTTGAATAATAGCTTCTTCTCACTTTTAATTTCATCAAAATCCTGGTGTAAGTCAGCAAAAAAAGTCTCCACTGGTTTTAGTTTTACGATGTCTTTCTGCTTGCCGCGAGTGATTTTAGCGATGACTTTATTCGTCGTTTTTGTTAAAAATCCGGCAAAATTATGCAAACGTTCCTTATTACCAATGATGTATAGCAGAAAAAGCGCACTGAAAACCGCGGTGGCAACGAGTCCAGAGCTTATCAGCAGTACAAAACGGCTCACCCCCTCATCTATTGCAACAGCAATAACCGCAATAATAAGCAACATTACAAACGATACAAAAGTCAAAAAGAACCGAATAATCTGCGCCATCGTGGCCCGGCCAGCCTTTACGCCGTGCCTCCCGAGCACCCACCCCAGGTAAGAAAAACCAGCAGCGCCGCCACTTGGTAAGATATGGTTCACAAAATTCAGCTCGAGCGCCATACGTGTCATTTCCCAGTGGGAAGTATCTTTTAGGTTGCCTTTTGCGCGTAAGTAAGAAAATATCATTCCACCTGTCGCATAGTAGCTAAAAATCTGTACTGGCAACATAATTGCCAATATCCATAAATTCACCTGCCCGAGTAGGTTCCAGGCGGCTACGATCTCTGGCCAGCCAACAATAATAACTACCCCGAGCAATATAATGGTTACAATACTCACCCACGTTCGAAATGACATAACTATTACTTATTGTAGCATACATGCCTGCAGGTGGTATGTGAGCTTCCTTAGCAAACCCAAAGAGAGGTGGTGAAAACTTCTAAAGTCCTATACAATAGCCCTAATGATCCTTATAATTTTAGGCCGACAACCAAAAATTGGCTTAGCAGAACTTGAAACGCTTTTTGGCTCCGAAGCGGTGGTTCCTTTAGGTGAATCAGCTGCCCTCGTAGAGGCCACAGTAAACCACGCCCTCGCCCGCCCCATTGGGAGTGCCATGAAAATCGCTAAAGTCACAAAAGTGTATGAAAGCACTAAATGGCAAACGGTTGCCCCTAAAATCACGAAAACGCTTGAAAACACTTTGCCAAAAACTGGAAAGATTACCCTAGGCATCAGCGCCTATGGCTTTACCATAAGCACTCGCGAAATACAAAAAACCGGTATTATTTTAAAGCAACGTCTCAAAAAAGCTGGCGGATCGTTGCGACTCATTCCACAAGATGAGCCTGCACTCAACACAGCACAAGTTTTGCACAATAAGCTCGGCACCAGTGAGAATAAGCGTGAAATCATCATTGTTAAGGGCAGCGATGAAACCTTTATAGCCGAGACTATTCAGGTGCAAGATATTGATGCTTACACTTTTCGTGATCGCTCTCGCCCAAAGCGTGACGCTCGGGTTGGCATGTTGCCGCCAAAACTAGCCCAAACCATTATTAATCTTGCACAGCCAGCTACAAAAACCAGTACTCCACGCCTTCTCGATCCGTTTTGCGGCACTGGCGTCCTTCTCCAGGAAGCGGCACTTATGGGGTATAAAGTGTACGGGACCGACCTCGACCCACGCATGATCACCTATAGCAAAGAGAATCTCGAGTGGCTGGCGCGCACGCATAAAATTAATGTTGCCTACACTCTCGAAGAAGGTGATGCTACCGCCAAAATATGGGAGCCACCCCTGGACGTTATTGCCTGCGAGACCTACTTAGGGCAACCATTCAGTGCCCCGCCAGCCCCGGATAAATTGCGTGAAGTGATGAATACATGTAATAGCATCGTACGTGAATTTCTAAAAAACCTTGCGCCACAAATTGCTAGTGGTACACCGCTTTGTTTGGGCGTGCCTGCCTGGCATATTAAAAACCGCATTTATCACCTTTCCATCCTTGACTCTTTGGCAGAAATTGGCTATAATCGAAGAGATTTTACACACGCTCAAAACACAGATCTCGTGTACCGGCGGGAAGACCAAATTGTCGGGCGTGAATTATTAGTACTGACGAGGAGTTAATTATATGTCAAAAGTGAAAGCTGGCGGTTCGTCCAAGAACATCCACAACAATGCGGGTGCTCGTCTTGGCGTGAAACGCTATGGTGGCCAAAAAGTCAAAGCTGGCGAAGTTATCGTACGCCAAGTTGGCTCTACTAAAATCGCTGGCGAGGGAACCTACCAAAGCCGCAATTATACTATTCATGCAGCTAAAGACGGCGTGGTTAGTTTCCGCAAAGTAAAGGTTCGCCGCTTTACCGGTAAAACCGCACCTCGCACTCAGGTGATGATCGTTGACGCACCTGCTGCCAAGAAGGCAAAAGCCAAAGCTCCCGCTGCAAAATAAATATTTGAGTTTTAAAAAGCCTACTAAACTGTGAGTAGGCTTTTTTTATTATTTTATGCCTTAAATTCCCACCCACGGGTCAAATAGCAAACAATCCAAAACAAATTACATTGCAACGTGCGCAGTATCGTCTGCCTTTTCTTCGTTTGTCGAGCCTTTACTTTCTTCGCCCGCCGGACCTTGTAGAGCTGCATCTGCGGTATTGCTGCCAACATTCAAATGGTGCTTAATACGGTCTACAACATCACCAATCACTACCTGGGACTTCACTAAGTAATCATCTGCTCCGAGTTGCTGGGCGCGTTCTTTGTCCTTAGCCTGGCTTAGAGCGGTGAGCATAACAACACGAACATTTGAAGTCTCTGGCGTATTACGAAGAATATCAAGGACATCAAAACCACTGATCTTTGGCATCATGGCGTCAAGCAAAATGAGGTCTGGCTTAAAGGCGACCGCTTTTGAAAGCGCTTCTTCACCATTATTTACTTCATCAACGGTGAAACCTTCAAGCTCTAGGCGAGACCGATAGACGCTCGCTAGCGCTGTGTCGTCCTCTACCAGTAAAATCTTTTTACTATTCATACTACTTTTATCCTACTAAATATTTCATATAAGCACAAGCACTATAGCTTTTTTACTTCATCTAAAGCACGTTTTAGCTGGTTGTCTTGCTTATCATTTGCCGTTTTTTGGTCGTATTTCACCTCTATATCCGGTGCAATACCTTCTTGATCAATATTTTGTCCATTCGGAGTGAACCATTTTGCAATGGTGACCTTTAGCTGGGCACCCCCTGCTAAATCAATAATTCGCTGCACACTCCCCTTACCATAGGTCTTTGTCCCGATTAATTTTGCGGCACCGTTATCTTTCAGTGCACCCGCTAAAATCTCGCTTGCACTTGCGCTTCCGCCATCAATCAGCACCGTTGTCGGCACCCCTTTTAGAACTGGGTTGCGGGCCGCTTTCAGCTCTTCAATAACTTCACCCTCGCGGCGCTCGCTCACTACCGTATCACCATCAAGCCAGAGGCTCGCCACGTCAACTGATGCCTGCACGTAGCCACCGCCATTACCACGGAGATCGAGGACGACCCCTTTCACCCCTTTGTCCTTAAATTCTTGTGCAGCTTGACGGGCTAAAGAAACCGTATCAGTTTCACCAAAACGCGAAATTCGCATAATGCCTATGTTGTCATCTGTGACTTCCCATTCGACACTTTTTACGGTAATATCATCACGTGTGACAGTATAGTCTTTTACTTCTTGGTCACCACGTACAATCGTCAACTTGACGGTAGTTCCCTTTTTGCCTCGAATCTTGCTCACTGCCTCTTCTACCGACCAGCCACCTGTTTCTTCCTCATTTACGGCAGCGATGATATCATTAGCCTTTAGCCCTGCCTTTTTCGCAGGGCTATCATCAAGAGTGGTAATGATAGTCAATTTATCGTCACGCTTGCCAAGTTCGGCCCCAACGCCACTAAAAGTACCTTCCAGATCGCTTGAAAAGGCCTTGGCCTCTTCAGCATCAAAATAAACGGTGTATGGGTCACCCGCTGCCTCAACCAGCCCTTTGTTGGCGCCCTGTACCAGTGCTTCTGTATCTAGCTGACCATCAAAGTTTTCCTTCAGTCGTTCATAAGTCGCTTCAACCGAGCTCAAATCAAGCCCTTGCCCAACAGGAGTATTTGCCAAGAATTCGTCGCTTCGCGCGCCAACAATATATCCAACCACTAAAGCAATGCACACTGCAGCAACGGCTGAAAACCGTGTAACGTGGCGCTTGTTACGACGCTTTTGTGCTGGTTGCTGATGCGTCTCGTTTTTAGTATGTTCTTTTTCAGTCTTCATTCGTTCCTTATGGTAGCATATTTTAGCTATATTCAGCAGCTATTATGAGCACGAATCTGGTGATAAATGACCGTAAAGGGTGACGACTCCACCACCATGATCCACGAGAGCAGCGCAGCCATATGCTCCAAGCCATCCTCGCTCTAACACACCATCTGATGCTGCCACGATCGGACTTCCACACATCGCGCCATAATCAACACCCGGATGGTATCCAGATGCATATATAGGGTCAGCATTCCCATAAGACTGAGTAACTCCTGCATTCGTCGGCATCACCCATCCAGGCTGACTCAGGTATGAAGAAGGATCGGTAATGGATCCATTCACTCTCACTTCTAAGTGAAGGTGGCAGCCAAATGAAAGTCCGGTATTCCCTGCTCGCCCAACAATTGATCCAGCGCTTACCGCCCCCTGGCCCACTAAGTTAAAAGCTGCACTCGCACTACTACTCGATCGCAAGGCCTCTTCGAGGGCCGCCATAGTTTCTTCACGTTCTTGTTTGAGCTCCTCAACTTTCTGCTTATATTTTCGTTCTTGACCCCGTGTTTCCGCAAGCAATTGGCTCTTCTCATCACGTTTTGCCACTAACTGACTCTCCTGATCTTTCTGCCGAGCTAACACTTCTTTTACCGCTTCCTTTTGCTCCTCTAGGTCGGCTTTAAGCTTTTTTACAGTGGTGATCGCCACACTCACCTGGTCGCGAACAGCGTTACGATACTCTTGCTTGTCGACATAGTCCCCAATGGATTGACTGCTCGCGAGCATCTCTATAGGAGTCATATCACTATCAACATATAAATCACTCACTGTCTGCGCCAACATTTCTTGATTTTTTACTATTTTTTTCTGTGTTTCGACAATTTTTACCTCAAGATTTTTCTTTTCAAGTGTACTTTTTTCAATCTGAAGTTCAAGCGTCCGCACTTCACTCTCTATATTAGTCACAGCATCTTTTAACGTTTCAGCAATTTGATGGGTATGTTCGGCCGCCTCTTCATTCTTCTCCATTTCCTCTTCAATAGCGTCCAATTGATCTTGAAGGCGATCAGCATTAGCAAATACCTGATTTGAATCAGTCAACGACGGAGCAATAAGCGAGATAACTCCGCCAATAACGAATAAGACAACAATAATAAAAGCTGCCTTCTCTTTTACTTTTTTCGTTACTGAAATTGTGGTGGATCTTTTCATAACAATCTGCTGTTTAAGGTTTCGCGCTTACCGCTTCAGGTTCTATTTCTAGCATACGCTGCATAAATTAAAAACACAAGCGGTTTGTTCTGTTAAAAATACGACGAATTACAGGGTGCGCCCTCTGGAGCTTGCATGTGGCCATATACACTTGTGATGCCACCACCATGATCGATAATCGCCATATAGCCATAGGCGTTACCTGGGACGTTTAAGACTTCTGACGTACAGCCGCGAAAGAGCGTCCCACTGGCAGCTGCCCTGACGGGCGAGCCAGCAGGCGGTGCATAATCTATACCGGGATGAAACCCAGATGTATACCAGCTGCTGGGATTGCCGAATCCCTGAGTGACAGGGTCACCAGCTGGCTGTAGCCAGCCATCCCGAGCTAAATACGGCCCCGGATCAACTACTTGTCCGTTGACTCGCACCTCAAAGTGAAGATGTGGCCCTGTCGAAAAGCCAGTACTCCCTACTCTTCCAACACCTTCACCAGCTTCGATTGCCCCTTCAGCTTGAACAGGCATGTCATCTATCTGCAGGTTATCCAAAGCCTGAAGCGCTGCGTCGCGTTCATTTTGGGCAGTTGCTACTAGTTCACGATAGTGAGCTTCTTGGCCTTCAGTACGGCGCAGCAACCGCGCTTGGTTAGCACGCTGCGTTTCAAGCTGTTCTTTTTGACTATTTAACTGAGCTAATGTCTCCTGCACTTCATTACGTTTTGTTTCCAACTCCTCTTTTGCTGCCTCAATAGCATTAATTGTTACCTGTAACTGCCCCCTGAGTGCACTCCTATATTCCTGCCTATCTATAAAGTCCCCTACCGTCCGACTGCTTGCTAATAGTTCGAGCGGCGTCACCCTATCAGCGATATATATATCAACAATAGTATTCCCAAACGCTTGTTGGTGTACTAAAAGTCGCTCTTGGGTCTGCGCAATCTGTAGGTCTAGTTTCTCTTTTACCAGCTGACTTCTATTAATCTCGAGTTGTAGTTCACGTTCTTGATCACGAATGTTTTCTATAGCAACACGAAGTTGACTCGCCACCCCTTCGAGGCGTTCAATCTCTCCACGCACTGCTTGAATTTCGCGATCAATGGCATCGATTTGATCTTGCACCCGCTCGGTTTGCGACGCGACCGGCGTTTGCCGCCATATATTCGTAAGAGCTATAAGTCCAATTGCAATAATTAGGCCCGCAAGTACATAGTACGGCGCATGGCGGACAAGATGACGAAACGTGAGGTGAAAGTGTTCAATCTTCACAAGCCCCATGCCGCAATCCTCCGTTTATACCCTTAAATATCTGTGCACCGCAAAGAGCGAAGAAACCACACCAATCAGTGCACCTGCCGCCATCATCCCTACAATAACTAAGGGGCTATACATCATAACCAAATCGAGCGTTGGCTGAATTGCAATGCCGTATTCTGTCAGGGGTTGGCGTAGGAGATAGAGACCACCCCACCCAAGTACAGTGGCTATAATAGCGGCAAAGAAGCCATTCATTACGCCTTCTACCACAAATGGCCCACGAATAAAGGCTCGGTCTGCACCAATAAGTTTCATCATCTGGATTTCTTCTTTGCGATTAAAGATCGCCATGCGAATGGTATTGAAGACTATAAGTACCGAGATAGTAATAAATACAGCGCTCGCAATAAACCCAATCTGGTCAGCAAACGTCACCCACTGGCCTATATTTTGGATGATCTCGCGGCGTTCACCAGCAAACGATGGCGCCCGGCGTGGGTCAGGGTTTAAAGCTTGCTGAAATGCTTCATCGTTATTCACTAAGTTTTCTAAACTACTCATATTATTAAGGTCATCGACCCCTACGCGCAGACTCGGTGGGAATGGGTTATCTGGCAACTCTGCGATAATATTTAACTGCTGTGGGTCTGTGCTGTTTTGTTTAGCATATATTTGCTTCGCTTCGTCAGCCGAAATATAACGCGTTGAAGCGACATTTTCCGTATTATTTAGTTTTTCCTCCAAAGTCGCCACTTCTTCATCGGTGATATCATTTTTCAAATAAATGGAAATGTCCACTTTATTTCGCAAGTCATCCACCGTACTTGTTAGTACGTGACGCGCCGCCAAAGTAGTAAAAACAATCAAAAGTGTAATCGTCATTACCGCTGTTGCAGCAACAGAAAGCCAAGCATTACGCGAGAAATTGTTAATCCCGTAGCGGCACATGCGCACAAAAGCAATCCAACGTCGGCGCAATTGCCGATTTGGTTTTAAAGCAGCACGGGCTTCATTCTGGCTATTGACATTCTTCTTTTTTATCATTGCTTATAGCTCCCTTGTACTTGGTCGCTCACCACTTTACCGTGGTCAAGGGTTATCACTCGGCGCTTTAGCTTGTTTACAATTTCGACGTTGTGTGTGGTGAGCAAAACAGTAGTGCCGTAACGGTTAATCTTTTCAAGCAAGCGAACAATATCCCAGCTGTGCTTGGGGTCGAGGTTACCTGTTGGCTCATCGGCAATTAAAATCTTCGGTTGGCGTACAATGGCCCGTGCAATCGCTACACGCTGCTGTTCACCTCCCGAAAGCTGGTGCGGAAATTTCTTTTCTTTACCGGAAAGCCCCACGAGCTCAATCACTTTTGGAACGGTGTTTTTGATTTCGCGGTTCGTCATACCAGCAATTTCGAGCGCGAAAGCCACGTTTTCAAATACGGTACGCTGCGGCAAGAGCTTAAAGTCTTGGAATACTGTGCCAATTTTACGGCGTAGCAGCGGGATCTGCTTGTCCTTCAAGAAGTCATAGTCGATACCACCTACCACAATTTTGCCACTGGTCGGCTTTTCTTCCCTTGTGAGTAGCTTTAATACGGTTGATTTCCCTGCTCCGCTGGTGCCAACTAAAATAACAAACTCTTTTGGTTCAATATGCAAACTCACGCGGTTCAGCGCTGGTTTTGCATCTTTGCCATAAATCTTAGAAACGCGATCAAATAGAATCATTACACTTATTATACCATAAGCTTGTTCGAGTGTGAGCCCCGTTGTGGAAACTACGAAAGCGTTTGTTCAAGATAAGCTTCTATAAATCCATCGATTTTCCCGTCTAGCACACTCGCAGCATCACGCTCTTCATGCTTGGTGCGGGTATCTTTCACCATGGTATAGGGATGGAGCACATAATTGCGGATTTGCGCCCCCCATTCGGCACTTTTTGTCGGGCCTTTCACTTTTTCAAGCGTTTCGGCATGCTGCTCAAGCTGAAGCTGGGCTAACTTAGAGCGTAAAAGCTTCAGGGCAGTTTCTTTATTCTGCAGTTGCGAACGTTCATTTTGTATTGCCACCACGATACCAGTTGGTAAGTGAGTAATACGCACTGCACTATCGGTTGTATTGACGCTTTGACCGCCATGGCCACCGGCGCGGTAAACATCAATTTTTAAATCTTTGTCATCGATTTTTACTTCATCAGGAGCTTCGATTTGCGGCAAAATTTCTACCAAAGCAAAGCTGGTTTGGCGTAAGTTGTCACTATTAAAAGGGCTCAAGCGCACCAAACGATGTACGCCATGCTCGCTCTGCAGCTTGCCATAGGCATACGGCCCGCTCACTTCAATAACGCTGCTTTTTATGCCTGCCTCATCACCTGCCGAACGTTCTACTACAGTCGCTTTCATACCTGCTTTTTCCGCCCAGCGCAAGTACATGCGCTCTAGCATTTCCGTCCAATCCTGCGCATCGGTGCCACCCGCACCAGCACTCAGGCGCAAAATAACGTCGTAGTCATCGTATTTGCCATTAAATTGCAGAAGCTTTTTTAGTTCTTCAAACCGATGCTGGGCAGTTTCAAGCTGCGCATTTAGCTCCTTGGCCATACTTTCGTCGGCAAGAACGGCGAGTTCTGCGATGTCATTCACTTCCTTTTCGAGTGTTCGCCAAGGTTCAATTTGTTGCTGTAATTTTCCCCGTTGTTGGCTGACTTTTTGTGCTTTGGCGGTATCGCTCCAAAAGTCCGGTTTGGTTATTTCTATATCCAATGCAGCCAGTTCTTGCTCTAGACGAGCGATATCCAAGGTAATCATAGCTTGATGAAGCTTTTTTTGTAATTCTAAAGTCGTTTTTTTGAGGTCTTGCATTAGGTATTAGTATAGCATTATTGTATTTTTTATTAAAATGTGGTATAATAATATCGTCTGCCCAGGGCGGGCAGATTAGAGAGGTCACGAAGTGCAGAACAACAGTCTCATCATCGAGCTGGCGCGGAACCTCGGGGCGGAACGCTGCCCCATCCTCCGAGGGACCTGGCTGGTCCTTCTCAAGTGCCAGCTCGAGATGATGTAGCCCCCCCTTTTTTTCTTTCTCCGCGGGGCCTCCGCCACCCATACTCGGTATGGGTGGCTTTTCCTTTTATAGCTCATTCACGGCGGCAATAAATTGTTCACCGCGGTCTTTGTAATTTTTAAACATCCCAAAGCTGGCGCAGGCCGGGCTCAGCACCACAACATCACCTGGTTCAGCCATCTCTTCTGCTTTCGCCACGATTTCGCGCATAGTTGCCGCACGCATTAAGCAGTATGACCCTTTATGTGCCGTCTTTTCAAGCGCCGCGGCAATAGCATCAGCTTCTTCACCCATCAGCAAGATACAACGAATATTGCTTTTGGCGATCTTTTCTGCCAGTGCCGTAAAGTCCGCTCCTTTGCTGGAGCCTCCTAAGATCATCACTTTTGGCGCCTCGAATGCATCGAGCGCGGCAATTGCTGACCCTGGAGTGGTGGCGATGCTATCATCGTAATAGTTTACCCCACCCACCTCACGTACAAATTTTAAGCGGTGCGGGAGGCCATCAAAAGCGCTTAACCCCTGGGCAATAGTTTTACCATCTTGCACCCATGGCCAGGCGGCAGCAATGGCGGCGCAGGCGTTTTCTAAATTATGGGCACCTGGCAATTTTAGCGCACCAGTCTCGCACACCAGTCTATCGCCGTAGTAAAAGGCTAGTTCTTGCACATGCACAAATTTGTTCGCTGGGTAAGGAATCTTCTGCCCGGCAGATAATTCAGCGATTTCTGTGGACAATGGATTAATTGCATTGTAAACTACCATGTCCTCTGCTTTTTGATAGCGTACAATATTACTTTTGGCTGCCACATATTCTTCCATACTAGCATGTATATCCAAATGATCGGGCTCTATCATCAGCACCACGGCAATATGCGGCGAGTTTTCCAGGTCCCATAGCTGGAAGCTACTAAGTTCGTACACCACAATATCGTTTTCGGTCATATCTTCGAGCGCATCAAGCGCTGGCTCGCCAATATTACCCACTAAATGCGTGGTGTAACCACCAGCACGCAAGATATTGGCGATCAAACTAGAAGTTGTGCCTTTCCCTTTACTCCCCGTCACCCCTATAATTGGCGCTGGACAGGCCTCAAAGAAAAGCCTCGTTACAGAAGTCACTTCACCCATGGTAGAAACCGCATCTGGGCGAATGCTCGGCGTACGCACCACTAGATCAGCAGCAATATCGTAAAAGTCCGCGCGCCCACCCTCAAATTTGATTCCTTCTGGCAATGGCTGCTTTGGATTCGCCGACTGGTCGTAGACAACAAATGTCGCCCCTGGATACTTCGCACGCAAATAGTGGTAAGCGCTCTCCCCTTCAATGCCGTACCCAAGTAGTGCTATACGCATAATTATCCCTCCGCTTTAAAAACTGTGGCAAGTTTGTGGTGGAGCCGCTCGAGTAACTCTTTATCGGCCGAACCAACACCGCCAAACGACCAACAGTTTTCGGCTACAAATTCTTTCGCTACTTTTATTATACTCTCTTTTGTAATTGCCTTTATTGCTTTAGGGCGCTGCGTATAGTCATCCACTGTTTCATCGAAAAAGTAACGGTTTGCATACCAGCCATTAATCTGCCCGACCGTTTGCGCCCCCATTTGGTGGCGACCGAGTGCATACTGCTTGGCGGTGGCAATTTCTTTTTCGCTTACCTCACCATTAAGCAAGGCTTTTACTTCGCGCACAATGATATCTACTAATGCTTCAGCAGTATCTAAATTCACTTGTGCACCAAAGTCCCAAGAGCTCGTATATTCGGCAGCGGCAGCATCCGAAAATACATGGTACACCAGCCCTTTCTTACGCGCTGCACCGTAAATTCGTGAATACAATGTGCCAGTAAGAATGTGATCAGCACACGACATTGCATCGACTTCTTTGTCTTTCAATCGGCGTGGTACATTGATCGACCAGCCAAATGTCAGGTTTGGAGCCTCTTTGCGGCGCACCAATACAGGCTTTTGTGGATGATCGAGCGTGTCGTGTGGCATTGGCAACCGCTCACCGCGCCGTAAATTCCAGCTTTCTAGCATTTCTATCATGCGTTTTTTCCGGCCATATAATCTACCCGCCACAACAAACCGTAAATTGTCGCTCGTATGCGTTCGTTTATAGTGCTCTTTTATATCTGCAAGAGTTACGTTATTAATTGTTTTTAGCCGCTGCGGGTATGAAAGTACCGGTTCGCCTAAATCTTGCTGGATACGCGGCCACAATAAACGATTATGATTGTTTAAATAAGACGTCAACTCGCTACGCACATTGCCACTTTCGGCAATCAAGGACTCTTCATTGAAGCGCGGCTCACAGATCGCCACTTGCTTTAGTTCGAGAATACGCTCCCATTCAAAATCGGCGCAATCCCCCACATACACCATGCTAAAATCACTGGTAAAGGCATTATGGTAGGCACCATTTCGGGTAAATTCTTCTTCATACTGCTGCTCATTAGGGAAGCGCGCATTGGCACCAAAGGCCATATGCTCCATAATGTGCGCTGTTTCGTAGATATCTTGATTTTTCGTAAACCGATTCCCAGCGCGAAACTGAAATTGAAAGCTCATTACTGTTGCACCAGGGATATCAATTAACAGCCCTTTCGCGCCATTTTTCAGCTTCACTTCATTCACTGTATGTTTCAAAGGAACTGCTCCTTGCCTTAAAACTTTTCAACTGCTCCCATTGTACGGTGTAAACGCTCTGCTAAGCAAGGAAAAAGTAAAAAGAGCAACAAAATATACAACCTGAATCTCGAAATCCCACCCACCGGGGAGTGGCGCCCGGCGGGACAGCCCCCAGGTGTACCCTAAGATTCGTTCTAGTAGTGATCTAGCGACTCTTTTTGCGATTCTGGCGTTCGGCCTTGCGTTTTTTTGCCTTGGCTTTCTTCTTCTTCGCCCCATCAGTTGGCGCTTTTTTCACCGTAAAGCTTTTTTCCTTTGGGCCGTTGGTCACTTCATTCACCCCTTGACCCACAGCATTTTCGGCAGCTTTGGTGAGCTCGGTATCGTATTGATCATCCTGTAGCTTAGCATCAGTTGGTCGAACATGGTTAATAGCTCGCAGCACTTCATCGCGTAGCATGGCCTGCAAACTATCAAAGAGCTTTTGTGACTCCGCTCGATATTCCACCAGTGGGTCACGCTGACCCATACTGCGCCAGTGAATCCCTTCACGCAAATGCTGCATATTTTCAAGGTGTTGCATCCACAGGGTATCGAGTACCTGCAAGTAAACCTCGCGCTCCACAGTACGCATGTTTTCCTCGCCCAGTTCAATCTCTTTACCCTTATAGAAGGTTTCAATCGCTTGTTTCGCAGTTTCAAATCGTTCTTTGTCTTTTTTAATTTCACCAATCTTTTTGATTTCTTGTGTGTCGATAGGAAAAACAGCTTCAAATTCTTTTACAAAATTCTTGTTATTCTTGGCTGGTACTTGCGTTAGCTCGCGTAGTTTGTCGTTTTGCAGCTTCAAGATTTCTGGCTTAATATCCTTGCCCTCTAAAATGCGACGGCGCATCGTGTATACCACCCGACGATGCCGATTAATCACATTATCGTACTGCACTACATTTTTACGGGCATCAAAGTTATAGCCTTCGACCCGTTTTTGCGCTGCTTCAAGAGTCTTGCTGATAGTCCTATTCTGGATTGGAGTATCATCATTACCAACACCCATTCGGCTCATAAGTGCCGCCACGCGCTCACCCTGGAAAATACGCATGAGATCGTCCTCGGTGCTCACATAAAATTGCGTCACACCTGGATCACCTTGACGTCCGCCACGACCACGCAGCTGGTTGTCGATACGCCGTGATTCGTGACGTTCCGAGCCAATCACTACCAACCCACCAAGTTCACGTACACCTTCACCCAAGATAATGTCGGTACCACGCCCGGCAATGTTGGTAGCCAGTGTCACTGCACCTTTTTGCCCCGCTTTCGCAACGATCGATGCTTCACTTTCGTTGTTTTTGGCGTTCAACAAATTGTGCTTTATGCCAGCCTTGGTAAGTGCTTTACTGATTAACTCGTTCTTGGCGATAGAAGCAGTACCAATGAGTACTGGCCTACCCGCTTTGTTATGCTCTTTTACTTCTTCAACGATAGCATTAATTTTCGCCTTTTCACTCTTGAAAATGAGGTCGGTACGGTCTTCCCGAATAACCGGTTTATTCGGAGGAATTTGCACCACGTCAAGCTCGTACACCTGAGCAAACTCTTCAGCTTCGGTAAAAGCAGTACCTGTCATGCCCGCCAACTTATCATACAGGCGGAAGAAGTTCTGGAATGACACCGTCGCTAAGGTCATGTTCTCTTGTAAGATTGGTACGCCTTCTTTGGCTTCGATAGCCTGGTGTAGACCTTCGTTATAGCGGCGGCCATGCATTAAACGGCCAGTGAATTCATCAACAATCACCACTTCGCCACTAGTTGTAACAACGTACTCTTTATCACGACGAAAGAGTATTTGCGCCTTTAGAGCTTGGTCAATGTGGTACACTAAACGCACTGCTTCTGGGCTGTACAAATTTTTTATACCCAGCATCTTTTGCACCTTTTCGACCCCTTGGTCGGTCAATGAGACACTCTTGCGTTTTTCGTCTAAAATGTAGTCGTCCGGCGTCAATTTGGCGGCAATTTTTGCAAATTGGCCGTACGATTCAGGGCTTTCGGCCGCTGGAGCAGAGATAATCAGCGGCGTACGTGCTTCGTCGATCAAAATCGAGTCGACCTCGTCGACAATGGCATAATGTAGCCCACGCTGACGCAGTAGATCTACGTCGTTAACCATGTTATCTCGCAGGTAGTCGAAACCAAACTCGTTGTTGGTACCGTACGTAATGTCAGCAGCATACGCCTCTTTTCGGGTTGCTGGACGTAACTTGCGCATACGTTCGTCTTCGTGTGCTTCGTTGTCAAACTTAGGATCAAATACAAATGAAGCGTCGTTAACAATCACCCCGACACTCATCCCTAAGAAGTCGTAAACCGGGCCCATCCAGCTTGCATCACGCTGTGCCAAATAATCATTCACCGTGACCACGTGCGCCCCTTTTTCAGTAAGTGCGTTCAAATAGACAGGGAGAGTCGCCACCAGCGTCTTACCTTCACCGGTTTTCATTTCGGCAACATTCCCTTCGTGCAGCACCATGCCACCAATCAGCTGTACATCGAAATGCCGCATGCCGAGTTTGCGATCGGATGCTTCACGCACCAAGGCAAAGGCATCTGGCAACAGATCGTCCAGTGTGGTCTTCTTCTGCGCAAGGCGGTCTTTCAATACCCCAGTTTGTTTTTTAAGCTCAGTATCCTTCATGGCCTTGTATTTATCGGCCAGTTGGTTTATCTCAGTTACTTTTTTCCTCAGCCGCTTTAGCGTACGAGCCTGCGGATCACCAAAAACCTTGGTCAGCGCTTTCTTCATTCGTCTCCCCTTCTTCCGGAATTTCCAAAAATCACTTACAATTACTTACTATTATACGCTGTTTTGGCGCTTGTGAAAAGCAGCTACAAAGTAATAGCTGTATCGAGGGGTATCAAACGGCTCTCGGCTTCCGTCCGGTGTTTCATTTCTACTGCATTTTCAGCTATAGTCTTTTTTGAAATAGTCATTCGCACTGGGCAGCCAATAAGATCAGCATCGGCAAATTTCTCGCCCGCGCGCGCATCGCGATCATCATATAGTACTTCTACCCCAGCACTGAGCAGTTTTTCATACAGTTCATCCGCCATACGCACGACTTCCTCTTCTTCGCCAATGCGCACCAGATAAATTTTGGCTGGTGCAATGTTTTCGGACCACACAATACCTTTATCGTCGGCAAACTTCTCGACGATCACTCCCATCACGCGGGTAACACCAATCCCATACGACGCCAAATAAATTGGCTGCTCAATACCTTCACTATTGGTAAAGGTGATATTCATTTGCTTGGCTTTTTCAGTGCCAAAGTTAAAGATATTTCCCACTTCCGCACTTTTTACTTTCTCTAGCTCGCTTTTGTCTACCCCAAGTTCTTTAACTGCTTCATCGAGCACTTCTTCGTTCACCGCAACATTTTTGCCATGGTGAATATACAGAATATCCTCACCAGCTTCACAAATCGTTTGGAATTCGTGACTAAATCGCGTAAACGCACCACCACTAGCAAAGGTGACATAAGTCTCCTTACCGATTCCTAGGCGGTCATACACGCGCTTATAAGCATCGATCACTTGATTATAGTATGCATCTAAGTCCTCGCCGCTGGCGTGTAGCGAATACATGTCTTTCATGATAAACTCGCGCCCGCGCATGATACCGCTTTTCGCGCGTAGCTCATTACGGAGCTTTGATTGGAACTGGTATACGCTTGTGGGCAAATCTTTATAGCTGGCAATGTATTGGCGCATCATTTCCATAATTGGCTCTTCGTGCGACCAGCCAAAGCCCACATCAGTACCGTCTTGTAGGCGAGATTTAAACCATACATCTACCACATCATCATTCCAACGATCGGTGATTTCCCAAGTCTCCTTGCGCTGCAGGCTACTCATTAAAAGCTCTTGGCCACCCACTGCATTCATTTCTTCGCGTACAATCTGCTTAATTTTTTCCAGCACTCTCAATCCAAGCGGCGTAAAGGCATACACGCCCGCCATTACTTTATATACATATCCGGCCCGAATCAGTAGTTGGGCGTTTTTTGCTTGCTCATCGGCAGGTGCATCTTTTCGGGTTTTTATAAAAAGTTCAGTTCGTCGCATTATTTATATCCTCTTTTAAGGTTAGTTATGTTAGGGGGTAAAGGGCAATAGTAACTAACCGCCAAGCGGATGGGTAAAGTGTGAAGGCATGATTGCTTCGAGTTTTCGCATAATGGTTTATTTATAGCAGAAAATGACGAGGATGTAAATTTTGTGACTATCCACGCTTCAACCACTTTGCTCACCCTCCCCCCTCCCCCCACCGAAGAGTCCGTTCCGCGCCAGGGACATTCCATAGAAGCTTAGCTTCCTATGGAATTCCCTTGGGCTGCTCTTCGCTTTTAGACTCTTCCAGAACCCATTCCAATCTCTTAGGCATCGCCGAAATTACCTCGATACCAGAGCAGAATGAGCGTCAGGAGACAAGAGGTAGCTCACGCTACCTCGCGGAGCCTGACGCTTCATTCTGACTGGTATTCGGGTGATTTTTAGGCTGAGTTTTCATCGCGGGCACAAAGGTGACGCGTGGGTGGCCGAAAGCTATTGTTGATGCTCGCTACATTCGCTTTAAGCTCATGTCGGCTCGGCCAAGCTTTTATTCCGTATACCGGCGCTGCCGGTATACGGGGTACCCCGCGGAGAGAAATAGCTTTAGCTATTTCCGACGTGGGAGGAGCCTTAAGGTCAGGACCCGCACATTGTAGGGTTGGGGCGGTATGAGGCTCTCGTAGTGAAAACGACTTCTTTCGTTAGTCTCTACCGACCTAATCGTCGCTTCAATCGCCCCACTAAATTTCTCTTCCCCCTATGCTCCGTGCGCTCATCCTTATACTTCTTCAGCTGGTTTTTCATCTTTTCTTCTACAATATCAATTGCCGCCAGCATATTTACCGTTGAATCAGAAGCTGTCAGTTTATGGCCAGGCAAATCAAGGATTACCTCTGCTTCATACCTATTGCCATTCGCACGGTTGACTTCTTTTAGCTTGACAAATGCCTTCAAACTTTTACGTGCATGGCGTGGAACATAGCGATCAAGCTTGCCAATTTTGCGGGTGACATATTTTTTGGTAGTATCGTCCAATTCGTATTTAACACCGTCTATATCTATGTGGGTTATCATTTTCCCCTCCTTTTTATATTACCTCTTTGCCATTCAGGTATGACTGCAGTACTTCAGGGATTCTCACAGACCCGTCGGCTTGTTGATAGTTCTCTAGTATAGCAATTGGTCCTCGGCTTAACGGCAAGGCGGTGGCGTCATTGGTGTGCACCAGTTCAATTTCGCCGTTTTCACGGCGCACGCGGGTTTTAAGGCGGCGCGCCTGATAATCGGTCATGTAGTCGGCGGTGTGTGTTTCGCGGTATTTATCTTGCCCTGGCAGCCAGGCTTCGATATCGACACCACGGGCATTTGGCTTACCTATATCGGCGGTACATTTCATGAGTACTTGGTATGGAATACCAAGCAGCTGCATGAGTTTTTCTTGAATCGCAATCAAGAAAAGGTGTTCGTTTAAGCCATTTTCCGGCAAGGTGAGGCTTTCCATTTCAAGCTTGTCGAACTGATGCATACGGAAGAGGCCTTCCATATCTTTGCCATAGGTGCCGGCTTCGCGGCGAAAGCTGGTAGCATAGCCAATGTAGCGCAGGGGTAGATCGGCTTCGTTTAAAATCTCATCGGCATGCATATTCCCTAGCACATGTTCGGCACTTCCCTGTAGCCATAAGTCTTCGCCTTCAATTTTATAGCGGTCATCGCGCGGTTCAAGGCGATCCATGGCATCATACAGCTCGGTTCGCAACATGAATGGCGGGAGAATGGGTGTAAACAGCCGATTACTAACCTCAAGGTTGCTTTCTCGAATCACTTCATCTATAAATGCTTGGTCAGTGAGTTTGTCCATCACAAACTGCACCAACGCAAACTGCAACTTCACCATATCGCCTTTTATATAGGCGAAACGGGCACCAGTTACTTTGGCGGCGCGTGTTTTGTCGAGCCAGCCTTTTGCTTCGGCTAGTTCAGCGTGATTTTTAGGCGTAAAGTCAAACTGTGGCTTTTCGCCGACTGTTTTTGCTACCACGTTTTCATCTTCGCTTGCGCCAACCGGTACATCACCTGTGGGTGCGTTGGGGATTTGCTTAAAAATCTGCAAAAATTCATCTTCAAGTATTCGCTCTCGTTCTTCTACACGCATGAGCTCGGTTTTTATCTTCTTCCCCTGCTCTATGAGTTCGGACTCGGGCTTGCCATCTTTCATTTTGGCCGCAATGTCATTGCGTTCTCGGCGCAGTTCATCGGCTTTTTGCTGCACTTCGCGCCGCTCTTCATCGAGTTGTAGTGCATGATCAACATCGACTTTATAGCCTTTTTGTGTGGTAAATTCTTTTACTCGGTCTGTATGTTCGCGAACATATCGTATGTCTAGCATCTCCGTCTCCTGTAAGTTATGTTTCTATGCGAGCTATAGCGAGCGCGAACCGGCTTTGCCGCCCGCAGTGCTAAAGAGACTGGATGATAATACGAAACACTTTTTCATACTAATAGTATACCAGCATTTCCATTAGATAGGAATTGACTTTTCTGATTTTGTATGTAAAATAACAGTGGATCCGAGTCCAAGGGAAGTAGGGATAAAAATGATCATTCGACGTGTTGTGACAACACTTCGAGCTTTCAACAAGCAGCCGCCGCGAGATAGAGATCTCGTTATCGGCTTGGTGGCTGTCGCCTGTGCGGCAGCTCTTGTTCTTATACCTGCAGCTTTTTTGCTGCTTCCAGATGTAGGTTCATTCTTCCAGGCACTGGAAAAGCAGCGCTAACTGGCTACCGCCTCCTTTCTAAAGCGAAGTCGAAGCGGCAGCCAGTCGTTTCGTCGAAATTATTATTTTGCCACAGTGCTTTTATAGATTACTGGTTGTTTTGCGTAAGGTATTTGCCAGCCCATTCCATCAGTGAAGAAAATACTGGCTCTAACTCACGACCACGTTCAGTAATGGTGTACTCCGTGCGTGGGGGGTATTCTTTGTATTCGTGCTTGGTCACAAGCCCCCACTCTTCCAACTTTTGTAATCGTTGTGTGAGTGTACGGGTATTAATACCTTCTGACATTTTCTGAATCTCGCTGAAACGTTTTGGTTTTTCCTTAATATTCCATAAAATAACCATCGACCAGCGGTCTCCAAGCAATTCCAAGGCGGCTTGGAGATTAGCGCAAGAAATCGAAGATTCGTGGGGGTTCATAAATTACTTTACTTTGTAAATCGATATAGCTATAATGGATACTGTACTTTATACAGTATCATAAGATATCAGTCATTTCAAGGAGGAAGTATGAACAAAGATTTTACACAGCTCGCAAGCTCTGAAACAATTGCAAAGACACAAAAAGCGCTCGAAGACCACGGTATTTCCAGCAGCCTCGTCGAAACCAAAGAAGCAGCAAAAGAGGAAGTTCTGCGCCACGTCCCCAAAGGCGCCGAGATCCTCACAAACACCTCGGCAACATTGGAACAGATTGGTCTTACGGAACTATTTAACGAATCTGGGGAATATGTTTCTGTTTACAAAAAACTACTCGAGATTTATGGTGATAAAAGTCAGGAAAAGCTCAAGCGCCAATTAGGTGCAGCACCAGATTATGCTGTGGGTAGCTTGTTAGCTATTACCGAGAACGGCGAACTTTACTTTGCTTCTGCTACCGGCAGCCAATTGCCAGGATATGCCTATGGCGCCAAGCACGTCGTACTGGTGGTAGGAACACACAAAATCGTCAAGGATCTTACTGAAGCCCAGCAGCGACTGAATGAGCATGTTTTCCCACTCGAGGACGTGCGTTCACAAAAGGCATATGGCACGGGCAGTAGTGTGAACAAAGAGCTGGTTATTCGCCAAGATACACCCGGCCGGACGCATGTGGTATTCGTTGCAGAACCTCTCGGTTATTAATTTATTCTGTCCGCAGTGCTTTAATTGGGCCTAAAAAGTCAACCCTTCTTTTATTGTATAGTTAAATTAAAAGAGCTCTCAATGAGAGCTCTTTTTACTAATCTATTCTATTGCAGTGCCATTATAAAAACTATGGCAAGCACCGTTCCGGCAGCAAAGCTTAAAAAGGCAAGCCGTGCAGCCAGACGAATAATGACGAGCGCTCCAGATTGCTCCACTACCGTGTTTGAGCTTTGACGAATCTTCATAGCTCCCCTCCTTTACTTTGCGTTTAATATAAATACTGCGATGATCGACGCGACCGACACCCCTAAAAAAGCAATACGGCCCGAAGTTCGGACCGTACGAAGCCAACGTGGTGCTTTATGGTGAGGGTGTTTTCGTTGGCGTACTCTCATCACCACTAATTTTATCATAGCTTGGCTAGCGATGGAATACTTTTTCTATAAAAAAGCTCCTTTAATATTAGGAGCTTTTGAAAAATACATTATTATACCTTAAGCGCTCAAAACAACGTGCTGGAGCATCCACACTGCTACCCCCACCACAAAACCAACAAGTGCTGGTAAGGTAGCGATTTTGAAATAGTTTCCAAAAGTAAGTTGCTTAATAGTACCAGAGGCGACTACCCCCGCTGCACTCGCAATCACGAATATGGATCCACCAGTGCCAGCCGTTAGGGCAAGGAGCGACCAGATGACTGGGTCGGCAGTAGGCACAATGTCAATGGCAACTGCCACCAATGAAGTATTGTCAACAATGCTTGAAAGCACACCAATAAGTACGTTTACAACCAGTAGTGTCGTCCTCGATGGATCCTCCCCAAGTGCGGTTGCTGAAATAAATGTCAACACGCCAATTACCGATAGTGCTGAAACGCTGAGAAGAATACCAATATAGAATTTAATCGACGAAATATCAACTGATTGCACTAACTTTTCAATGTTCGCAGTCAAGTGGGAACGATGTTCTTTGCGGCTCTTCTGCTTGACAAATTCAATAATCATCCAAGTAATACCGAGACCAAACAGCAACCCGATATATGGTGGTAACCCTAGCAAGTTCATAAACAGAGGGAAAGTAAAGCTTATAATTGCCGAGCCAATGACTGCCTTTTCGCTGAGTGAAGGCATTTCAATAGCTGTTTCTTCTTTCTCAACAAAATCTTCATTATTAAGCTTGCGGTACAGCATAAAGGTAGAGACCAAAAAGAGCGCCAAGGCTGGCAGGAAGGTATAAATAATAACTTCAAATGCCGTGAATTTATCGGCTAACCATAGTAGCACAGTGGTAACATCGCCGATTGGCGACCATGCACCACCCGCATTCGCAGCGATGACAACACTGGCCGCCGCAACAATTAAGTTCTTTCCCTTAAAGAAACGCCGCGCAATCTGTAGTATAGCGATTGTCACGGCGATGTTATCCAAAAGGGCGGAGAGGATGAAAGTCATTCCCATCATAATGAGAAATTGTTGCTTATCACTCACCTTGAGAGCAGAAAGCTTCATCCGAAGAATATCAAAGAGGCCATAGTGCACCAAAATCTCAATGAGTGCCATTGCCCCCAAGAGGAAAGCAACGATACCAAAAATTTCAGCGCCCGCATGTGTGAGCGCCTCGTCTAATAATTCAGGGTGGCTGCCAAGTGCTACCGCGGCAATAAGCCACAGTACCGCACCCATTACCAGCGCAATAGCTGATTTATGTGTTATAAACCGCTGTTCAAGAGTGATAAGCAAATAGCCGAAGCCAAAAATGCCGGCCGCTAAAAACCCAATTGCATCCATAAAAATCTCTACACCTTCTCTGTTTTTAAAACAGGTTTAAAAATTATTATGGATCCCGTCTCAAATTTCATTCCACAAGTCTTACAAGCTTGGCGGGAATTTATTTTGAGGCGCGATCCTTGTAGGGTTTTTGGAAATCCTACTTTGTCCAGCTCCAACATTACTCCTACTTGGCACATTTTACAATAGTTTTTCCTATTTTTTTACATTTTTTACAACAAACCACTCTTTTTATTGTATAGCATACGATTTTAAATAGCTAGTGCTACAATATTAGTATGTGCAGGAATATTAAACCACGTACGTAAAGTTAGCGGCTACCGCGAACCATCGCACGTCAACGAAGCAGCGTTCGAACAGGCGATTACAGAAATTTCGGAAGCTACGCAAAAACTACTCAACCATTTAAAAACAGAATCACCCCACAAAAATCGTGAGAAAGAAGCTGCTAAAGCACGGGCGCGTATCGCTAAGCGATTTCCAGCGTAGCCCTGGGCGCGCCGTAGC
>CAZRGZ010000007.1:26395-40762 GCA_964599775.1 uncultured Candidatus Saccharibacteria bacterium | reverse complement strand
CTATAGTAACATTCTGTAAACAACTATTCCCGCAAAAGGACTGAGTGTGCAAGAGATAAACCTATACAATCTGCTGAAATTTTATGCCAAGCGCTGGCTCGTTATTGCGACGCTCACTGTGCTTGGTTTTTTTATTGGGCTCATCTACAACAGCTTTATCCAGGTACCGCTGTACAAAAGTACCGCTACCTTAATCTTGATTAACGAAGGCGAGACCCGCCCGCAAGATTCCACCCGCATCAACAACTACATCGAGCTATTTAAATCACGTAAGGTGCTGCAACCTGTTATTGACGATCTACACTTAAGCACCCCCTACGATGAGCTCGTAAAATCTATCGAAGCCAGCAACGAAAAAAATACCGAGGTGATTAAACTCGCCGTCGCCACCCCTGAAGGCGAAACCAGCCAGAAAGTCGCCGATGCCGCCATTGAATCTTTCCGTAAAGAAGTAAATACGCTATACAACCAAGACAACATTGAAACCGTCGACAAAGCCAGCCAGCCCGACAAACCATACAACGTGCACACAATGCTGCAGCTTGGCCTCAGCACCGCAGGCGGGTTCCTGTTGGCTATAATCGCACTATTCTTTGTATACGACTTTAAGCTCACCAAAAAGAGCCTGCAAGAAGAAGCCAGCCACACCCCCGAGCAAAAAGGGAAAACCACAAAACACAAACGCACCATGGCACGCAAAGCCATCCGCAGCCTCGTGCGCATGACCGTGGGCAACCCCGCCACACCTTTGCAGCAACCACGCCCAGAAGCAACCCCACCAATGCCGCAACCGCCAGCCATCGAAGAACCAGCCCACCCAGAAAACATGCCCATGCCACCAACCCAGCCAGAAAAAAACGATATCCAACCACTCGTTGAAGCGGCCGAGCAAGAAGCCGCACCCGCCCCATTATTGCCACCATTTGACCCCACCATCGAAACCGCCGCCCATTACACTCCACGTAGTAGAAAAGCGCGGGCAGAGGAACCAAACCAAACGCAGGAAAAGTAGGTGGGTGAAATGTATATATATGTAAAACGGCTGCTTGATATCGTGTTTGCCAGTAGTATTCTCTTGTTTTTTGCACCGCTTCTTTTGTTCTTGGCGCTGGTGATAAAGCTAGATTCGCGCGGGCCTATCATCTTTCGCCAAAAACGTTTTGGCCAGGAGGGCAAAATATTTACCATCTACAAGTTCCGCACCATGAAACAGAGTGCGCCGAAAAACCACCCCACCAACGATTTAGTGAACCCGCAAAGATTCATCACCCGCAGCGGCAAAATTATGCGCAAGCTTTCGCTGGATGAACTGCCACAGCTTGTCAATGTGCTGCGCGGCGACATGAGTATCGTCGGCCCACGCCCTGTTATACTAAAAGAAACCGACCTCATAGCCGAACGCGAAAAACATGGCGCCAATGGCGTCAAACCAGGTATCACTGGCTGGGCACAGGTGAATGGGCGCGATGAGCTGAATATTGTAGAGAAAGCAAAAAAAGACGGGGAGTACGCCCGAGCAATAAGTTTTCTTACTGATTTGAAATGTGTAGCACTTACCATTTGGACTGTGGTATCACGTAACGGGCACATTGAAAGCTCGAGAAGCAAGCGATCTCAATTAACCAGTCCTGAATACGAGGCAGAGGTATGAAGAAGCAAGACTTAGTGAGCATTGTCACTCCAGTATTTAACGCTGAGAAGTTTATTAAAGAGACTATACTTACAGTTCAAGATCAAACGTATAGCAACTGGGAGCTACTGGTTGTAGATGACTGTTCGTTAGATAGTAGTGTCAAGATCGTACAAGAATTGCAGAAAACAGATAAACGAATAAAATTATTTCGTCTAGAGAAGAATTCTGGTGTAGCAATGGCTCGGAATAGGGGCGTGAGCGAAGCAGAAGGTCGCTATATTGCGTTTCTTGATGCTGATGATCTGTGGGATCCGGAAAAACTCACTATGCAGGTAGATTTCATGAAGAAGAGCGGTAGCTCATTTTCATTCACAGGGTACTTATTTGCGGATGAAAAAGGCCAATCGGTAGATCGCAGGGTTCATGTACCGTATAGGATGTCAAAAATAGATTATCTTAAAAACAACCTTATCTGGACATCGACTGTCATGATCGACACCTTGGAGATTAGCAAGGAACATTTTATCATGCCAGATTTATCTTATGGCGAAGATGCTATTGCGTGGAGCAATATTTTAACTAAGATAGACTACGCATACGGATTAGATGAAGCCAACTCTCTGTATCGGCGTACGTCGAGTAGTCTATCAGCTAATAAGCTAAAGGTTATCGGAAAAAAGTGGGCTTTATACCAGCAGTTTGATGGCATTCCGGTTTTCCATAGGACTTTATTCTTCTGCTTGTCGCTATACAACGCTACTAGGAAGAGACTGTAGGCGTACGGCGGTATGAGTAGCGAATATTATACATTTTGGAACTTTGCAGCTCTGGCAGGCGCGCTTTTGTTTATGACTTATTTCTTCTCTCGGATTAGCGGATATTACAAAAGAATAGTTCCCATAATTTCCATACTTTGTATTGGGCTATTCTATGGGCTTCGCGAGAGTAGTATCGGAGTGGATACTGCAGAATACCTCGCACGTTATCAAAGAGGGACTGTCACAGAAGATTTTATATTTTCTCAATTTGGAGTGATATTAAAGTCTTTGGGCGTAAGCTCGGATATCTATCTAGTATTATTGGCTGTTATTACTGCATCCTTGCTGTATGCAGCTTTATATAATTTTACAAATAACTACACGAAGTCATCATACTTTTTACTACTTGCGTCATTTATGCCCTACGGGATAATGTCTTATACAAATATTATGAGACAGGGGCTGGCTGTCGCCCTGATCCTGTATGCTATTTCCGTAATTGCTAAAAAACGGCATCGAATTGGCTACTTGTTAGG
This sequence comes from uncultured Candidatus Saccharibacteria bacterium, assembly GCA_964599775.1. GTDB lineage: Bacteria > Patescibacteriota > Saccharimonadia > Saccharimonadales > Saccharimonadaceae > CAZRGZ01. The sequence goes on along the minus strand of CAZRGZ010000007.1, from coordinate 37,835 downwards.
CCTTCTTACTCTGTATATACATAAAGCCACGGCAATAGTATATATTATTTCATGGGTTCTAGCCTTCTTTCGAGGGCAGCGTTATTTTTGGTTTAGTGTCTTTTCTGTCACTACTATATTAACCATACTGATTGCTATATCACCTGCTGGTATTTTATCTTTGTACGATCCAGATACGGCTAACAAGTTTCTTTATTATCAAGAATGGAGCAGCTCAGAATCCCCATATCTTATTTATATAAAGATAATGTGGGCTCTCGTACACCTGTATTTTATATATAGGTTAAACAAATACTTTGATATGAACCATAACCTATTCCTATATTATGTTTCAGTAGTTATGATTGCGATAATATTTATCAGCAATACACTTATTAGCTCGAGAGTCCTTGCCGCCGTTGATTTTATTTTACCCGTTCTGTATGCAACCTATCCTATTAATGGTAAAAGAACCTATCTCGTTGGTATAATAATGCTAATTATATATGCTTTGGTATCGCCACTGATGTTCCGTATGTATGAAGTTAACTTTAATAATTTTTGGATGTAGTTAAGGATTGTAAAATGAGTAGTAATATTGATATCGTTCTTCTCTGGGTTGACGGAAGTGACTCGGAATGGATTAAACAGAGAAACAAGTATTTGGGTAAAGAGCTATCAGAGAAAGAAGCAAAAGCTTTCGCTAAACAATATCGTAATTGGGATAATTTACAATATGTTTTCCGTGGTATTGAGCAGTTTATGCCCTGGGTACGTAAAGTACATTTTGTCACTAATGGACAAAAACCAAAATGGCTTAATACAGGTTCCAGTAAGTTGAATTGGGTAAAACATAGCGATTTCATACCAAAGGAGTACTTGCCTACCTTTAGTTCACATACTATTGAACTCAACATGCATCGAATCAAAGGGTTAGCGGAGCGATTTATATACCTAAACGACGATTCCTTTATTACAAAACCGACGATGGCGGCTGACTTCTTTGCATTAAATGGTTTACCAAAAGACCAGGCCGTATTATTTCGTATTCCTAGTGCTGATTACGATGATATTTTTGGCCACTTCTTACTAAATGATATTGGCGTTATAAACAGAAATTTTGATAGAAATACTGTACTAAAAAAGTATAAGACTAAGTTCTTCTCTCCGAAGAACGGCCTACTAGCCCCAATTTTGAGTGCAACATTCTTACCCACAAATCACTTTCCTGGCTTTATGATTAACCATATGCCACAGGCATATTTGAAATCTACTTTTGAAGAAGTTTGGGATAAGGAAAGAGAAGTACTCCATAAAACTTCACTTAATAAGTTCCGCAGCATCACTGATGTTAATCAGTATGTTATGCGTGAATGGCAATTTGTAACTGGAAAGTTTGAGCCTACAAATCTTTTGAAAGAAGGTAAGTATTTTTCAATCTTCCCAAAACAGCTCGAAACTGCCTGTGAGGCTATTGAATCTGGTAAATACCGAATGATCTGTATTAATGATAGTGAGGTCGGAGACTTTGATCAAACAAAATTTGCGATTAATTCGAGTTTGCATAAAGTGCTACCTAATAGGTCGGAGTTTGAGAAATAATTATGAAAACTCCTGTAATATCCATCATTGTCCCTGTTTATAATAGCGAAGAATATCTCACTCGCTGCATCGAGAGTGTTCTTGGCCAAGACTATCAGAACATAGAGCTGATATTGGTGAACGATGGCTCCCAAGATAGTAGTTTATCTATTTGTAAACAATTTCAGCAGAAAGACAAGCGAGTAATAGTAATCGATGGATCACAGCAAGGTGTGTCGCACGCGCGCAATAAAGGACTTGATGTATGTAGGGGTGACTATATAACATTTGTTGACGCAGATGATTGGATAAATGATAACGCAATTTCAACCGTAGTTAAAATACTTGATGAACAAAATGTTGACTGCGTACGAACACATTATGCAAAAGGTGTACCAGAAAAAATGTACTCTACTCAAGAGTCAATACAAGGTGGTCTTTATGAGGGGCAAGCAGAGCTTCTGCGTCTGGCTGAGGAATTGCTTTTGGGGAAGGCTGGTTGTTATGTGTGGCTTTTGACTATAAAAAGATCATTTATAAGTAACCTTCGCTTTCACGAAAATGTTTCCATGATGGAGGATGTTATTTTCTACGTAGAACTGCTTCTATCGGTTAAAAGCATCTATATATCACAAGAGATAACGTATAATTACTACGATAACATGCAGAGCGCCTCGAGGAATATTAATAATTTTGTTAGTAATGCAATCGACACAGCTAAAGTAAGTAGATATATAGAGGGGATATTTAAAAGCACAAATCAAAAATACCAACTTATGTATGAGAATATTGCTGCGGTGCAGCTATCAATAATTGCATCACGCTATGTGTCGTATGTATATAGTGCTAAGAAGATGGTGACAATCGCAACATTGAGGCGTGATCTTGAAAGCCTAAATAAAAGCGATGATCTCCAATGGCTAGCCAAGCAAGCTGATACTCACCATCTAAAAGGCTATCTCAGGTATACTGTAGAAGCGTTTATCAATCAAAAACCAATTTTGTTATGGATGCTTATTTTATTAAGATCAATAGCAAAGTTTCAAACGAATATTGGAGCAAAACGATGAAGATACAAGTACTAACACATCGTCTCAGCCATAATTATGGCGGTATACTACAAGCATATGCCTTACAGCGCAAGCTCGTCTTAACGAGGTCAGATATTAGCATATCAACTTCACATTTACATCCGTCGCCTAGCTATATGAAGCGTTTTCTGCGTTCGGTAGCCGGTACATTACGTAAAAAAACTATATACATAACTGCGTCATGGATAGACAGAATAATATATTCCAAACCGCGTAACTTCGTCGATAAATATATAAGCTATACCGAAAATAACCTTGATAAACATGCTGATTTGCTTATCGTGGGGAGTGATCAAGTATGGCGAGCGGCTTATGTGGACCCTACGAAGTATATGTTTGGTGATATTAAGGATGATAGTATCAAACGTATATCTTATGCGGCGTCGTTTGGTAAGGATGATATAAATGAATACACGTCAGCGCAGATAGAAAAAACTAAAGTACTCGCCAAAAAATTTAGCGGCATATCTGTACGCGAAGAGTCTGGAGTGAATATTTGTAAAGAATACTGGGGGGTGGATGCGGAACATCACGTAGATCCAACATTGTTACTTAGCAGAGAAGAATATAGCAATATTATTGATGCTGGAGCGACGGAAAAGCCCACGGGTAACTTATTTGTGTATGTACTTGACAGGAGTGAGACTAATAATAAAGTTATCGATAAAATCGAAGGCATAGTCAATGCTCAGCGGTTTGAAATAATGCCAAAAGAGTATAGATCATTTATAGCTTTTTTGCGTAATAAGAAACCGTACGTGATGCCAAAGGTTGAACAGTGGCTACGTAGTTTTCGCGACGCGCAGTTTATTGTCACTGATTCATTTCATGGAACGGCGTTTTCCATTATATTTAACAAGCCTTTTATAGCTATTGGCAACAAGAAGAGGGGAATGGCGCGTTTTACTTCATTGCTCAGAACTTTTAAACTTGAAGACAGGCTTGTATCGTCTATCGATGAAGTTACTCCTGAGCTCATCAATCAAAAGATCGATTGGGAAAGTGTAAATTCTATAAAGAAAATAGAACAAGAGCGTTCGCACAAGTTCTTAATTAGCCATCTAGCTATGTCTGCAAAGAGCAAGTACAATCATGAGTAAGAAAGCTGAATTAGCAAAAAATACATTCATCATTGGACTGGGAAGGCTCCTGCCGCAAGCGATTACATTTTTACTCATTCCCATATATACGACTTTTCTCAGTCCAGACGAGTATGGAACTGTTGATCTCATCCTCACATACATAGCGCTCTTTGCACCAATTATCGCGGTTTCATTGGAGATGGCGGCCTTTAGGTTTCTTATAGATGCAAGAGGACGGGATGATGACATTGCTAAGATTATCACAAATGTGCTTTATGCCTCAACTCTTTTTGCCTTACCGGCCATCGCCCTCTACATTATCATCGGATATTTTATCAATATACCCTATTTTTATATCATCCTTCTAAGTGTGTGCGGAGCAATATTTTCGAATTTATTTTTACAAGTTGCACGTGGTTTAGGCAATAACAAAAAGTACGCTCAAGGTAGCATACTGGCTAGTATTTTTACAATAGTTCTGAATATCCTTTTCATCGTTATACTAAAAATAGGCGCGGAAGGAATGTTGCTTGCCATGGCATGCGGGAGCATCGTGAACGCTGTTTATCTCTTTTGGTCGCTTCGATTATACAAACATATAAAGTATAAATCTGTAGATAAGCAATTAGCGAAGCAGCTTCTAGGTTACTCGTTGCCCTTAGTGCCGCATGGTATTGCGTGGTGGACTATCAATGCTGCTGGGAGGACAATAATTGTACTGGCACTGGGTGTGACTTCGAATGGAATTATGGCAATTGCGTATAAGTTCCCCCTTATATTTACAGGAATATATTCAGTATTTGGGATGTCATGGACAGAGTCCGCGTCAATGCATATTAACAGCAAAGACAGAGACAAGTTTTTCACAGACACTTTTAATATGAGCGTGAAATTATTTGCCTCATTGAACTTAGGAATTATAATTGCCATCCCTTTTGTTTTTAACATTTTAGTCAGCAAGAATTTCGCTGAAGCATATCTCTACATCCCTATATTGCTTATTGCTGCATTCCTGAACTCAATAGTTGGGCTTTATGGTGCGATATTCATCGCCAAGAAAATGACAAGGCAGGTATTGACTACATCCCTGCTGGCGGCAGCTATTAGTATTGGTCTAAATGTTATAATGATTCCGTTTATGGGACTTTATGCAGCGGCTTTATCGCCAGCGATTGCTTTTTTCGGAATGGCTATCTTTCGCCACTACGACCTTAAAAAGCATGTGACTATTACATACGAAAAAGGACTTTTTTTGAAGCTTAGTGCACTTTACACTGTCGCACTGAGTTTATATTACATAAATACAGTTGTGGGGAATATCGTGAATGCAATAGTCATTACCGCTATTGTGCTATATCTAAATCGTTCAGTAATACAGGCCGTGAAGATGAAAGTTCTCAAAACCTTGAGTCGTTGACAATCAGACAATTAAGATACCGGTGATACTAGCCTCGCGAGCAAGAACAGGGCAGAGAATCCTTGTCCCCAAGAATTGCTTTCAAAAATCTGTGGATACATTGAAAAGCCCCTGCACTCAGCCGAGGAATTGAGTACATAACCATGACTATCGATGTTTTGCAGTAGGCGTGATTCTAGTCCATTAAGAACTTCTGTATGCTTTTCTGATTTTACTAATCTATCGTATTTGGCTAGACTATAACCAATCATGGCAGTTGCTGATATATCGAGAGGACCATCTTTGGCTTGCAACTGCCAACTAAATCCACCGTCTGCTCTTTGATACCTCAATACGATACTCAAAATCTTATTATACATTTCTTTTAGCTCTTTATGTTCGTCTGAGATTTTATCAGCCCAATATAAAGCCTCTACAAGCCCAAACATCATCCAGCCGACACCACGACCCCAACCAATGATACCGTTTTTTTCGTTTTTCGTGAGGTTGTAGCCATGATAAGGGAGCTGTGAAGTTTCATCAAAGCCTTCATCAAAGAAAAGACGAAATTGGGACATTGCAAGTTGAATAGCTTCGCTACTGCCATACTCATTTCCGTATCTAAATAAGAACGGACAAACCATACCGATAGTGTCGATGAATGCTGAGTGATTAGACTCACGATACATTATACTACCCTTGGAATCCTTCTTTGCCTTCAGAAGAAAGCTAAAAACAGTTTTTGCTTCGGTATAACCTAGTTGGTTGAAATTAGCATAATAATATAAAGCGTCATCGACAAACTTGATATCGCCTTTTTTATCTAGAAGTTTGAGGTTATTTTCCAATCGTAGACTGCCATAGAGGCGTTCGTATTCATTTATGGATAATGAAAGTACCCCATTATTCCAGAATAAGGGGTCTTTCTTAAAGTTACGTTCTCTTAGTGATTTTTTAATATTGCTTTTGGTAAATATTTTTAAATTATTAGCTATCATGTCGTCAGCACGATGTATAACAGTTTTAACTAGCTCACGTTTATCCTGAGCTTTTTGTGACATCTCATCCATCCGTATTTTCCGCCTTACTTAATATGTTATATTATAACATATTTCTATAAGAGATGTGTGGGGTTACTCGCCAATATACGATTGCCAACTACTAGCGTTATAGAACCAATCCCGTTCCGAGAAGTCACCAGATATAGGCACACCAGCAGCTGTACACATTGAACCCGAACCTGTCTTTGGCCCCGTATAATCCGTTAAGTTGCCATTGACAGAATACATGAATCCTTTTCCGGATTGGCTGTAGGCCACTAGAGCGAAGTTCGTTGGAGCTGCTGCGGGCATCCTACAATAGAGTAGATTATAGTCACTTGAGCCGCCTCGGTAGTGCTAGCCGTATGAGCTTTTACTCACCTTTATATCGAGCTCAGCCAATTGCGCACTCCCCGCAGGGTACACATCGTTTTCTGCCCGATACATTTCCAACTTTTTTACAATATTAGATAAATCTGTTTTCACAGCAGTGTCGTGTGCTTGGGCGCTGACCCCCGTATATGCACCAATTACAATAGCCGCCAATATCCCAATCACCACTACCACGAGTAGTAGCTCAACAATAGTAAAACCAAGTGTGTGTTTGTTGTGTGTATTTTTTAACCGCATAACTTTTTGGATTATATGGTACGTTGCCAAATAAATCAAGAAATTTTGTGATATACGTTACTATTCACACCCAACGCCATCATTATCCCGATCAAGGTGGGAGGCATATCCAGGCTCACCTGCATATACGGGGGCAGCCCCGGCAGCACGAGCGGCCGAACAGTTGCGGTAGTAAACATTAGCAGAAGCTTGCGGCGCTGGGGTAGGTTCGGGTGCTGGCGGAGGCGGGGCGACATAAGTACCGATTTTTACTACTTCTGTGATTGGTTCTTTGGTTATTTCGCTTTTTACTTGTTCACGTTTAGTTTCTTTACCTTGTACATAAGTTACCTGGAAGGTGATGGTGCGTACCCCGCTTACGCCTTCTACAATCACACGTGTTTCACCTTGCGGTAGAGTAGGATCGGTTTGTTCTACTAATTCAAATGGAATAATTTCTGTTTTGGTTTCCGTTTTAGTAATGGGTTTTTCGTCTTGTTCGTCTGCCTGGTTCTGTTTTGCTTCTTGGGCTTGTTTGCTGTTGGTAGGTTCAGTAGCCGACATAACACTGCTAAAGCTAAGCATGCTGATAAGAATGGCAAGCACACCAATAAGTAGAATCTTAGGGCGAGAGAGTGGCTTTCTAACAATTTTACTTTCATTTAGCACATGTGGCCTCGCAAGAAAATATAGTGTGACAAGCGTAAAGCCAATAAGACTCAGCGTCAAAAGAACACTGCTAGCGTGATATATAGCATTCATGGTCGGCCCTCCTTCAGCCTCTCGAATTGTAGCTGGATTATAACACGAGAAATTTGTGCGTTATAAACACAGCAGTGGTGTAGGGCGTGGTTATTTGCTAGAAAGTCTATTGACGAATAACACTCATTATTTTATACTTACACAAGTATTGGCTTACAGAGAGCCAATCTGGTGAAGGGAGAAGGATGTTCGACATCCTGGAGATCGGTGTCGTGGGCTACTGCCCGCCGACGAAGTTCGACGAGCAGGCGGCCAAAAGCCTGCTCAATGGAGTTCTCGACGACATCATGTGGGACTACCGCGCCCACTCCTACCGCGTGGTGTCGGGCCTGGTAAGTGTCGGGATCCCGGGACTGGCCTATCGCATCGCCAAGGAGCGCGAGTGGGGAACGGCCGGAGTGGCGTGCCGGCGTGTCTACGAGCACCCAATCTTCGAGGTCGACGAAGGCCAGGAGTTCATCGTCGGCAAGAAGTGGGGCGACGAGAGCGACACCTTCTTGAAGAAGCTGGCGCAGAACGGTGGTGTCCTGGTCCGCATCGGCGGCGGCGACCAGTCGCACGACGAAGTCGCCCGCTACCGACGCATGAGCCCCTACCACGACATCCGCGAGCGTGACCTCGCCGCTCTCTGACCAACCCCGCTCGGCCTCGGCCCGGTTCCATAGTGAGCCCCGTCGCCAGCGGGGATTTCACTTTTATAAGAATTAAATTTATTAGCCAAAAAACAAGAAACAGTGTATAATATAGAATATATGAAACAGAACTTTTTTCACTGGGCAAGTAGGGGGTTAGCCATTGTGCTAGCCATTAGTTTTATAGTGGCCGTATTTGCTGTGGTTCGCACACAGCTGCTGCCACTACCACTCATTATGGTAGCTGTTCCGGTGAGCGCTATAATCGTCGGTCTGCTCGTGTATGTACTCTGGCGGCAACAGGTGTCGCGCGGCAAGAAGGTGGCTGCTGCAGTTTTTAGCCTGCTGATTATTGCGGGGAGCTTATATGCGGCGATGCTGAGCAATGCGACGTCATCTTTCCTTAGTTCAATACAGGAAAAGGATTTCCAAACCATAGAATACAGTATTATCGCTAACAAAGGGCAGCAAACACTAGAAGGCGAGCACACCGTGGCACTACTACAAACCGACCCCAATACGGCTGCCGTGAAAGAAGAAGTGGCGAAACGAACGACGCCAACCTACCAAGACTATCCCGAAATCGTCAGCCTGAGCCAAGCTGTACGCGACCAAACAGCTGAATTGGCAACACTACAAACTTCGTACTATGACTTACTGAAAGAAAACGACCCTGAATTTGCACAGCAAACTGAAGTACTGACTACCTTTACTATTAAGGTAGCAAAAGACCAGGCAGAAAAAGAGGCCGACATCTCGAAGCCTTTTGTAGTGTATATTAGCGGTATCGATACCGACGGGCCAATTAGTTCCGTAGCCCGCAGCGATGTGAATATTTTGGCAGTTATAAACCCACGAACACATAAAATTTTGCTCGTGAACACGCCACGCGACTACTACGTGCAGCTACATGGTACCACCGGCCCGCGCGATAAGCTCACCCATGCCGGAATTTACGGGATAGATATGTCCGTGCACACACTTGAAGACTTGTATAACACCGACATTGCCTACTACCTGCGCATTAATTTTGCTTCGCTCACAAAACTAGTAGATGCCCTTGGCGGGGTAGAGGTATACAGCGACCGAGCCTTCCAGGCTGGCGGTTACGCCTTCCAGCAGGGGTACAATACGCTTGACGGCAAACAAGCCCTGGCTTTCTCGCGCGAACGGTATAGCCTAGAGGGTGGCGACAGGGCACGCGGAGAGAACCAGCAGCGGGTGATAGAAGCGATTATTCATAAACTCAGCAGCGCCGATACGCTCGCGCGTTCGCAACACGTACTGGGTGCGATGGAAGGCGCCTTCCAGACCAATGCCAGCGAAAGTACAATTGCCACGCTCATTCGGGAACAAATGGATAGTTTGCAGCGCTGGAACGTAGAGTCAATAAGCGTGGATGGGACCGGAACACAAGCGCCAACCTACAGCATGGGCTCACTCCCGCTGTACGTTATGGAGCCCGACCAAGCTTCGATACAGGCCGCAAGGCAACGGATTGAGCAGTACTTGCAGTAGGGTAGCAATCCCAAAGTTCTGTATAATAAAACTAATGCCCAAAAAACTCATCATTAGCTATCTACTGGTTGCTGCCTGGATGCTGGTTATTTTCCTGTTTTCGAACGAAGGAGCAACGGTTTCAGATACCCGTAGCGATGCGATTGTAGGGGTGGTGAGCGCAATCGTGAGCTGGGATAATACTATACTCACTGTTTTAGTGCGTAAGGCAGCGCATATTGTGGCGTATTTTGTGCTTGGTGCCTTGCTTTTTAATGCTATCCGCCAGCATAGATTGGGGGCTTTACAGGCTGCTACTATAAGCATCGCCGTGGCCGCGCTATATGCCATTTTGGATGAAACCCACCAACTATTTGTGGCAGGACGAAGCGGAGAAGTGCGTGATGTCTTGCTCGACACAGTTGCTGCCATTGGCGGGACTGCAGCCTGTTACGGCATTTTACGAATAGTAAACAAACGAAGCAAAACCAAACGCCAAGCTTAATTAAACCTGAATCCCAAACCCACCCCGTGGTGGACTTTTAGGGCTCAGGTTTATTTGCCATCACCATATGCTTTACCAGATCGACCAGCTGCGCTTGATACTGCTCAGCGTCGATATCTGGCCGTAGTGGGCGCTGACCCAAAAACTGATCAATAGTAGCGCGAATGGCAAGCGCAGCCGTATAGGAAGGAAATTGACGAAACTCACCACATGCCTGGCCGCGATCGAGGATATTTTTTATATACATAATACCCGGGTCGTCTTGATCGCTTTGGTGCTGTAGACCGCCCTTGCTATCCCGTGCATTAAAGATAATTTCCATCAGTGCCTGAAACTGCGACAAAAGCAGCCTGCGCCATGGCTAGGGAAAGCCGGCCTGGTGGTGAGCGGCGTCATCTTCTTGCTCATGACAATCTTTTTCCACTTTATTTTCCAGGGTGAATCAGGCTACGTGGCGCCAGCGATTGGCTACGGAATTGCAAGCATTGCCATTGCTGCTTTTGCCACCGCCGCGTTTTTATTGCCGCGAACACTTCGTTCAAATCGCCAACCAGTTCCGCGCCCACTTATTATAGGTTCCGCTAGTGCATTGGTTAGTGCGGCTTGGCTCGGCCTCTTTTCGCTACTGTTTGAAGCAGGGTGGGGCATTCCTGCTGTAGGGTTAATTGCCATAGGGCTCGTAGTCACTACACTTTCGATCTTTTTACTTAATCGATGGAACGTGGCTGCTTGGGCGCCGAAACAAGTATTTGCACTCGCAGCTGGTGCGCTTATAACGAGTACGCTTTTCGGCTTTAATGTACTACTTGCAGCGAACAATCCAATTGATCTAACTGCTCAAGGTGTTTTTGCTGTATTAGTTGGCGTCTTTCTGGTACTTTTAGCGAGGCGAGTATACAAAACTACTTAGCTTGCTGTGCACTTGCACAACAATTTCCCGCTTTTTCAATGGCTTGTTACGATACACATAGCCATCCGAGGAAGGGGGTGAACATTATGACCACCCTGGCGCCCGAAGCGCCCGCCACGCCGTTCGGCCTGGACCTCATGGTCCCGGTTGGCGAGCTCGTCAACCTGCCCACCGCCGGTAAGACGGGGTACACGACCACGTACGTGAACAACCCCAACGGCGGCAAGGACCAGAAGAAGGACGACGACGAGGACTGACACCCGGAGGCTCCCCCTGCCGCCCACAACCGGCCCGGGGGCGGAAACCCGGTGTTTGGTTGGGAAAACCACCCCGTGGTTGAATAAGCCACGCAAAAA
>CAZRGZ010000007.1:8053-26385 GCA_964599775.1 uncultured Candidatus Saccharibacteria bacterium | reverse complement strand
CACCCCCACCGGCCGGCCCCCCGCCCCCCCAACCTGCCGCCCCGGGACTCTAACCCTGATTTTGTATGGAAAAACCACCCATTGTTGCAATAAGCCACGAAAAAGACAGCCACCTCGAGTTTGTCGAACAGCACCTAGAACATCCTATGGTGGTGATCGACCCAACGAGCATCGCCAAACATGATAGCGAGCTCAGCTTTGAATTTTTAGGCGGCAAAAACCGCATTATTTACAAAGGCGAAGACCTCACAGATACACTAAGCGTATGGTATCGAAAGCCTACTTCGCCTAAACCCGAGGATTTAGAGATACACCCAGATTATAAGGACTACTCGTTAAGCGCCTTGCAAAAGCATACTAATCAGCTACGGGCAGAGCTACCGTCTGCTTTATGGGTGTCAGATTACTTTGCTATTCAGCGGGCAAACAATAAAACATGGCAATACAAAGTCGCCCATGAATTAGGGCTGCGCGTCCCTGATACACTGCTTACCAATAACTCTCAAGCGGCGCAGCACTTTATCGAACAACACGATACGGTTATTGTCAAAACACTTGCTACAAGTTTTGCGCAAAATGAAAACGGCGAACCCTTGGCGTTTTTTGCACGAAAGGTATCTCGGGAAGACACAATTAATCTATCCTATTTGTACCTTGCCCCTGCGGTATTCCAAGAGGCTATCGATGCCGAAGCAGACCTTCGCGTCACAGTGGTCGGCAACAAAGCCTTTGCTGCTGAAATAAGAGTAAGCGATTTGAGCCATGATGAAGTAAGGGACTGGCGTGCTGGACACTTCGATGGGAACCTTTCCATAGAAGCTTGTGATGATCTTCCTCAAGAAATTACTGACGCGTGCATTGCGCACGTACGTGAACTGGGGTTGCAATATGGAGCAATTGATCTGGTAGTAGGGAAAGATGGCAATATTTGGTTCCTGGAAAATAATCCTAACGGCCAATGGGCTTTTGTAGAAGAGTACACTGGCCAACCTATCGGCCAAGAAATTGCCGCTTTGCTACAGCATAAACAATCATAGTTTTCCACAAAAAATTGTAGAATGTACATACATGCTACACATATAGGGCAAGTATGTGTACAATAGCTTTCCAGTACTAATCAAAAAGCGGAGATCTATTTATTATGACAGCCGAACTTGCAGGACGCACATCATTGCCCGAACAACCTCGATTCACGCGAGGACAGATGTTGTCTCGTGAACATACTCCTGCCGATCACTTTGTATACACCGAAGGCCATGCAATTCCTGAAAAGCTCGGCAGGCTTGACGAACAAGAACCAATGCCATCAGTACATGTAGAATTTGAAGTAGCTCCGAAGGCAGTAAACAGTCATGAAGCACACCCTGACCCTGAAGCGAACATTCGGCACCTGACCGAGAATGCACGGTCCCTGGCCGATGGAGTAGATACCCCGCCAAGCTTGTCGCCACTTATGGCGGAGTTGCCTAAAGTAGCGACAACAACAAGCCTATACGATCAAGCCAGAGAAGCTACATGGGCAGAAAGAGGATTCGATCCCGAAAACTATACACGCCTAGAAATAGATCCGAATCGAAAGCCAGCTCATCCGCTCACCACCGAGCAAGCTGCAGAAGCTGGCCGCTTGACACAAGAGGCCTGGGTGGATGTCGTTATATCATAAACTGTCCGCCTTGCATATCCTCAAACAAAACCACAACCACCCTAAGCATCTCCTCCACCTGCACCTTCACCTTTAGAAACACGACCGGATATTGTTATTCCTCCCGAGGTGAAGAATCGTACCTCAGAAAGTCAGCCAACTAAACAACCAGCGGTAGAAATGATACCTCCCGCCCAGCCCGCTTACCGCGAAACCCTGGCCCATCCGCCACAGCCAGCGCAAGCAAAGACTTCTCCGAACGATTATGAAAAGTTCTGGGGCAAGGAAGAAAAAAAGCACTCCAAAGCACGGCGGGCTATGCAGCGTGTAAAGGCCTACGGCAGCAAGTTCCTCCATAAGTACGTTATCGGCTAGCGCCACCAAGTTAATTCCCTCAGTCGGCTCACAGCTAGAAGCACACTTAGCGCCCACGTCGCTCACCGCCTTAAAAAGCGATTCATTACACGACATTCTGCGCAAACCACAAACAGCTTCACAGTCGGTTATCCCGGTGACCGATGAGCAGCAGCGGTTGGTTGGGGTAGTGAAAACCGACGATATTTTGGCGCGGTATAGCCAGTAGCGGGGCTTAGATCTCTTAAGCCTGGCTTTCTTTTTCTTGGATCTTCAAGGCTTCTACAAGTTCTCGATACAGCTCATCTTTTTGTAGCAGTTCGCTGTGTGTGCCGCGAGCGCGAATTTTACCATCTTCCATGACCATAATGGTATCGGCATCTATTACAGTGGAAAGCCGGTGAGCGATAGTAATGACTGCACCTTTCTTGGCGCGTTTTTGAATAGCGGTGTGGATGGCCGCTTCGGTAAGGCCATCGACTTGTGCGGTGGCTTCATCGAGCAGTAGAATCTCAGGGGTACGCAAGATAGCACGGGCAAGGGCGATCCGTTGGCGTTGACCACCAGAAACTTCGGCATTAGATAGAGGCGTATCGAGGCCCTCTTCGAGCGAGGCAATCTTTTTATCGAGCCGTACTTCGTGTAATACTTCGGCGATTTCTTCATCGGTCGCGTCTGGCGATGCATAGAGCAAGTTCTCACGAATAGTACCAGGGATTACAGGTGTCTCTTGCTCAACGTAGGCCAGCTTTTCACGAATCTGCTTGGGGCTATAGCTATAATATGGCTTGCCATCGAGCGTTATTTCACCGCTAGATGGTTCGAGAAAGCGTAAAATAAGTGAAAACAGAGTCGTTTTACCCGCCCCAGACGGGCCAACAATCGCCACGTGGCCTTGGCGGGGGATATCGAAAGAAATATCGTGTACAATCGGTTCGCCTTCAGCGCTGTACTTCGCTGCCACGTTTTTGAAACGAAGCACATTTTCTGTTGTGGTGTCGGCTGGTGTATCTACCTTTTCTATAGCAGCTACCGGTTCGGGCTCGAGTGTATCGAGTTCACGAATACGCTCGGCAGCGGCAATACCAGACTGCAGGGCAGAGAAGTGCTGGGCCAAACGAGTCATAGGATCCATCAGCTGGAAAACATATAGCATGAAGGCAATCAGCATGGAAACTTCAAGCGCGCCTACATTGATACGAATAGCACCCACGCCTAGGATAATAATAAAGGCGAGCTGAAAACCAGTACCAACAATCGTCCATACATAAACAGTCGTTTTGGCGGCCTTAATGCCATACCTGGCTGACTCTTTGGCATCGCTGGCAATCGCTTCGGCCTGGCGGGTTTCGGCGTTGCTTACCTTTACGGTTTTAATGGCACGAATCGCACCCTCCAGGCCCGCGCCCAACTTACCAACCGATTCTTGCGCTTGCTTTTGCGCCTTGGCAATCGCTGGCATAAGTGCGGCCATAAGCCCTACAATTACTAAAATAGTTAAGATGATAGTCCCCACCAACACAAGATCGAGTACGGCCATTAGCACTAAGGTCCCGATAATGAGAATAATACCGTTAATGATTTCGATAATACTCGAAGATGCCGCCTCACGCAGTAGTACCGTATCAGAGGTGACACGTGTCACTAATTCACCCGGTGGCCGCTTGCTAACAGTTCCCACTGTCGCCTGGAAAAACCGGTAAATCATGCTTTCGCGAGCTTTAAGGATGATATTTTCGGCTAAGGTTCCTAAAAGGATACCTTGCCATAGCCAAATCACCGCACCAAAAATAAGTATCACTACCAGCGCAATGATTGGCTGCGCCAAAGACTCGGAAGCGGCCAGCGAATCGAGCACCCATTTGGTGACCATTGGCGTTGCCAGGCTAATAGCCGTTGCGAATAGTCCCAGGATGAACCCAAGTAACATTTTGTATTTGTGTGGGCGAATAAACGACCAGAGAATCGCTAAACGCGGAAAGGGTGACTTCTTTTTTGGTGTATTCATAGTTCTTATTGAAACACACTTGTTCCAATAAAGCCAACTATTGTTCTAAAATAGAATAGGTGCTATCATCCATAACATGAATACGACAGGAGAATCAGGTAGCAAAACCCGTACCCGCAGCGCAATTATCGATGCTGCTATCCGCGCTTTAAACGAAGACCCGCAGGCTTCTATGGCCGGAATCGCCGCCGAAGCGCAGGTCGGTCGCACTACTTTACACCGCTACTTTCCTGAACGCTCAGACCTCATGGAGGCAGTGGCGAGCGAAGGCATTATGCGCTTTGAGCAGGCCACTAAGAACGCTCGGCTAGAAAAGGGAACAGCTTTTGAAGCCTTGCAGCGGCTTTGCTACGAATACATGCAACTGAGTGAACTATTGCGACTTATATTTAATGGCTCAGAAGCTGCCGTACTGCTTTGGGAAAAGTGGGGCAATACGGCCGAATGCAGCGAGAGTGATCGAGCACTCGCAGCCCTAGTGGAGCGCGGTCACCGCGAGAAATCTTTTAACCCGCAGTTTACGCACGAGTGGGTGGTTAATGTGTGGTGGTCGGTGCTTTATGCAAGTGTTAGTTATATTTACGAAAGCCATCATACCAGGCATGAAACACTCGAGCTGATGACAAAAACGCTGGAGAGTGCCCTCAAAGCGCCAACCGAAAGCCGGCTGTAAGCCCTTATTTGTGAAGTTACTCACAGTCTTTCATGAAACATTGTGAAAAGATGGTATGGAAGAAGAAAGGAGGGCGCATGCAACTTGGGCAAAAAATTTGGGCCATACCCGAAGGCTACATTCCCTCACAAAGCACCGGGCCAAAGCCCGCCATGGAGAGTCACGATACGGCCTGTATACTGAATACTTCCGATAGCGAAGCAAATATTGCAATCATGGTGTACTTTTCCGACCAAGAGCCTGTGGGCCCGTACACACTAGTGGTGGGTGCGCGGCGGACAGCGCATATACGATTTAACGACCTGACCGACCCGGCACCGATCCCACGCGATACGAATTATGCCTGCGTAGTTACCTCTGATACACCCATTGTCGTGCAGTACACCCGGCTCGATTCGCGCCAAGCAGCGAATGCCTTACTTTCCACTATGGCTTACCCTATGGAATAATAAACGGTGACTTTTCGATATACTAGTACTATAAACATTAGATGAATGGCTATAGGAGTGCCAAAAGATAGCCGTGTATACGCCCAGACAAATTGGTATCCCACATCACCTGCGAAACAACATAATGTACGTCGAAACACCGCCGCCATTGGAGCTCGAGGAGGCAGTATATTGCACGTGGGAGCTCTACACTATTGCACCGCTGGAGAAGGATTTTTATTATCTCATTTTGCCCGACGCTTGCGGTGATATTATTTTTGATATGTTGATCAAGAAAGGTAGGGGAGTATTCGCCATGATGTCTGGCCTAGAAGCTGATGAATTGAATCTGGGCAAGGAATTTCATTATCAAGGCATCCGTTTCTTACCGGGAGCAATAAGTAATAAGCAATTACATGGTGCTATTGAGCAGCCCATTGTGCAGGAAACACGGCAGCAGCTGACGCAGCGAAATCCTTCAGAATCAGTGCTTTATACTTGCATTCGACAGCTCATTGTACAGGGTTTTGTGGTGAAGAACCCTCTCATGTATAGAATTTTAACATATAACGAAGACATGCACACCGTCGGGCAGCTAGAAGCACTGACTGGCTATTCGACACGGCAATTGCAGCGCATTTTCCGCAAACAAATGGGTTACTCGCCGCATGATTTCCTGAAGATTCTGCGCTTTCAAAATACCCTCACTCACAAGCAGCACTACTATGCTGATCAATCGCACTATATTCGTGAGTTTAAACGTATTACCGGCATGACACCGCGTGTGTTTGAGGGGGAGTACTAGCAAATGTCCGATCCATACAATTATCCGCCGAGCGAAAGCGTTACAATAAGAGGTAATTTAATAAAGGAGTAATTATGAAAAAAGTCTACCCACTACTTATCACTGAAAAATTAACCGAATGCGCCAATTTTTACGTGCAGTATTTCGGTTTTACCAAGGTGTTCGAGCAAGACTGGTACATTCATCTGGTGCATGAAAAAAGCGGAGCAGAACTGGCTTTTATGATACCAAACGCTGACAACCAACCAAAGGAGCTTCACCTAGGTTTTAACGGCAATGGAATGGTGTACGGCTTTGAGGTAGCAGACGCCGAAGAAGAGTATAATCGCCTAAAAGACACCGACATAAATATAGTACATGCGCTCAAAACGGAAGAATGGGGGCAGAAGCACTTCATCGCCCAAGACCCAGCAGGTGTATATATAGATGTCGTTGAGCAGCTGGCAGAGTAGTCTCGTATGGCAATCAAGATTACTGAGCTGTTTGGCGCCAACCTGGCGGAGCTTTTAGCCGATAAGATCGTGCCCGTGTACAAAAAGTTCGACAAAGCCGGCTTCATTAAGACGACCGCGAAACACACTGCGGGTAAAACCTACACTCAGCGCATTGAGGTGATTGCCGATGAACTTCATGCTTTCTTGCCAGATAATTACCCGAGAGCGCTCGGTATCCTCTTGCAAATTCTGGGGCCTGAAAATCCCAAAGAAACGGGGATGTTCAGCGATTTTTACTGGCTCATGCCAGTGGGGAAGTTTATAGAGAAATACGGTCTAAATGACTTCGATGTTTCTATGCAAGCGATCGCAGAAGTCACCAAGCGCAATACCGGTGAGTACGCCGTACGCCCTTATATTCGTAAGGACTCTAAAAAAGCCTTGAAATATCTTGAGAAGTGGGCGAAATCGGATAATTTCCACCTGCGACGCTTGGCGTCAGAAGGGCTACGCCCCAAGCTACCTTGGGCACCAAAATTGGAGACATTTGTCGAAGATACAGCACCAGCTTTTGGAGTCCTCGAGATTTTAAAAGAAGATCCGGTAAAATTTGTGCAGAGATCTGTCGCCAATCACCTCACAGACTACCTCAAGGTTAACCCAGCCGCTGTGACGCCGCTCATAAAGGATTGGCAGAGATCAAACAACCCGCATACGCAGTGGATTGTAAAACACGCAACTCGCAAGATAACAGTGTAGCGGCACAAACAGATACCCTGGATACTTGACTTCAGTATCTTGCGCCGCAACAAAAAATGCCGCATAATAAAGCACAAGCATTAACAATAAAAAGGGAGGCACACCATTCAGTCCGCGGCCACGATATCACCGTTTTGGTATCGGCGTATTTGCGAAGTAACGTTTTTAGTTGCAGCGCTTATTTTGGGATTGTATGCGGCAGGCTTTGCTAATGGCAGCGTTATTGGGCCTTCGCTATTTATCCGTGACTATATCGCGATTCTTGCTGCTATTAGCGCTGCTTTTAGCGCAGTGGCTTATTTATGGATGCCAAAGAAACTCCTCAATATTACGGCTTTTGTCGTGTATCTTTCCTTGGCGGTCACTACGGGTGCACTCTTGCACGACGGCGGTGTCACCACCTCGCCATTTATTGCATTGGCTATTTTGATCTTGGTTTTTTCTGGCGTGTTTGGCCTCATGGGGCTGGGGATTTTTGCCGTCATAGTAAATGGATACCTTGCGTTTGAGCTTTTGGTGTTTCAGCAAAACTTAACCTCTTTTGGGCAAGTTATTATTTATTTGCTAGCCTATGAGTCACCCCTAATTGCAAGCTGGATCATTTGGCACCGTAAAAGCAACCACGAAAACGAGCAAGAAAAGGCTTATAGCGAACTGGTGCAACAGCTTAGTAAAGTATCTAACAAGTCTGAGATCGTGATCAACGCCATTGCCGATGGGGTTATTGCGGTGGATCATGACGGCACAATACAGCTTATTAATCCGGCCGCCCAGCAAATTATTGGCTGGGAAAGCGGGGATGCGGTAGGGCTGGATTTCAAATCAGTCCTAAAACTAGAAAGTAGCGATGGCACGCCGCTCACAGAAACCAATCATCCGCTCGAGAAAACCCTGCGCACTAATGAACCTACGCGCCGCAATGACCTCACGCTTGTCACGAGTTCAGGCAAAAAGCTGAATGTTTCGGTACTTACTTCTGCCGTGGGGCAGCCTGGCTCTGGCGCCATTGTGGTGTTTCGGGATATCACGAAAGAAAAGGCGGAAGAACGTGAACAATTTGAATTTATTTCGACCGCCAGCCACGAAATGCGAACGCCCGTTGCTTCGATTGAAGGCTATTTGGGCCTCGCCTTAAATCCAAATACCGCGCAGATTGATGAAAAGGCCCGGTTGTACCTACAAAAAGCACACGAGAGCGCCCAGCATCTTGGTCGGCTTTTCCAGGATCTCTTGGATGTATCTCGTGCCGAAGATGGCCGCCTGAAAAATAATCCGAAAGTAGTCGATGTCGTTGCCTTTACCCAAGAGATTGTCGCGGGTTTTGAGGTCCGCGCCAAAGAAAAGGGCCTGATCCTTTTCTTTAAACCAACAGAACAAAGTGAAGTAGGGGATCGCAAGCTGAGTCCGGTGTATTACACTGAGGTAGATAATGATCACTTGCGTGAAGTGCTGTCTAACCTTATTGATAACGCTATTAAATACACCAAAGCGGGCGACGTAACGGTGGATGTTAAAGGGGATAGGGAACATGTCACCATAAGTATCAGTGATACAGGTATTGGTATTCCGTCAGAAGATGTCCCACATCTTTTCCAAAAGTTTTATCGGGTTGATAATTCTGATACGCGGGAAATTGGTGGGACAGGGCTCGGCCTTTACCTTTCTCGCCGCCTAGTAGAAGCCATGAATGGTCGCATATGGGTAGAAAGTACCATTCACGAAGGCAGCACTTTTTATGTGGAATTGCCTCGTCTCTCGCATGAAGAAGCAACGGCAAAGATTGAACGCAGCACCGAAGCAGCAATTAAACAAGAGAGGAAGCAGCCGGTTGGCACGCCGCCAGAAATGCCAGCAATACCGCCTCCGGCGCCAGTGCCAGCACCATCACAGCAACCACCCGCACCAGTATACCCTCAAGTTTCTTCAGAAGCACCAACCCCGCCCCAAGCGCAAGCACCAGTTACCCCTCAACCAACGCCTCAGGTTCCGCAATCTACCCCTGTAGCTGCTCCGCAAAACTTTTCTCAAATTACTCCGCGCGATGAAGTAGACGCCACGGCGCAATTCCAGCAACAGGCACCCGTGGCGGCTGCGCCAGCACCACAGTTAGCTCCATCGCAACCACAGTCAGCAAGCCCAGCAGCTCCTGCGACGTCACCCGCTACAGAAACACCATCTATCACGCCTCCGCCACAAACGCCGCCAGTTCCTGCGGTCCAGCAGACTGCCCCCATCCGCCATTCATTAAATATCCCTCGCCGCCATGCAAACAGACAAAAATAAAAATAAGCATAAGAACTATAGCATTTTTTGCAATATATTCGTACAATGGAGGTAGTATGACAAAGATAATGCTTGTAGAAGATGATAAAAGCCTACGCGAGATTTACGGCGTGCGGCTTTTAGCTGAGGGGTACGACATTGTTTCAGCTGGCGATGGGGAATTAGCCCTGGCAATGGCCATTAAGGAACGCCCAGACCTCATAATTGCCGATATCATGATGCCAAAAATTAGCGGCTTTGATATGCTCGATATCTTGCGTTCCACCACCGAAACCAAAAATATTAAGGTAATCATGATGACCGCGCTTAGCTCAGAAGAACAGCGTGCACGCGGTGAGCAATTGGGCGCTGACCGCTATCTGGTAAAGTCGCAGGTCGGTATTGAAGACGTTGTTCGCGTCGTTCATGAAGTCTTGGGCGATGCACCCGGCGGGCAAAAAACACCCGGGGCACTACAACCACAAGCACGGCCAGCAGCGCAATCATCCCAGCAGCCACAGCAACCAGTCACTCCGGCTCCAGCTTCGGCGCAAACCGCCCCGCAAAGTCCTCCCGAAAGCAGCATTCCGCAGCCAACTGCACCGTTTTCATCACCGCGGCCAGCCTCTTTAGGCGAACGAGTGATCCAGCCGCTTAAAGACAATCCACGCACGCAGCGGCCAGATATTAACCAACTACTTGATAAGGAAATGGCAAAAGAAGTAGGCGCCACGACACAACCGACTGCGCCAACGCCGCCTGCTACCTCCACACCCCAACCACAAGGCCAACCAAGTGCGCCAGCTCAACCCGTCACACCAGCAACTCTTGCATCACCACCTACTACTCCACAAAATGAAGTAGACGCTACAGCGCAATTCCAGCAGCAACCACAGCAGGCGCCACCAGCACCCCAGCCAGCCCCACCGCAGGATCAGCAAGTTGTCGCCCCGCAAGACATTAACGATCAGCTTGATCAGCTAATCGCCAACGAGACCCCAGCGCGTAATACGCCAGCGCCCCAACCAACAGAACAAACCCCAACGCCGACGAGCTTGCCGCCCGTTCAGCCGCAGCCACAGCCGCAACCTGCTGCACCTCAACCGCAACAGCCTGTCGGGCATCCTGATCAGCTCCAGGTACCTCAGCGCCCACGTTAAATAGCCATAAAAGCCCGCCACGTGGGCTTTTTTTGCTATACTATAAGTAATGTCATCGAATACCGTCACCCGACTAAATAAATACCTTGCCCTACAGCTTGGTATAAGTCGCCGTGAAGCTGATGAATTTATCGAAAAAGGAAAAGTGACCATTAACGGCGAAGTCGCTACCTTAGGTGATCGCTTTAATGAGGGTGATACGGTGTTAGTGAATGGCGAACAAGTACACCAGCAGCAAAAGCTACAGTATATTATGCTTCACAAACCAGTCGGCTATGTAAGCTCGCGTAAACGCCAGGGCGACAACCCTACTATTTACGAGCTATTACCACCCGAACTTCATCATTTAAAGCCAGTCGGGCGTCTCGATAAAGATAGCTCTGGCTTGCTACTACTCACGAATGATGGCGACTTTGCCCACCGGATGACACATCCGAAATTTCATAAAAACAAGGCCTACGAAATAGAACTCGACCAGCCGCTTGCACCGCTTCATCAGCAAATGATTAGCGATTATGGCGTGCAACTGGAAGATGGCCCGAGTAAACTGCAACTGGAAAAACGAAATGACGAACGAACTACCTGGCGTATCGTTATGCACGAAGGCCGTAACCGCCAAATTCGGCGAACACTTAGTGCGCTTGGCTACACAGTTGTCAAACTTCATCGCATCGATTTCGGGCAGTTTACTCTTCACGGTCTCGCTGAAGGACGTTACGAAGAGTTTACTCCGATATAGAATTACTATAAAAACTTGATTTAAAGTCAAAAAAGTTCTATAATTATACGATACCCGTCCCAAGCTCGGCTTTGGACGGTAGTGTCGCTCTTTTCAGTTCGATCCAAGGGAAAGGGGTTGCGGAAATGTCCGTGACATCCAAGTACGAACGGCCCGAAATGGCCGACCGGTCCACCGGTCTGAGCGCCATCGAAGCGGCCGACACCCCCGCCGAAACGGCGGGCGAACTCGGCGTCCTCATCCGCAAGCTGGGAGAAATCCTGGCCGCCATCATCGCCACCTTCGTCAAGCGGGGCAACCGCAAGACGGCGGCGCAGCTGGCCGAGCAGGCGAACCAGATCAACCAGCTGGAGGTGAGCGTCGCCACGCTGCGCGAGGAGCGGCGCCTGCCGCTCCTCCTGCTCGTCCCGGTGGCGTGCAAGCACAGCAACGAGATCGACAAGCTCAAGGACCGTCTCGCACAGCTGGAGCAGCGGCCGGAATCGCAGTCGGAGATCCTCGTCTACCGCGAGCGGGAAGTCATCCCGTTCAGCTGGTGGGCGGCTCTCGTCGGCTTCCTGATGGGCGGCCTCAGCACGTACCTGCTGCTGCCCCTGTGGGTGGCCAGCACCGTCACCCTCGAGGTGGGCCAGGAAGCACAGCAGGTGGCCATCGGAAGCGTCCTCGAGATGCAGCCGATCGTCATCGCCGCGAGCGTCCTCGTCGGTCTCATCACCGGTGTCGGCACCGGGTACCTCCTCGGCATCCCCCTCTACCGGAGAAGGGTTGACCGTGAAGCTGCATAAGCTGCTCCCGCTCATTGCGGGGTTCATCGCGCTACTGGCTCTTACGGCACTGCCGCAGATGGCCACCGTGGCCGTCAGTGCACCCAACGGCGGCACTGGGGCACCCCCGCCCGCAAAGGCGGAAATCTGCCCCGATAACGGCCACGAGCCTCACTACTACTTCGGTGACCAGCCGAAGGAGGGTGAGTACTCGTTCGGGCCAGCGGCCAGTGGCAGCACTGCCAAGGAGCTCATCGACGAGCTCATCGTTCGTCTGTGTGGCAACCACGAGCACGCCGGTGACCCCGCGCTGTTCGCCGCCATCCAGGCGGCGGCTCAGCCGTCACTGGACCCGAACCGTCAGCTGACGCTCGCCGAGTAGCGCGCTCAGCTCTCGAAGTTCGTCGCCAACATCGACATCCCGGCGTCCGCCGTCACCACCCAGGTGGATGGCGACACCACAATGATGATGCGATGGGGGTCCAACGACGTACTGCGCATCGTCACCGTTCCGCACGCCAAGGAAGGAACCTTCCTCGTGCTGGCCCTGCAGGACGGCACGCGGTTGATCCTTCGCACCCAGTGCGGCTTCCAGCCCGTCTGGTAGGTCGCACCCCTGAGACAGAACTATAGAAAGGAGCCGCCCCCCAAGGCGAACCACATCCCGAACTCACGCACATCATGCGTTCGAGATCGAGAATGTGGTTCGCCGTTTTCATTTTAGCCTCTCTCTGTGACTTATTAGTCAATCACTCCTACATCTGTTATAATAAGCTTTAGTTATGAGTAAATCCCTCCCCACAGTTGCCATTATTGGCCAAGCGAACGTCGGCAAGAGTTCGCTTTTTAACCGTTTAGTGCGGTCTCAGCAGGCGATTGTGGCACGCGAGGCAGGGACAACACGTGACAGCGTGATAGGGAAGGTCAGCCACGAAAACCACAATTTTTGGCTTGTCGACACGGCCGGTTTAAAAGACCCTAACGACGAATTTGAAGCTACCATTCAAGAACAAATTACTGAAGCCGCCGATGTGGCCGATGTAATTGTCGTGGTGGTAGATAGCACAAAATATGTGGGCGACGAAGATCGTTTCGTGGCCAAAAAAGCCCTGAAAAGCAAAAAACCAGTTATTTTAGTCACCAATAAAGTCGATTTAAAGGGTAGTCTCCCGCCAGAAGAGTTCCAACGCCTCGGCATAAAACCCATTATTCGCGCCAGCGCCGAACACAATGAAGGCACGCAGGCTATCTTAAACGCTATTACCGAGCATATTCCGCCTAAAGTCGCCCGTGAAGACGATGATATCTTGCGAATTGCCCTGATTGGCCGCCCGAATGTGGGCAAAAGCCATCTTTTTAATACGCTGGCCGGTAAACAGCAAGCAATTGTGGCAAACGTGGCCGGCACAACTCGCGACGTCAACCGTGTACAAGTACGATACGAACAACGCACTATTGAGCTACTCGATACCGCAGGTGTACGTAAAAGCGGCAAAGTGGAAGTCGGGATTGAAAAGTTCAGCGTGCTGAGGACCTTGCAAGCAATTGAAGAAGCAGATATATGTTTACTGCTGATGGATGTAAACGAGCTCAACGTACAGCTTGACCAAAAATTGGCCGGCATTATTAAAGAAGCTGGCAAGGGGTTAATTCTTGTGGTGAGCAAGTGGGATAGCGTAGAGGGTAAAGACGCCTACACGCGTGACGCTTTAGCGCCACAAATTGCCCATACTTTTAATTTTGTACCCTGGGCTTCCCTTATTTTTACCAGTAGCGTGACGGGGCAAAACGTTACTAAGATTTTTGAGCTAGCGCTCACCATCGATGGTCGTCGCCATGAAGAAGTGAAAACTCGCGAGCTTAACAAAGTTTTGCAAAGTTGCCTGCGTAAACACCCGCCCGCTGGTTTAAAAAACACCCACCCCAAACTGCGCTACATGGTGCAAACTGACGTATCGCCACCGTGGTTCGTGGTGTATGGTAGTAACCTTAAGTTTTTACACTGGAGCTACAAACGCTATCTAGAGCGTGAAATGCGCGAAGAATTCGATTTTAGCGGCACGCCAATAAAGTTTAGCTTCCGTGACGAAAAGCAAATTAAGGCTAACCGCGAAAAAGCTGCCCAGGCAGCCAGCGAAGGGGAGTAGGGAAGTGGCAAAACTGATTGTCGGCCTTGGTAACCCTGGCAGCGAGTTTGAAGGAACGCGCCACAACATTGGTTTTGCCATACTTGATGCGGTCGCACAAGCACGACAGCTATCGTGGCAACACAAAACTAAATTCCAAGCATTAACGGCAGAATTTACCGAAGCTGGAGAAAAAATTATCCTGGCAAAACCCCAGACTTTTTACAATAACAGCGGTGAGGCGGTGCGCGCTATTCGCGATTTTTATAAAATCACGAATGAGAACATTCTAGTGGTACACGACGAACTTGCCCTACCATTTGGTACCATTCGTACCCGCGAGCAGGGGAGTGATGCAGGCAATAATGGGGTTAAAAGTGTTACCAACCACATTGGGCAGGATTTTGCCCGCGTTCGCGTAGGTATATGGCAAGAAACTCGTGAACAAACTCAAGATAAAAACTACGTTTTAGCCAAGTTCACTAAAGCTGAACAAGGAAAATTTCCAGAAATAGGTAAAGAAGTAGCGAAAGTCATCAACGAATTTATACAAAATAAAATCACCACAACAACGTGGCGATTATAGTTGAACAATACTGTAACGTCATCTATAATGACTCCATGGATTAAACGCCTAGGAGCATATAATGAGCGAGACTCTCTCAGTTGACCCTAGCGGCACTCAAGACAGACTACCAGAGCCGAATAACGAACGTGACCCTGTTCTTGACCAGGAATTCCAACGAGTCCTTGGTGAGGCAGGCGTAGCCGATATGGTGGAGCCGTTTGGCGTTGATGGTGAAATAGCTATCGAGTATCCAAACCCAACAGAGGAAATACCTGGTATTGATAGTCTTAAGACTGATTCCAAGCGAACTGAAGTTGTGAAGTTCAAAGTTGATTGGATAGATCCGGGTTAAGATTACGCATGGCTAGCCCCTTTAAGGTACTCATCATAAGTGAGCACATAGATGCTCATATTCCTTTTGTCACAAAACATCTCGCAGTTCCATATACCATTTATGACCCTGCAATACATTCTTTGGATATCTCTTTTTCAGGGGCGAAACCTGAAATCTGTATTAATGATCAGAGGTTAACGGACATTCAAAGCATATGGGTTCGTAAACCTTCCATTCTTTTCGGCTTGCGAGATCGTGTCGCATCCCACTACTACGACTACTGCCGTTCTGCTTTGGAAACGCACGTAAAATCGCTTTACACACTCTTAAGCGATAAATTATGGGTATCAGACTATCACGCCTTACTAAAAGCACACTATAAGCCGGCGCAAATAGAAGCCGCACAAAAAATTGGCTTCAATGTTCCAGATACGCTCTTTACTTCCAATCCCGATACCGCAAAAAAGTTCCTCCACTCCCACCAAAGAGTTATCACAAAAACGCTGTCAGCAATCTCTCCAGCAAATGATGAAGGAGTTCCATTACTGTTTTTAACGACAGATATCTCTGACATGAAAGATATAAAACTATCAGGCCTCTCTGTCGCTCCTGCCATCTTTCAAACGGCTATAGAAAGTATGGGCGATATTCGTGTTACTGTAATAGGCGATGAAGTATTTGCTGCAATAATTCAACCAAAAAAGGGCAGTAAAAAACCAAAACACATTAAAGACTGGTATAAATACGATAACACTTACACTGATGGCGAAGCGACAACCATACGCCCTCACAGCCTACCAAAGGATATTCAAAATAAGTGCCTCGCACATGCTCGCCACTTCAATCTTCAGTTCAGTGCTATTGACCTCGTTCTCGATAGGGAAGGTCAGTATTGGTTCCTTGAAAATAACCCCAATGGCCAGTGGGCATATATTGAAGAAGCTACGGGGCAACCGATGGGCAATGCTATGGCTCGTTTACTGGCACAATCTTAAAAATTTCTCGTTTGTCCCGCCATATCCACACCCCATTGCCATAATCGTTGTATCTGCCCCTGATTGAGTAGGATAGGACAACCAAGGACTGGCTGTTCTTCCTCGGGAATATCTAGCTTTTCCAGTTGCTCTACCACGAAAGCTTCAAACTCATTACTATACTTTAACCTTTGCGAGTTCACAAAGCTAAATACTAAGTTCCCACGACCCTCCCACTCTCCGGCATACTGCTGGATTTTTTCGACGTACGACACACTTATATTTGCTGCGGTCACTATAGGGCTAGTGCTGCCCTTTATGGTTTGCAGTCTTTCGGCTTTATCGTAGCCAAATGTCCTTAGAGTCCTGTTCATTCTGTCGGTTAAGTTGCATATTGAGCTGACCGCGGTGCCAATACCGCCTAGCATAAGCGCTTCAAGCCGTATGGGTATAGTTTTACCATGGTTGCGCATAGCAGGCAGAAGTTCATTCAGCACTACGTAATCAGCGTCTTTGCGTGCTTCTCGCTGCGTTAGCTCTTGCAGCGTGACATGTACCAAATGAGAGTTCCAGTAGGCATCGAGTTGAGGTATGTTATGGGAACTCACGAGACCAAACAGTTGATCTATTGCGTAGCCTCCTAAGCAGCCAGTTTCTTTGTAATTTTCATAAGCCGCATCAATAATAGGCTCCATAATACGTGCTAAACGCGGATACAAGACATCAGTTTTTGCTTCATGCAAAATTTCCACTCCTGATGGGCTTGGGTCTGCCATTATGAGCTGCTCGGTGAACGGGCACTCGCTATTAGCTGGTAGCTCTCGGGCTCGCTTTGCTTTCTGGCGAGCAAGCGCATCAACATGAGCAATTTTAGGGGTATTTTCCATTTTGTATGCAATTAAATAATTTCTATACCAAAAAGCGCCAGGTAAGGGTGGGCATCACCTGGCGCCATGTGGCCCTTTAACCCACCCGTGTAGGGATTGAGCGTGACCCACCTCACAATATTCAAGAGGTCCGCCGGTTAAAGGGATTGGTTCGCACACAGCCCATTGCTACACATTCCACACTTTCGTCTCTTCCCAGTTTGTACCAGATTTGGCGAAAACTGGTTTTTCTTTCTGAGACGTAGCATATGCTACATTGAAGAAAGAAAAGCAGTTTGCAGCCAATCTGGTATGGAGTGGGTGAGGCGGAAAGTGCGGAACGTGTAGCTACTTGAAAGTGGAGGGGAAAGTTACTCTCAAAAGCTATGTGCAATCCAACAATAAATTGTTAAAATATGGGGGTATAAGGTGCATTTGATTACCGCTTGGATAACCAACTATCATACATAGTAGCACCTATTGCTGTTATTGTCAATACTTTTTATCACAAAAACTATGAAAATCAATACTATTTCACCGAAGGATAACCAGTTTCTACAGAGGTCACAGCATATTGCCAAGCCGGTAAAAAAGTTATATTTTTTAGGACAAATTCCCGATAAACAGCACCCAACCGTAGCGATT
The DNA here is from genome assembly GCA_964599775.1 of uncultured Candidatus Saccharibacteria bacterium. Classification (GTDB taxonomy): domain Bacteria; phylum Patescibacteriota; class Saccharimonadia; order Saccharimonadales; family Saccharimonadaceae; genus CAZRGZ01. The sequence continues at coordinate 8,844 of CAZRGZ010000007.1, read as the reverse complement.
GTTGGTTCCCGCAAGCCAACGGCGTATGGAAGGGAAATTGCTTATACTCTCGCATATGAACTCGCACAAAAAGGGGTGATTGTGGTGAGTGGGTTGGCGCTTGGGGTAGATAGCATTGCGCATCGTGGGGCGCTCGAAGCGGGCGGCATCACGCTAGCAGTACTAGCAAACGGGCTGGATTATATTTACCCCAGGACCCACCAAGGCTTAGCGGAGCAAATCGTGGCACAAGGCGGCGCAATTATTAGTGAATATGAGCCTCATATTGAAGCTTATCCGAGCAACTTTTTAGAAAGAAACCGGATTGTCAGTGGGCTTTCTGACGCGGTTATTGTCGTGGAAGCCGCCGCAAGAAGTGGCACTTTAAACACCGCCGCCCATGCACTCGAACAGGGGAGAGACATTTTTGCGGTACCAGGTAACATTACCAGCCCATTGAGTGCTGGGTGTAATGCATTACTAAAGCAAGGGGCAATGCCAGTGACAACGAGCGACGATGTACTAGGAGTGATAGCGCCCGATACTTCACCAATACCACGCCAATATGCGCTAGGCGATACCGAAGAAGAACATATTATTTTGCAGCTTTTAGAAAAGGGCATTCGCGATGGCGAGTTACTGCAACAAAAAAGCACTCTAAGTGCGAGTACTTTTAGCCAAACCATGACGATGCTAGAGATTAAGGGGTCAGTCCGTGCGCTTGGAGCAAATCAGTGGGGGTTGCGGTGACTGAGTCGCGCCCGGGGGGGGCAGCCCCCGCTCGAGGGGCGGTGGGGGGAGGATGCGAAATT
>CAZRGZ010000007.1:0-8043 GCA_964599775.1 uncultured Candidatus Saccharibacteria bacterium | reverse complement strand
CTGGCTCGGGGCGCCTGCCGCGCCCCCCCCGCCCCGCCCCCCCCCGCACCCGGGAGGGGGAGAGCTCAGTCAAAGTAGCTTTCCATCTTCACGATGCGCTCGCCATCATCGCGAACGACCACCCGAATGGTGACATCGGCCACCCTTAGGGTAGGGTTGCAGAGCTCCCACAGCTGGTCGCGCTCCTCGAGTTCGAGGAAGCCGAAGAGCCTATCGAACACCTCGCGCTTGCGGTGAGCGTTCGGACCGGTGAAGCTGGCGCTGACACTGCGCGTGTCCAACGCCAGCATGCCATCCCAGATTGCTCCGGTCAAGCACGTCTTGTCGACGGCCGCCGCGCTGGCACCAGTGAAGCGGATGAGGGCGCTCTTCAGGCCCTGCATCTCTTCCACGATGACAACAGTCATCTCTCTTCCTCCTTGACTCACAGAAGCCGAGTTGCTTCTGTGAACCTCATTTATAACCTTGCATGGTCTCGCTGTCAATAGAAATACTTGCATTTTTTTGCAAACTTGCATAGACTGAAATACTGGTTTAAAGTAGACCGGATAGCATAAATAAGCATTATTAGTATAATAAACGCATGAGCAAAAAAAATCTCGTTATTGTAGAGAGCCCCGCTAAAGCCAAGACGATTGAAAAATACTTGGGCAAAGATTTCCACGTGATGTCAAGCGTGGGGCATATTCGCGCTATTGCTAAAAAAACGAAGGATGGTACACCACCAGTCGACATTAAAAACGGCTTTAAAACTACCTACGAGATTGACCCAGAAAAGAAAAAGACCGTTGCTGAACTGAGAAAAGCAGTAAAAGAAGCCGATACTGTATGGCTCGCAACCGATGAAGACCGAGAAGGAGAGGCAATTGCTTGGCATTTATGTGAAGTGTTAAAGTTAGATCCGAAAAAAACCAATCGGATTGTCTTTACTGAAATCACTAAAGACGCCATCACTCATGCCATTAAGAACCCCCGCACGGTTGATATGGACCTGGTGCAAGCCCAGCAAGCACGGCAAATTTTGGACCGCATTGTCGGCTTTGAGCTTTCACCAGTGGTGTGGCGCAAAGTACCCGGCGGTAAAAGCGCGGGCCGTGTACAATCGCCAGCTGTGCGTTTACTCGTAGAACGTGAGCGCGAAATTGATGCATTTGAAAGTTCAGCCACCTTCAAAGTCACCGGTGAATTCGCGGTTGATGGGCAACCAATGAAAGTAGAGCTCCCACAGCGGTTTGACACCGAAGCAGCAGCGCAGAAGTTCCTTGAATCGCTTTTAGGTGCGAAATTTACTGTTGCCGATGTCACCACCAGCCCAGCCACACGTAACCCAACTGCACCGTTTACTACCAGTACTTTACAGCAAGATGCCAATGCTCGCCTTGGTTTTAGCGCCAAAGCGACTATGGCCGCTGCGCAAAAGCTTTATCAGGCGGGTAAAATCACCTACATGCGTACTGACTCCGTTAATTTAGCAGACCAAGCACTCGGCGCCATTACCAACTACATTAAAAGCGAATACGGTGAGCAATACCATCAGTTCCGCAAATATAAAGGCAAATCCGCCAATGCGCAAGAAGCCCACGAAGCCATTCGCCCGACCGACATACGGGTAGAGAAGGCGAGCAGCAGCGAATACGACCAAAAATTATACGACCTCATACGCCGCCGCACGCTTGCCAGCCAAATGGCCCCAGCGAAGCTCGAGAAAACGACCATAAAAATTGATATTTCTACCAGCGATAAGCAGTTTGAGGCTAAAGGTGAAGTGATTGTATTTGATGGATTTTTAAAGGTATATGGCGGGAGCAAAAAAGACCCAGAAATCTTACCACCACTAAAAACTGGCGATGAGCTCACCCTAAAAAGCGCCAGCGCTCGCCAAGTTTTTGCCCGGCCACCAGCCCGCTACACCGAAGGTAGCCTCGTGAAGAAGCTCGAGGAGCTTGGCATTGGCCGCCCGAGCACCTATGCCACCATTCTTGATACCATACAAACCCGTGGCTACGCCATAAAGGGTGAAAGCGAAGGCAAACCACGCGATGTGATTGTACTCAATTTAGATAAAGATGGCGTGGAACGTGAAGTTGTACAGGAAAAAACGGGCGCCGATAAAGGCAAGCTAGTGCCGACCCCTATTGGCCAAGTCATCAGCGACTTTTTGAAGAATCACTTCCAGCAGGTGGTTGACTACGGCTTCACCGCCGAGGTAGAAAAGGAATTCGACCAAATCTCACTCGGCGAATTGGAACGCAACAAAATGCTCAAAGCATTTTACACGCCATTCCATGAACTAATTGAAAAATCTGGTGGCATCGACCGCGCCGCTGTCGCACAAGCGCGTGAGATTGGCACTGACCCTAAAACGGGTAAACCGGTGCTGGCGCGTTTTGGCCGCTATGGCCCCATGCTACAGCTCGGTAGCGGCGAAGGGGACGAAAAGCCACAATTTGCACCACTCCCTGAAGGCGCCAAACTCGAAACTGTCACCCTTGAAGAGGGCTTAAAGATGTTCAAGCTGCCACGAGTGGTAGGGCAAACTGCTGACGGTCAAGAAGTAAAAGTAAACATCGGGCGGTTTGGACCGTATGTACAAGTCGGTAAGCTATATGCCAGCATTAAAAAACCGCTTGATCCGCATACAATTACGCTTGATGAAGCGCTGGAATTATACAACGAAAAGCTGAAAGCCGAGGCCGAAAAGAATATTGCTGACTTTGGTGATGGCATAAAAGTGCTGAACGGGCGGTTTGGGCCATATATTACCGATGGCAAAAAGAATGTAAAAGTACCAAAAGATACCGATCCAAAGGCAATTACGCATGAACAGGCTAAAGAGATGATTGCAAAAGCGCCAGAGAAGAAGGGGCGAGGGCGGGCGACTGCTCGAAAGACAGCGAAGAAGTAAAGCAGGCTCGCGACGAAAATAACTTATATACTTTTGTTCGCCCCACCCTCACCTCCACCGAATAGACCGCTAAGGCGCCAAGACACTCTCGGGGCATTCGCCGCCAGGAGTTAGCTTGGGCTGCACTTCGCTTTTAGTCTATTCTTGTGAAGGGGAGGGAGGGGCTCTGAGATGGTTAGGCAAGATTCTGTATCTCTAGTTACAGCGTGGATACAGATTTTTGCTACGGGAGGTACCCGGTGGGCCGTGAGCATCAGTTACCTATCGCGGGCATAACTCTCGCTCTCCTACAACACAAAAACGCTGTAAATAAAGTACTACCCAAGACTTTACCATAAGCGTCTATTTCATGCTATAATATGAGTACGCCTTTCATTCGAAACAATTTCCGGCTTAAAAACTGCGTCATTCGTTTGAAAATGAGGGATAGAGGCCATTTACTATCACAATAGTTTGACATTAAAAAATATATATTGTATAGTGGTATATAACTAAATATGAGACTTTAAGAGGAAGAGGCACCATGCAACCATCCGTCGAGACCGAAGCGACTATCGATATCAAAGGGACTGCGCGCGCTATTCTTGATACTATCGAGCGCGATCGTGAACGTGAAATTGTTTCACGTCGCTTTGGGTTGTATGACCGTAAAGAAACACTGGAACAAATTGGCGAGTTGCTCGGTATTACCCGTGAGCGTGTTCGCCAACTAGAAAAGGCGATTCTTATTCGCCTAAAATTAGCAGCCGAAGAAGGGGCGCTGGAAATTTCACAGCTTGAAAAGCATTTTATCCGCCATCTACACGAAATGGGCCGCGCCGCACGCATCAAGGACCTGACAGAGAAGGTGAGCCCCGAAAACACCGAACGCGATCGTGCACATGTTGCCTTCATTGCGACACTAGCACCTCACCTAGAGGTAGTTGATGAAACTGACCACTATCACCACGGGGTAGCTATTAAAGAATACCACGATGCAAAAAAGATCAAAGGCTATGTTGATGAAATCGTCAAAACGATAAAAGCCCACGGCGAGCCAATTACGGTCGAAAAGCTACACGAAAAGGTGAACCATGAACACCCTGATCACGTGCGTGCTTTTGCTTCACTAAGTAAAAACCTAGCTAATCTTAAAGAACATTGGGGGCTAGTAAAGTGGCCAACCGTGAACCCAAAGAATATTCGCGATAAAATTTACGTGATTTTAGCAGAGCAAGGGAAACCACAACACTTTTCTGACATTGCCCGCTTAATAAAAGAATCCAACTTTAAGCGCAAAGATGTCACTACCCAGGCTATCCACAATGAGCTTATTAAAGACAAGCGTTTTGTGTTGATTGGCCGTGGTATTTACGCCCTCGATGAATGGGGCTTTAAAAAGGGAACCGTGGCGGATATTATTAGCGATGTTTTGCGCAAGGAATCACCTTTGCACCGCGATGAAATTGTAAAACGCGTGTTACAAGTACGCAAGGTGAAAGAAACAACTATTCTTTTAAACCTGCAAAGCAAGGATCATTTCCAGCGCGTGGCAAAAGCAACGTATAGCTTAAGCGAGAGTAATAAAGCGTAAAGATCGCTACAATCTGTTTATTAACCCGACTACAGTTGCACAAGAAGCCTTTTTGAGCGACAATAGGAGGTGATGTTGGGCTCACTAATTGCATGGCTATTTGGACTTCTGACGCAGTGGTTTGTTTGGATGCCAATTGTGGCTTTTTTGGCATATATTACCTGGCGTAATTATAGGCGAGCGGCCCATCTGGATAGTATCGAATATACGCTTATTACGCTGGAAATTCCAAAAACCAACGACAAAAAAGAATTGGCGGCCGAACAATTGTTTGCAAGTTTGCATGGTATTTTGCGTGACAAGAAAGAGCTTCGTAAACATGGCGGCTTGCAGGAGCACATTAGTTTTGAAATTGCCGCCATAGGCAAGCAAATCCTCTTTTACGTATGGGTACCAAAACACCTTCTTAACTTTGTTGAAGGGCAAATATATGCACAGTATCCCACCGTTCAAATCCGGCATGTTGAAGCAGATTATACACGGCGAGAGGTCAATCACCCCGTAGTATATACCTCCGAGCTCACGCTCACCGCTAACGAAATGCTGCCTATTAAAACTTTCGATACTTTCGAGGTTGACCCCCTTGCAGGTATCACGGGAACCCTGGCAAAGCTTGAAAGCGCTAGTGAAGAGATTTGGATCCAAGTACTAATCCGGCCTATTGCTGATAGCTGGCACCGCCGTTCGACGCGATACATAAATAGCTTACGCCGGGGTGGGGGAGCGTTTGGTGGTGAAATATTTGGGAGTGTTGGCCGGCTGCTTTTTGATTTTGCTGAGGCATTTTTCAAGCCGCCAGAAGCCCGAGAAGGAGTGCAAAAAGAGCTGAGCGAACGCGATAAAACGCGTATTGCCGAAGCCGAAAAGAAATCGACCAAGCTTGGTTACCAGGTAAAAATCCGCCTGGCCTATCTTGGGGATGATGCCCATAGCGCAAAACTGCGTATGCAGGCTATTGTGGGGGCGTTTAAACAGTACAATAGCACCAACCTGAATGGTTTCAAGATGAGTAATGCCAGCTTTAAGCGGGAAGATCTCGCACAGTATACGGCTCGTTTCTTTATAGATAAAGGATTTATATTGAATATTCAGGAACTCGCAAGCGTGTTTCACTTGCCCCATACCAATGTGGAGACGCCGAATATAGTGTGGGCAAGCAGCAAAACCGCTGAGCCGCCCGCTAAACTGCCGCTCATCACTGGGCGCCCCGAAATCGACGACAACATTAGTGCTTTTGGGCTTACTAACTTTCGGGGTATGCAGCATCAGTTTGGCTTAAACCGAGTTGACCGTAGCCGCCACGTGTATGTTATTGGGCAAACGGGTACTGGTAAGTCTGGACTTTTAGAACTATTTGCGCTGAGTGATATTTTCCATAATCACGGCTATGCGATTATTGACCCGCACGGCGATTTTGCGGTCGATAATATGCGGTTTATTCCGGCTAGTCGTGTGAATGATGTCGTTTATTTTAACCCCGCCGATACGGCTTTTCCTATGGGCTTTAACCCTATGGAGATCTCCGACCCGAATATGCGTAGCAACATCAGCTCTGAGCTGATTGGCGTTATGAAACGTATGTTTGGCGATAGTTGGGGGCCACGGCTTGAGTATATTCTGCGTTACACCATCCTAGCTTTACTTGAATATCCAAACACTACCATGCTTGATATTACTCGTATGCTCACCGACAAAAAATTTCGCAAAAAAGTACTGGCGCAATGTACCGACGAAGTCGTTTTGAACTTCTGGAAGGTCGAATTCGTCAGTTGGTCGGATAAATTTACTACCGAAGCCATTTCACCAATTCTAAACAAGGTCGGGGCTTTTACTGCCAATCCAATTATCCGTAATATCATCGGCCAGCCAAAAAGCTCGTTTAACATACGGCAAATTATGGACGAAGGCAAGATTCTTATCGTTAATCTATCCAAAGGATTAATCGGTGAGGACAATGCTGCTGTACTTGGATCGTTTTTAGTAACTAAGGTACAACTTGCGGCTATGAGCCGTAGTGACATTCCCAAAATAGAAGATAGACGACCATTCTACCTATACGTCGACGAGTTCCAGAACTTCGCTACGGATTCTTTCGCTACCATTCTTTCTGAGGCGCGTAAATACGGCCTTAACCTGACCGTTGCCAACCAGTATGTGTCGCAAATGCAAGAGAGCGTGCGTGATGCTGTGTTTGGCAATGTGGGCACCATGATATCCTTCCGTGTCTCAGCCGACGACGCGCCCATTCTCGCTAAGCAATTTGAGCCACAATTCGAAGCTAACGACTTACTACAAATGCACAACCGCCACTTTATCATTAATATGGTCATTAATGGCGAGAAAGCACCGGCATTTAGCGCCACAACGCTTACCATTCCACCCGTGCAGTCTGACAACTCTGCCTATATCATAGAAAATACGCGCCGACAATTTAGCCGAACGCGGGCTGAAATAGAGACAGAAATTTCCCGCGCATTAAACCCAGCCCAGGGGCAACAAACCCAGCCGGCAGGGCCTTCGACTGCACAATCTCCGGCCCAAGCACAGAGTAGTGGGGGAGGAGTTACCACTACTACCACGCTGCCACCCCCACCGCAACCTCAAGAAAATACTATCATCCCTGCCGACAGTAGTGTTACCGAACCATCAATAATCAACAACGAAAGTGAAGCTACAACTGGCAAACCAAAACGTAAACGGAGCCGGAGCCGTTCACGCAGAAAGAAGAAACCCACAGAAACAACGACACCAACTACAGAAGCGAGTAACGATTCGGTCTCGACATCGCCTCAAGAGCAGCCACCCCAGGCTATTCCTGAGATTCCATCTCAACAAGCTAAATCATCACAAAGCCAAGCTCCTACAGCGCCAGCAAAAGACGATACCGAGATCCGTCTTCGCTAGGCGCTAAGCTAGATAGGTCATTCTCTCTGTGTCTTCATCGTTTCTATACAAATCAAAATAGAACAAAAATAGAACATTTCTATAATTTTTTTTATATAACACATTAAGCGTCCAATTGCGAAATTGATTATTATAATGCACGGCTAAAAGCGTAATTATAAATATAGATAAACTGACAAGAGCCAAACAGGTACCATGAAGAGAGTGCAAGAAAAAGTAATAAGAGCATTACGGGGAGTAGTCCTCAAAAGATAAGAAATGCTGTGATATAAAAAGTGAAGGAAGAGAAAGGATATTGCAATCATGAATGATATCTAATGTCGCACAATGTATCTTTTACGACTTAAATAATGTCTGCTTGAGGTGTGTAAGAATACCTGTTTATCTATATTGGATGACTCATTTCAGCCCAAGAGAGGGGGGAGGTCCTCCGATAGCTATTAAGTTTACCTAAATCGCACTTACTTACAACTGAGCAATTTATCATTCTTCTTATGCGTTCTACCAGGTGCACAAGACAGCTTGGTGGCAATACGAGCATTTTGCATTATTCTGCATTGTATTTTTTTATTTGACTTTTCCACATATTACGACATAAAATATATTTTTCACACTTCCCCTATTCCCTATATTAAAAAATTTGCATTATTTGCTTTTTTGT
>CAZRGZ010000006.1:0-62712 GCA_964599775.1 uncultured Candidatus Saccharibacteria bacterium | reverse complement strand
GAAGTGCAGCCCAAGCTAACTCCCGGCGGCGAATGCCCCGAGAGTGTCTTGGCGCGAAACGGGTATTTTAGTGAAGGAGAGATAGGGGTGAACGGGATAGGCGCTTCTTCCCACCACCTTCTTCCTGTACAATAGAACCATATGCAAAATCCCGATTTTACCCAGGGCCTCAACGAAGCCCAAGCCGAAGCTGTCAAGCATACGCAAGGTCCACTACTAATCTTGGCCGGTGCAGGCAGCGGCAAAACAAAAACGCTAACTCACCGCATTGCCCATCTCATCGCCAACCAACATATCCATCCGCGCAACATTTTAGCCGTCACTTTTACGAACAAAGCAGCCAAAGAAATGCGCGAGCGTTTAGCACAGCTACTTGGCTACGATAATGATCGTTATTTCATGCCCTGGATGGGAACTTTTCATTCTATTTGTGTACGGCTGCTGCGGCAAGACGGCGAGCATGTTAAGGTGCCCAAAAATTTTGTTATTTTTGATGAAGCTGACCGTTTAGGGGTGATTAAACAATCGATGAAAGAGCTTGGCGTCAGCGAGAAGCAATTTACACCGCGTTCCATTAGTAGCATGATAAGTAGTGCGAAAAATGATTTAGTATCACCCAGTGAGTATGCGCAAACGGCGCGTTTGCCAGCTCAACGGGTAGCGGCTGATATTTTCCCGCGCTATGAGCGACTGCGCAAAGAGGCGGCCGCGCTAGATTTTGACGATCTAATCGCCGAAGCAGTTCGATTGCTCAGTGAAGTCCCAGAAATCCGCCAAAAATGGCGCGCCCATTTCCAGCATGTACTGATAGACGAATATCAAGATACCAATGCTGCTCAGTATCGGCTTATTAAGCTGCTGATTAATGAGCAGAAAAATATTTGTGTGGTGGGTGACGATTGGCAGTCGATTTACAGTTGGCGTGGAGCAGATTTTACCAATATTTTGAACTTCGAGCGAGATTTTCCGGGCACAATGGTGGTGAAATTGGAGCAAAATTACCGTTCAACCAAGCATATTTTGGATGCAGCGCATAAAGTAATCACCAAAAACAGCCAGCGGTCCGATAAAAAGCTGTGGACCAATGCCGCAGCAGGCTTGCCGGTGCAGATTACGACGGTTTCGAGTGAGATGCACGAAGCCGAAACAGTCGCCACGCGTATTTCAAGCGTGGTTGCGATGCGGGCCCGAAAATATAGCGACCACGCTGTGCTGTACCGTACCAATGCCATGAGCCGCGCGCTCGAAGAAACCTTTATTCGCTACGGAGTGCCTTACCGTATGGTCGGTGGTACGCGGTTTTATGATCGTAAAGAAATTAAAGACGTTATTGCCTACCTGCGTTTACTGTACCAACCGGCGGATCGTTCAAGTTTTCTTAGGATTGTAAACACGCCGACGCGGGGCTTAGGCGCAACCTCAGTCGAAAAATTCCTGCGTTGGCAAAGTATGTTTGGGCAAGACATTGTGGCGAGTTTAATCCAGGTAGAATTATGCAATGACTTAACGCCGCGTGCCCGAAAAAGCTTTTTTGCACTGGGCGAAGCGTTGCAAAAGTTAAAAGATGTCGTGGAGGATACGTCACTTCCAGACCTCATAGAGCTGGTGATTAAGCGGTTCGACTATCTGGACTATTTAAACGATGGCTCGCCGCAAGCAGAAGACCGGCAAGAAAATGTGCAGGAGCTGGTAAGTGTGGCCCGCGAATACGCTGAATTGGGGTTAAGCGGCTTTTTGGAAGAAGTCGCCCTGATTTCTGACCTCGATAGCGTCGATGAAAACACTGATGCGGTGACCCTCATGACGTTGCACGCCGCCAAAGGCCTGGAATTCCCAGTGGTGTTTATGGTAGGCATGGATGAATCGATTTTCCCACATTCCCGTGCGCTCTATGATGCGGCCGAAATGGAAGAGGAGCGGCGGCTCTGCTACGTGGGGATGACCCGCGCCCGCGAGGAGCTGCATTTACTCACTGCTTCGTCGAGGTTGTTATACGGTAATCGGCAATATAATCCACCTTCACGGTTTCTTGCCGACATCGATGGTGCCGCCAGTATTGCACCAAGCGCCAACGTCGATCAGTTTGGTGCTTCGACCGATCCGATTATGGACGAGCCAGAAATCATTCCTGAAGAAATGGAATTGGCGGTCGGTGATACAGTTCGCCATAAAGTATTTGGGGTCGGCCAGGTGGTTGCCATAGATGGTATGAATTTAAGCATTTCGTTTGGCGATAGCGGGGTGAAGCGGCTTAATGGCGCTTTTGCGCCGCTTGAACGCATATAGTTAGGTACTCGTTAATTAACGGATATAACTATATTGAGTCGAGGAGATACCTTGATGAAGGGAAGGCGATCATGAAAAAGATCGTACTTGCTTTGCTTACCATAATGTTGTTGCTGGGGTGTTCCCCGGCTTCACTGACGGCAGGCAAAGAATCTGCCGCTCCAACGACCACGGTTGTCGCCTCGGCGACCATCACGGCTCAGCCTGACCCCAATTGCCCCGAGAGTACGGACCAGGGGCGATGTGTCGTTCCCGTCCACGAGGGGCCACACAGCAACCAGCCCATCTTGAATGAGCAAGACTGTCTCAAGCACGAGTCGGGCTGCACCCCGGTGCCGGGTCAGTCCATTCAGGTGGTGTGCTTCACCAATGGGCAGGAGCTGAATGGCTTCGATGGTCGTCCATCCACCGTCTGGTACCAAACGGCCAATGGTGGCTTCGTGTTCTCGAAGTGGTTCTGGCCGCTCCCGAGTAGTCAGCGGCTGAATGAGTGCACGACATAGACTGTCCCTCTCCTGAGTGAGTCGAGCGTATGCGCTCCTCCTTGAGGGGAGGGGCGCATACAATAATCCGAGTAGTTTTATGAAGATATCGCTACCTCCAAATAAGGTGCCCTATCTGATAAAATTGTAATTTTAGCCTGAATTTTGTATAATTGGTGATAACGTGCATGGTGGAACGTGTTTTTAGTTCATATGAATACAATATACAAGCAGCATTTCATACGACACTGGATACCTGTAGTAGTAGGTCTTCTGGCCGTATTTTTCATTGGTTTTATTTCTACTTCTGTTTCTGCAGATACGCCGGCTGATCAGTCTGGGCGTATTATTTCTATTTATGACCGTGATGCAGAAAAAGTCGTTGTGACGAAGGCGAAAACAGTGGCAGAGGTGTTGAAAAAGGCTGAAATCGAGCTGGCGCCGGGGGATTCCGTCGAACCCTCACCAGAGACAGAGCTCGTTGCAAATAATTACCAGGTGAATGTCTATCGTTCGCGCCCTGTTATGATTCTTGATGGGCAAAAACAGGTCCGCGTGATGACCTCACACCAAAGCCCTAAAAAAATCGCTCAAGCGGCAGGCGTAAAGCTGTATGAAGAAGATAAAACACAGCTTGACCGGGTAGATAATCTCCTCGAATATGGCGGTGCTGGGCTCAAGATGACCATCGACCGCGCGACGCCGTTTACCCTTGTATTGTATGGTGAAAAAATAGCAACCCGGACTCAAGCAAAAACTGTGGGTGAGATGCTGCAAACGAAGAACATTACCCTTGCCCAAAATGATACGGTTTCCGTCCCACTTGAAACGCCTATTACGAAAGACACAGTGGTAAAGGTTTGGCGCAATGGCGTGCAAACGATTAATGAAGAGCAGCCAATTGACTATGAAGTTGAAGAAGTGCAAGATGCAGATCGCGAAGTTGGCTACCGCGAAGTGAAAACGCCTGGTGAAAAGGGTATTCGCATGCTTACTTTCGAAGTCGAAATGCGAAATGGCGAAGAGCTCAGCCGTAAAGAAATTCAAAATGTCGTTAAGAAAGAGCCAAAGAAAGAGGTGGTGATTGTTGGCACCAAATCAAAATTACCAGCAGCTGGTAATTACGGTGGCAATCCCGAGGCCTGGATGCGCGCGGCGGGTATCCCTGAAAGTGAATGGCAGTATGTTAACTTTATTGTGGAGCGCGAGAGTGGCTGGAACCCTAGTGCCGTGAACGCATCATCTGGGGCGTGTGGTTTAGCGCAGGCATTGCCTTGTTCGAAAGTGCCGGGCGATTGGTCAGATCCTGTAAATTCGTTACGTTGGCAGTATGGCTACGTGCAAGGCCGTTATGGTAGCTATGCAGGTGCCTACGATTTCTGGCAGGCAAACCATTGGTATTAGTCGCTTGCATAATTGCCAGCGCACCCTTAAGTGCGCTACAATAAGAATCATTAGCGTATAGGTGAGAGTTTACGCAGAATTATTATGAAGAGGATATATCTACAACAGCTACTTCGGTATGTTGTGCCAGCAATTATAGGGCTTACAGTCATGCTCTTTATTGTGCTTATCTCGTCAAACGTTTCTGCGAATACGCCTACGGACCAGTCTGGGCGTATTATTTCTATTTATGATAGGGGTGAAGAAAAGGTTATTGTGACCAAGGCAGGAACTGTGGCTGAGGCACTTGAAAAGGCGAATGTGACACTCGCAAAGGGCGATACAGTAGAGCCCGCACCAGATACTAAGCTAGTGGCCAATAACTACCAAGTGAACGTTTACCGGTCGCGCCCAGTTGTTATTCTTGATGGGCAAAAACAGGTCCGCGTGATGACCTCGCACCAAAGCTCACGCCAAATTGCTGAAGTGGCGAATATTACATTGCACGAAGAAGATGAAACGCAGCTTGATCGGGTAAATGACTTGCTCGAATACGGCGGCGCTGGTTTAAAAATGACCATTGACCGTGCGACGCCGTTTCACCTCGTACTATATGGCAAAAAAATGGAAGCACGAACACAGGCAGCAACAGTCGGGGATATGCTAAAAAAGAAGGAAGTAAAACTCGGCCCAGAAGACGTTGTGTCTGTGCCGCTTGATACACCTATCACTCAGGGCGCGACTGTAGAAGTTTGGCGCAATGGCGTGCAAACGATTAATGAAGAGCAGCCAATTGATTATGAAGTGGAGGAAATTCAGGATGCAGACCGAAACATCGGGTTCCGTGAAGTAAAAACACCTGGCAAGAAGGGTATTCGTACCGTGACATATGAGGTAGAAATGCATAATGGTAAAGAGCTCAGCCGTAAAGAAATTCAAAATGTCGTAGCGGTACCGCCAAAGAAAGAGATAGTGATTGTTGGTACAAAGCCATCCGGTGATGGGCTTTCAAAGTCCAAGGGCGTACTTCATTATACGGACAGTCGGGGTGTCGTGCACCGGGAAACGTATTATGACCTCCCTATGAATGTAGTGATTGGATTCTGTGGGGGAGGGTCTTATTCGGTACGAGCGGATGGCGCTAAAGTAGACGAAGATGGGTATATTCTGGTCGCCGCTAACTTAAGCCGCTACCCCCGCTGTTCTACCGTTGAAACGAGCTTAGGTCCGGGTAAGGTGTACGATACTGGTGGGTTTGCTACGGTGCACCCTGATGGATTTGATTTAGCGACGGATTGGACAAATAATGATGGTCGTTAAAAAAGGGAGGGTAGTGTATGACATACAAATTTGACGGTTATAATTATATTTTAAAACTACAGCTTGGCGAGAAATTAATCGAAAACTTGAATATCTTCGCTAAAGAGAAGCAACTTGGCAGTGCCTGGCTTAATGGGCTTGGTGGGGCCAGTGAAACAACGCTAGGGTACTACAATTTGGAAACCCGTGAATACGAATGGCACGATTTTGCCGAATTGATGGAAATCACCTCGCTCCAGGGCAACCTCGCGTGGGCAGACGGCGAGCCAGTGTGGCATGTGCATGCCTCGCTGAGTAATCGTGAATTTGCTGCTTTTGGGGGCCATGTGAAAGAACTAACGGCAGGGGCAACGGTAGAGGTTTTCTTACATACCCGTTTTAAAGATGAAAAGCTCGAACGAGTACATGATGATGAAATTGGCCTAAAGCTACTGAATATATGACCGATCCACGACCAAATAAAAACTTAGGGCAGCATTGGCTGCACGATGAAGCTACACTTGATGACATTTGCGAGGCGGCTGAACTGGTGCCAACAGATGTGGTACTCGAAATTGGCCCAGGGCTCGGCACGCTAACGAAGAAGCTTGCGCAGCGCGCCGAAAAAGTTATTGCCGTAGAATTCGATGTTGAACTCGCTCGCCAGCTGCCAACGCGAGTAAAAGCAAACAATCTTGAAGTTATTCATGCCGATATTCTCAAATTCGATTTCACGCAGCTCCCAAAAGGATACAAAGTGGTCGCGAATGTACCCTATTACATTACCAGTAAGATTGTGCAACTTTTGCTGACCTCTACGAATCCGCCGCAGCAGTCGGTATTGCTCGTGCAAAAAGAAGTCGCCGAGCGATTGGCGGCAAAACCTGGCGATATGAGCGTACTTGGGATAAGTGCGCAATTATTTGCCGAGGTTAGCCTGGGCGAAATCGTACCGGCTTATTTATTTACGCCGCCACCAAAAGTTGATTCACAAGTAGTCGTGCTAAAAAAGCGCCCGGAGCCACTTTTCAAGGATCTTGATGAAGCGAAATTCTTCCGTATTGTGAAAGCGGGCTTTAGTGCCAAGCGCAAAAAGTTACGCTCTAGCCTTGCTGGTGGGCTGAATATCACCAAGCAAGAGGCAGAGGCGGCACTGAAATGGGCGGGTATTGACCCTAGTGACCGTGCGGAAAATCTTTCTTTGCAGCAGTGGTATGCCTTGATGCAGTACTCAGAGTTTAGCTATTAACCTCATCTGGCGGTGGCAAAGCAATCCAACACCCTACGGCTACATCGCCAAATTTTTCCGTATAGCCACTTGCGGGTGGTTCAGAAGAAAATTGTGGCCATTCAGGCATAGAAAGAACGGGGCCAACCGGGCATTTCTCTTCGTTGCCTTCCATAGTATAGGCAATCATCCAGTCGTGCCGTTCACCATCAAGCCGTAAGTAATCTTCCTTAAAATAGGCTGCCCCCACTTGATCGTAATCCGGTGCCTGCACAATATGAGTATTTGCTTCTGGCAATGTGCCACCCATATATTGCTGTAACTCTTCGTTAAACGTTGGGTCAACTTCAACCGGCCAGGCCAAGTGCCAGCAATCACCAGTTCCATTGTTATTAGTGTCTTTGTAGCCTGTCCCTAAACATGCTGTATAGGGTGTGGTGGGGTAGTCGCCGCGTTCGCGCACAAATAATTTCAATGCATCCCTATATTGTGATACCGCAGTTGTCGTTTTAGTGTTGCGGGCACTTCTGGTAATGTTGCCATAGTTAGCAATGACTAAAGACGCCAAAATACCTATCACCGCGATAATGACGACAACTTCAACAAGTGTAA
The DNA here is from genome assembly GCA_964599775.1 of uncultured Candidatus Saccharibacteria bacterium. GTDB lineage: Bacteria > Patescibacteriota > Saccharimonadia > Saccharimonadales > Saccharimonadaceae > CAZRGZ01. Next base: position 55,422 of record CAZRGZ010000006.1, on the reverse strand, counting down.
AACCAAATTGTGACCGATAGAATTTCATAATGGTTATGTTTATTGTATAAAACTTTTGTTTGATTGACCATGCCCAAAATACGAAATAGTATCGAGTTATCTCTGTATAACTGTATAATAACTATATGATAAAATCCCATCAGCCCACTATTTTTGCAGGCGAAATTATTGCAGCGGTATCGTCGGTACAGGATGGCCCAATGACAAAAAGAGCACGTCCCGCTGGTGTGAGCGAGGCCGATATTGATACAAGCAGAAAGCGATTTTTGCAACAAAATGGTATGACACTCACCCAGGCAACGATTGTGTTGGTGGATTACGATACGGATAATTTTGCGCGCTATCATGAAGTAACGTCCGAAGAAAAAGGGAATGTATTAAATCCTGAACCAGCTGACGCGCTGGTCACCACGCAACCAGGCCAAGCGCTCTTTTTACCCCTGGCGGATTGTATTGGCGCTGTTTTGTACGATCCTGCCCAGAAAGTACTTATGGTGTCGCATTTAGGGCGGCAAGCGACCGAAATGCACGGTGCTACTAAAAGTGTGCAATACCTGGTAGAAAACTATGGTGTGCGGCCAGAAAATATACGCGTGTGGATGAGCCCAGCAGTGGGTAAAACAACCTATCCATTACATGCATTTGACAATATGAGTTTACATGAGGTAAATTATAAACACTTCACGGCTGCCGGTATATTGCCCGCGCATATTGAGGTAGTTGAGGTTGATACCGCTATGAACGACGATTATTATTCACACAGCCAATACTTAAAGGGTCGCAGCGAAAAGCAGGGTCGCTTTGCTATTGTGGCAATGATGCCAATGCGCGCGCAGGGTGAGCCTGCTCCTACTCTGTAAGATTATCTGTTAAAATGGAATTAAGCTATGACAAAGAAAAAACTATACATCACCACTGCGATCCCGTATGTTAATGGCAAGCCGCATATTGGCAATGCACTTGACTACCTTATCGCCGACATCTGGACACGCTACCAAAAGCAAGAAGGCCATGAGGTACGCTTTCAAGTAGGGACCGATGAACACGGCAATAAAATCGCCGCTAAAGCTGAGGAAGCGGGCATTTCGCCCCAAGCTTACACCGACAAAATGTACGGAAATTTTGAAGTACTCATGCGAAAAGTAGGGGCAGAATTTACCGATTTCATTCGCACGACTAATCCGGAACACGAAAAAGCTATTCAGTACATCTGGACACAGCTAAAGCCCTATATCTACAAAGGTACCTACGAAGGCTGGTACTGCCAAGGTTGTGAATGCTTTGTCACCGATACTGAGGCGGCAGAAAATAACGGCATTTGCCCTGATCATAACCAGCCATACCAGCGCTTAAGCGAAGAAAACTACTACTTTAAAATGAGCGCGTTTAGCGGGCAAATTAAAGAAGCAATTGTATCGGGCAAAATGAACATTGTGCCCGAATACCGCAAAAACGAGATTTTGGCGCTTATAGACCGGGGCCTGCAAGATGTCAGCGTTTCTCGTCCAAAAAAACATCTTAGCTGGGGTGTGCCGGTGCCGGATGATCCCGAACAGGTCATTTATGTGTGGATCGATGCCTTGCCAAACTACATCACGGTACTTGGGTATCCTGAAAACGATGCCTGGAAGGAATACTGGCCAGCCGATGTACAAGTCATAGGTAAAGATATCCTACGTTTTCACGCTGCCATTTGGCCAGCTATGCTATTAGCATTGGGCTTGCCGCTACCCAAAACCATTTTGGCCCATGGGTTTATCGATGTTGATGGGCGCAAGATGAGCAAAAGTATCGGCAATGTGGTAGATCCTGTAGAAGTGATTGACACCTATGGCGTCGATGCCTTTCGCTATTATTTTAGCCGACACGTTTCCACGCAAGACGACGGCGATTTTACGTGGGAGAAGTTTGAAAACGCGTATAATAACGAGCTGGGGAACGAGCTCGGGAACCTCGTACAGCGCGTCACGAGCATGATTAATCGCTATCAAGGCGGTGTGATCGGTGATATTTTACAACCAGAGCACGATATTCAACTATACCGTGACCAAATGCAGGCACTGCATTTCGATAAGGCTATAGACAGCGTTTGGACGAAAGTCCACTCGCTCAATGGATACCTTGAATATGTAAAACCATGGGAGATAGCTAAAGAACGCCAAGAAAACGCCGACGCTGAAGCGCATTTAACCGAAGTTCTGGCTTACGCTGCTGGTAGTCTAGTGCAAATTGCTGACCTACTGGCGCCATTCTTGCCAAATACGGCAAATGCGATTCACAAAATCTTTGATCGTGGTATGGTGCATCCGTACAAAGGCGTGCTTTTCCCACGTATCTACAACCACACCGAGGACCCGCGCACTAAAAACGACGAAAGCTAATGTTTGTTGACACCCACTGCCATATTCAAGAAAAAGACTACCCACTAGGTGGCGAGTCGGCTTTAGCGCGTGCCCACACAGCAGGGGTAGAGAAGTTAATTTGTGTGGGCACCGATGAACATACCTCGGCCGAAGCAGTTGCCTTTGCAGCTCAGCACGAGAATGTATGGGCGAGTGTGGGATTGCATCCGCATGACGCGAAGCATGGTATGAATGCAGTCAAAGATTTAGAAAGTTTACTCAATGAAGCACCCGCACTTTCGCGTGAGTGGGAAGGTGCGGGTCCTGACCTCAAGGCTCCTCCCACGTCGAAAATAGCTGAAGCTATTTCTCGCCGCGGGGTACCCTCCTTTCGGCCACCCACGGCGAGAATTGATCGAGAAAGTACGGATGTAACAAACTTTATTGTCGCCATTGGCGAATGCGGTCTCGATTATTTCTACGACAACAGCCCGCGCGAACAACAATTCGATATGCTCCATGCGCAGCTCGAGCTTGCGCGTGATCATAATTTGCCAGTTATTTTTCATGTTCGCGAAGCGTTTGACGATTTTTGGCCAATCTTCAAGCAGTATAGTGGTATTCGAGGCGTTTTACATAGTTTTACCGATACCACTCAAAATATGGAAACAGCCCTGGCTCATGGCCTGTATATTGGGGTGAACGGTATTAGCACCTTCACAAAAGTCGATGCCCAAAAAGAAATGTTTGCCCGCATACCCTTAGAGCACCTATTATTAGAAACCGACGCACCATTTTTGACACCAGTGCCAAAACGTGGTAGTATAAATGAGCCAGCGTATGTAAAGTTTGTCGCTGAACATGTGGCGCATATAAAAAATACTTCTATCGAAGAAGTGGCGCGCGTCACCACGGCAAACGCAACGAATCTTTTTTCGCTTTAATACGCTGTCCATTCAGTAAGAGGAGTAAAAAAGGTATGTCTGAAGTTTTGTCGCAATTTTTCCCAACGCCCTCAAATGAGCCAACAGGGCAATCACCTATTGTTACTATAGACACACCGCTGATTGAAGAAGACGAGGCAAAGAAACGCCAAAAAGCCGAAGATATTGAACTTATTTTGGCATACGGCGAGAACCTTGCTCTTTACCGAAAACTAGAGATGGATGGCGAAAGCGCAAAACAAACGAGGTAGTGATGCTTGATATCTTAAAGAAAATCTTTGAGTTGATTGTCGGGCCAAAACCTTTGCCGCTTCATTCACGCCCGACCGAGCGCCAACTAATTTATGATGAATCAAAAATTGGTCGCACTATTTTTGGCCCAGCACCACAGGGGCGCAAGCGCGACTTTTTCTGCTTAGACGCCCATACCTGGATATGGAATGAAGAGTGGACAGACCCATTTACTGGCCAAAAGCGATCTTCTATGATTCGCTACGAAGTGCGGCCCAATGGTGTACTCAAAACGCGCGATAACGAAAATTCGGTATTTATTGAAGGCGAAGAGCTGACTAACCTTGCTAATGCAGTGAAAGCATATTACGACCAAGTAGTGTACCATGTGTATCATTACGACCCGCATACTGGTTATCCATTGCCACCCACGGCAGTATCTCAGCAAGCGAGATTTTAGCAATTTCGCTCCCTATTGGCATTCAGGTATAATTGTAAAGATAATATATGTACAATAATTTCATTTACCTTGATTATGCTGCGGCAACCCCGCTTGATGCGCGGGTACATGCTGCTATGGAGCCATATTTTAGTGAGCGGTTTTTTAACCCTTCCAGCGCCTATGAGCCAGCGCGCCAAGTGCGGCGCGATTTTGAGGCTGCACGGGCAGAAATCGCCCGTGTCATTGGCGTGAAGGCAGATGAAATTATTATGACGGCAGGTGCGACGGAATCGGTGAACATTGCCTTTCATGGTGTACTAAGCGATGGTGGCCACGCTGTGACCAATACCATGGAGCATCAAGCGGTATTGGAAGCAGCACGGGCGTACGCGCACACCTTGGTGGCGCCAACGCCTCGAGGAATAGTCACAGCTGATGCCTTACGGCAAGCGATTACCGACGAAACAAGGCTCATAAGCGTGGCGGCAGCGAATAGTGAGTTGGGTACCGTGCAACCGCTACGCGAAATTGCCCGCATGATAGAGGAGATTCGGGAAGAGCGGCGTGCCCGTGGTATAGCCACACCGCTCTACTTCCATAGTGATGCCTCGCAGGCTGCTGGGCTGCTTGACCTTGGCGTGGCGCGTTTGGGGCTGGATTTACTGACGCTGAATGCGGCTAAGTGCTATGGCCCCAAGCAGGTGGGGCTGCTGTGGAGTTCAAGCCGGATTCGCTTAAAGCCATTTATTCATGGTGGCGGGCAAGAACATGGGGTGCGGTCTGGTACCGAGAATGTTGCTGGCGCAATAGGGTTTGCAAAGGCTTTACAGCTGGCCGAAGGCAAGCGCAAGAACGAGTCACAGCGCTTAGCGAAGCTTCGTGATACTTTAGAGAAGAAACTGACAGCAGCTTTTGATGATATCCAAATTTCTGGCCACCCTAAATCACGCTTGCCAGGGCATTTACATGTTGCTTGGCCTGGGCTCGATGCCGAGCGGGCTTTGTTTGCGTTGGAGCTAAAAGGCGTGCTGGTTGCAACGGGCTCGGCCTGTGCGGCCAATAAGGGCACGCGTTCGCATGTATTGAACGCAGTTGGTATGGCACCAGAGCTAGCCGATGGTAGCTTGCGGATTTCACTAGGCCGGCACACAACAGAAGAAGACGTAGCACAAGCAGCTGAGGCAATTGTAGAAGTGGTGAGAAAGGAGCGCACACGGTGAAGCTATTTGTCATTTCGACAGTGATCTTGGCGGTACTGGCAGTTATCTTTCTTTCCTCATACCTTGCCCCTAATGACTTAGCCGGCTGTGGTTCACGGCCAGAGCCAAATGGCGATTGCCGCGCAGCCGACGCGATTGTGGTAGTGAGTGGTGGTGATACACCGGCTCGTACTGCTGAAGGGATTCGTATGTATGAAAACGGTTGGGCGCCGCTTATTATTTTCTCGGGTGCGGCCCGTGATACTTCTGGCCCAAGTAATGCCGAGGTGATGCGTCAACAAGCTATCGACACAGGTGTGCCGCCAGAGGCGATTGTTACCGAAGATACCTCGCGTACGACCGCGGAAAACGCCGAGGAAACTCGAACATTCTTCCGGCAATTACATATTCAGCGGGTGATATTGGTCACCTCGGCCTACCACCAACGCCGCGCACAGCTTGAGTTCGAGAAGCAAACAGATGATAGTGTGACTATTATTAACCATCCGGTAGCGACGGACCGCCAGTGGTCGGAGTTTTGGTGGACAACGCCAACTGGTTGGTATTTGGCGATTAGTGAGGTGGTGAAGGTTATGATTTTTCATGCAGGAGGGACGAGATGAAGTGCCGCGGTGTTAATTTTTCCGTGCGGGTCCTGACCTCAAGGCTCCTCCCACGCCAAAAAATAGCTAAAGCTATTTTGTTGTCGCGGGGTACCCTCCTTTCGGCCACCCACATGAAGCTCTATGGCCACGGTGAAGTCCCAGGAGTTACAGTATGACAAAAGTATACGTTGGCATGAGTGGTGGCGTGGATAGCAGCCTGACGGCCGCACTGTTAAAAGAGCAGGGCTATGACATGACTGGTGTTTATATGAAAAACTGGACGCAGGATTTGCCAGGGATGAAATGCCCGTGGGCGGAAGATTTAGCCGATGCGAAGCGTGTTGCGGTGCAGCTTGATATTGATTTTAAGGTGTTTGATTTTCAGGTGCAGTACAAGCAGAAGGTGGTGGACTATATGATTGCGGAGTATGAGGCTGGTCGTACGCCGAATCCAGATATAATGTGTAATCAAGAGGTGAAGTTTCGGCTTTTTCTTGAGATGGCGTTGGAGCATGGTGCAGATATGATTGCGACGGGGCATTATGCGCGGGTGGTGCATCCCAGGGCTGAAGGTGAGCATGCCTTTCTTCGCATGGCGGTAGATGCCAATAAGGATCAAACCTACTTTCTTTATCGCGTGAGCCAAGAGGCGCTTGAAAAAACGCTTTTCCCACTTGGTGAGTATACCAAACCACAAGTACGGGAAATGGCGGCCGAGCGCGGGCTCATTACAGCTGGCAAAAAAGATAGCCAGGGAATTTGCTTTGTTGGTAAAGTGGGGATTCGCGAATTTTTGGGCCAATATGTGGAAACTGCACCAGGTAGGATTATTGAAAAAGAAACTGGTAAAGTACTAGGCCACCATGATGGCGCGATTTTTTATACTATTGGCCAGCGCCACGGCCTGAATGTTGGCGGTGGCTTGCCGTACTATGTGGTGGGCAAAGATATGGCTAAGAATGAAGTGTATGTAAGCGGTAATTTGAACGACGAAACCCTGTGGCGCACCGAACTCACCGTGGGGTCAGTACATTGGATTGGCTCACCGCCAGTAGTAGATTCTGGAAAAACTTATCAGGTGCGGTTACGACACCGAGCGGCGCTCATCGATGCAACGTTGATAGAGGAAGGCGATCATCTTAAAATTACATTACGCCAGGCCGAACGTGCCGTGACACCAGGCCAATCGGTGGTAATATACGATGCCGAGCGAGTGCTTGGCGGTGGTATTGTCATACGATAGTATTGTAGTATATTGGCATAGTGCTTGTGGTTTGTTACAATAAACGCACTATACATGTAATACAAGAAGGCATCGTTTGAACAAGGCATCGGCATGAAACAACGTGGGTTTACTATTGTTGAGTTGATCGTGATTATCGTTGTCATTGGTATTCTCGCCGGGATTGGAATTTTTGCCTATCTCAACACACAGCGCAGTGCCCGGGATTCGAAGCGAATCGCCAATGCCGAAACGATTTCTCAGGCTATTGAACTGTACGCTCGAGATAAAGGGCAGTTTCCAGCGCCGGTGAAATCAACCGAGGATGGGGAGCAAAGTTCACAACGTGGCGAAGATTTCTTGAGGGTGCTCTACGACGAAGGCTACTTGCGAGGCGACCCGCTGTTAGATCCCATAAACAACGAAGATTATCAGTATAAATACTATGTATATGATCCTACCATTTCTGGGGAGAGTAATTACTGTGCAGAAGATCGTGGCCCTTACTTTGTGCTAGGGGTGGAGCAGCTTGAAACACTCGGGCTTACAGATACTATCAACCCGAATACCGGAACACCAATCCCAGTTGCCTCCCCGGAAAGCCCAGGCTGGAGGTGCGAAAACCAGTGGAACCAATATCGTAACTGGCAAGATGAGTTCTCCTGGGTCGATGGCGGCTTTCTTGACGAATATACAACGACATCCCCTTAAAGGTAATAAAAACTTTGCGAGCACAAGCAGTTTTGGTATATAATATTCTTATAGATGGTACTAGATAGACTGAAAGAATCATTCTCCCGCACGAAGGAGGCGAACGATCGCCACTTCGCCGCCCTTGATATTGGGACAGAATTTGTAAAAGTTTTGATTGCGAAATATAACAACGAAGACGACATCGAAATTGTCGGTGTCGGACGCTCGCATCAGGATATTGACGACATGCATTCCGGCGCAATTGCTGATATTGGCGGTGTGGTGCGTAATTGTGAAGAAGCACTTGCCGAGGCCGAGGATCAAGCAGGGGTGCAGGCAAAAAAAGTCGTGATCGGTATTGCCGGTGAGCTCGTGAAGGGAGTAACCAACACCATCCGCTACAAGAGGCCGCAGCCAGATCGCGCGCTTGATGTGAATGAAATGGAATTTATCATCGAAAAGGTGCAGGAACGCGCTCAAACCAAGGTTCAAAAACAAATTGCCTGGGAAACTGGCAACGATGATGTCGAGGTAAAGTTGGTGAATAGCGCCATTGTGAGTATTCACATTGATGGCTACAAGGTGAGCAATCCGATTGGCTTCCAGGGTAAGGATGTCGCGATACAAATTTATACCGCCTTTGCCCCCATGGTGCACATCGGCGCGTTGGAGCGCACCGCAAATGAGTTGGACTTGGACCTCATCGCTGTTGCCGCTGAACCATTTGCCGTTAGCCGGAGCGTACTCGGGGTTGATGCGAGTAGCTCGTTTACTGCCGTTCTCGCTGATATTGGCGCCGGTACAACTGACGTAGCGGTGATCAACGATGGTGGTGTTGAAGGCACAAAAATGTTTGGCATTGGGGGCCGCAGTTTTACGCGCACAATTGGCACTGATTTAAATCTCGACTACAAAGCTGCCGAAAAGCTAAAAATCAACCTTGGCCATGCCGACCTTAAGCCAAATGTAAAGAAAGCCGCCTACGCTGCTATCGATAAAACCCTCAAGGTATGGCTGAGTGGAATCGAACTTGCCCTCAGTGAGTTTGATTCGGTCGATCACCTACCAAATAGGATTCTTCTTTGTGGTGGTGGCTCCAGCCTTGGAAAGCTGGTTGAGGCTCTCGAGTCGCAAGACTGGTACAAAGACTTGCCATTCACTCGTCGGCCGACGATACATCATATTCAGCCGAGTGAAGTCGCCGGTATCGTTAACAAAACCACAACCGAGCTTGATCACACGTACATCACCGCTATGGGGCTTCTCAGGGTAGGATATGATACTATGATAGGCATAAGTAGCGACACCGTCAAAGAAAAGCTTAATAAAATACTCAGAGTATGAAAAAAGACGTCATCTATATCGATATCGAAGACGACATCACCTCGATCATTGAAAAAGTGAAAGAGGCTGGTTCGAAAGTCATTGCCCTGGTGCCGCCAAAGCGCGCTGGTGCACTACAAAGCGTCGTTAACCTAAAATTACTCCAGCGTACCGCTGAAGCAGACGATAAGCGATTAGTGCTTATTACTAACGACCGCTCACTGACGGCTTTAGCTTCAGGGGTGCAAATCCCTGTTGCTAAAAATTTACAATCTAAGCCCGAGCTTGCACCGGTAGCCGCGCTTGCTGTTGATGATGAAGAAATCATCGATGGTGATACCCTTTCGGTAGGTGATCATGCCAAAACTGCACCCAAATCATCCCAAGAATTGGAATCGCAAAAAGCCGATAAAGCTTTAGCCGAACTAGAAAAATCCGATAGCCCAACCGACAAGAAAAATAAGAAAACACCAAAAGGTATAAAAGTGCCTGATTTTGGCCGGTTTCGTAAGTGGCTATTTATTGGTATCGGTGCATTTATACTGCTAGTTGGCTTTCTGGTGTGGGCAATTGTTTACGCCCCCCGGGCGACGGTCGCGATCACGGCAAACACCACCCCTGTTGATATGAATATCCCGCTTATTCTAGCAGTTGATGGAGAAACCGATATTGGGAGCAACACCTTACGCCCCGAACGCCAAGAAATCAAAAAAACCGAGACCGTCGAGTTTGAAGCCACCGGCCAAAAAGAAGTCGGCGAAAAAGCGACGGGCACCATGACCTTACGCAATGGTTCCGATAGTGACTCTATAAGGGTACCGGCTGGCACGCGATTTAGCTCGGGCAACTACACCTTTACCAGCGATTCAGCGACGACCGTGCCCGGAGCCAAAGTGTCCGGTGGGTCGATTGTCGCAGGGAAAGCTACCGTCAAGGTGACTGCAGTCAATATTGGCGCCGATTATAACCTCCCTTCACGTGCTTATAGCACCGAAGTTGATGGTATTTCGGCACGAGGGGGCAATATGAGTGGTGGCTCTAAACGTACTATCACTGTTGTGAGCAGTGAAGACGTCGAGAAAGCTCGTGGTCAAATACAAGAACAGAACGAAGACGCCGTGAAAAATGAACTAAAAGGTAAGTTTAACGATGCAGTGGTGATTGATGAAAGCTTTGTCGTCGCAACTGGCGAGCCACAGGTAGCGCCAGCAGTCGGGGAGGAAGCTTCTAACGCTAAGCTCACACTCGAAACGACATACACAATGCTCGGCCTCAAACGTCAAGAGGTCAACGAGCTGCTCGATACTACGCTAAAAGCCGATATCGAAGGTAGTGAAGACCAACGTATTTACGATAACGGAAGCAAAGCTATTGCCTTTGAGGGTTACGAACAAGCTCAAGGTGGCAACATCAGCGTGCGGCTTAAAACAACCGGTCAAATAGGGCCAAACATTAAAGATGAAGAGCTAAAGCAAGAAATCGAAGGTATGCGTTATGGTGAAGTACAGCAGCGAGTCGAAAGTATCCAAGGCGTAGAAAGCGTGAAAATCGATTTCTGGCCATTCTGGGTCACCTCCGTTCCATCACCAGATAAAGTAACGATTGAGTTTATATTGCAAAATGAGTGAACCGATAGACCCTTTACCGGCAACAACAAGCGATAAAAAACGGCAGGTACGAAAGGCGGCAGTATGACAACTATTTCACATAATATAGTAGCCCTTGACGTCGGGGAAGCGCGCATTGGCGTCGCCCATGCCGATACCAAGGTGAAATTCCCTATCGCTTACGGCGTTATTGAGGTAGACGAACTCGAATTTGAACGTCTGCGTGAGGTAATTACCGAATTCGACCCCATAACCATCGTTATTGGATACCCCCGTAACCAAAATGGCGAAGCAACTGCCCAAACCAGATTAGTAGAAGCGTTTGCTGAAAGGCTAACAGCTTTACAGATTCCATTAGTATTTCAGGATGAGTCGCTCACCTCAGTATTAGCTGAAAAGTATCTAAAGAGCCAAAAAAAGCCCTACACCAAGGCGGATATCGACGCGCATGCTGCCGCTATTATTTTAGGAGATTATTTGGAGGAGCAGTATGGCCAATAAACCTTTGCCACCACCACCCCAAAAAACACCTAAAGGCGCTGCGCAGCCACATGGGCTGCAAAGCCTCAATAAAAGGCGCTCGAGGCGGTGGTTTTGGGTTGCTAGTATCGGTGCCATAATAGTAGTCATTCTTGCAAGCATTGTCGGGTCGTTGCTTTGGTACAAAAACGCACTTGAGCCAGTCAATCGCCAAAATACAGAAAAAGTACGAATAGTGGTAGAAGAAGGCAGTACTGTTGCACAGATTGGCAAATTATTGCAAGCGGAGAACCTTATTCGAAGTCCGTTTGCCTTTGAGCTATACATGCGCGGCGAAGGGAGTCCTCAGGCGGGAGGATATGCATTAAGCCAATCTATGAGTGTATCCGAAATAGCTGATCATTTGGTAGAAGGTCGGTTTGAGGATTTTGATGTCACACTTCTTCCTGGTTCTACTATTTGGGACATAAAAGCCAACCTGGTGGCGACCGGTTTTACGGCCGATGAGGTGGATGCAGCTTTGGACGCTCATTATGATCATCCAATACTGGCAACAAAACCAGCCGATGCCAGCCTAGAGGGGTATATATTCCCAGATACCTATCGCCTGGAAGGGGATAGTACGGTGCAAGACCTTTTTATGCAGGCATTCGATGAACTTGCTCGTCATATAAAAGAGAACGACCTTGAGGCAAAATTTAAAGCCCATGGCTTAACAGTGTACGAAGCACTCACTTTAGCTTCAATTGTACAAAAAGAAGTCGCATCACCAGACGACATGCGGCAAGTCGCCCAGGTGTTCTATAAACGGCTGGCAGAAGATATTCCGCTCGGTGCTGACGCGACCTTTATTTATGGTGCCAAAGTGTTAGGCGTTGAACCACGCGTGACCTTGGATTCACCGTATAATACCCGTGAAGTAAAAGGGTTGCCGCCCGGTCCGATTTCGAACATGGAACTTTCGGCCCTACAGGCGGTGGCTAACCCCGCTGAAGGGGATTATCTTTACTTTGTAAGTGGCGATGACGGAACGACGCATTTTACGCGCACGCTTGAGGAACACGAAGAAGCGACCCGGCGCTATTGCCGCGAGAATTGTGATATTTTCCAGAATTAAAATAAAAATCGATTAGCCTAGTGGGTTGATATAATATCCGAACTCCCCCTGCTAGACCTTTCAAAAGCTTCCTGGTTCGACGAAAGCCAGTCCCAGCTGTGCTGGGATCGACCAGCGGGAGTTCTTGAGGCGAGCAAAGAAGGTTTTGAGGGGTCTAGGAGGCGGGCGTGAGGCATTATATCAACCCACTAGGCTAATCGATTCAACATCAAAATATTGACATTAGCACAATACTTGCTATAATAAAGGGGCTGTAGGAGACATGCATAAACCATCGTTTACAGGGGTAATTTGTAGCGATAAGCAGTGTATGATACAATCTTGCAGTCTGCCAATATGTGTCGTACGGGTACTTTACATACTTTCATTAACTAATTTAATAAGGTCGATAAGTATCCTTTCCTCTTACCGGGGAAGCAAGTCATAAATTGGGAGTGCACTTGTGGTAACACAATGCAGGAGATTTATTATTCGTAAACAACACTTTACACTAGCAAAATCACGTACTACGGGCCGTGTGAGCCAGTTAACGCAAAAAGTAGCGGCGTGGGGGCAGCGGCCATCACATAATAAGGCTCGTGCAAAGGTAGCGACAGGGGTTTCCTATGTGGCAATATTTGCACTAATTGTGAGCTTTATTTCGCTTGGCTATCGTTCGCCTATCGATCAGCAAACAGCGGCTGCACAAGCTTTGACGCGTGCTTCTATAGAGGTAAGTAAGCCTTCAGTTGACCAATTGGTGGCTGCCAATATGGCAAGTACCATGGCTGAAACAGCCAACTTGCCGATTGCCACCAATGTGGCAAACCTTTGGATCTCGTTAGAGGCCAAGGGAGAGCTTGCGCAAACTGATGACAGCGTGATTTCTAAGCCGCAAATTGTCCAACCGACAGCTGGCAGTCGTGAAATCCGTGAATATAAAGCCAAAGCCGGCGATACTGTCGATAAGGTGGCACGACAGTTTGATGTGTCGGCTGATACGGTTCGTTGGGCAAACGATCTTACCTCAGATGCAATTGAGAAAGATAAGGTGCTTAGGATCCCAGCTGTAGACGGTATTATCTATACCGCCAAGGCAGGGGATACCGCTGAAAGCCTTGCCGAGAAATACCAGGCAAATGCCGAGCGAATTATTCTGTATAACGACCTCGAGCTTTCTGGTCTTGCTGAAGGCGACCAAATTGTAATCCCTAATGGTGTCTTGCCTGAAGAAGAGCGCCCTGGCTATGAGGTCCCACAGGCGCCTCAGTCAAGTGGTGGTGAAGCTTCTGGGGGCTATGCTCAGCCATCGGTAGACTCGGGTTTTGCTTTCGCATCAGTTGGTAACCGTTATGACTACGGGTACTGTACATGGTACGTTTATGAGCGACGTGCGGCCATTGGTAAGCCGATTGGGAGTTTCTGGGGGAACGCAACCTCATGGGCAAGCTTTGCCGCCAGTGCCGGATTTACCGTGAATAACACGCCAGCACCGGGTGCTATCTTCCAGTCATCTGGTGGATGGGGCGGTTATGGCCACGTGGCTTTCGTGGAATCCGTGGCACCAAACGGTGATGTGACACTTTCTGAGATGAACTACGCCGGATGGAACGTCGTCAGCTCGCGAACGCTTTCGGCTTCGCAGGCTGCTGCCTACAACTATATTCACTAATACTAAACAAGTGCAAAAAACAGCGCTTACTCTCACCGAGTAGGCGCTGTTCTATTATGGGGTGGGATAGAGGTGCAATGTCGTGGTATTATAGGAGTATATGTTTGCAGATACTGCACAAGTGATTGTTCAGGCGGGAAGAGGCGGTAATGGCGGCCTGAGTTTCCGCCGTGAGAAATTCGTCGAAAAGGGTGGCCCGGATGGTGGCGATGGTGGAAAGGGCGGGGATGTCGTATTTGTTGCCGCTGAAGATGCGAACACCTTGGTAGATTTTCGCTACAAACCTGAGCTAAAAGCAGAAAATGGCCAACCGGGTAGTAAACGTAACCGTCATGGCCGTAATGGGAAAGATCTTGAGGTCAAAGTACCCGTGGGCACGGTGGTGTATGGTCTTGATGGTGAAATAATCGCTGATTTCACTGAAAAAGGGCAACGTGTGGTGGTGGCGCATGGTGGTGCTGGCGGTTTTGGCAATGCACACTTCAAAAGCTCTACGCGTCAAGCACCACGCGTGGCCGAACTGGGTGAAAAGGGCGAAGCTTTTGAAGCTCGGCTGGAGCTAAAACTACTTGCCGATGTCGGACTGATCGGCTTCCCTAATGCTGGGAAATCCACTTTTTTAAGCGTGGTTAGTAATGCTCGCCCCGAAATTGCCGACTATGCTTTTACTACGCTGACGCCTAACCTTGGTGTGGCAGATATCGATGATACTAGCTTACTGATTGCGGACATTCCTGGCCTTATAGAGGGTGCGAGTGAGGGCAAGGGGCTCGGCGATGCCTTCTTGCGCCATGTCGAGCGTACAGCAGTGCTGCTGCACCTTATTGATGCCTATCAGGATGATGTTGCAGCGGCTTACAGAACTATTCGGGGCGAACTTGCCAGTTACAGCGAAGAGCTGGCCCGCCGCCCAGAGGTGGTGGCACTCACGAAAACTGAAGGGCTCGATGATGAAATGATCACCATGCTCAAAAGCGAACTACAAGAAGTCGTCCCCGCCGAAACACCCATTTTTGCGATTTCTTCTAAAGCGCATGAGGGTGTTGATGAAGTGCTGCGCGAGTTACGTGGCAATGTTGAGGTCGCCCGCAAAAAGAAGCAGGCCGAAGAAACCGAAGAGGCGGATCGCCTGCCGGTTATTGGCCTGAGCGATAAGCAGCGCGAAGATGCCTGGAAAGTGCGTGTAGAAAACGGCGACTTTATTGTGACTGGTGAGAAAATCGAGAAATTTGCCGCTCGTACCGATTTCAACAACCCACACGGCGTGAACCGCCTACGTGACATTATGCGAAAAATGGGCATTACTCACGAACTTGAACGAGCAGGCGCGAGCAGCGAAAGCTGGATTGTGGTAGGTGATAGTGGCGAATATCGCTTTACTTTGAGTGAACAGTAGTAATAGAGTTTTATATGACATAAGAAAAATATCGTGTGTTTTTATTTTATGTATTGACAAATGTAACATTTAGTGTTGGTATAGATATAACCTGCATCAACAGGCCGCGCGATGACACGAGGAAAAGCCTCGCGTAAAGCGCCAAGCATGGGAGTAACCATGCCTGCAAAGACGAAGTCCCGCCCTTCGACCACGACCGTCGCGACGATCATCGAGCTCCAGGGCAAGGTGATCTCCTTCGGGACGCGAGGCGGCGGCAAGATGCGCACCGCCATGGTCGTCCACTGCGGCCGGACTCTCCACCTGTGGGAGGTCGGACGCAGTGGCGTCTTCACCGACAAGGGTGGGCGTCGCTTCTCGATCTAGTCGACTCTGAGGCTCCCCCGCCTCGTCGGCGCTCCGGACCGTTCACGGTCCGGGGTTTTTCCTTTTCGAGCGGTGCCCTTAAAATGGTATACTTGTAGCAATGAACCAGACTTTTTTCTTTTACGATCTCGAAACCAGTGGGCTCGATGCCAAGTCGCATCGAGTGATGCAGTTTGCGGGGCAGCGAACTAATATGGATTTGGAGGTGATTGAGGAGCCAGTGAATATCCTGGTGCAGTTAAATGACGATGTATTGCCGAGTCCGGATGCGGTGATGGTCACCGGTATCACGCCGCAACAAACCAAGACCGATGGCGTGACAGAGGCGGAATTTGCCATGATGCTCAAAGAGCAGATTTTTACACCTGGCACCATAACAGTCGGGTTTAATAATGTGCGTTTTGACGATGAATTTATTCGTTACACCTTGTGGCGGAATTTCCACGACCCATACGAATGGTGCTGGAAAGATGGCCGCTCGCGCTGGGATATGCTGGATGTGGTGCGTATGATGCGAGCCCTGCGACCCGAAGGTATCGAATGGCCGGTTGATGCCGAGGGTAAGCCGACGAACCGCCTAGAGCTGCTGACAAAGCTGAATAATCTTGAGCACTTAAAGGCACACGATGCCCTGAGTGATGTGCGGGCGCTGATTGCAGTAGCCAAGATGATCCGCGAAAAACAACCAAAGCTGTTTGATTTCTTGTTTGCCATGCGCGATAAAAAAGCGGTCGCTAAGCTGGTGAATCTTGAAGAGCCAAAGCCGTTTGTATACAGCAGTGGCCGCTACGATTCAGCGCACCAAAAGACGACCGTGGCATTCCCTGTGGCGCCGGGCGGCAAGCCGGGCAGTGTACTGGTGTATGATTTGCGGCACGACCCTTTAGCGTTTGCTGATTTGACTTTTGACGAAGTGAAAAAGCGTATTTTTGCCACTCGCGAGGAGCGCCAAGCGCCTGACTTTGTGCCAATACCTATAAAAGAACTTGCTTATAACAAATGCCCGGCAGTTGCGCCGCTTGGCGTGCTAGAGCAAGCTGGTGCTTGGCAAAATATTCACTTATCTGCCGAAACGGTGCAAAAGCATTGGCATCATTTGGCAAAAGCACAAGGGTTTATAAATACGGTGAAAGAAGTGCTCGACGCCAGACCGCCCTTTAAAAAGGCTAAAGATGTTGATGGCCAGCTGTACGATGGCCTTATAGATGATCACGATAAAACGCGCTGTGAAGTGGTGCGCAATGCTACCGAGCGTGAGCTGGCGGACTTTCACCCAGAATTTAGCGATGAGCGTTTGGTGCAGTTACTACTGCGTTTTAAAGCGCGCAATTACCCAAAAACGCTGAGTGAAGAAGAGCGCACGCGCTATGAAAGTTACCGTGCTGAGCGCTTGCGAACTGACTTGCCGAGCTACATGGAGGCTTTAGCGCGTATTGCGAAAACTGCACGCAGCGAAAACACGCAATTTCTATTGCAAGAATTACAGTTGTGGGCAGAGAGTATTATGCCAGTTGAAGAGTTCTAGGTGGTTTTAGAAGAAGAAATTAAGCTCTAGTCAAGCTTCGACTGCCTGAAGAGGCTCAGCGTTCGGCGCTTGGCGCTTTTTACTGTTGGCGCGAACCGTGCGGCGAGCAGTGCGGCGCAGCACTTTATCTTGGCTGGCTTTCACCTTAGGACTGCCAGGGTAAAGCTGACGCGATGCTGCCCATTTCATGAACACGATAATTGCACCGGCAACAATACACAGCATAACTAATGGCGGGATAGAAAAGGTCGTGCCTGGAATCGCCCCTACTAGCAAGAAAACTAACAAAGTATCAAGAATGCCCGACATTGTGAATAAAATGGCGGCAACGAGAGCAATAGCGGTCGTAATGGCGTGCTTTTTTGTCATGAGTTGTTTCCCAAATTTTTATTAAGGTCTTTATTTAAATGTATCACGATCTTGACTTGGTCGCAATGTTATTTTTATAACGCTTTCGGCTCTTTTAAAGCCGATGTATTGCCGCCTAAAATTTTCCTCACGGGTCCTGTCACCCGGTCCGCCCCTAAAATTGTTTTTGGCAAGCAAAAACAATTTTGCGTGCTGCCCCACCAGGCGCCACCAGTGGCGAGAACCTGTGGCCGCAATGCAAAAGGGGTGGTGCGAAGATTCTGCGTATCTGTAAAAAATATCCAAAAAATGATATAATATTCGGGTTATGGCAGATAGAACTCATTTTAATATATCTCACGTTAGCGAAAGCTGCGCTAAAGAGTGCAGTGTGCTTGGAGGCGTGAGGAGGAGGTATAGTTTCACCTACGCGGACAAGCGCCACCGGTGCACTTGTGCCTTTAGCGCAGGTTGCAGCCGGGAGGATATATTAAGATGAGTTCTATCCGCGTCACTGGCGCTCGAGAGCATAATTTGAAGAACGTGAGCGTGGAAATTCCACGTGATAAGCTTGTGGTGATTACCGGACTTAGTGGTTCGGGTAAATCCTCACTCGCTTTTGATACTATTTATGCCGAAGGCCAACGCCGCTATGTGGAAAGCCTAAGTAGCTATGCGCGGCAGTTCTTGGGGTTGATGGAAAAGCCGGATGTTGATCAAATTGATGGCTTAAGCCCGGCGATTAGTATTGATCAAAAATCTACCAGCCGCAACCCGCGCTCGACTGTGGCAACGGTGACGGAAATTTACGATTATCTGCGGCTTTTATTTGCCCGTGTTGGCGTGCCGCACGACCCTATTACCGGCCGTGAAGTGACGCGCCGAACCAAAGAAGACATCATTGATGAAATAATGCAGATGCCCGAAGGTACACGGCTTATGCTGCTTGCACCAATTGCCAAAGATAAAAAGGGTGAGTTTGCACATGTACCCGAACAATACCGCCGGGCGGGGTTTGCGCGCGCACGGGTAGATGGGGTGATTTATGCACTCGATGAATGGCCAGAGCTGAAAAAGAACGAACGCCATAGTATTGAAATTGTGGTAGACCGTGTGGCCATGAATGAAGCTATGCGTAGCCGTATCGCGCAGTCAGTTGAGCAAGCACTCGAACTGGGTGATGGGGTGTTGAGCGTATTAAATGTCGATACTGATGAAGCGCATATTATGAGCCAGCGCTACGTATCGCTGGATAACCCCGATATTGAAATTCCGGAGCTTGAGCCACGGTTGTTTAGCTTTAATTCGCCTCAAGGCGCCTGCCCCACTTGTACTGGGTTGGGGTCACGACTTGAAGTCGATCCGGATTTAGTATTTAACCCGAACCTTACTATTGCAGAAGGCGCGATTCGCCCTTACAATCGCGTTAATAGCGATGCCTGGTACATGAAAAAGCTGGCTGCGGTTGCCGAAGCGCAGGGCTTTAGTGTGCACGTGCCTGTGCGCGACTTAAGCGAAGCTGAGCTACAAAAAGTATTGTATGGCACAGGTAATCAAAAATACACCGTTAAGCTGGGGACGGGGCGCTATTTCGACACTACCTACGAAGGCGTGATTCCAAACCTCGAGCGACGGCACAAAGAAACCGATAGCGAATTTATGCGTAAAGATATCGAACGGTTTATGCGGGAGCGCGAATGTCACGTATGTAAAGGCGCGCGCCTGAAACCAGTAGTATTGGCGGTGACGGTACATGGCCTTAATATTATGGATATTTGCAACCTTGGCATTGACGATGCACTTGATTTATTCCAAAACCAGCTGAAGTTTACTGAGCACGAGCAGAAAATTGTGGCACAGGTAATAAAAGAAATTGAGGCGCGGCTGAGCTTCATGAGTAACGTTGGGTTGAATTATCTGGAGCTTGGCCGGGCGGCTAATACTTTAAGTGGCGGTGAAGCGCAGCGAATCCGTTTAGCGACGCAAATTGGCTCAGGCCTACAAGGGGTGCTGTATGTGCTCGATGAGCCGTCAATTGGCCTACATCAGCGCGATAACGACCGTTTAATCGCTACCCTAAAGCATTTGCGTGACCTTGGTAATACCGTATTAGTAGTCGAGCACGACGAAGATACCATTCGTGAGGCCGACTATCTGCTTGATATGGGCCCTGGCGCCGGAGTGCACGGTGGGCAAGTTGTGGCCGCTGGCTCGCCTGAAGAGGTGGCCGAAAACGAGCAAAGCATTACCGGGCGCTACCTAAAAGGTACCGAGAGTATTGCCGTACCAAAGAAACGACGTGATCGCATGAAAGATCGCGAATTGGTGATTCGAGGTGCTGCTGAGCATAACCTGAAAAACATTGATGTTGCTTTTCCGCTTGGCGTGCTTACAGTGGTAAGTGGCGTGAGTGGCTCGGGTAAATCAACACTGGTGAATGATATCTTGGCGAAAGAACTCGCAGCGCGTTTGCACCGTTCGCAGGCAGTACCGGGCAAGCATGAAAATATTGAGGGCATTGAGCACCTTGATAAGGTGATTGTGATAGATCAGTCGCCAATTGGCCGTACGCCGCGCTCCAATCCAGCCACTTACACGGGGGTGTTTACGCCCATTCGTGAGCTGTTTGCTGGGACGCCAGAGGCGAACGTGCGTGGCTACAAAGCGGGCCGGTTTAGCTTTAATGTGAAGGGTGGCCGCTGTGAAAACTGTCAGGGTGATGGCGTCATAAAGATTGAAATGCACTTCTTACCCGATGTGTACGTTACTTGTGAAGTCTGTAAGGGGAAGCGGTACAACCGTGAAGCACTGGAAATTAAGTATAAAGATAAGACTATCGCCGATGTACTGGAAATGACAGTTGAGCAAGCAGCGCAGTTTTTTGCGAATATCCCGGCAATTGCGCGTAAATTAAATACATTGGTAGAAGTAGGGCTTGGCTATATCACACTGGGCCAGCCAGCCACGACATTTAGTGGTGGCGAAGCGCAGCGAATTAAGCTTGCGACCGAACTATCGCGCCGCTCGACCGGCAAAACACTATATATTCTCGACGAGCCAACCACGGGATTACACAGTGCCGATGTGAAGCGACTGCTGCACATTTTGCAAGCTTTAGTGCAGGGTGGCAATAGTATGGTGATTATTGAACACAACCTCGATGTGATAAAAAGCGCTGACCATATTATAGATATGGGCCCCGAAGGCGGCGTGGGTGGCGGGCAAGTAGTTGCCGAAGGGACGCCAGAAGAAATTGTACAGAGCACTACCTCGTTTACTGGCCGATATTTGAAGCCATTGATCCGATTATAATCAGTATGATCGCCTCTGTTAGCAAATATGGTGCTTATGTTTTGCTGATTATGAATCTGTGTGGTATATATGAAGTAGCAATTTACTGAGAAAGGCTACTTTATGCTTATACACCTGGTAGGATCACGTTCAGAAATTACGCAACATTTTGTGTATCTCCACCGTATTATTAAGGTGATAAAAGATGAAGGCCACGAATTGATTGATGATTGGGTGGTGAGGGCGTACAGGGGCGAGACGAAAGAAAACAAAAAATATGAAACTGCTGACTGGAAAGCGATTTATAAAGAGAATGTTGAGGCACTGAACAAAGCCGATGTTGTGGTGGTAGAAGCCAGTGTGCCGAGTTTTGGCGTTGGCTACCAGGTAGCGATGGCAGAAAAGATGAAAAAACCGATTCTTATTTTAAACCGCGAAGGAGTGGATCGGTCTTTCTTTGCGCGTGGCATGGGGGATGGCGTTGAGTTCCGGCAGTATAATAAAGATAATCTGCATAAATACGTTCGTCGTTTCTTGCGCGAAAATGACATACATGTGAAAGATATGCGCTTCAATTTCTTTATTGATCGGCAGATTTATAACTATTTGCGATATTCGGCTTTAAAGACCGGAAAGACAAAGGCGGAGATATTGCGGGGGCTTGTGGAGAGGGAGATTGAGAATCAGCAGGGGTAGGCTGTATGCTCTGTAGCAGGCGATCTGAGCCAGTATGCTCTCGCTAACGCCTCACTCTCGCCTTCTAACAATCTGAAAACTTTCTTGATTCGCCTCAAGAACTCCGTTGGTCGGTCCCTTCGGGACTGGCTTTCGGTGATTCAGGAAAGTTTTCAGATTGCCAGCAGGGAGAGCTCGGATGTTAGCGAGAGCATACTGGCCCAGATCACTTAAAATTGCTATAAACCCCAAAAATCCTATATAATAGAACCACAAACAGTATCAGCCAGGGGGTCTTATATATGACGAACGATAAAGCAACACTGCAGCTTGAATTACGCGAACAAACTGGACGCAAGGCGGCACGCCTACGCAAAGAAGGCCAAACCCCAGGGGTAGTATATGGCAAAAATTTTGGGCCAGTGAATGTGCAAGTCCCAGAGATAGAGGTACTTAAGACTATTCGTCAGGTTGGGCGGCGCCAACCAGTCGAACTGGATATTGACGGTAAAAAGAAAACAGCACTCATAAAAATTATTAGCCGCAACCCGGCCACGCGCGAGCTTGAAAATGTCGCTTTTCAGGTGATTCGCCAGAATGAAAAAGTATCGACTGAAATGCCTATTGTGCTAGAAGATATGGGTGAAAGCGCAGCAGAAAAAGCTGGTTTAGTGGTACTACAGGCGCTTGAACATCTCGAGGTGCGTGCCTTACCGCGTGACTTGCCAGAGCGTTTGTCGGTGTCGGTTGCCGAGCTTGCTGAAGAAGGTGATCGCTTGACGGTAGGCGATATTGAATTGCCAAAGGGTGTTGAGATTGATGTTGAACCAGATGTGATTGTAGCAAGTGTGTATGAACCGTCAGCCCTTCAAGCTGCCAACGAAGCAGCTGCTGGTGATGCTGAAGACGAAAGCGAAGTAGAAGCGGAAGAAGGTGGTGAGGCTGAACAAGAAACAAGTGAAGAAGGCGACAAGTAAGCGGCTGGAGAGAAGAAGGAATAACCTTACTGAAGCGTAAAGCAGATAGGATAGAGCTATGAAAATCACGCGGCTTGGACATGCTAACGTACTACTTGAAGGCAGCAAGAATATCATCATTGATCCGTTTTTTACGGGTAATCCTACTGCTGCGCGTCGTATTGATGAAATTCCAAAGCTTGATTTAGTGTTAGTGACGCATGACCATGATGATCACTTTGGCCAGGCGATCGAGCTTGCTAAGCGCGATAACGCGACACTTATTGCCATACACGAAGTGACCTTGCGTGATGATGTTGCCAATTCAGGCATACAAGCGGTTGGTATGAACATTGGCGGCACTTATGCACTCGATGGCGTAACGGTCAGCATGGCACCAGCTGTGCATAGTGCACTACACGGCAATTCGGCAAGTTTTGTGGTGCATATGGATGACAAAACAGTATACCATGCCGGCGATACAGCGCTGTTTAATGATATGCAGCTTATCCCACAGCTGTTCGGGGCTTTAGACGTGGCACTGCTCCCTATTGGGGGGCATTTTACGATGGATGAGCCGGCCGCCGCAGCTGCAGTGGCACTACTCAAGCCGCGCGCAGTTATACCGATTCATTACAATACTTGGCCACTTATACAAGCCGATACGGAGAAGTTTACCGAACTGTGCAAAGGTCGAACCAAGGTAGTGATTCTTGAGCCGGGGCAATCATACCAAGTCGAATAGCTTGATGTAAGGTAAGGAAGATGCAGTTATACGAAGATGTTTTCTTAAACGCCCCACTAGGGATCTATACGCTCGATGTGGACGGAATGATTACTTCGTTTAACCCTAAAATGGCTGAACTGGCCGGTGATGACCCGAAAGAAGTGATTGGTCTGAATGTTTTTGAAATGGAAAGCTATGCCAAGGCTGGGTTAGACAAGTTTTTTGCCAAAGGGTTAGCGGGTGAAGCTTTCGAAATAGAGGTGGAATATACTTCGCTGTTAGGGCGCAAAACATCGACGCGTCATTACCGTGGGGTGCCGCTCGAGGGGCACGGCAAGCCTGGTGAAGCACGGTTACTTCTTTTAGTGGAAGATGTGACCGAACGACGGGCGGCCGAACAGCGGGTAAGGTTTGAGCGCCGACGGCTGGCAGCACTCATTAATAGCCTGGCTGATGGTGTTCTCGCACTTAATGAAAAGCAACAAATAATTGCCTTTAACGGGGCAACATTAAATATTTTAGATAGGAACGAGGACTTAAACGGGAAGACGATTAGCAATGTTTTGCATGTGACCGATCAATCCAATGAGCCGGTCAATGTATCGCAACAAATAAAAAACGTCAAAGCACCGGTCGTATTCGATGACTGGATATTGAAGTATGGGGATGGTGAATCCATTAACTTATATGTTAGTATTTCACCAGTTTTTCAGGGGTACCACCAGGAAGGCGAGCGGGGGCATGTATTGCTGCTGCGTGATATTACTGAGGAAAAAACGCTTGAAACACAGCGGGACGAATTTATTTCTGTGGTGAGCCATGAACTCAGAACGCCACTTACCACAGCTGAAGCAGCCATTTCGACTGCCGTTATACTGAGCGAGAAACAAGGCTCAGAAAAGGTGTTAGAACTCTTAAAAGAAGCACACAAAGATGTTACGTTTTTGGCTGATCTAGTAAACGATATCTCTACGCTTGCTTTAGCGGAGCGAGGTGCCATGGAAATTACCCCCGAAAAAGTAGACGTACCGCAATTACTGAAAGAACTTGAAGACAAGTATAAGCCAAAGGCAGAAGCCAGTGGCCTGGTCTTTAAGCTCGCAACACCAGAGAATGTGCCGGAAATTATTTCCAATAGTTATCGGCTTAAAGAAGTGCTAGCGAATTTACTTGACAATGCACTAAAATATACAGAGTCAGGTTCGGTGACGCTGGGGGCCGAGCGAGTGGATGGACGAATACGTTTTTATATAGTTGACACCGGAATGGGTATAAAAAAGAGCGATCAAAAACACATTTTTGAGCGTTTTTGGCGTTCAGAAGACTACCAGACTCGGACACACTCAGGCACTGGGCTAGGTTTATATTTAACAAAACGTATTGTTGAACGATTGAAAGGGAAGATTACCTTTTCGTCACAACTTGGTAAGGGAACGACATTTACCGTAACGATTCCTGAAAGAATTAGTCAGTAAGTGCCTGTGCTTGTGACTTTTGCGACTCTGGTGTAGTGTAGAAGTGTCATGTTAGTACCCGAGTTTGTTTTCCTTGCCATTATCATTCGGCTATTGAGTGGTGCTGATTACCTTTTTGCTACCTGGCGGGGGAGGGTGCAGCCTAATGCGATTACCTGGTTCTTTTGGGGTCTGGCGCCGCTGATTGCTTTTGTTGCGCAGTTGCAAGAAGGTGTGGGTCTCGAAGCATGGGTGTCTCTCGGGCTGGCTATCGGGCCACTGGCTATTTTTAGTGTGGCGGTTATTCGGCACGATGCACGGTGGAAAATCACCTATTTTGATATTTTATGTGGGTTTTGTGCGGCAATTGGGCTGATTCTATGGCAGATTACCAACGACCCGCTGGTGGCGATTTGGTTTGCTATTGTGGCTGATATCTTCGGTGGTATACCCACTATGAGAAAAATCTATACCCACCCTCATACAGAAAAAGCCTTACCATACTTTTTGAGTATGATTAGCATGGTAATAACGCTTTTCACTATTACAAACTGGCAGTTTGCTAATTATGCTTTTCCGGTATATATTTTGTGTATCAATACCGTACTATTTATACTTGGGTGGTCGAAAGTAGGGCCACGTTTGCGCAAACGCAGTATTAAGGCTACTCCTCAATAAAGCCACCAGATTGGTGTGACCATAAATCGGCGTAGACACCTTTTTTATTTAACAGTTCCGCATGGGTGCCTTGCTCTACAATTTTTCCATCTTCTAGCACCACAATCCGATCCATTTTTTGTATAGTGCTCAAGCGGTGAGCGATGACAATCGCGGTGCGGTTTTTCATCAGCTCCCATAGCGCTGCCTGGATAAGCTTTTCGCTTTCGCTGTCGAGCGCACTAGTGGCTTCGTCTAACACAAGAATTGGAGCATCTTTCAGGATGGCCCGCGCAATGGCAATACGTTGGCGTTGTCCGCCAGAAAGCTTGACGCCGCGTTCGCCTACCATGGTGTCGTAGCCATCTGGTAGCTTATTGATAAACTCAGCAGCATGGGCTTTTTTGGCGGCATCGTGTATTTCTTCTTCGGTGGCGCCGATTTTACCATAGGCAATATTTTCGCGCAGACTACGGTGAAATAGTAATGGTTCTTGGGCGACGTACGCAATATGGCGACGTAAATCATCTTGGGTAATATGAGCGATATTTTGGCCATCGATGGTAATTGCCCCTTTATCGATATCGGCAAAGCGAAGAAGTAGCTTAGTTAATGTGGTTTTGCCAGAACCAGAGTGCCCCACAAGCCCAATGCGCTCACCAGCGGCAATGTGTAGGTTGAAGCTTTCGAACAGTTGATCATTTTTGTCGTCATCGTGGGCAAAGGTAATGTTCTGGAAATCGATAGCTCCTTGCTGTATATGTACAGGTTCGGGAGTAGCAGGGTCTTTTACGTCTGTATCTTGGTTCAGAATTTCGGTCATTTCTTTGGCGTCACCAAATGCACGGTTGTAATTTCTTAAAACTCGCGTGCTAAACTCCCACAGTTGTCGTGACACGTTGGTGGTATAAGTAAAGATTAGAAAAACAGTTGCGATGTCACTGGCGCCAAACACAACAACGCTCGCAGTCGCTACAGTTAGCGAAGTAATCATAACCAAAGCGTTTACATTGGTGAAATAAAAGTCACGCAATATGAGTGCATTCATCATTTTAAGGCCGGCCGAACGGGTTTCATCGGTCCTTTCAGCAAACTGTGCGTTTTCATATTTACTAGAGGCAAAACTTTTAATGGTCATGACATTTGTGACACTGTCGGCCAAATAGCCTGTCTGTCTACTCATGGCAGCCGCGTCTTTGGCTGCAAGTTGTCGTACTTTTTTAGTAGTAAGTGTCGCAATCAGAATATAAAGGACAGCAAAGCCGTACAGTGCAACTACAAATAAAGGAACGCGCGGGAATAAAATAACCGTCGTGGCGCCAAATGCCACAATCAGGCTGGTGACATTAAAAATGGTAGAATCGGCGAAGCGAATATAGCTGCTAATTAGCTTGCTGGTTTGTGACACCAGCGAGCCGCCAAAATGGTCAGCATGAAACCGTGCGCTTTGTTCTATAAGGTGCGAAAACACACGTCGAGAAATATCACGTACAATCAAAAACTCAAGCCGCCACACGAACAAATCGGCGATACGCCACAAAATAACACTTCCGGTAATGAAAAGCGCTGCAAAAAGTAAAATATCACCACCAAAACTTCCCCATAAATCACCCGC
Organism: uncultured Candidatus Saccharibacteria bacterium; assembly: GCA_964599775.1. Classification (GTDB taxonomy): domain Bacteria; phylum Patescibacteriota; class Saccharimonadia; order Saccharimonadales; family Saccharimonadaceae; genus CAZRGZ01. The sequence goes on along the minus strand of CAZRGZ010000006.1, from coordinate 28,556 downwards.
CACAAAATCGCCCCGGCTGAGCCGATCGAGTACATTCGCAATGACCAGTGGCGGGAGGTATTGATGAGTAACAATTGCCAGTGGTGTTAAGATAGCCGCAGGAATAAATAAATGAGGATATTTTTTAACATGGTGCCAATAAAGTTGTAATGTTTTCTTGGTGGTATTCATAGTTTTCCTATTCTTCCAGAAAGCCTCCGGATTGATGTTTCCAAAGTTCGGCATATGTGCCATTTTTTTGTAAGAGTTGTGTATGCGTGCCTTGTTCAACAATTTCGCCATCAGCTAGCACGATAATGCGATCAAGGTTTTGGATAGTGCTCAGACGGTGGGCAATCACGATGGCTGTTCGGTTTTTCATGAGTTTTTTTAATGCGTCTTGTATGAGCTTTTCGCTTTCGCTGTCGAGTGCACTGGTGGCTTCGTCGAGTACCAAAATTGGTGCGTCTTTCAAGATGGCGCGTGCTATGGCAATACGTTGGCGTTGACCGCCGCTTAGTTTGACGCCACGCTCACCGACAATTGTATCGAGGCCTTCGGGGAGCTTCTCGATAAACTCGATAGCATGTGCTTGTTTAGCGGCGTTTTCGATCTCTTTATCACTAGCATCGGGTTTGCCGTAGGCAATGTTTTCGCGCAAACTACGGTGGAACAGTAGCGGTTCTTGTGGCACATAGGCGATGTGACGCCGTAAATCGCTTTGCGTAATGTGCGAGATATCTTGGCCATCGATAGCGATTTCGCCACCGTCAATATCATGGAAGCGTAGGAGTAGCTTCGTTAGTGTGGTTTTGCCTGAGCCAGAATGCCCCACCAGGCCGATCTTTTCACCACCTTTTACATTCAAGTTAAAGTGTCGAAATAGTGTTTCACCGGCTTTTGCGTCATTATGGGTAAATGTCATATCTTGAAACTGAATAGCACCATCATTTATCTGTGGTATCTCAGGTTGCTCAGGATCCTTCACCTCAATAGGAGTATCGAGCACTTCTGTCATTTCGGCAGCATCAGACAATGCTTGCTCCAGCCCCCGCATTAGGTTAGTCAAGTTCCATAGCGCTGACATGAGCATAGTGATATACACCTGAATAAGTAATAGCGTACCAAGTTGAATTTGGTTGGTCATGACTGCGTGGACTGAAAGCGCAAGAATGCCAAATTGCAGCAATATCATCATAATTGCGGTAACAGTGCCGTGCGAAATACCACGTGACCACGAGGTAAATTTTCTTTCTGCCCAGCTATCGGTTTTTCCATAGAAACCTTGCGCCTCGGCTTTTTCACCAGCGAAAGCTTTAATCGCGCCGATATTACTGACGGAATCTGCCAAGTGCGCGGTCACCGTGCTGTCTGCCTGTGCAGCCCGGCGCGATAATGGCATGCGGCGACGAGTAAGATAGATATTTATCCAGGTAAAAATGAGTGTCCAAGCAAAAATCGCACCAGCAATGAGTGGTGAAAAGAAGGCGATAATACCAATTGCAATAGCCGATCTGACAAAAAGTGATACACCCTGCAGTACGACGATGTCCATGACGGCAGTGTGACCACTTGCGAACCGTGTGGCCTGGGCAATGAGTGAGCCGCTAAAGCTGTTGGCATGAAAACTCAGGCTATGGGCAAGCAAATGGTTATACACACGGTTGGCAAGGTCGCGCCGTACTCTGGTTTGCAAACGGGCTAGCGTGCGAAGTGTCGGCAATAAAATACTTTGACCGGTTGCTCCAGCGAGGAGAAACAGTGCCAAATATGGCCAAAAAATCGGCCAATAATCAGTCACACCAGCATTGTAGACTTCGACCAGCTTGTTAACCGCCTGCGCTGTAATGAGCGGCAATATCAAATCTTGAATCGTGAGGCCGAGTGGCCAGCCAATAAGCACCAAGGCAAATCTGACTGGATAACGCGCGCTGGCACGCCAATACATTGACAATGTTTTTCGGGTTGTCCCCATGAAAGTTCCTTTTAAAGTTATGAGATGTTAATGAGAGTGAGTAGTTACACGCAGAAGAAATGTCGCACAGAACGGACATATTTCATGCCAAGAATAGTGGGCTGTTGATACAAAGCCATATTACTTCCCATCATACACGATCTACATCTGGCAATACAAGGCCTTTTTTGATATAATTTTGACTAGATATGCAAAAGATTATCCTATACTATAAATTTGCACCGCTCAGCGATCCTGAGGCAGTGAAATTATGGCAAAAAACGCTGTGTGAAAGCCTAAATTTGCGTGGGCGGATAATTATTTCCAAGCACGGCATCAATGGCACGGTTGGTGGCGATATTGAAGATGTAAAGAAATATGTAAAAGCCACCAAAAGTTACGAAGCTTTTCGTAAAACGGTATTTAAATGGAGTGATGGCCAGCGCGAGGATTTTCCGCACCTAAGTGTAAAAGTACGCGACGAACTAGTGGCATTTAACGCGGCAGATGAATTACAGGTGAATGAAAACGGTGTCGTTGGTGGCGGCAAGCATCTCAAGCCAGAGCAAGTGCATAAACTGGTGGAAAAGTATGGTGACGATGTCGTGTTTTTTGACGGTCGAAACGCCTATGAAGCACAGGTAGGGAAGTTTAAAAATGCGGTGGTACCCGAAACGAAAACCACACGCGATTTTAAAAAAGACCTCGCCAGCGATAAGTACGAAGAATTAAAAAACAAACACGTTGTAACTTACTGTACAGGTGGTATCCGCTGCGAGATCTTGTCTGTATTAATGAAAAACCGTGGTTTTGAAAATGTCTACCAAATGGATGGCGGCATTGTCAAATACGGCGAAAAGTTTAAAGATGACGGCCTATGGGAAGGCAAGCTATATGTGTTTGACGGCCGTATGATCCAGGCATTTTCTGAAAAAGCTAAAGATATTGGCCATTGTATTCACTGCGATAGCAAAACCAGCAATTTCGAGAATTGTGCCAATGTAGCATGTAACTTTTTGGTGCTGATATGTGAAAAATGCCGTGAAAATGGTGAATTGCTTTACCACAGCGATCAGTGCCGAAATGCTGGCGAAGTACAAGCTACGGCTTCGGCAGCGATATAATACCGCGTTTCTCGGCCTCCCGTAGACCTAAAAGCATGCCTGCGGTTTCAGCAGAGTTGCCTGCGTAAATGATTTTTACAATTTCATCGAAATCGACGGTGATGGCTTCGATAAACTCAACTTCATCATTTTTAGGCAAATTGCCCCGCTCAGCCTCCTTGCATTCCGCTCCATGAATGCGTATTCATGCTGATGAGCTGGAAACAGCGAAAGCGGATAATGCTATAATATTAACAGAGATGAACAAAAAGCTCGAAGCCAAGCTCAAAACTTTGCCGCGCTCGCCTGGTGTATATTTTCACAAAAACGCCAATGGGGAGATTATTTATGTTGGCAAAGCGGCGAGCCTAAAAAACCGCGTACGGCAATATTTTCAGAAAAATCGGCCCCACGACCTAAAAACCGATGTGCTGGTGGCAGAAATCACCGATACCGACTGGGTGACGGTTGAATCAGAAGTAGATGCCTTGTTCCTCGAAAGCGAAATGATCAAGCGTTACAAACCACGCTATAATGTGCTGTTGCGCGACGATAAAAGCCAACTGTTTGTACGCATAAACATGAAAGATGCTTACCCACACATCGAATTCACTCGCTGGCCGCATGACGATGGGGCGGAATATTTCGGCCCCTACTTTAACGGCTGGGCGGTGCGAAAAGCGCTGCGATACCTACGTAAAGTATTCCCCTATAGTACCCATAAAATCATGCCAAAACGGGTCTGCTTGCAGTATCATCTCGGGCTATGCCCGGGGGTAGAGGAGCAAAAAATCAGCTCAACAGAGTATAAGAAAATTTTGCGTAAACTTATTCGCTACTTAAAAGGCGAGCGTCAGGCTATTATGCGCGATATTGAAAATGAAATGAAAATAGCGGCCGCACATAAAGATTACGAATTGGCAGCCAAAAAACGCAACCAGCTGCGGAATTTGCAAGAGTTACAACGGCAAATCCTATTTAGTGATAAAGAATTCTTAGATATCAGCAAAGATAAAGCGCTGGTTGGCCTGCAAGAATTATTAGGCTTGCCAAAAGCGCCTTACAGGATAGAAGGCTACGACATTAGTCACATGAGCGGCACAAATAATGTGGCGAGTATGGTGGTTGCCACTAATGGTTTGGCCGATAAGGCGCAGTATCGTAAATTTAAGATGCGAATACCGGGCAATAATGATTTTGCCCACATGAATGAAACCATGCTGCGGCGCTTTAGTGGCAAACATTTGGATTGGCCCATGCCAGATTTACTACTGATTGATGGCGGTAAAGGTCAACTTGATGCCGCGCTGAAAGGTTTGGAAGAAAGGGGAATGCATATTCCGACCATTGGGCTGGCCAAGCGTGAGGAAGAAATTGTGGTGCATAAAATGCGGTCCAATGTGGATGTGAGTGCGCTTATAAACTCGCGCGAAAAGCAGCTCGATATGAAGGTGTTTATAGGTGAGAGCGAAGGCTTTTACGTCATTCACCTTCCGAAAGATTCTCACATTGTAAAACTTCTGCAGCGTATTCGCAATGAATCGCACCGTTTTGCGGTGAGTTATCACACGACACTGAAGCGTGCCGGTGCGACAAAAAGTATACTTGATGATATTCCCGGGGTTGGTCCTGCGACACGTAAGAAACTTATCACTGCGTTTGGTAGTGCGCGTGGGGTGAAAGCAGCAACAGAAGAGCAGCTTGCTGCAGTATTGGGGGAGAAGAAAGCGCAGCAAATCAAGCGGCATTTATAAAATACTTCGTCTCTCTTTGCTATAATAGCCCTGAAGCGGTCCAAGACGAGAGGCAGATATGAACGATACCGATAAATGGTGGGACCAATACCGAGATACACTAGTGCCAGGCTACGAAGCAACAATAGAAGCCGAAGCCAAAATGGTCCATAGGTGTGTCATCAGCTCGATAATTGATGGTTTGCTGCAAACAGAAGCCTATGCCAGAGTTATATTGGACGGGCCGCCAGTGGTAGAGAAGGAAACGCTCCTTGAGGTACGCATGAAACGGCAGTGGCATGTATTTGAAAAAGCAATGCCACCAAAGCTAGAATTCGTTATGGACGAAGCTTGCTTGTACCGCGAACTTGGCGGCAAAGAGGTGCTAAAGGAACAGCTGAAGCACCTGCTTTCTATGAGTAAACTACCGATGGTGAGCCTGCGAATCCTGCCCTTTTCCGAGACACGAAATTCGTTCATGTCTGATACTTTCCTCTATTTTTTTAATGAACAAAAAACCGAAGGTATGGTGCAGTTTGAAACACATTATGGTATGAGCGGCCAATCAGATCACACCACGCTGGTAATGTACTACAATCACTTTGTGAATATTCGCGACCGTGCTTTGGACGAAGCAGCAACGCGTGAAACCATTAAACGAGCAATTGCCCGGCTGGAAATGGAAAATATGGCATGAATACGAGGGCGCTAAACCGAAGCATCGCCTTTATTGACTCGTGGCTCAATTACCAAACTAGGCAGCAGCGATTGCCTGGTATATCGATTGCGCTATATGCAAATGATGAAGTTGTCTTTTCGCGAGCTTACGGTAAATCACATTGGCAGACGGGTGTGCCTTTATCGCGTGATCATCTTTTTAATGTTGGTTCTATTGCCAAATTATTAACTGGCTGGGCGGTACTACAACTAGGTAATACCGGTGCCGTACATTTAGACGAAAAGGTGGTGCAGTATCTGCCGTGGCTGGCCGAGCATCACGATCGCCGCTTGCGTAATATCACTATTCGGCAACTAATGCGCCACGAAACCGGCCTCACCCGCGATGGTACGCGCGCAGACTTTTGGCAATTTAAAGAACCATTTCCTGACGAAACCACCCTACGCCAGTTGGTGCTGGAATCGGATTACCGCCCATATGAAGATGCGATGTTAAAATACTCAAACTTAGGCTATGCCTTGTTGGGGCAGGTAATTGAAGTGGTCGATGGCAGATCGTATACCGATTACGTGACGACAAAATTATTGCAGCCATATGAGCTGACGGCTATACAGCCTTATCGGCCCGACCTTTCGCCGCGAGTTGCCGCCGGCCACTTAGCGCGTATTAATGGTGAATATATTCCACTGCCAATGGCCGTTCCTACCAACGCTTACACGGCCACTTCAGGCTGGTACGCTACTGCTGCAGATATGTGTCGGCTTTTGGCGGCAAGGTTTCACCAAGAAACACTCCCGCGAGGTGAGCGTCAACACTGGCGACCGGCCGAATTTCGCGACGCCATGACCTACGCGAACGGTTATATGAAGTATACCTGTGGTGAGCGTGATCTCGTAGGGCATAGTGGGAGTTTTGTGGGGCATGCCTCGTATGCCTTTATGGATGTAGAGGCTAATATGGCCGTCGTGGCTTTTGGTAACAGTAAAGATGTCCCGATTGATTATATTGGTGAAGGTATTTGGGGTATTTTGGATTTTTTTGCGCAATATGGCCAAGAGCAAGTACCGCCAACGCGTGAACCATTAAATTGCCGGTTAATGAACGCTTGGCAAACGATTGATGTTGTAGCGATGAAAGATATTGTGGTGTGTGTGGACCCTGATTCGTGGGCGCCGTTTGAGTTCTATGTTGAAGAACTGCTCCCGCTATCGGATACCGAATTTATTATTAAAGATGCTGCTGGGATGGCGCTGCGTGATGAAAAGGTAATATTCCATTTGGATGATACTGCCAAAAAGTTGAAGTGGGTTAATTACGCTGGTGCTACCACCTTGCAAGAAAATGATTACATTCGCCAACTGCAATGAAAAATAAAATACCCTAGTTAGCTAGGGTATTTTTGAGCCAAGGTATAAACCTAAGAAGCAGTTCGGGTACGTAGTTTACGTTGACGTGCTGCTGTTCGTGTGCTGCCGCAGGTGTTGCTTGCTCCGCTGTATGCGATCATAGCTTACTCCTTTACTGCTTATGATTTTAGTGTAACGGCTTAGTGCTATAACTGTCAAGTTTTCTGCCCCGCCTATTTCGTGCTATTGTATGAAGTATGAAAAAATCTTTACCGCCAACATTTTTCGCCAACAACCGACAAAAACTGGTGCAAAAACTAAAAGGCGGAGTAGTGGCCCTTGCGGCATATAGCGAAATGCAGCGGGGTAACGATATGGCTTTTCCGTTTGAGCAAGAGGGCAATTTTCAATATTTGACCGGTATTGAGCATCCTGATTGGTGGCTCTTGGGTGATGGAACGCGGAATAAATGGTGGTTGGTTGCCCCCCAGTTATCGAAAGAAAAACTGGTATTTGATGGTGGACTTGACCCCGAAGAAGCGAAGACGATAAGTGGAGTGGATGAAGTTATCGACCGCACCGAAGCACTGAGCCTACTGAGGCAGCTAAAGCGTACTCACGCTATGGCTTACGTTTGCGAGCAGCCAGAGCATAGCGAGCGTTTTGGATTTACCTTGAATCCGGCGCTACGAGACTTGAAAATGCTTATGGAACGCCATTTCACTAAAGTGCAAAACTGTCGTGGTGAGCTGGCACGCCTACGCGCTCTAAAGCAGCCAGAAGAACTTGCCATTATAAAAGAAGCGATCAAGTTAACCAGCAATGCCTTTCAATCAGTTAAGAAAAAGCTGAGTGAATACAAACACGAATATGAGATTGAAGCCGATTTTACTCACTATTTTCGATCGCGTGGGGCCAAAGGGCATGCATATGACCCGATTATTGCGAGCGGCAAGAATGCTTGCACGCTGCATTATGACGAAAATAATGCTCGTTTAGCTAAGCGGTCATTAGTCCTGATGGATGTGGGCGCCCAAGTAGAGGGCTATGCCGCCGATATCACCCGTACCTACGCCCTGGGCGAAATAAGTCGAAGGCAAAAAGCCATTCATGAGGCCGTCTGCCGCGCACAGCGTGAAATCATACAGCTGTGCCAGCCAGGCGTATCAGTGCAAAAATATATCGATGAATCGAATGCTATCATGGTACGCGAACTTGTAGAGCTTGGTTTGATAACTGATGCAAAAGATGAAAAATTCTATACATACTACCCACATGCCATAAGTCATGGCTTAGGGATTGATGTACATGATAGTTTAGGTAAGCCAATTGAGTTGCAGGCGGGGATGGTACTTACGGTGGAACCAGGTATTTATGTGCCTGAGGAATCGATAGGGGTAAGGATTGAGGACGATATTTATATTAGTGAAACTGGACCAGAGAATTTGAGTGAGAGGTTGGCGGTCGGGTACTAGTATTCAGATCACTGCTTGCAATCCGCTAAAATATGCTATAATAGCACTAGAATTATGAGAAAACAATTTGCAGTATTTCTGCTCAGGTGGGTATTGAGTGCGTTTGGTCTCTGGCTTGCGATGCGCCTGCTTGCACCTTTCGGCGCCAGCTACGATGAGTCAAATTCGCTTGTAATGTTCCTCGTTGCTGGGCTCGTGTTTTCAATTGTTAATTCGCTATTCCGCCCGCTTATACTGATCCTATCGATTCCAGCAATTTTATTAACCTTGGGCTTATTTACACTCGTTGTCAATGGCCTGATGGTGTACATTTCTATTTTAATTGTACCTGGCTTTGAGATGTCATTTGGGGCATCTATCCTAGCGGGAATCATACTTAGTCTGATAAACTATATTATTAGTGGGCTACTTGATTTACGGCAATCTTCGTTTAAAAGTTTACATGGGAGGTCATGATGTTGGGGATTTTACAGATAGTAACAGTAGTATCGGCGGCGTTAATGATTTTGTGTATATTATTACAGGCTCGTGGCGCTAGCCTAGGTGCAGGTTTTGGCGCATCGGGTGAACTCTACACGACTCGCCGTGGTATCGATAAAAGCTTATTTGAAGCTTCAGTGGTCCTTGCAGTTGTGTTTGTGTTGTCATTGCTTGCAGCATTATTGTTAGCCTAAAGCATGCCGCTTGTGGTAAAATAAACTCAAGGAGAATTTAGTATTTCATGACCCCTGAGGATAAGAACTGGCGACATTTTCAACGTTTAAAACCAACCAAGTCGCTGTCAAAAAGGGCTAAAAAGCTCGAGGTCGCCACCATTCGGCATGCACATAAATTCTTAGTGCATCGCTGGGAAAATGTCCGCAATGTACGCCGCCATATGCTGGGCTGGCTTCTGCTTGTTGGCTTATTGATCACGATTACTGGTATGCAAATGGTATGGAACCAGCGTTCATATATGGTGGAAGCAGCCGTACCAGGGGGGACATACGCAGAAGGAATTGTGGGAAATATAGATACCTTGAATCCTATTTATGCCGCTACCCCAGCTGAGCGTGCTGCGAGCCGACTACTTTTTGCCCCCTTGCTGTCTTATGATCGCGAGGGGCGTTTAAGGGGTGACTTAGCGAAGGGCTGGAGCGTCAACAATGAAGGAACGCGTTACACTATCAACTTACGTGATGGGGTAAGGTGGCATGATGGACAAGATTTTACCAGTAGCGACGTAGTGTTTACTATCGACCGCATAAAAAACGAAGAAACACTTTCGCCCTATTTCTCGAGTTGGCGCAGTATAGAGGTGACCGCGCCCGATGACAATACAGTAGTGTTTACCCTGCCTTCAAGTTATGCTCCATTTTTACATGCCTTGACTATTGGTATTTTACCTGAGCATCTTTTGGCCGATGTTTCACCAGGTGCCCTCCGCGAGAATCCCTTTAGCACCGACCCTGTAGGTACTGGGCCTTTTTCATTTCGAAATATCCAAAGTATAGATGTAGATCAAGGTAGGAAAGTAGTACATATGCAAGCTTTTGACGAATATTTTCGCGGGCGCCCGAAGCTTGATCGATTCCAATTGCATACATATCCGGACATGGCACTCCTGGAGCGTGCGCTAAGAACCAGTGAAGTAAGTGCGGTCAATGATGTCACCGCACAAATTGCAACACAGTTAACTGAAGAAGACTTCCGCGTGCAAGACATACCAATGTACAATGGCACCTTCGCACTTTTTAGGAACGACAGCGAAGTTCTCAGTGAGAAGAAAGTACGTCAGGCAATCCGAAGAGGTACAAATGTTGGGCAGGTTATTGCTGCGCTTGATAATAGGGTATTCCCATTGACCGGGCCATTATTGAGCCAGCAAATGAGTAAAGACTTTTCTCGAACACCGGGGTACAATCCTGAGCAAGCAAATGAAGCATTAGATGAAGCTGGATGGAAACGTAACGCAGATGGTACACGGGAAAAAGATGGGCAGGTGATGGAGCTTTCTGTTGTCTCTATCAATTCAGGTGACTACCCAGTGGTAATTGAGGAATTAGCACGGCAATGGCGCGAGCTGGGGATAATGGTGACTGTCGAACTTGTTGATCCCGAAGATGTACAGCAAACGGTACTACGCCCTCGAGCTTATGATGTTCTAATTTACGAATTGGCCATTGGTGCCGACCCAGATGTTTATGCCTACTGGCATTCTTCGCAAACTTCTCAAAATGGCTTAAACTTTGCCAATTATGAATCAGCAATTGTTGACGATGCATTGGAGTCTGCTCGAGTAAGGAATGAAACCAAGCTTCGCCAGGAAAAGTACAAGACTTTTGTAGAGCGGTGGACGACGGATGCGCCAGCCATTCCGCTCTATCAGGCGACCTTACATTATGCGACTGCGCAAAATGTACGGGCTATGCCTGAAGGTGTAGAGATTGTGAATGCTATAGATCGTTATCGGTCAGTTGAGTATTGGACAGTCGAACAAGGCCGACTTTATACTACTCCGTAAGGGAGAGTCTGTGTTTTGCCCTAGGCTTGTCGTTAACAAACACCGGACGCTCTTGTCAAAATGCTGTATAATGGCTAGTATAGAATAAGCATTTGACATCTAAAAGGAGAGGATAAATAAATATGGTGCCCTTAATCATTATTGGTGTGATCGTACTCATACTCGCTATTTTTCTGTGGGTCACGTACAACAGCCTTGTGAAACTCAATATTCGCGTTGAGGAAGCTTGGAGTGATATCACAGTACAGTTAAAGCGACGGCTTGATCTTATCCCAAATTTGGTAAATAGCGTAAAAGGCTACGCCAAGCACGAGCGTGAAGTATTTGAAAGAGTGACTGAAGCGCGTGCTAACGCTATGAATGCCCAAGGAGTCAAGGAAACAGCAGCTGCCGAAAACCAGTTCGAAGAAGCGCTAAAAAGCTTGTTTGCAGTATCCGAAAACTATCCACAGCTACGTGCTACCGAAAACTTCCAGCAGCTCCAGCAAGAGTTAGTCGACACCGAAGACAAAATTCAGGCCGCACGGCGTTTCTACAACGGTGGCGTTCGTGACTTAAACACCAAGATTAAAATCTTCCCCAACAATATCTTTGCTGGCTGGCTTGGCTTTAAAGAGCGTGAATTCTTTGAAGTCGAAGACATGGCGAGCGTTGAAAAGCCAGTTGATGTCAAGTTCTAAGAGGTAAGACGAAAAAGTCTATGTATAAAGCGATTGCAGCCAACAAGCGCAACACGGTCATTATTATGGCTGTGTTTCTGCTCATTATCGGTGGTTTAGGATGGTTAGCGAGCGTCATTTACCAGAACCCCACAATTCTTTATATTGTGCTTGGTGTTTCTATTGTTTATACACTGATTCAATATTTCGCTGCCTCAAAGTTAGCAGTGGCAATGAACGGCGCTCGGCAAATCCAGAAACGTGATGATCCTCGATTGTGGCGTACGGTAGAAAATTTGACCATCGCTACCGGTATGCCAATGCCTAAAGTATACATTATGGACGACCCAGCACTAAACGCTTTTGCCACTGGTCGCGATCCAAAGCACGCCATTGTAGCAGCGACGAGTGGTTTGCTCGCTGCTTTAGACGATACTGAGCTGGAGGCGGTTATGGCACACGAATTAGCGCACGTGCGCAATTATGACATTCGCGTGTCTATGATTGCTTTCGGTTTGGTGAGCGCCATTGGCATGCTGGCCGATATGTTTATGTACATGATTTGGTTCAACGACGAGCGAGAAGTGCCACCGCAGTTCATGATTTTTGGCATAATTGCGGCTCTTTTGGCGCCTTTTATTGCCATGTTGGTGCAACTTGCGGTATCGCGCCAACGGGAATACTTGGCTGATTCCAGCGGCGTTATGACAACTCGCTACCCAGACGGTTTGGTGAGCGCCCTTGAAAAAATTCGCGACCAGGGTTCAACCATGAGACGGCAACATAGTGCCACAGCTCACCTTTTCTTTTCTAACCCGATGAAAAAAGGTTTCATGCAAAAGCTCTTAAGCACGCATCCGCCGGTTGAGGAGCGAATTGCACGGCTGCGTAAAATGGGTGATCAAATGTAATGGCAAAAAAACAGGCGAAAAAAGAAAAAATAACCAAAAAAACACGTTTGAAACGTCCCTTTAATAGTATAAAAAAACGGTGGCAAAGTTTTATGCGCCGCCGGCCGCATCGTTCATTTCGGCTGACGCGCCGGCGTGACTACCGGCGCCCGATAAAAATAAAAGGCTACTTTGCTTTTACCGGTGAAGTATTTCGTATGCTGTGGAGTAATAAGCGGGTTTTTGGCGCCTTTCTAGCGCTGTATGCGATTTTAAGCGTGGTTTTGGTAGGGCTCACCTCCAACGAGAACTATCGTAACTTAGGCGAATACGTACAAAATATTACCGAACGGGCCGAAGCCAGCGCTTTGGCTGAGATAGCCATACTGTTTACCGTTACCGCTTCGGGCTCGCTGGATACCGGAAGAACTGAAGTGCAGCATATGTTGTCAGGGCTCCTTTTCTTGTTTGGCTGGTTAGTGATGGTATGGATTTTGCGCCAGCGAATAGCGGGCCATATGGTGAAGCTACGTGATGCGCTATATTCGGCTGGCGCGCCGATTGTTGCCACTTTTTTGGTTTTCTTGACGCTTGTATTACAATCATTACCTATTATTTTAGGAATCATTGCCTATACGATTCTCATTTCGGTCGGTCTATTCCAAGAAGGTGTGGAGGCAATGCTGGCATGGACTATACTGGCATTGTTGGCCACTCTTTCACTCTATTGGATGACCAGCTCGTTTATCGCCCTCGTCATTGTGACGATTCCTAGCATGTATCCATTTCGGGCACTTAAAACAGCCGGTGATTTAGTGGTAGGGAGGCGCAGTGCGATTATGCTCCGTTTAGTATGGCTGCTGCTTCTTATTGCTATAGTGTGGGTGGCGATTGTTCCGCTAAGCATTTGGATTGATCAATGGATACAACTTGACTGGCTGCCACTGGTGCCAATTGTCGTACTTTTAGTATCAACACTCACCTTGATGGTCAGTTCGACCTACGTGTATTTACTCTACAGGAGGCTGATAGATGACGACACCCCGCCTGCGTGAACGCGCTGAAAAACTACGTGAACTAATAAGCGAGTACCGCTATCAGTACCATGTGCATAATAAATCTATTATGAGCGAGGCCGCAGCAGATTCGTTAAAACATGAACTTGCCGAGCTTGAAGAAGCACATCCAGAATTGGTGACGCCAGACTCACCCACACAGCGGGTGGCGGGTGAAGTTTTGCCGCAATTTCATTCGGTACGGCACTCAACGCGCATGTTAAGCCTAAATGATGTATTTGATGAAAGTGAGCTTGCGGCTTGGAAAGAGCGCATTGAAAAGCTGGCTGAGCAAGAGATTGGTGACTTCTGGGCGGATATAAAAATGGACGGCTTCGCCTGCGCGCTGGTATACCAGGATGGCCAATTTACGCAGGCAATTACCCGGGGCGACGGTTTTACGGGTGAAGATGTCACCGCCAATATCCGCACAATAGAAAGTGTCCCACTGAACTTGCGCAAAACAGCCGCGACGGAGGCGTTTTTACGTGGCCGGGTAGAGATTCGCGGCGAAGTGATTATGACAAAAGAAAACTTTGCCAAGATTAATGCCGCCAGGGAAGAAAAGGGCTTAGCACTGTATGCTAACCCGCGTAATCTTGCGGCCGGAACAATTCGTCAGCTGGATCCAAAGCTAGTAGTAGCGCGGCCACTTGAATTTCGAGCCTACGATATACTCGGCGACCACGAACTAACGACGAACGAAGCGGTCTACCAGATGCTTACGGAGCTTGGCTTTATCCGTAACGAAATGGCAAAGCTCGTAAAGTCGACCAAAGAAATCATGCAGTTTGCCGACAAATGGGAGGATAAACGCCTTGATTTGCCGTTTGGTACCGATGGCCTCGTGATAAAAGTGAATAGTCGAAAGCTATTCGAGCGCCTTGGTGTCGTTGGCAAGGCGCCACGCGCGGCAGTTGCTTTCAAGTTCCCGGCCGAGCAAGCTACTACCAAAGTGAAAGATATTTTTGTAAGTATCGGCCGTACTGGTGCAGCCACGCCGGTGGCTATGCTTGAGCCAGTCACGGTTGCCGGTAGCACGGTACAAATGGCGACGCTTCATAACGAGGGCGAAGTTTCGCGTAAAGATATTCGTATCGGTGATACGGTGGTCATTCATAAAGCCGGCGATATTATCCCCGAAGTGATTGAAAGCTTAAAAAAACTGCGTACGGGTGACGAAAAGCCCTTCGAGATGCCGACGCACTGCCCCGAATGCGGCACGAAGCTGGTAAAACTAAAAGAAGATGAAGCGGTGTGGCGCTGCCCGAATAATCAATGTCCAGCGCGTATGCAAAATCAGATTGAGCATTATGCTAGTAAGGGCGCCATGGATATTGAAGGCTTGGGCGAGAAAAACGTCCTTGCCTTAATGGATGCTGGTCTTGTACGCGATGTTGCGGATTTGTACGCTTTAAAGCCTGAACAGCTCGAACAGCTCGAACGTTTTGCTGAGGTATCTGCGAAAAAATTGGTCGAGGCAATTCAAGAGCGTAAACATCCATCGCTAGGACGATTTTTATACGCCCTTGGCATTCGCCACGTTGGCACGCAAACAGCGCGCGATCTTGCTGAGCATTTCCACACGCTGGATAAACTACGCGCGGCCACGATAGAAGAATTGCAAGATGTAGAGGGGGTCGGTGAAGTCGTTGCGGAAAGTGTAGTAGCGTGGTTTGCCGAAGAAGAACATCAGCAACTACTAAATAAACTGTTGCAGCATGGTATTCAACCAAAGGTGGCAAAGGTGGTGCACGGCCCACTCGAAGGTAAGTCATTCGTGGTGACCGGCACGCTCGAAAACATGAGCCGTGAAGAAGCAGCTGAAGAAATCCGAAGTCGTGGCGGCACCTTCCAGAGTAGCGTCGGTAAAGGCACAACATACCTGGTGGCTGGTGCGAATGTTGGCGCTAGCAAGCTTGCAAAGGCCGAGCAATACGGTACAAAAGTGATAAATGAAGAAGAATTTCGAGATATGTTGAAAGGATAATATGGAACTATTATTTGCGACTGGTAATGAGCGGAAGATTAAAGAGGCGCAGTCGGTATTTGAGCGTTACGGTATCCACCTTACAGCGGTGGAGCCAGATATTCATGAAATCCAGCATTTGGATGGTCGAGAAGTAACGAAAGCCAAAGCAATTGCTGCTTTTGAAAAGTTACAAAAGCCACTATTCGTACAAGACACCAACTGGGAAATTCCGGCGCTGGGCGGCTTCCCAGGGGCATATATGAAAGATGTGACGACGTGGTTTACTGATGACGATTGGCTGCATTTAATGCACCGCCACGACGATAGGCGGGCAATTGTTCATGAATACGTTGTATACTATGACGGTACGAACTTGCAACATTTTACTGCTAGCTTCCAAGGAGCCTTTGCGCCAGCGTCTCAAGGTAAAGGGGCTTACTCCATTGAGCGTGTCATTGTACTCGAAGGCGAAGACACTACTATTGCGCATCGTAAAGATAGCGGGCTCTTGCCGCAGCAGCAGGTCATGCTTGAGCACCTTTCTGGCCTGGCTGAGTGGTATACCAGCATGAAAAAATAAACATAAAAATACCACTTCGCAAGAAGTGGTATTTTTGTTGCTGGGACTTACCAGCTGCGCTGACGGAAGCTACCGCCACCACCGCCGCGATTGCCACCATTGCCACCGAAGTCGCGTCGGGGACGCTCTTCACGTGGTCGAGCTTCGCTCACGTTAATGGTGCGGCCATCAAGTTCACTCTGGTCGAGTTCTTTAATGGCGCGATCAGCGTCTTCGTCATTTTCGTATTCAACAAAGCCGAAACCTTTTGAGCGATTATTGTTATCGCGGTCAAGGATCACTTTAGCGCTTGCCACAGGGCCAATAGTGGCAAAGTGACTTGCAAGCGTGTCGTCGGTAGTTGCGTAAGCAAGACTACCGATAAAAAGTTTCTTGGACATGTACTACTTTTCGTTCCTTCACAAATTCTTCTACAATATGTCAGATCGACCATGCTCTATCTTCGAAGAAAGCTGCGAGGAAAACTCGGTGCCGCTATTCAACTCTAGATACAAGCGTTCTGAACCCTTGTATTTAATCATAATTTACCTTGCATTACTAGGTATAGCCATATTCTTCAGCTTTGTTTTTAGAGCAAAGACATGTATAATAAGTGCGTTTTGAGTAATAAAAGCAATAATTTAACCTCTGGAGTAGCGTGAAGCAACAAAAAAAGCAAAAGTCAAAGCAAGGGCTGGCATGGCATCAAAAAGCAGCGGTATTTTTCTTCGATAAGCCTCGCTTTACTGCTGTATTATGGGCACTCCTTTTGATGTTTGGGGCAGGTGCCTATACTATGTGGCTGCAACGCGAAGGTTTTCCAGAAATTAGTGTCCCAGTGAGTAGTGTTAGCGGTACGTATCTGGTAAATGACAAAGAGAAAGTGGATAGTGAAGTTTCCCACCCATTAACCTCAGTTATTGAAGAAGTCGATGGGGTCACTGAGGTCGCCACCCAATCAGGTGACAATTTTTTCAGTGTACAGGTTTTTTATGAAGAAAGTATTGACTCGCAAACAGGTAGTGACCGTGTAGAAGATGCGGTGAAAGCCGCTGGTGTTCTGCCAGATAAGGCAGAAGTAGAGTTTACGCCCATTTTTGCTTCCGGCCTGACACAAGATGGTGATGATTTATTGATAGCTGTAGCTGGTAAAGAAGGGATATCGGCAGAAGAACTGCAGCAGAAGGCGGAATCGGTAGCATCTGAGCTGCAGCAATCTGGTCAAGCGCCAATAGAGGGTGCAGCAGAGATTCGCGCGCTGGACCTGTTTCGGACGGCCACTAACCCTATAACTGGCGAGGAAGTAAAACAGCAAACACAGTTTGATTGGGTAAAATCTGAAGATGATAAGGTATTCTTACCCTCCGCTGTCGTCGCAGTAAAAGCACAAGATGGCGTCGATGCCTTAACGCTGTATGACAATGCTGCTCAGAGCCTCGAGAAGCTACAGGGACAATCGACTTTTAATGATGTGAAGTTAAGTATTGCGGGGGACTTTGCGACACTGATTCGTGCACAAACAAATAGCCTCGAGATGAATATGCTTGGCGGGCTACTGGCGGTGGCGTTGATTGGCTTTTTGTTTATTAGTTTGCGTGCTTCGTTAGTGTCGGCTTTGAGCATGATTACTACTTTAGCGCTGACGGTGGGTGGGCTGTATTTGATTGGCGAAACCCTCAATACCATTACCTTATTTGCGCTTATATTGTGTCTTGGGCTGATTGTCGATGATGCGACCATCATGATTGAAGCAATCGATAAACGTCGCCGGAAAGAAGAGCCGCGACAAGCAGTAACCACTGCTGTAAGGAAAATCGCGGCAGCCAGCGCATCAGGAACACTCACCACTGTGTTGGCCTTTGCGCCACTGTTGTTTATCGGTGGTATTATGGGCGACTTCATTATGGCGATTCCTGTGACGATCATCATGAGCCTTATTATTTCGCTCATTGTGTCACTCACGCTCGTTCCTTTCCTGGCACGATTTACTGTACTTCGCCAAAAACCACAGAAGGGTAAGCTAAGGAACCCAATGCCAATACTTGAAGAAAAGATAGCTAATGGACTGCAGAATACCGTACGAATTTTGAGTACTTCCCGGAAGAAGGGCATTATGATTGGCGTAGTGGCGATCACTATCAGTCTCGTTGCAGTAGCTGGGTCGTTCTACTTTGCCGGGCGTCTGCCATTCAATATTTTCCCAGCAACCAAGGATAGCGATATGGTATCCGTTGCCCTGGAGTTCCCTGCTGGTACGACGATAGAGCAGGCCGAAGAACGCTCGGCAGAAGTAAATGAACGCATAGAAGAAACGCTAGGCGATAACTTACAACGGGCGTCGTATTACGGAAGCGGCCGGGCAGAAAATGCACGAGTGACGCTAGAATTAACACCGTACCAACAACGTGATGTCACTTCTCCGGAACTGGCCGAACAGTTAAACAAACAGCTTTCGCAGGTAGATGGTGTCACCGCTGAAGCATCAGCCGATGGCGGGCCAGCGCCATCTGGTGGTTTCACGATGCAAATCAGGAGTGAAGATGGCGAAGCCCTCGGAAAGCTCGCAAAAGATATAGAATCATTCTTGCAGGATCGGACGGTAGAGCGCCCTGACGGCTCAAGTGCAAAAATTACTCAAGTCGAAACTGAAGGTTTAAGTGCGATATCTCGCACCAATGGCGAGAGATATGTGCAGATCGATGCTGAATATGATGCTGATGATGTATCCGCACTGGTGCTCGCAACACAAGAACTGGTCCGTAAAGAGTTCGCCGACGAATGGCAGGCAAAATACAATTTAGATGAAAATAACCTTGTGTTTGATGTTGGGCAAGAAGCAGAAAACCAGGAATCATTTAATAGCATGATGATTGCTTTCCCGATTCTGCTTGTATTAATGTACGCACTGTTAGCCTTGCAATTCCGCTCGCTCTCTCAGCCGTTACTCATTCTCCTGGCGTTGCCGTTTAGCTTGCTGGGTGTTACCATGGGGCTTTACTATACCAACAATGCGTTTAGCTTCTTTGTAATGCTTGGGTTGTTTGCGCTTATGGGTATAGCCGTAAACAATACTATTTTGTTGATTGACTATGCGAATCAAGAGCGGCGTGCTGGTTATGGGAGGATCGAGGCTATAGCGCGTGCCCTGCACGAGCGCTTCCGCCCGCTTTTGGTCACTACACTGACCACCTTTGTTGCGCTGGTGCCGCTTATGCTGACCGATCCTTTCTGGGAATCCCTTGCCGTGACGCTTGCCTTCGGGCTGCTTTCAAGCACGGTATTGGTGTTGCTGGCGTTTCCGTATTATTACTTGGTAGTCGAATCGCTTCGCAAGACGTTTACTCGCACGATGCTCCTTCTGTGGATTGGAATTTTAGTAGCCCTTTCGCTTGGGCTCCCGTGGATTGGCCTGGAAGCTATGTACGTAAATATTATTGTTGCGAGCTACCTGATTATCAGCCTGGGGATCATCATATACAATCTGGTTCGTGGCCGCCAGCGTCGGCCGTAGTCATGCTTGCGCGTTCATGTGCTTATATGTCATAATGGTTATGTTAGCTGGTGCGCATGAGGCGATTCACGCGTACAGAAACAAACATAATCTGAAACAAAAAATTGCCTCGGGTGGGCGCGCAGCAGCTCACAGCAGAAAACCTCACGCCAAACGTGGGGTTTTGTTTTTTGCTGACTACTGTTATAATAATGGAAAGTTGCGGGGCATTGGCGCAGTTGGCTAGCGCGCTTCCATGGCATGGAAGAGGTCATCGGTTCGAATCCGATATGCTCCACCATGCAAGCTTTAGAATGAGTTGTAAAGCTTGCAAGGATACGTCGTAAGTTTAAAAATTGCATCCGAACTGGTATACGAGGGGTATTTCGTATATCATAGTCATAAGTATGTTACGTAAATTCATTCAAAAAAGACTCGAAAAACTTGCTCAGAAATATCTGCAAAAGCACAAACCAATCCTTGTGGCAGTTGTGGGGAGTGTGGGGAAAACGAGCACCAAAACAGCTATTGCCACGGTATTGGCGGAGCGTTTTCGCGTACGGCTACACAACGACAACCACAATACACACATGAGTGTTCCAGTAGCAATTCTGGGGATAGACTACCCCGACGATATTCGTTCGATTAGTGCATGGCTTGCAGTGTGGCGGGCGGCACGGTTGCGCATACGGCAACCCAAAGATGTTGATGTGATTGTGCAAGAGCTTGGTACCGATACGCCCGGCGATATTCCGCATTTTGGTAAATATTTACAGCCAGATATCTCGGTCGTCACTGCCATCAGCCCAGAGCACATGGAGTTCTTTAAAACACTGGAAGCGGTCGCTAAAGAAGAGTTATCGGTGGTACAGTTTAGTAAGATGACAGCGATCAATCGCGATGATGTGCCTGGTGAATATGCGCAATACATTACAACTTCCGCAATTACGACATATGGTATGAGCGGCTCGGCTGAATACCGGTTTATTGCCGAAGATGATTCGCTGCAGGAAGGCTTTAGGGGACAGTTCGTGGGGCCCGAAGTTGGCCAAATCCCAACGACCTTGCGTGTGGTAGGCGAGCACAATGTAAAAACTGCCGTGGCAGCTGGTATGGTCGGGGCAAAGCTCGGTATGACGAGAGATCAAATTGCGCAAGGTTTAGCAAAAATTCGTCCGATACCAGGCCGTATGCGGTTACTTCGCGGAGTAGAAGAATCTATTATTATCGATGACACTTACAATTCGAGTCCTTTGGCAGCAGCAGCAGCACTCCAAACGCTCTATAAAGTACAGGCCCCACAGCGGATTGCACTTTTGGGCGATATGAATGAATTGGGCGATTTTTCGCCACAAGCGCATGAGCAGCTTGGGTCTTTGTGTGATCCTAATGCCTTAGCCTGGGTGGTGACGATCGGCGAACAGTCAGAGAGGTATTTAGCGCCGGCTGCGAGACGCCGCGGCTGCCAAGTGCGGAGCTTTAATAGCCCCTATCAGGCAGGTGCTTTTGTTCATAAAGTACTAGAACCAAAGGCGGTCATACTAGCCAAAGGTTCTCAGAACGGTGTATTTGCTGAAGAAGCGGTGAAAGTGATATTACACAGCACGGAAGAAGAAAAAGAGTTAGTGCGGCAAACACCAGCCTGGCTCGAGGCGAAACAAAAAGCGTTTTCCATATCCTTTTTCAAGGATATGCCCTAACCATTTTTGACGACTCTCATAGGCACCTAGAAAGTATGGTAAAAGGTGCTTATGGCTTTTCATGGTGAGCAAAATAGATTATCATAAGCATATTATACTGTTACTAAAAATGAGGGAATTATGAATCCAAACGACATGCAAAAACCAGAGGGTCCATCGCCTAGCCCTACTGAAGATAATCGAAATGTAGGAGGGGTACCTCAGGAAACTCAAGCCACACCCCAACCGCAGCCAACTTTGCCACCGAAAAAGTCTAAAAAGAAGTGGATTATTGGCATTGTAGCGGCCGTGATTGTTGTATTAGCGGCTGGTGGTGCAGTTTTTGGTCTTATGTGGTATCAAAATCCCGAAAAAATGGTAGTTGATGCTTTTTCTCACGCCGCTAAAGCGTCTTCGGTGACGTTTGATGGTTCTATGGATGTGACAAACCAATCAGATGGCGGGGAAGAATCAGTCAACGTCACCTTTGACGGCCGTAGTGCTGGTAACCGGGCAGAAACTAATTTCAATGTATCGGTCGTTGGTGCTGAAGCGACAAATGGTGAAGAATTGAACGTGGCTGGTTCAGCAGTGCTGGCTGGAGATGATGGGCTTTTCTTTAAGCTAACGAATGTTCGCGAAATTTTAGCGGCTATACCAGACTCGCAGCAAGTAGATGAGGGGCTGATAACCATCATCGAAGAGAAAATAAACGACCGGTGGCTCAAGCTCGATGCCGATTCGCAAGAAGGTCTCACTCGGGAATTTGAAGAGCAGCGCCAGTGTGTAAATAACGCACTGAAGACCTTTCACGAAAACGAATCTCAGAAGAATCAGCTAGCAGATGCCTACCGCAATAACCGTATCTTGCAAGTGGAAAAAACAGGGAGCGAAGACGTCAATGGTGTGCCAAGTGATCGCTTTGAGATAAATATAGATGAATCAAAAGTAGACGGGTTTACTGCAGCATTAGGCGAAACCGAAATAGTTCGTGCACTCAATAGCTGTACAGGTGAGGATGCGCTTGGCGAGTTAAACGCAGACCTTAAACAGTTCGACGAAAATAGAGAAGGCACCAAGCTAGAAATTTGGGTATCCACCTGGGGGCATGAGTTTACGCAACTGCGCCTTTCTGGCACTGACGCTGACGGCGAGGCAAGCAGTGATGTTATGGTTCGCATGAAGTTTAACGAAGAAGTAAACATCGAAACTCCAACTGACGCCACGCCAGTTGAAGACGTATTAAATGAACTCATGCAAGCAGTCTTTAGTTATGGCGCGCAGCAACCACCTTCAGAACCAGGCGGTCCGAGTACTCCTTCTGTTGATCAAGACCTTATGCTGCAGCTTAATTAACGACATTCTACAAACAGAGATATGACAGGGTGCGAAATAGGGCATTGCTTGCTATAATGAACTCTATGAAACGTTATAACCCTACTGAGATCGAACGCCGCTGGCAAAAGCATTGGGCAGACAGCAAAATTTATGAAGTGACCGAAGACAGTACGGCGCTCAAAAAGTATGTTGCTGGTATGTTCCCATACCCAAGTGGGGCGGGTCTTCATGTTGGGCATGTACGCAACTACTCTATTGTGGATGCGATTGCACGATTTCAACGGCAATTGGGGCACAACGTACTTAATCCAATTGGCTGGGATACCTTTGGTTTACCGGCTGAAAACTACGCTATTAAAACCGGTACGCCCCCGGCGAAAAGTACTGCCGAAAACATCAAAAACTTCAAAAACCAGCTGCAACGCCTAGGGATGAGCTACGACTGGTCGCGTGAATTAAATACGACTGACCCTGAATACTACAAATGGACCCAATGGATTTTTACTAAATTCTTTGAAAAAGGCCTCGCCTACCAGGCAGAAAGTATGCAGTGGTGGTGTCCAGTCGATAAAACAGTGCTTGCGAACGAGCAGGTAGAAGGCGGCAAATGCTGGCGGTGTGGTACTGAGGTGGAAAAGAAGGCCATGAAGCAATGGTTCTTTAAGATTACTGCCTATGCCGAAGTATTATTGGCTGAACTCGATAACCTGGATTGGCCAGAGTATATCAAAACCATGCAGCGCAACTGGATCGGTAAGAGCGAAGGTGCCGAGATTGAATTTACACTGGAAAATACCTCCGATGCCGTGACGGTATTCACCACCCGTCCAGATACCATATTTGGCGCTTCGTTCCTTGTGCTTGCGCCAGAGCACGAATTGGTGGAGCAACTGACCACGAATGAACATCGTGAATTTGTTGAAAGGTATGTTGCTGAGGCAAAACGTAAATCTGAAATTGACCGCATGGATGAATCACGTGATAAAACGGGTGCGTTTACGGGAAGTTATGCTATCAACCCGGCGAATGGCGAAAAAATACCGATTTGGATAGCAGACTATGTACTAGCGAGCTATGGAACAGGGTCGATTATGGCTGTGCCAGGGCATGATAAACGCGATTTTGAATTTGCCGAGAAATTTGACCTGCCTATTATTCAGGTTATCGAAAAACCCGAAGCTATCGAAGACGCTGGCCCATATACCGGTGAGGGAAACTTAGTGAATTCGGAACACTTCAACGGTATGCAATCAAGCGAAGCGCGTGAGGAAGTGGTAGCCTGGCTCGAGCAACAAGGTGTCGGCCGCGCAAAAATCACCTACAAAATGCGCGATTGGCTCATAAGTCGCCAACGCTACTGGGGTGCACCAATTCCGATTGCTTATGACAAAAATGGCAAAGCGCATGCAATTCCAGAAGACCAACTACCAGTAACACTGCCGGAAGTCGAAGATTACGCACCGGATGGTAGTGGCCAAAGTATTCTAGCGCGCGAGAAAGAGTGGCTAAAAGTCACGATAAACGGCGAAGAAATGACGCGCGAAACCGACACCATGGATGGCTATGCCTGTAGCAGTTGGTATCTACTGCGATACACTGACCCACACAACAATGAACAGGCGTGGGATCCTGAAAAAGCCAACTATTGGTCGCCAGTAGACTTTTACTGTGGTGGTGATCACGCTGTAGCACACCTACTCTATGTTCGGTTTTGGGCGCATGCGCTAAAAGACATGGGATTACTGAACCATGGTGAGCCAGTAAAACAGCTAGTGTATAACGGCTACATCAATGCTCACGATGGCCGTAAAATGAGTAAAAGCCTCGGGAATGTGGTTGATCCGTTAGAACTAATCGATCAAGGCTACGGTGCGGATGCACTGCGTGTGTACGAGCTATTCATTGGTCCGTACGAGCTGGATGCCTCGTGGGACCCGCGCGGTATTGCAGGAACATACCGGTTCTTGAACCGCGTATGGAACATTACGCAGGAGTACTTAGCAGCAGAAAAATCACCCACGGCCGATGGTGAGCCAGTTAAACGTGCCATGCACAAAACCATCAAGAAGGTTACAGACGATCTTGAAAACCTGCGCTTTAACACAGCTATTGCTGCATTGATGGAATATGTGAATGATTTATACAAGCTGAAAGCTGATGGTATGAATGGTGATGTTTGGCGGCAAGCTGTCACCGTGCTTGCGCAGCTGGTTGCCCCTTTTGCGCCACATATTGCTGAGGAATTGTGGCATGATCTTGGCCATATGGAATCGGTTCATACCTCGGGTTGGCCAGTGTGGGACAACGATTATTTGCTGGAAGACACTATAAATATTGCCGTTCAAGTGAATGGTAAGCTGCGTGGTGAAGTGCAGGTAGCAAAAGATGCTGACGAAGAAACGGTAAGGCAGGTTGCACTAGAGAACGAAAATGTCCAACAATTTACTACTGGTAAAGAGATACGGCGAATCATCTATGTACCGAATCGGTTGTTAAACATTGTCGTATAGTATGCTGGCTCTTGCGTTTTCGAGCGTTCTACAGTATACTTTAGTATAAGTTTTCATCAGTAATAACAGAGGAGCGCTGAACCTATGGGTAAGCCAAAGAAACAGACGAGTCATCGCAAGACCGGTCTTCGCCGAAGTCGGTTGGTACTCAACCTTGCACGCAGGGTGAATGGTATTTTGTCGCAAAAGGGCGAAAAAGTGAAAGTCTACACCACAAAGCGAGAAAGTGGGAAGACAAAAACTGCTGCCACAACAACTAAAAAACCAGCAAAGAAAGAAGCACCAAAGGCCGCTTAAGTAAGCGCCTTTGGCTTTTACAAGAGAAACACGGACTTAAAGTAAAAGGAGCCTAGAATATGGCATCAAACCGTCATCTTGGCCGCATTATCGCTCTTCAAACCTTGTACGAATATGAATTTCGCCAGAATGCACACGACGAACAAGTGAGCTTAGATGAAGTGCTGGCACGGAATATTGAGCGTTACGAAAGAACTATCGATGATAAAGCGTTTGTTAAGCGATTAGTCGAGGGCGTCGAAGGGCAAAAAGAAGAACTTGATAGTATCATCCAGCCGATTGCCCCCGAGTGGCCAATTGAACAAATTGCCCGGGTTGACCGTACGATTTTGCGTATGGCTGTTTACGAACTAAAAGAGCTGGGCGATATTGTACCGCCAAAAGTGGCGATTAACGAAGCAGTGGAGCTGGCGAAAGCTTTTGGGGCTGACAGTTCCAGCAAATTCGTGAATGGTGTATTGGGGACGGCATACAAAAAACTAACGGAAGGGTCTTCCGAAAATGCAGCCGTCGAAGCTTGATAAATTTAAAAAGTACTTTGCGCGCAAAAAGCCGTCTATTCAGGAAATTGTTCGTGAACCGACGGCTGGAGGTGTGGTATTCCGCCGCAATAAAAAGGGCGAGATAGAAATCTTGCTCATTCAAGATGCCAAGGATCGTTGGACTATCCCGAAAGGTCACATTGAAGAAGGCGAAACAGCTCAGCAAACCGCCGTACGCGAGATCGCCGAAGAGGCAGGTCTTGAAGAAACCGAAGTAATTGGTTGGCTTGGCAAGATCCATTTTCGTTACCGCCGTATTAATACCCTGGTAATGATGACTACGCAAATTTATTTGGTGCGGGCAAAGGGTGACACGAACAAAATCCAAAAAGAAGAATGGATGAATGGCATCAAGTGGTTTAAATTCCACGACGCGCTCGATAAAATTGAATACGAAGACATTGGCAAACTAATGCTCCTCGCAATGCGGCGAATCCGGCAGGAGAAACTGTAATGAGCGGAATGAATAAAGCCCCTTATCATGAATTTGCCCGCGAGAAGCTTGGGTTTGATTTTGATAACATTGACCTGCTGATTACTGCCTTCACGCACCGTAGCTACATGAACGAGCATAAAAAAAGCGTACGTGAACACAATGAACGGCTGGAATTTCTAGGCGATGCAGTGCTGGAACTTGCGGTGACGGATCATTTGTTTAGCAATTTTGATGAGCCAGAAGGTATTTTAACCAGTTGGCGCGCGGCTTTAGTTCGTACAGAAAGTATCAGCGCCGCTGGTGATAAACTAGGCTACGAGCCATTGCTTCGCCTCAGTAAAGGTGAGCGGCGTGGCAGTGACCGCGCACGGCAGCAGATTTTGGCAAACTCTTTTGAAGCATTAATTGGTGCGATCTATCTAGAAAAGGGCTATAATGCAGCGCGTGATTTTATCCATAGCACAATCCTTTCTAAATTAGAAGGTATCTTAGAGGCAGGCACCTGGCGCGACCCAAAATCGCACTTGCAGGAAGTCTCGCAAAAAATCGACGGGCATACGCCAGTGTACAAGGTGATGGATGAAGTAGGCCCTGATCACGATAAGATGTTTACACTTGGAGTGTATATTGGCCGCCGTTTAATGGGGAAGGGACATGGGCCTTCCAAGCAAATTGCTCAGCAGAATGCGGCTAAAGCTGCATTGGAGCAATACGACGTAGAGAAGCGAGCAAGAAAACAGATTGACAACAGAGACAAAATCGAGTAAAATACGGGGAGTGAGAAGATTAATTCTAGGTTAAGAAAAGGAACGAAATAGATTATGCTCGCAATTCGTTTGCAACGTATCGGCCGTAAAGGGTACTCCGTTTACCGTCTCGCCGTTCAGGAAGCACAGCGCCACCCATCAAGTGGCCGTGTGGTTGCTTATGTCGGAAGCTACAATCCGCACACTAAAGAAGCAAATATCGATAAAGAAAAAGCTGTTTTTTATCTAAACAACGGTGCTCAGCCAACACCACGTGTGGTACGGCTACTAAAAGACGCTGGACTTGAATTACCAGCGTGGGTGAAAGTCCCAGCCGAGAAAAAACGTGGTATCCGTAACCCTGAAAAGCTACGCAAGAACCAGCCGAAAGAAGAAGCTCCTGCTCCTACTGAAGCTGAAAAGCCGGCAGAAGAAGTTGCGGCAGAGTAGCATAAGAAGCAAGAAAGAACTCCCCTAAAGGAGTTCTTTTCATTTTAAATAGTGGAACTTTAATAAATATCTTTTGCATCCCACTCATGCTTTAAGGTACAATAAAAACACGAACTTTATTAAAATGGGCAGACCGAGGAGGCAGCATGTCGACAGCGACAATTGACCAACAGTTCATAGAGTATATCGTTAAATCGTTGGTAAGCCATCCAGATGACGTTGACGTTAAACGACGCATCGATGAAAAAGGCGTTTTACTGGAACTAACCGTACATCCCGATGATCTTGGCCGTGTCATTGGTAAACGAGGCGTGACAGCACAAAGTTTACGGACACTGTTAAGGGCGCTTGGTACCAAAAACGATGCTCGATATAACCTTAAAATTGTTAATAACGATGGTTACGAAAGTACAACTATATCATCAAATGATGAAGATGACGAGTCTGTGCAAAACTCCTCTGATGAGACTGTGGAAAACGATTCTGAGCTGACAAAAAAGACTCGAAAAGAGCTTGCAGACTTAGATGATCTCGATATATAATCATAAGTAGTTCGAAGCACAAAACATTGCGAGAACGAACAAGCTCTATGCGAGCAACGACAAAAAGTTGAGAGCTTTATTTGTGCCACAAAATAGAAACCCGCCTTATGTATGGCGGGTTTTGTGGTTTTATCGTAAGAATAATTTCAGGGGTGGGGATAGAGAAAGGTGTGGCCGGTGGCCGGGGCCGCCCTGTTGAAAGGCGGGCCCGGCAGAGGCGGGCGAGGCTACGCCCGCCGTCAGAATAGAGCGGTGCCGCGGGCTCAGAATGATCCAGTGGGGGTTGCCCTTCGGCATGCGGTTGATGGCGGCCTTGACTCGCCGGAGGGGGGAGTTCTTCCCGCCCTTTGTGAGGGCGGAGACGACGACCTTGTCCAGCGCGAACTCGGGCCGGTCGACCTGGCTGTTGCCCAGCAGGTACTGCATCACGCGGCTGATCTCCTGGCGCGCCGCCTTGGGGAGGTCGGGCGTGAGTGCCGTGTTGTTGATACGGTTGGCCTCCGCCAGGGGCAGCAGAATACGAGCCATGGGGTGGACTCACCTTTCTCTATCTACGAACCGACTTTCGATTCGCAAGCGGTGATCTACGGTAGACTACTGCTTATGATATATATTATAT
>CAZRGZ010000005.1:0-73500 GCA_964599775.1 uncultured Candidatus Saccharibacteria bacterium | reverse complement strand
CCTCCAGAGAACCCACTCCCAGAAGAGCTACTTGGCGCCGCAAAGCTGGTCGACGTTGCTGAAGTGAAACCGCTCAAACTACCAACAAACAACGCGGCGTTAAAGTGAGATGATGAACCGCTGTACCACTCTGGTGGCCTATCGGTGAGATTAGTAAATTGCTTCCCCCACTCTTTCTCGATACCAAGCAAAATAGCATAAGGCAAGACTCGTTCATACAGCTTCACCATTTGGTGCTTATCCTTGGTATTCACTTTTTCTGCTCCTTCGGGGCTTTGTAATACACGCAAGCGCTCTTCTTCCGCCAAAGAAATATACATTTCAAGTCCTTTTAGATATTCATCTAAAAGGACACCTTTTTCGGTGCGCCGCCGCAACGTACCCGCTACCACAAAAGTTGCTATCGCGATTATTATAAGTAGAATCTGTAGCGTTACTACTCCTAGCGCCAACAAAATACCACCAACCCAATACAGTTTCCGTTGCTGTTTTTTATCTACTTCAAAATATCCCTGCTCTTCGGCACGCTGTTTCATATTTTTTGCCAATTTCTGCATTGCTTTATATCGCGTTGCCCCTACAGCACTAAGGTTAACTTGTGACCCTTTTGTGATGCGATGGTTAAATACCGCCTTCAAAGCTTCACGCTCACCCTCTTTTAGCTTATCGTCGGGTGCCTGTGTTAGCTCCAGCTTATACGTTTTCTTTTTTAGGAACCAAGCTTTTTTGTTTTCAACTTCATAAATTTTTATATAGTGGCGTACTGCAAGATCAATAATCTGTGCGGTTATGGCATGCCGGGGTTGACGTAAAACCTGTGCCGCCATCAGAACGCTAGCATCTTTGGGTGGCAAATATTGCGGGACAATAGTGCCGCGCCCTTTTGGCTCCTTGCCGTATCGCCGCCATATTTTGACTAAAAGCACAATGACTACAATAGTTATAAGTGGTGCGATAACAGCAGTAATAACCCACCATATCGTTGCTAAGGCACCGAGCAATGCTTCACGCGCCTGCTCGTCAGGCGTCGGCTGGTACGGCACGAAAGTCCTGGGCGCAAAGCCAACAACAAAAGTTAAGTTCTCACCAACTGCGAGCGGCCGGGCTGCCGAAAATGTCAGTTGTGTACCGCCACGCTCTATTTCGTGATGGCAAGGCTCGTTTGCACCCTGCGCACCCACAAAACAGGCAACCTGCCCATTAAAAGCCTCTGCCACTGATGCCTCCAAATGCACCCGGGCAGTCACAGTTTCAAACACTTGCTGCCATTCGGTACCATTGGTGTCCCAGTATAGTTCATCGTGGTTCTCAAAATTCTTGGTGACATTCTGGTAGGTGTAAGTT
Source organism: uncultured Candidatus Saccharibacteria bacterium (assembly GCA_964599775.1). Taxonomy (GTDB): domain Bacteria; phylum Patescibacteriota; class Saccharimonadia; order Saccharimonadales; family Saccharimonadaceae; genus CAZRGZ01. Next base: position 72,156 of record CAZRGZ010000005.1, on the reverse strand, counting down.
ATTTTGTAGGTTTGAACCCCATGCGCATAGGCGTCAGGGTCACCAATACGAAGTACGAGATTATCGTTAGAGCTTCTGGTGCTATATTCACGTTGCACCCCATTACCATCGGTGACACTTTCAACATTTAACCGTAGTGAATGTCCGTCATACGTTTCTGGCAAAGCACGTTCAATACCGTGATTTTGGTCAAATTGCGGAAATTCAGCCACAATCGTTTCTTCGACCCGCATCGTCGAGGCTTTTTCTTCGTCACGTCCAATATAATAATCGGCCTGAAATTCCTTAATAGTAAAACTATTCGGGTCTTGCGCCTGTGCTGGATAGCTTTGCCCTAAAGCGATAAATATTCCTGCAAGAATTGCCCCAACTATGTGCCGCACTTTCATTACATTCCCCCCAGTTTATGTATTTGCCGATGATCCAGCCCAAAATGATGCGCAACTTCGTGCCACACCGTTTTACGCACCTTTTCTTGCAACTCTTCTAGTGAATGACTGTCACGCTCAATAGGCCCTTTGAAGATAGTGATTTTATCGGGCAGTACCATGGTATAGCCTGCACCCCGTGAGACTTGGGGAATGCCTTCATATAGGCCATACAAAGTTTCGTAATCGCGAAGTTTCATCTGCTGACGCTGTGCGGCCGTGGGTTCATCGGCAGTGACAAACGCGACGTTCTGTAAGCGCTTTAAATATTTTTCAGGAATGGCATCGATCCCCTTTGCCACCACTTCTTCAAAGTGTTCTTCTGTAAGCTCTGTCATTGTTACTATTGTAGCATTATGCTATGCCACCCAAAACAAGTAGTTAGTACTGCGCCTTGTGCTCAGCTTCAAACCACTCGGCAAATATAGCGCGTGCTTCGGGGTGCGGTACGTTAATGAACGGTATTTTGCGCTCGGCAGGTTTCTTTTCGATTTCATGGTAAATAAAATCGTCATCGAAATCAATTTGCGCTGCTTCGGTACGCGTATTAGCAAAATATACAATTTTCGGCCGTGCCCAGTAAATGGCACCTAAGCACATCGGACACGGTTCACAGCTTGTATAAAGTTCACAATCATCAAGTTGGAAAGCTTGCAGTGCTTTGCAGGCACGGCGTATGGCCACGACTTCGCCATGCGCAGTGGGGTCTTGATCTATGAGGACGCGATTGTTCCCTTCGGCAATTAACTTTCCTCGCCTTACAATAACCGCCCCAAATGGACCTCCTTCGCCTGTTCGCATACCCTCGCGCGACAGTTCTACAGCCCGCTGCATGAAACGCTCTTGAAAACCATCCATATATTTTTAGTATAGCAAACTTACGATATACTGATAAACAATGATAGTGTCAATTTTGCTACTTATTATTGGTTTTGTTACCTTAGTGGCTGGTGCTGAGGCGCTGGTACGTGGTGCTTCCTCGTTATCACGTAAAGCTGGCATTTCGGCTTTAGTCATCGGGCTTACTGTTGTTGCAGTCGGCACTTCTGCGCCTGAACTTGCCGTGAATATTATCGCCTCGGTAAATAATACTGGCGATGTTGCCATTGGTAACATCGTTGGCAGTAATATTGCCAATTTGTTACTTATTCTTGGTATTGGGGCAACTATTGTGCCGCTGCAAGTAAAGTTTTCTACAACGTGGCGTGAAATTCCGTTTGCCCTTTTGGCAGCAACCGTCCTCTTAATATTTAGTAGTGACACCTTTTTGGATGGCGCGTTTAGCAATGTTCTTTCACGTGCTGATGGGCTGGTTATGCTGGTGTTCTTTCTTATTTTTGCCTTTTACACTTATACGCTCGCCCACAGTAGCCGCAACACAGCGTACGACGACGATAAAAGTATTAAACAATACAGCTTCTTTACCTCAATTATTCTCATTATTGCTGGTTTAAGTGGATTAGTGCTGGGCGGACAGCTGATTGTCGATAATGCAGTTAAAATTGCCCAAGCACTCGGTATGTCGGAAATGTTTATAGGGGTGACCGTTGTCGCGATTGGTACCTCGCTGCCCGAGCTTGCGACCACCATCATTGCGATCCGCAAGGGTCAGGCCGATATGGCTATCGGCAATATTATTGGTTCTAACATTTTTAATATTTTATGGGTACTCGGGGTGAGCAGTGCGATTATGCCTATTACCATGAGTGCTGCCGCACAATTCGACACTTTTATTACTGTACTGGCTACACTAGGTATCTTTGCACTCCTGTTTGTCGGCCAACGCCACACCGTACAACGCTGGCAGGGTATGGTATTACTTGCCTGTTATGTCGGGTATATTATCTTCTCTACTATTCGAGGTTAGTCATGGCAAAACGTTCAGCCCAAGAAACTTATCATAAAAAACGCGCCATCTTTCTGGAGCGAGTTGCCCGTATACTTCCCACCGTAGATGAAACACTCCTGTCGCAATCACCTCAGCTATCCATTCGGGTGAATACCCTAAAAAGCCAACGCACTTATAGTCACCCTATTGCCTGGGCACCTCATTGCTACTGGTTCAATGGCGGTAAAACCGAGCTCACCCATAGCACGGCTTTTACAGAGGGGGAAATATATTTACAAAATGCCGCCAGCTTTATTCCGCCGCTAGTACTCGACCCACAACCTGGCGAAACTATACTCGATATGTGTACGGCACCGGGTGGCAAAGCCAGCCATATCGCCGCACTGACCAATAACCAAGCGGAGCTATGGGTAAACGATAATTCACGGCCACGCCTGGCAAAAATGCAAACCAATTTCACCCGGCTTGGTGTCGTACCACACAGTACGACGCTATTTTCTATTGCCCAGCTTGGCAAACAGCTTCCCGAAGAGTATTTTGATAAAATCTTGCTTGATGCACCGTGTAGTGGTGAAGGTATGCTTAACATTAATAGCCCTAAAGACTTTACCTATTGGAGTGTTGCCCACATAAAACGCCTATCTTCGCTACAAAAACAAGCGGTTTTAACGGCTTGGCGACTTTTAAAGCCCGGCGGCCTGTTCGTGTATAGTACCTGCACCATGGCACCAGAAGAAAATGAGATTGTAGTGGATTACTTGCTGCGCCGGCAGCCTGGCGCTTCACTGCGTCCCATTAGCATACAGCCAGCAAACCGCCTCACCACCCTTTCTACCTGGCAAGACAAACCGTTTAGCCACGACCTCTCCGCTTGCCTGCGTCTTGCTCCATCGCGCCACATCGAGGCTTTTTTTGTGGCAGCAGTGCAAAAAACAGCACACAAAAATAGTTTCTAGAAGGCTGATCGGCTGCTATACTATAAGTAACCATGAGAAGAATCCCGGCGGTGCGGCAATCAGTGCACAAGACCATCACTAAACCACGTGTAGCTGTTTTCATTTTGGCTTTAATACTGCTCGCTGTCGCTATAAGCTTGCCTGCATTACTGAAAAGCTCGCACACAATGCGTCAAAAACTGACCAACCCCGAACTGGGTCTATACAGTATCACCGACACCTATACCAAAAACAACGCAACTTACGACCTCGCTTTCCCTTTCCTTGGTGAACAGGCCTTCGATACTGAAATTGCCAAAACCGCAAACCAAGCAAAAAAAGACTTTGCTCAAGCGCTGCATGAAGTACCAGCCTTCACCCCCAGTCAGCTGCGTATAAAGTACACCACGTATTTTTATAATGAAAATTACCTTTCACTTGCGCTGACTACCGAGCAAGCCATAGGCGAGCAGCAGCAAACACAGGTCACTACTTTTTTGTACGACCGTCATGAGCAGAAAATGCTCCCCTTAAAAGCCCTTTTTGCTAAAGATAACGCCCCCGAAAGCTTGGGGAAAATAGCCCGCACCACACTAAAGAAAAAGCTCAAAGCAAAATATAAAAAAGAGCGTGCCACCGAATACACATCGTATAATGCCGAAGCAACTTCTGGGTTTATTATAGATGACACACAGCAGCTCGAACTGGTATTCCAGCCCGATACAGTAGCGCCAGCGGATGAAGGTGTCGTGTATCTTCCTATCGCTGGGAAAAGTATTCGTGATATAACAGCGAAAAAGATAGCCGGAAGCCTTATTAAACTCCCCCCTGAACCAAAGCCACAGCCGGCAAACCAGCCGGCTTCGCCGCCACCGCCAGCAGTCAATCTTAATCCCACGCCAGTGCCACAGGCTGACCCCAGCGGTGTTGATTGTGCCGTGGCAAAATGTGTAGCGTTGACGTTTGACGATGGGCCAAAAGGTGAAACCAGCACACTACTAGATATCCTCGATGCCAATAATGCCAAAGCAACTTTCTTCGTGCTTGGTTTGCAAGCCGAACGCTACCCTGATATATTGCACCGCATTAAAAATAGTGGCCATAGCGTAGGTAATCATACCTACGACCACCAAGACCTCATGAAGCTTTCAGTTGCTGATGCCGCTGGGCAGATTACCAGGACTGGGGACGTTATACAAAGTATTATTGGTATTCGACCAGGTATTGCCAGGGCACCCTATGGTTCTGTCGATCAGCAATTGGCGGCTCATTTGGGTATGCCATTTATTGGCTGGAGTGTTGATACACAAGATTGGATGGTCAAAGATGCCGCACAAATATGCAACATAGCGGTTAACGGTGCGCATCCTGGCGCAATTATTCTAGCGCACGATATTTACCCTTCCTCGGTCGAAGGGTTCCGCTGCGCCATCCCCCAGCTTGTCCAGCGGGGCTTTGTGCTGGTGACTGTCCCACAGCTGCTCGGTTTTGGACCTAACACTCCACCTGGTGTGTATAGCTCGCGGTAAAAATAACCGGCTTAAAACCGGTTATTTATTCTCTTTCTAGCTATTATAATCAGCGGCGCCCCATTGATGTTCCGCCCGATTCAGCCGACATTTTCATAAAGTACGAAATAAGTGCATAAATTGCCGCAATCCCCACAATTATATACACAGCACGCGCCAATGCCGACCCTTCCCCGAATAGGCTATCGACAAGGTTAAAGTCAAACAACCCTACAAGACCCCAGTTAAGCCCACCAATTACCACTACTATAAGTGCGATGGCATCAAGTACTTTCATAATATTTCTCCGCTTATTTTGTCTTTTTATTATATAGCCGTTACGTATTAAATACAACACTACCGCGCTAGGGTAGTGTTGTATTTATTATTTAATCTTGTATTGTTGTTAGGGCGCCGAGATAACAGGAGTTACATTAAAGCCAGAGCACCAAGTGGTGATCTCACCTGAGGCAACGCTCAAGTAGCCTGTGTCGTTGGGTGGATACACACGAAGCTTCGTTGCGCCATCTTTACACTCACCTGCTGGGAAGTTGTCGCTATTAGGTACGCCTACCGTTGACTGTGCAGCCTGCCCAGGCGCTAGGGTAATAGTTGCTTCTTCAGCCTCTTCGCGCTCGGCTGGTTCGCCAATCCGGTTGCCGTTATCATTCACGAGCGACACCCCTGGATAGCCATACAGCGTACAGGTACGATCGCCAGTATTTGTGAAGGTAATTGGATAGTATACAGTCCCCGCTGCACCACTACCTTCACCGAGTGCAAGCGATAATTCATCGGCATTACACGTCATTTCGGTTGTTTGCTTAGCCGGTGGGTTTTCATGAGCCGGGCGATTATTCTGTGAATCGTTATTGTTTCCCTGGTGAGCCTGTTGGGCTTGCTGCTGCGCCTCTTGCCGTGCCTGTTCTACCGCTTGGTTTTTATTCTGCTGCCCAATAAAGAAGGCAGCGACTGCCACACCAATAAGGACTAAAATCGCCACAATGACGATAAGTGTTATTTTCATGGTCTTATTATTATTCTTTTTCTCTAGCTGCATGTTATTTTGGTTTCGTATAGGTTGTCTGTTGTTTTGTTCATCATCCATAATACTTAAATTATACAACAAGCATAAGCATTGTACATCCTATTTATGAAAAACTGCCCGTAATTCCTTTTTTGCCTCTTCTAAAACATCCCGGCGTTTTTTATTTAAACTCTTGCCTGCGCGGTTAATATAAAAATTCAGCATCGACATCGCCGACTGGTACGGCGTCCCTTTGCGCCGGCTACTGGCTTCGGCCGAGTGCTTTAACGAAAGGGCAATCTTGCGCGGGTCATCCCACGTAAATACCCCTTTTTCTAAATCTAGCGCATTGCTATTTTCTGTTACATTTTGTGACCATCTTTTGCCGCTCATATACCGCTCCTTTATTAAAGTTATGCCACAATAATAGTTCGCTCCCGTGGGCCGTCGCATTCCACTAGCACCACGCGCTGCCACTGCCCAAGCTGTAGCTCGCCACGGTAGTATGGAATGGAAATACTCGGGCCTATTAGGCTGGAAATAAAATGATCAGGCGCATGGCTTGGGTTATGCGGGTGGCGCCAGCGTACATTCGGCTCTAAACTTTTCAAAAAATCCAAGAAATCTAAGTCGGTGCCAGGGTCAAGATCAGCCGTGGTGATTGCCGCGGTAGTATGCGCCGTAAAAACAGTCAGTACCCCTTCACCGGCCGGCACATGGTAGGCTACTAAATCAGTAATATCTACAATTTGTCGCTTTTGGTTGGTCGATACTTCAAGCCGTTGCATATGTTACTTCTTCCTTTTACCCTTTTTTCGCTGTCTAAAGCTAACCCAATACTTATGCCAATAGCGAGGCCAATCGCAACTCCCATAGCAACATTGTCGAATACTGCTACACCAACGCCAGCGCCAATTGCTATCCCAAGCGCAACCCCCACACCCATGTACGAGGTTTCATAGTTCGACTTGTCGTTCTTAGACTTGTCTTTCTTCATACCTACTATTTTATCACTTTGTATACATTTTCACCCATTCATACATCACAATCCCAGCTGCCACCCCCACATTCACCGAACGGGTGCTACCATATTGTTCAATCTTAATCATCAGCTTACTTTTCCCCCGCATCTCTTCTGATAGTCCCGGGCCTTCACCGCCAAATACCAGCACAGCATGCTTTGGCAAGATAGCCTCGCCAAGCGGTACTGCGCCAGGTAAATTATCTACCGCAATAATCTCGCGCCCTGCCACTGCTGCAACAAAATCTTCAACTGTTTTATGGTGGTAAATATGCATGTAAGCATCGGTCACCATCGCGCCGCGGCGGTTCCAGTGTTTTTTACCAATAATGTGTACGGCCGCTACGTTAAATGCATTGGCATTACGTACAATGGTGCCAATGTTTATATCGTGCTGCCAATTCTCGATAGCAACATGTACATCAAACCGTGTTTTATCCAAATCTTGCTTGATCGCCTCCACCCTCCAGTAGCGATACTTATCCACCACATTGCGCCGATCGCCCTGCGCCAAAAGCTCCGGATCATACTGCGCGCCATCAGGCCATGGTTTCGGATGTGGCCCTACACCTATATCATTCTGTTCCATCTTACTACTCTCTATATTTATATCACAACCCATAGACTTGACGAACCATACTCACATCATGCTATGCTAAAAGCATAATCAATAACACAAGGGGGACCAATGATAGATTTAAATGGAACCTGCGGCGCAAATGGTACAATGCAAGCTAAGAAAAGTCGTAAAAAATCTATTCGCCCTACAGTGTAGATAGTAAAAGGCAAAAAAGCACCGGTCATCATATATCAGATCGGTGCTTTTGATTATTCAGCCACCACAAATACCGCTCTTCAGGCACGGTTGTCGATCCGCTATAGTCCACCCATCCCACTACATCCTCTGTGTCAAAATGAAAGGTCACCTCTTCATCAAGCAGAGCAAGGTCATGGGTGTGCTGTATCTTAAATTTTGTAGGGCCAATAGGCACAAGCTCCTCCACGATATCCTCAAATGGAGCCCACGAATCCGGATCAATCACTACCACCCTATCACCTGTAGCCACAACCTCGACCGTCTGCCACATATTCATCAAGCGCACATTTAACCGCTCATGCGCTGGCGAAAGGGGCTGATCAACACTCGTAGCAAAATATTCAAATACCCCAAATATACCATCCCCAATCTGGTGTACTGGAGCATCTTTGGCATTTGCCATAACCACCACGGCCAGATCTTGTTTTGGCTCATAAAAACCATACGAACTATGCCCAATAAAGCTTCCCGTATGGCCCACTACCTCGTACGAACCACACCGATGTGTCATAAGTCCTAAGTTGTACGATGTACCGCGCCATTCATATGGCCGCCAGTGCTGATGACGTGTTTGCCAAAACTCCTTACCTAGACCGGTTCTGGCTTGGATCTCACTTACGAGAAACCTGCACATATCTTGCGGCCGGGCAAACCAACCCGCGACTGGAGCAAAAGCATGCGTCGGCACGGTCACTGATACCGGCAACCTATAACCATTCACCGGTCGTAGATATCCCATTGCTACAGACGCACTGAGACCATCGTCATAAGATTGTATACCGTCGAGTCCGAGAGGCTGCAGTACAAGATCACGCACACATTCCACGTAGGTCAGACCACTCACTGCTTGCACTATCAAACCAAGTAAAGCGTAACCCAGGTTAGAGTATTTAAATCGCACCCCAGCTGCTGCATGAAATACCGAATCAAGTATTATTTGCCGTAGTTTTTGTTCATCCGGAAAAGCTCCTTGCAATTGCCAAAAATCGGTTGGGTACCCATCACGCGCAATCCCCGCTTCATGATTCAGTAGCTGCCGTAGTGTCACAGCCGCAAAACGCTCATCCTCATGTTCACCAAGCCATGGCACGTAAGTCACAGCGGTATCATCAAGCTTCAAATCACCACGCTCTGCCAGTCGTAAGATTGCCGTAGCTGTCAGCATCTTTGATTGCGATCCTATTTGAAATCTATAATCCGTCGTTAATCTCTCTTGGATCGCAATATTGGCATAGCCATACGCCCCCATAAATATCTCACCTCTATAGTAGACAGCCACAGCAAAGCCTGGCAAAATAGCTTGCCGAGCTTTATACCCTAGCCAAGAATCTACAAAATCTACACTTCGCTGATACGCATAAGGAGTCACGTGGCTCTTTTCCTAGTTCGTGCCGCCATCTCTTTCTCTAACTTAACGACACAGCCTTGGATAAGCTTACGTGTATCCTCTTCACTCAGTGCACGTGCGCGTAGCTGAGAGAATACACTATTATAATACCCAAGCACAACGCGACCTTTTTGCTGGTTCATGCTGTATATCTCTTCCAGATATACAGCACCATCAGTGTACGTATCATCAAGAGCACACAAGTGCGTATCAAACGTATGAAGATATTTATAATAATTAAAAGGAATGACCCGAATCGTCATAAAACTTAGCTCACTCATTACCAAAACATGCTTCAACTGATCCCGAAGTACCTCTGGTCCACCGATTTGACGATACAAAGCAGACTCATCGAGCAAGATCTCTATCTGTGGCGGCTGCTCACGCTCTAATACATACCACTGGCGTTTCATGCGCACCTCTAAGAGCCGAGTGTTACTCGCATCCACTGGCAGCGGACCCATCATGATCGCCCGGGCGTAATCCTCGGTCTGTAATAAGCCGTTAATGATGAAGCTAAGCGAATGTATTATCACCGCACGACTTTCAGTAGCGATCAAATCAGCATAGCCCGGCGTCAGATCGGTTGTGTACTCACGCCACCATTCTGCAGTCTTTCTCATATAAATATTCGGTCTTTCAGTAGGATATTATTATCACAAATTATTTAGTTCATGTCAAAGCTTTATTGCTTTTTACTACTATTTATGCTATAAATTCAATTATGACCAAAGAACAACAAACACATAAAGAAGAATTCAAACTAAACGGCGAGGAGCTCCTTAAAAAGGTAAAACAGCTCATCCACGAAGGAAACGTACGCCGAATTATCATCAAGGATAAAGACGATAAAACCTTGGCAGAGTTCCCCGTCACCATCGGCGCCATTGCTGCCGTGTTTGCGCCCCTCCTCGCCGCAGTTGGTGCTATTGCCGCACTGGTGTCAGAGTGCACTCTAGTAGTAGAGCGACGCGACGACAAAGATAAGAAAAAAGCAAAATAATTTTACAGCAGGTGCAACGCCTCGGCCCTCGCCTCATAGCGAGGGTCTTGCTGTGAAATATAGGTACTGAGGCCCAAGCCATCAATTGCCAGCCCCTTCATCTCCTCCACCGCATCAGCACCAGCGCTATCATAGGTATATTTATAAACAACAATAAACGTTTCACCCGTAGCGTAGGCCGCTACTCCGGAATTACCACTTTTGTTGGCGTAGGGTTGTAAAGTTTCCCTCATGCTAGCTTGCCACCCCGATATCTTCTGCCCACACCTCTGGGTACTCAGCCTGAAAGCGCTGCATGAGCTCTATACAAGCAGGATCATTTAGTACTTCTACCTCTACTCCACGCTGGCGCAGATAGTCTAAGTTACCAGGGAAAGTCTGCTCCTCACCCACCACCACACGCGGGATACCAAACAGCAAAATCGCACCAGTGCACATATCGCACGGCGCCAGTGTAGTATACAGCGTCAGCTCGTGGTAATCCCGCCGCCGGCCAGCCGCCCGCAGCGCCGACATCTCGCCGTGTGCGATCGGGTCGCCTTGCTGCACCCGTTCATTATGCCCCACCGCAATCACCTCATCACCCCGCGCCAATGCCGCGCCAACGGGAATGCCTTTTTCGGCAAAGCTTTTTTTGGCTTGTTTTAGTGCGGTTTGGAATGCTTTGTTTGAAAAGTTCGAATTCATTTTTGCTCCTGTTACACTCCTTCTATTAAAACATTATTCTTCTGTTATTATAAGTTTATGTACCAAGGCTCAGGCTATAAGCATTCTGATTACGTCGGCGGTCAGAATGTTTCTTTCGACTCAAAGCTTGAAAAGCGTGTTTTAGAATGGTTGGATAACAGCGGCTTTGCCGGGCGGTGGCATAAACCAACACTTGGCATTAACGTTGGCGACAGCAACTATACACCAGACATCGAGCTCTCTGTACAGTACCAGGGCATGACTCACCGTGCCATTGTGGAAATCAAGCCGACATTAGCACACTTTAACGACTACATCTCTCGCCGTATGCGTGGCGTTGCTCCGCACTATTATACAGAAATGCTACTACTTTATTCTGAAAAGGAAAATACGTGGTATCGGATAGATATGATTACTGGCACATTAAGTGTTTTCGGCATACCCATTCCCGGCGAAACCCCTATTCACAAATTATACAAACCATTGACCCTTCCCGCGCAGCCCATCTACAGTCACCGTTACAATAAACGCCTGGAACCTATTAAATCCACACTCAAAGGCGCCACAAATGTCGTCGAAGCAGTCATTACCGGGCCAAAAAGCCTCAGCGCAAGCGATATCGCCGCTCATATCAACAAAAGGTATTAATCGACCGAATACTGCAGGCTATACCGGACATAATTGAGGTTATATTAATAGCTCCGTTCAAGCCACGCAGAACCTCGCGAAAAGAGTCAGAAAGAAAACTAGCAGAAAGCGCGTCCGTAAAAACGGTAAAAATAACAGACTCTTTTAGCTCGGCAAATACCGCTTTATCCGCTGCCTATCCTCGCGCGATTTCTCGTTCTTTGCAAATAGTTCTATAAATGTCACCGTGTTATCTACATAAACAGCAACAAATACAAGCCGAACCTTGCTATTCGTCCCTATCGACGCACAGTCCAGCCGCATTTTCACCACTTCGCAATTATCACCAATAGTTTGCAAAACTGCCGCACGTTTACCGTTAAAGAATGCCGCGCGGTATTCCTGCAGATCATCCACATCCGCTTGCTCTACATAAAGATTCACAATCTGCTTCTGCGCAGCAGCCAAGTCATCTGGCAGCGAGCGCCACTTTCTGGTGAGCTTTTTTAGTTCTTTTTCAAACTCTGGCGCTTGTTCAAAGTTCATCTTCCGGCTCTGTTACGGCAGTTTGGTCGGTGCGGTAAAACACGTAGCGGTATTCTATCGGCTTGCCGGGCTTCGCCACCCGCCACGGCGTGTCTTTGTGCGATAAATCAGATAGCTCGCTAGCGTTTTTATCACTCAGCCGCGCTAATTCTTCATCAATGTGCTTTATTTCAGTCGCGCTCAGTTCTTGCAAATCTGGCTTGGCGGTCGGCAAATACTTTTTTTGCTTGTTGTTGAAAAACTTTGTCGTTACAATCTCTAGCTCGCCCGCCTGCTGCATGCCTTCTACTATCTCTGCAAATGTTTTTACCGGCGTGGGGCCATAATGATTACGCACATACGCCAGCCCGGTGATGGATTTGCCATACTTTTCGTAGTAATCAAAATCGATAAAATACAGCAGTTTATACAGCACCGTCTCGCCCACGTTAGATTTAGCCCCAACCTTTTCCAGTACATACAGCAGTACTTCGCGCAGCTTTTCAGGATTGGTTTTTGGGTGAAGGTCGCGCGGCGTAACATCTGGCTCTCGTGGCTCAAACAAGTGCGGGGTGATATCTTCATCTGCACTACCAATCTTGCCCTCTATCAAATCGCTCGGCGCAATCTGGTAATACTCTGCCAAAGCCTTAATTTCGGCCAAATCCGGCTCGCGCCGCCCCGCCTCCAGCCCCGCATAGGTAGCACGAGCAATACCGATAGCATCGGCCACATCCTGCTGGCTCGCGTTAGCCTTATCTCGTAGCTGGATAATAGCCGCTTTGAAATCCATGCTCTTAGCCTTGTTTTTCATATTCTCCAATATAGCTTATGCTGCAAAAATAGTCAAATTACTTGTACAAATTTTTATCAATGTTATAATAAACGTAGGATTACTCAGGTGGGAAGAGTGAATCTCCAGGAGGGGGAACCATCCTGACATTATACGAAAAAATCCGCTTCTAGGCGGATATTCGTACAAATAGTATGGACCCATTTGTACCTTTCAGTATAGCGTGAACTGGCCAGACTACAAAACATTAACGCTATATTGGAGGATTATTATGGCGTACCAGCATTACTATCTAAATAAAAACCAGCAAGAAGATAGCGGTGACTATGAAGTTCACATACAGAGCTGCTCGCATGGAGCACACCCCAGTAATCAAATATATCTAGGGTACTATAATAATTGCGCAGATGCTGTAAATAAAGCAATTCGTTTATACGGCCATGAAGTCAAGAAATATCATGGTAGAATAAATGGCTGCTTCTTTTGTTGTAGGCCTTGCCATACGAGTTAATATCTATAGATGATGAAGTAGCTATAATTCGGCCGTGCCCTCATCTGGGCACGCCGTTTTATCTTACAGCTCATTTACTTTTTACGATTTTATCAATAATAGCCGTATATTTGCCTATATCCAATGAAATTAGATTAACATGAACTAGTTTAGCATCATTCAAGCGTAAAGATATAACTCCATCAATGTTAAATATCTTAGGAGGAAAAGCAGCTACATCAGCAGATAGAATATATTGCTTTTCAATACTATTACTGAACTTATGAAGGGCAACCGCCAGCAAATAGTCAGTATATTGGCTATCCCTCTTGCCAACAACGAGCGACATCGCCGCCGAAAACGCATCGTTCTTGTCGGATTCCAACAACGGCCCAATGGGAATTACTCTGTGCACTAGCCCGCGGATAAATGACCGTCTATCCTTAATCTCTTGTAATGATCGCGACCCACGAGTAAACTCGTACTCCACCGAACTAATCGTAGCGAATGCCGTACCGCTCTCTGTTAGACGCGCAACCAGATCCAGCAGCTCCGTTTGTTCGTAAGCATATATAAATGCATTCGTGTCTAAATAAACAGTGGCGTTTTTGCAACGCTCCTCAAATTCAGTGCTGAGCAGCAACATTGGCTTGTTCTTCGTATTCATTAATACGTCGCGCAAGCTTCTTTAGTCCAGCAACGTCCACTACAAACTTCCTGTTCGTCTTCTTTGTTTTTGGAATTTCAATCTTTTTTTCTATTTCTTTTTCGAGTTTGATTAACTTTGTATTCGTCATATCGCACCCTCCGTCCTATGTTACTAGTTTAGCATAGATTTTCTACAATTCCGACGTCTATTTTTTATCAGTCTTTTCGCAGTAACGAATAAACTCGTCAAGCTCCATAATTTTTATATCTTTTAAAATATCCTCTAGTTTCTCGCGTTTCTCAATCGATGTAGCATCATTGCGTCTAAGGCGGATAAAGTCTCTTGGGTTAGCTGTGATAAAGCAATCACATTTTTCTCGGTAAGCCGTATATAGATGATCTATGTCATTTCGATTGCTTTTGCCAATGACTCTTTCTAGATCATAAAATTCGCTTCCTGCAAGAAAATCACCACTGCACAGTAGTGATGAGTCAAGCCTAAATGGCTGCGGAACATCGGTTGCACTGCGTATTCTCTGCTCATTCATATGCCCTGTCACGATACTAAAGTTGTACTTTTTCTTGAGTTGTCTTATAGCCTTTTGACTCACGCCTTGATCGATATATATTTTCATAAAATCTATCATTCCTCTGGGCTCTAAATCAAAATAGATAGGTTAACTAATTCGATGGGCTAACATGTTAATTATTCCAACTAACGAATTACTGTAATTTTTATAAAAATTATAATAGTATAGAATGTATTGATAAATATCCTTATCCGTAGCATATCCCAAATTCAAAAAATCTACATCTTTATAGTTCGCTTTTATGCGCATTCGATAGAAATAATCAAACAAAGAAATATCAGTTTTATTTAAATAATGCCCCCTATCAATCCTACGATTCGTTCGTCGAAAGTCACTATATCCTTTTGTTCTAGCCCAGTCGTCTAAAGTATAATTTGCAATCTTCTTCATAATCGAACTGGCGCATTTGCTACTTTTCCAGTAGTTGAACAATATAGTTTCGTTCTGTTCTGCAGAGAAATTAAGACATTCTAGGATGCTCATCACTTCAGGTATATTCGCCTCGCACTGGATCTTGAGTGCACCCGATTTGAAATGTCTGTTCATATTTTCTCGCACACCTCTGTGTCCACCTGCCGCATTAAAACCTATTGTATTACCATTTATTAAATAAAGTAAGATGGATTCCAAATAATACACCCTATAATAGCATTTTGGCGGGAACCAAGGTGCGACTATTCTTGCGAATTCATAACTTTTTTCACTTAGCTTAAAGTCATTCTCGATACTTCCACCCGTAAGCTGGGATAGTTTAGAATACTTCCTAAGTTCCGGTGCTTTATTAAGCCGCCCTTTGGCATCTATCGCCACTTCGAGCGCCATTCCTCTAGTTACACGATTTAGATATTTTACATAGTTTAGATGTGTTCTAAATTCCGGAGTTGCCGAGTAGCGAACTGAATTTATATCACGCATTACTTCTTCGCTTGCGATCTACATCGAAAACCGTTAAAAAGTCGCTCCAAAAGCTCTGGCTCTCGCCTTTTTCGTACGTCTCGCCCGTCCATTTGCTCGCAAACTCGGCCGCTCGGTTTTGAATCTCGTTCCAGGATATATTTGCCATGATTTAGGCATATTATACTGTGAAATGGTTAAAATAGCTATGCATTCATGCACGTTTCACGCGCTTAGCAGGTTGTTCATTATTAGTTTATGAATGAACACTGCTAGTAGTATAAATCCTGTCAGAAATGAGATAAAGTTCGTAAATACTAAGACATTCTTCATAAAATTATAGAATTTAAACTTTTTTATAGACCATTTCTGATCTTTTATAAACATCTCTATTTTGCCGACGGATGCATTCTTCTCTTTTTTATGAACCTGTAGCCATTCAAGTTTTTCCTCATAATAATACAAGCTATGCAGGGTGCCATAGAGATATATAGACGCAACTATAGTTCGAACCACTATACCAGTGATCATGCTACAAAGAAAGAGCCCCATTGCAGTTAAAAACACTGCCAAGTACCACTAGTGGCAAGGAGTTTTCCCTGCAAGCCTAGTGCCACCCCAACAAAGGTAAACATCAATGACAAAGTTCCAGCCGAGAATAGCGCCACCCTTTCATGCATAGCCACTTTAGAAGATCTTAAATTACGGCCTGCTTCACGTGCCACTTTAGCTATCTTATCTTTTTCCTGTGCCTGGCTGAGATGTTCTTTGTCGGTCATCTCATTATTAGTAACTTTACTTACCTCTATTGTCAAGACCTCCTTCTCTAAATATAACGCTCATGCTATTATGTTCATATGTTCACAGATATAGACACGACGATCCTCGGTGATATAGCGACCTGGGTTTCGGCAATCGGTACCTTGGGTGCGTTTATTGTGGGTTTTAAGCAGATTCATACCGAGCGGCATGCACGCAAGAAACGTGAAGCGCACGAGGTTACTACTGCCGAGCGTGAGCAGGCCAAAGACATTAGCGCGTGGGTGGATGGAAAGAGTGTTGTTGTTTCGAATAGCTCATCGCATCCAGTGCATAACATCACTATCGAGCTAGCACACGGCGAGACTATCGAGCGCCACACTATCGCGCCTGGAACCACTACGCTGCACCCTAAAAAACCTGTTCAAGAAATGCAAATTGCCGACTTTACCTTTACCGATACCAAAAACCATATTAAATGGCAAAAGGTGCCTGGTAAGCCGCTGCAAAAGATAGATTAGCTGTTCTTACTTCAGTTTTCATTCACAGTAAGCTACAATATTACCACTATGCCATTTAAAGGATCACACGCCTGGAAAGTCCGCCAAAAGTACGGTCACGGTTTGCTACTGCTGCCGGTAGCTTCTGTTATCGTGGAGCGGGAAGACAGGGCGATTTTGTTGATGAAGCGCAAAAGTTCGGGCCTTTGGGGGATCATTGGCGGCTATGCCGAAGAGGGCGATAGCTTTCGCTCGACTGCTATCACAGAACTGCGGGAAGAGGCAGCGATTCAGGCCAACGAAGCCGATCTTATTCCCTTCGCCACATTGTCTGACCCAAAAAAGATGCGGGTAGAATACCCAAATGGCGATAAAGTCCAGGGTTTTGCCCAACTTTTCATCATCCGAAAATGGCAACAACTTGACGAACCTGTAGATGCCGAAGAGGTTGAAGAACTCCAGTTTTTCCAGCTTGATGAAATTGATCCGGCAATGCTTCACCCATCTATAGAAGAAGGATTAAACGCATACAAGGCTTTCTTGCGTACAGGTGAATTCCAGTCGCGATAATGTCTTTGTTTGAATCTTTTACTATTTGATGATATTATTACTTCGTTGTCTACAGGAGGAGGCATGATGGCACTCCCTGCCATCGTCGTCGGTGCGGCGGCAGCGGTCAAGACCTACCAGGTCTTCCGCAAGACGCCACTCGGCAAGACGCTCGAGGGCAGCGTGATCGCCGCCGCGGGGGCGATCACCGAGCGGCTCGACGAGCGGGACGGCACCAACCCCGAGAACTCGCGGCGCGTCAAGCGCAAGGGCATCCGGGAAGCCGGCGAAGGCATCGTCGGCCTGGGAATCGAGGCCTACCAGAACCGCCGCAAGCGCGGCAGTCAGTAGCCCACCCCACCAACAGTGCCCTGACCGGTAAATAACAGGGCTGCCCCTAGGAAGCACAACCAAGCCTGGCGTAACCGGACGTCAGGCTGCTTTTCTTTTTACAACCTAGCAAACTTGACTCTCTCCCCTATCCTTGGCATGCTTAAAGGGTATGTATAATATGAAAATTGCCAAAGGTATGTGCTTGGGGATTGGTGGCACCAATGCACGTGTTGCATTGTGTGATGAGGGTAAAATTGAAGGGTTTCATGCGCGGCCCACGCCTCGTGAAGCGCAAGAGTTCTTTCACTGGATTGCTGAACAAATTATAGAAGGTCACCGCCAAGGTGCGCGCTGGGCGGTCATCGGCCTACCTGGCCCGGCGGTTATGCGCGAAGGTAAGTACATTATTGGCCCGCTTTCTAACCTGCCCGGGCTTGCCGACCAGTCGTACACATTAGAAGAAGAGCTCGAGAAGGCTCAGCCAAAAATCGCCGACGTTTTTGCCAAAGGCTTCACCCTTATGGCTGTCAACGATGGTATCTTGGCTGCCTATGCCGCTGCTGAAGTGTATGGCAACAATGGCGAGAAGCACTACACCATTGCTTCGTTTATTATTGGTACTGGCGTAGGCGGCGCGGTGGTACGGCGGGTGAAAGATTCCCGCGTATTCCGGCCCAGCGAAAGTTTATTCGAAATTGGCCATGTACCTTTACCGCACAGTGCAAGTGAAACATTCGAACGTACTATTTCTGGGCCCGCTCTCGAACGCCGCTATGGCATAAACCCGCGCGATTTCCCGGCCGATCACGAGGCCTGGAAAGAAGTCGGCCACTATGTGGGCCAGCTGATTATGATGGCATCGCTCATCGCTGGCGCTGATTTAGTAGTTGCCTGTGGTGGCGTAGGCTCGAACTATTACGAGTACTACCGCCCGCATCTGGAAGCGTATTTACAGCAGTACGAAACTTCAGCCAATGCCGTACACCGTTTAGCAGTGCCTGAAATGGTTGCCGTACCCCACGACCTCGCCCAAACCTTTGAAATGCACGGCGCCGAAGGGCTAATGAAATACCATTTTGCACGGATAACGCTATAAAACTCATTTCGGAAATATTGACATAAGCACCATAATATAGTAACATAGCATTGTAAGCACACGTGGTTGTGTGCCATAAAAAATAAAAAGGAAAGGCGGTTTCAAAATGACAAAAATGGTACGTTTTGACCCATTTGCCGAGCTTTACGCTTTGCAAAAACAACTTATGAATGACGACTGGCCAGCTGGCAGCAAAGGCATGACTATGCCAACCACAGATGTCTATATGCAAAAAGACGACAGCGAGCTGATAGTTGAAGCTCATCTGCCTAATTTTGCAGAGGAAGATATCGATGTTCATATCGAAGATGGTACATTAGTGATTCAAGCTGAAAAAACTGAGAAAGAAGAAGACAAAGAGAAGAAAAAGTACTTCGTACGCGAAAGTAGCAATAGCTTTTACCGTACTGTGCGTTTGCCAGAACGTGCTGACGCCGAAGCTGTTGAAGCCCACTTTGAAGATGGCGTATTAAAGGTAGTCGTACCGATTAAAGAAACGCCAAAGCCAAAGAAAATTAGCGTTAAGAAAACTTCGGGCACAAGCAAAAAGTCTGAACCAACTAAAAAGGCTACGAAATCAGAGAAAAAGGACTCTAAGAAGAAATAAGTTTCTTCTCCCCTATTTTAAATGCCGCACTATTTTACAGGGCGGCATTTTTTAAATCTTCGATTTGCTCTATGCTGACCCCTATACTTAGGTAGTCATCTTTGGTTATGATCAAATGATCGATGAGCTCAATCCCAATTATTTTGCCCGTCTCCTTCAACCGATACGTTATTTCTAGGTCTTGTTTGCTTGGCTTGAGCGTTCCGCCAGGGTGATTGTGAAGAACAATAATACTCGCCGCGCGGTCGGCAATCGCATCGGCAAAGACTTCACGCGGGTGGGCCAAGGTGCTTTCTATGGTGCCAATACTGATCAGTCGTTTGGCTATGACCCGTGCAGCGCCATCCAAGGTAAGGCACATAAAATGTTCTTGCTTTTTGGGGATGATCTCTTTCACCTGTTCGATTGCCTTTTCGGGCGAATCTATAATCGGTTGTTCATCTTTAATCAAATGGCGGCGCGATAGCTCAAAGGCAGCTAAAAGCTCGGTTACTTTGGCGGCGCCTAGACCCGTCACTGCCGATAGTTGGTCGTAACTTATATCGGTGCCATATTTTTCGAGTAGTTTTTGGGCCGACCGAGCGATTGTGGAAACATCGGCCTGCTTGTTGCCACTCCCAATTAAAGCTTGCAAAAGCTCAAAATCCGATAATGCCCGTGCCCCTTTTGCTTGCAATTTTTCACGAGGCCGATCGTGTTTATTGAGTGCCGCTATTTTTTTCATAAATTACCCTTGCGCTCCCCGACCTAGCGCGTAATCGTGCACTTTTTGTAGCGAGATCTTATTGCCGTCATATTTCACCCGGGCAACTGCCTGTTCAAGCGGCAGCCATTCATGTGCATCGTGCTCATTTTCGTTTAAAGCAACGGGACTTTCTGGCGCGACTTCTACAGCAAAAACTACATCCTCGCCAGCTATAATTTCATCACCCCATTCTTGGCGATGTACTTCTACCTCACTCACATGTATGTGCTCTCGTAGGCCCGTCTCTTCAGCCACCTCGCGAAGCATGGCTTCACGGGCTGTTTCTTGTACTTCAATCGCACCGGTAATTGGCTGCCAAAAACCGCCATCGTTCGGGACTCGGCGCAGGATGAGGAACTCAAGCCCCTCAGCTTGGCGCCGATAAACAACCCCCATTGCCACTGTTTCGTACTTATTCATAACTTTCTGCATTATGCCCTACAATGGGTCGTGACGTCAAGGTAGTTTGATGATTCGTGCCTCGCAAGGGAGTAGCTTGGGCGAAGGTTTGGATAATTGGTGTGTCGAGAGGACGGTTTCGCCCATAAATGGCAGTTCGTAGCGGCGTTTTTTGGAAAAGTTAATCGCTACTCCAATACGCTCACCTTCGTGCTCACGTATGAAAGCATATACTTCGTCATTGGTGGCGTCTACCGCTACGTACTTTCCTTCTTGGAGCGTTTTAGAGTCGCGGCGTAGCACGAGCAATTGGCGATATAGTCGCAGCATCGAATGTGGGTCACGCTGCTGCTCGGCCACATTTCGGCGCCGATTCTTCTGGCCAACTGGCAACCACGTTTTGGCTAGCGAAAAGCCTGCTTGGGCCGCCGATGTCCAGGGCATAGGCGTACGTTCCGGGTCACGGCTTTCGCGGTGGTACTTGTCGCCCACCACCCATGCCAGCGGATCACGATGCTGTTTAGGGGGAATTGGCACATTATCGAGGCCAAGCTCGTCCCCATAGTACATCAGTGGCAATCCTGGCAGCATAAATTGCAATACTGCCACAGCCCGCGCCGCTTTTGGCCCGAAACGTGCCACAATACGGGCGGAATCGTGGTTTGAAAAGGCGTAAATAGGCATTTCGTGGTCGCGTATTTGCGCTTGGTATGCGTCGAAAGTTTTCTTAAAAGTATTGGCATGCCAAGGTAAACGAATTGGCTCGAAGTTGAATGGCACCAGTACGCTTGCATCAACTTGCCGATAAAAATCAATATAGTCGCTATAATTGTGCGGTTTTTTGTCGCGCTCTGGATAAGCTTCAGTGATAAGCAGCGAGCGGTCATATTCTTTGGCTACAGCGGCTATTTCTTTCAAGTAGGTAAAAACTCTTGGCCTGCGGCGGCTGTAAATGTGCTGTAGCGACTCATATGGGGCTTCGGTATTTGGATCGTACCTGGGGTTGGGTGGATCATCGCGGAATTGCCGGTCTTTCGCAATCCAGTTGACGGCATCGATTCGAAAGCCACTCACACCTTTTTCAAACCAAAAACGCATTACTTCTTTCATTGCTTCGCGTACTTCAGGATTCGCCCAGTTAAGGTCGGGCTGTTCTTTCAAAAATGAGTGCAAATAATACTGTTCACTAGAAGCATCGTATTCCCAAGCTGAACCGTCAAACGCACTCAACCAGTTGTTCGGCGGCGAACCATCCGCTTTTGGGTCGCGCCAGATGTACCAATCACGTTTGGGGCTATCACGTGAGATACGTGACTCCTCAAACCAAGGATGCCTATCAGAGGTATGATTTAGTACAAAATCAAGCATTACCCGAATACCAAGTTTGTTCGCTTTTTTTATAAGTTTATGAAAATCCCCCATTGTGCCGAACACAGGGTCAATCGAGTAATAATCACTAACATCATAGCCAAAGTCCGCCATGGGTGATTTGAAAAATGGTGAAATCCAGATGGCATCCACTCCCAAAGAGTCCACCTCACCTTTCAAGTAGTCAAGCTTCTCGACAATCCCCCTTAAGTCACCGACTCCATCATCATTACTGTCTTTAAAGCTTAGCGGATATATTTGGTATAATGCCGAATATTTTGCCCATTCTGATTTATGCGCCACTTCTTATTACGCCTTGTTTAACTTTAATACCTCTAATAATCTGTCAACGGATTGTTCCACCGTAAAATGCTGTTTTGCTGCTTCGCGCTCCGCTTCTGTCATCGGCGCCTTTTCGGCTGCTTCAACAATACCATCGGCCAACGCAAGTGGATTATCCGCTTCTACTATAGTTAAACCACCACAGTCTGTCTCTGGCAGCCCCCCAGAGTCTGAAGCAACCACACGGCAGCCGGCATGCTGCGCCTCAACCGAGATCATACCAAAAGCTTCATGCCAAAACAGCTTCGTGGACGGCATTACCACTACATCGAACCGAGCAAAAATTTTTGCCATCTCGACAGCGTTTTTTGCCGCTGGGATAATATTGACATAAGGGTGTACGTCCAACATTTTTTTGAGTATTCGCCCTGCTTCGGCATGTGTGCCAGCAGTAGTGGCCGTAAAACTAAAACGTTTCGGGCTCAGTTTGCTAAAATGTAGCGCAGTCAAAAAAGTATAAATGCCTTTATCTGGCGTTAACCGGCTAGCAAAAAGTACACGAACTTTTTTGCCGCGCCTTGCTGCACGTTTAACCGCACCAAAAGCTTTATCGGCAAATGGGTACACAGCAGTTACCTCATCTGCTTTACGTTTAAAAAATTCTGCCCATAAATTAGCAGAATACCGACTGGGTGCCATAATCGTTTTATTATCGCCACCTGCGCGCTCAAATGGCGCCTCATCGCTACATTCTGATAACGGGCAATGCATTATCACGTTTGATGGGTTTTTGGTTTGTATGTTCAGTGGATAGGTTACAAACACCACTGTATCATCTAGCGCCTCAATTTCTTTTGTCGATGCGACATGGTCAAATTGTATGTCCGGGAACCTCTTACGGCTCTCCTCGACGCCAAAGCCAAGCGACAATATTCGACACGCTATTCCTCGCCGCTGTAGCTCACGCACATGACCAATAGTATAGTTTTCAGAGCCACCCGTTCCTGCATGGAAAGGATGTTGAGAGCTCCATACGAATGAAATCATTTGCTCACCTCCACTACTTATTGTAGCATAAAATACAAAAGTCGAATATTTACGACGAGAGCTTGATGCCTGGATAAATAGAGCGAGTGGTTTCGTCAATCTCACTCCGAAGCTGCGGGAAAGGAACACCTTCACGCGCACTTACCCCTTCTAGAATCCAGAATAGTCGCTCTGAATGCCCATAGCCGCAAGCTGGAGGCATACCGTATTCAAGCATCTCTACAAAATCGATATCCAGCATCATAGCTTCATCGTCTCCTGCATCACGCAGTGCCTGCTGCTCGACAAAACGCCCAAGCTGATCTAGTGGGTCATTCAGCTCACTATAAGCCTTGTTTGCCTCCGTACCACCCAATAGCAGGTTAAACTGTTCGGTGAGCCGGGGATCACCTTGTTGAAGCTTTGCGAGTGGCTGCAAAAATGTGGGAATATCGATCAAAAACGCTGGTCCGGCAATCTCAACACGAATTTTCTTCCAGAGCTTATCAATACAACGACCTATGTTATCACCTTTTTCAACTTCAATGTTGTTTTCCTTGATTTTCACTTGCACTTCCTCTAAAGTCGTGTCGAATACATCTATACCATAACGGTCTTTAATAATCTCAACAAAACTTACCGTCGGCCAGTCGGTCCCATCTTCACCAAAATCAACACTCATGCCATTTGCTAGTGTGAACTGCCGCGTTCCCCAAGTTTTATCAACAGTGTAACGTAGCATTTCTTGCGTCAACTGCATACCTTGGCGCCAGTCAGCATACGCCCAATACCATTCCATAGCGATGTGCTCGGGCAAGTGCTCGTCGCTATAATTTTCATTGCGAAAGCGAGGCCCTATGTCATAAACCTTTTCGTAGCCAGCACCGAGGAGCCGTTTAAGCGGTAATTCATGACTAATACGTAAATAAAAATCTTGATCAAGAGCATCCATATGAGTTACAAATGGGGTGGCATCCGCTCCCCCGGTGGTGTGTTCAAGCACAGGTATGTTAATTTCAATAAAGCCATGCCCATTCAGAAAGTCACGTGTTGCTTGCCAAAACTTACTGCGGCGCACAAAACGGTCGCGTACATCCTGATTGACATTCATATCGATGTAACGGCGGCGCAAACGCTCTTCTTTGTTAGTAAAACCATCGTGGGCAATCGGCATTGGACGCAAGCTTTTAGACAATAGCCGCAATGTTTTCACATCAATTGAAATCTCGCCAGTTTTGGTTTTAATAATTTTTCCCGTAGCCTCAATAAAGTCACCACTATCCAGCAAGTTAAGTTGCTCCATACCCAACTGCTCTTTTGAGGCATCAAGCTCCGCAACGCTACCTTCTCGCAAGAACAATTGAATTTTGCCACTAAAGTCCTTCACAACTATGAATGCCAATTTACCAAATTTACGAATGCCCGTAATACGACCAGCTACTGTCGCAGTCTGGCCTTCCAATTTATCGAATTGAGTGGTGATGTCACCCGCCATATGCGAACGATTCGCTACTGCTGGATAGGCATTGATACCAAGCTCGCGAAGTTCTTCCAGCTTGCGCAAGCGTTCATCGCGAAGTTCCTTTAATGTTGCCATTACAAATTATCCTTTCACTTCCCTCTACTATAACAAAAAATAAAGAAAATAACAGAGAGCGCCACAGAGTGACGCTCCCAATAAGTTTCATCACTCCTACTAGCTAATCTTGACGATTTTGTACTCCACCTTAGCTTTTGGCGTCTCGATGGTCACGCTGTCGCCTACTTTTTTGCCAAGTAGGGCTTTCCCGATCGGTGACTCGTTTGAAATCTTACCTTCAAGCGGGTCAGCTTCAACTGGCCCTACCACGATGTAGCTGACTTTTTTGCCATCGGTTTCAAGCTCAACGGTGTTACCAACTCCTACCGTTGTAGTGTCTTTCGCCTGAATCATGCTAGCATTTTGCAAGATATCTTCAATTTCAGCAATTCGCGTTTCCATACGTGACTGCTCTTCACGGGCACTGTGGTATTCTTCGTTTTCGCGAAGATCGCCAAAATCACGTGCACTGGCGATTCGTTGCGCTACCTCACCACGTTGCGCCTTTAGCTCATCAAGCTCTTTTTCTAACTCTATTTTTCCTTGTAATGTCAACTGGTACTGTTTTTTCATACTATTCTCCTTGGCTATCTATATTGAAAACGGGGCCCTGTGGCACCCTTGATACACTTTCTGTCAATTTGTCATAAGATACTGTGCTGTAATGTCCCCCATTGTGATGGAATTTACAGATTTTTCAAGTGTACCAAGCGCTTTTTTGCTTGTCAAGCACACTCCCTCTTACGTGAGGCCTACCGCTCGCACTGCAGATATTAAACCACAAACAGTAAGCTAAATGCAAGCCCATTTTTCAACATATGTAGTAAAATAGGCGCCCATACCGATTTCGTATGTTCGCGCATAAAACAAAGAATGATACTGAGAGCGAACGTATCCAGTGCCACATTCCACTGGCCATGCACCAGCCCAAATAGGGCGCTTACAATTATTGTACTCGGCCAAAAGGCTATCATGCGGCGTAAAGTGCCAAATAAATAACCCCTAAACAATAACTCCTCAGCAATAGGCGCCAATACGACAAGTGCAATAAACGCTAAAACAAATTCAAGGCTCCCTTGTAGACTGTCAAAGCCAAGCTCTTGCTGCTCGGCAACATCAAAACCGGGTACAAAAAGTGTTACCATGACTGTTATGGCGATCGAAACAAGAATATATGGAACATAGCCTATAATAGCCGTACCCAGGTCTTTCCACTGTATAGAACGTTTGAGACCTAGGCGATCACGAAGCTGCCTAACTGTCCAACCCCGCAACCACCACATTACCCCCACCACTAATACCAGCGCGAAAAGATACACAAGCGCACTAAGAATAGTGGTCAGTACCACTGCATTCGGTGACATACCGTTCGTAAAGAGTGGCGCGACAAGCTGGAAAACACTTACTCCCACTATTTGCGCGAGCATAAACCCGGCCAGCACCCAAAGAATCACTACCAGCGCACGTAAACCTCGCATATGTACCAGCCGCCCCAGCAATTGTGGTTTTTTGACTCTTTTATTCAAACAACCGCCCCACATCTAAAATTGTAATAATAACCACCAGCAGTATCAGAATCATAAAACCTGTACCATGGATCTTCTCTTCGCGTTCTTTCGTGAGGGGCTTCTTTAACGCCCGAAACAGTAGTGTCACAAATAGTCGACCGCCATCTAGCGCAGGGATCGGCAAAGCATTCATTACTGCAAGAGTCAATGAAATAATCGCCGTTAGCATAAGCACCGTTGTTACGCCTGCTTCTCGCGCAGCTGGGAAGATAACCCCCAGTATTCCGACGGGGCCAGCTACTTGATCGCCTGCCGCGCTAATCCGCTCGCCACCCTCTTGGCGCACATTACTATCGAAGCTAAATTGCGAAATCAGGCCCATCACCACATCTGCCACAAGGCTTCCCAGCCCTTGTAGGGTGACCCATGTGAACTGTGCCGTCACCCCCACCCCAACAATTGGCGCCGACCAAGTCGAGCGCGTTAATACTTCTTGGGTTGGCCCGACGCCAAGGTAACCCTGGCCAGGGGAAACCTCATTGCGTAATTTTACCTCTGCCTCGGTTTCGTGCCCATCACGACTATACGTTATGTGAACCGCTTCACCTTTATGAGTTTCTGTCAGATGCGTCAACATTTCTGGTGAAGTCACCGGCTGATCATCGAAACTGACAATTTGGTCACCTGCCTGCAAACCGGCGCCTTCAGCTGGCGAATCTTTACTGACTAGGGCTACCGTTACAGGCTTGCGTACCTCTGTAGTATCTGCTGGAACGCTGAACTGATTCTCAATAATTTGCGGCAGACCAACCACCGCCAATACAGTGAAGATCACTGCGGCGGTTAGCCAGTTAATAAACACCCCAGCCAATAAGATTTTTGCCTTTGCCCACAAGCTGGCCGCACCGTAGTCGCCTTTTTTATTGGCGGAGTCGTTTTCACCCTGCAGCTTTACAAAACCGCCCAAAGGCAGCCAGTTCAAGGTGAAGAGTACGCCATTTTTCAGCTTCTTACCCCAGGCTTTTGGTGGAAAGCCAATGCCAAATTCCTCTACCACCACACCATTACGACGCGCAGCTATCGCATGGCCAAGTTCGTGCACCACCACTAGAATAACCAGTAAAAACAGGCCAAGCAACACTGAAAGCACAATATCAACTGTTCCTAAAAAATCCATTTACCCTCCAAAACGGCGCGAGCGCCTTTGATACTCCTCTATAATATCAGCCACGTCGGTTGCTGTCATCTCTGGCCAATATTTTTCTAAAAATAGAAATTCGCTATAGGCGATTCGCCACAACATAAAGTTACTAATGCGCTGTTCGTTGCTTGTGCGCACCACTAAATCCACCGGCGGAATGTCAGGTTTGTATAAATGGCGGCTTATTGCCTCTTCGGTAATTTCTTCTTCTGATAGCCCTTCGTGCATAAGCTTCTTGACGGCTTCTACAATTTCTTGCTGTCCGCCATAATTAAAGCAAACACCAACTGTTGCCTTTTTCAAATGTGCAGTTCTTTCCTCTGCTTCGGTAATTGCTTCTGCCATTCCCTCAGGCAAGTTCTGTTTCGATCCAAGCACTACCAGTCTTAACTCCGCATCAATGAGTTCTTGCAAATCGGTTTTGAACAAACGCATCATAAGCTTCATGAGCTTACTGACTTCATCCTCTTTGCGTTTCCAGTTCTCGGTTGAAAAAGCGTACAATGTAATGAACTTAACACCAGCATCGGCAGTCACTTTCACGACGTCTTTGAGGGCGTTATAACCAGCCAAGTGCCCTTCATACACCGGCAACCCGTGTTTACGCGCCCAACGCCGATTACCATCAAGAATGTAACCGATATGCTTGGGAACTAAAGTGTCAGATTCAGCCATTAGATGGTCATTATCTCTTGTTCTTTGGCTTTGGTGATGGCTTCAATTTTACTTTGGGCTTCTGCAACAACAGCATCCATCGCTTTTTCAGCCCGCTTGTAGTCATCTTCAGAAAGTTCTTTGCTTTCTTTTTTAGCTTTCGCATCTTTTAAGGCGTCATGGCGGATGTTTCGTATAGAGATGCGACAATCTTCAACTTTATCGCCAAGCTGCTTTACCATCTGGCGGCGACGCTCTTCTGTGAGCGGAGGCACGGGAACGCGTACCACACGGCCATCATCAGTCGGGTTAAAGCCAAGGCTTTGGTCATTGCGAATAGCACTACTAATCGCCTGTACGTTACTAGGGTCAAAAGGTGTCACCAAAAGCTGCTGTGGCTCTGGGGCTGTCACATTTGCTGCCTGGTTCAGGGGCAGGCTTGTCCCATATACCTCCACCATTACTCCGCTCAACATATCTGGGTGTGCTCGGCCAGTGCGGACTTTTTTCAGTTCATCTTCAAAATGCGCGATTGCCTGCGCGATGCGGTTTTCGTAAGGTTTCGTATCAAACATACTTTTATTTTAGCATATGTGTGCCATTATTTAGCTGTTCTATGGGCTTTGGTATGGTTTCATCAGTAGATCATTATTATGGTTGGTGGCAGAGATGTCGAGCAACAAAGCCCCCTACTTCCATAGAGAAGTTTCTATCATGGCGTAATAAAGTTACCTCAGCCGTTGACCACTTAATTCCTCGTTCATTATAGTTATGACTACCAATCATAGATGACTTTTCCGAGGCAAGGATTTTGTAATGTATCATAGGGTGCTCCTCCGGAAGAGACATTGAAATACCGAGATTTCATAGTTGACTTTCTCTTAAAGTATTTAGATGTTGCCATATTCTTGAGCCACCTTTATACTTGTTTGGGTGGTTGTAGTACGCTTTCACCTCTACTCCTCTGTTATGTGCCTCATAAAGACGACTGCCCATCTCTCCACTCGGTATGTACTGACTTACTAGTAACAGATTTTCTTCTGCAGAATCAATAACTTCCAATGCCGTATCGTATATTATAGATTGGTTTTTCATTCCAGCATCTACTAACAGTGAGGAATCATCATCAATTGGAAATACCTTATCCGTCTCAAGATCTAAACGACTATTACCTGTTTCAACTACATTAGTCATCGTATCATATAGCCAATCTGCTGTATTTTTATCATTCCACCTAACCATGGCATCTCGCTTTTCAGTAAAAAATAGATTGCAGCCCCCCAACATATACCTCATCATTAATAATACCGACCTTTATATGAGAGCGGCCGGCGAATGGATTCGTAAATGGTCGATTTAGTATATTAGTTATCGCGTATGAACCTCCGGGCGTTGCTCCTAGAGCGTTCAACGATTGCAATCGATAACTAAACGCCTCATTCATTGCCGACTCCTCCGGCATTGTATTCCGATACAAAAGAGGGCCTAGCTTGTTGACTTTATCATCAACCATAAACGTGTAAGCATCAACGCCCAATATGACCGACACGTTACGCTCCCCGGCAGAAATCAGTTCCTCCATAATTCGAGCTACAGGTGACTCGGCGGGGTCGAACCCCATTGTCGTAAGTAATACTGATCACCTTCTTGAGTATATCGAACGTTTTCTGCAATCTCGTTAAAGAATTCATATTCTGATAGAATCTCGTAATGAGCCGAGTGTCGAGCCCGCTCTTGATCTCTCTCAAGCATATACTCTCGTACCTAAATGCTCGCCTTTAATAATTCTAGCTATAGCATCATCAATCCACCCGCTCACTATATACACCTCATCAGCTATTTCAGCAGCAGCCCTCGCGGCGGTTATTTTTTCTATGATTCCTCCTGTTACGTCATGACGGTGCGCATCGTGTACTTTTATGGAATATTCCTTTGTTAAGTGTTGTATCGTTTCTTTTTTATCATTCAACACTCCATCGGCGTCTGTAAGATATATGGTTGTAACCTTTTTATAATCCTGCGCAAATGCGTTTAAACATTCAAATAAGATCATCTCAGTAGAAAATATCTTGACACCTTGTACCGTACTGAGAACCGTATCCCCATGAAGTACTGGCAAATACTCCTTTTGTAACGCATACTTTAAAGGTGTTGAGTTAAATTTTACTCCATGATCATTATGTACCATCATGCTCATTGGTGAAAGAGCAAGCGCGGGGAGTCCAGCCTTTTTCTGGAGAGCTTCAGTCAAGAGCATATTGAGCTTTGCCGCTCCTAAATGTGTTTGCGCAACACCATAAACAGCATTTGTATTATATGCTCCATCACGTAAGGCGTACTTATGAGCTGTAAAATGAGCATAAGAACCCACACCATTGCCAAGAATGAGATCTGCATCAGGACACTCTTTCTTTGCACGACTAAGCTGATTGACTACGCGATCTATTGCTTCATCATTCGTAGTCATGAACTCGGCCTTTTTTGTAATAAGACCACCACCTACTTTAATCAGTACGAGGTGTGATCTGGTCATATCTCTATTTTATCAAATTTTATATCTACTCCATCAACCAATGGCGGCTCTTCAAATAAGAGTGGTTGTAGATCTCTCTTTGCTTCTACCAGGCCACTTTCTCTTATTTTTTCTGTCCAGCCATGTGTACCGGGGCGAACATTCTCTTTACTTTTTATTTCATCCATTGTACGGAAACTGATACGACGCACTTCATCTGTTGGCTCAAATTCTTCAATAAGTCGCTCACCCTCGGTAGCGTCAATATGAACCACTGGAGCTACGGCAAATGCATATTGGCCTTCGTATGATCTCCCTACTGGCCAGTTATATATCATCCATGCTCCGATTTTCTTGGACCGCAATTTCAAATCTGACGGCACTTTATTGAGCTCTTCCTGAACTCCACGACCAAGAGTTTGTTCGGTCGACTCTACAAATATCTCGTCAGCCGCTCTCTTAATACGAGATGTTTCTCCCAATGGGCCGTACGCTCCATCAGGCGCCTTATCAGATCCCTCATGCTCCAAAACAAGGAGTCGGTCTTTTGGGTCAACGATAGCAGCCATAACCCCCATACGGCGCCAGCCTTTAGATCGAATTTCCTTTAAGTCATCTACGGTGAATTTAGGTAGTGCATCTTGCGCATTTTCAGGCTTAAACTTATTTGGAACTGAAAATCCTTCTTTAGGTGAAAAACGTATCTACCGCCATGATTATTCACTAACTCCAAGCTCAATGCGCTTGAACTGTCGTACCACGATATTTTCGCCCAATCGAGCGATGTGGTCTTTTATGAGTTCGCCAACGGTAATATCAGGGTTTTTAATAAATGGCTGTTCAAGTAAAGTCTTTTCCGCAAAGTGTTTCTTTACCTGACCTTCCACAATTTTTTCTAACATGTCGGCTGGCTTGCCCTCATTGCGGGCTTTTTCTGCAAATTCAGCCGAGACACGTTCGCGGTCCTCAGCGGATACATCGTCGGCGGTAATGTATTGCGGTGCTGTAGCCGAAATGTGCATAGCGATATCGTGCACCAGTGCTTTGAAATCTTCGGTACGAGCTACAAAATCCGTCTCACAGTTAACCTCTACCAGTACGCCAATTCGGCCGCTGTGCACATACCCGTCTACAAGACCTTCGCGGGCTTCGCGTTCACCCTTTTTCTCAGCACGCGTCAGGCCTTTTTTGCGCATAGCTTCGAGTGCTTTATCGAAATCGCCGTCGCTTTCTACCAAAGCTTTTTTTGCATCACTCAGGCCAACACCGGTAAGTTCTTTCAATTTTTTTACATCTTCTAAAGATACTGCCATAGCACCCCCTTACTTCTCTTCTGTTTTACGGTTTGCCACACCCTCTTGCACGGCTTGCTTGACGTAATCAAGTACCAATTGAATGCCCTTAATCGCGTCGTCGTTTGCAGGAATAACATAATCGGCATCATCTGGGTTAGCATTAGTATCGACGACAGCTACCACAGGAATATTAAGCTTGCGCGCTTCACGAATCGCGTTTTGTTCTGCGGTCACATCGATCACAAATAGCGCCCCGGGCTTACCGTTCAAATCCTTAATACCGCCGTACTTTTCGTTCAACGAATCGATTTCTTCCTGGAAGCGTTGTACTTCAAGCTTGTTGTAACGGTTTGCCAACTCACCGTTTGCCATGCGCTTTTCGAGTAACTTCAGCTTCTTAACCTGTGCACCGACTGTAGAAATATTGGTAAGAGTACCACCTAGCCAGCGCTCAGTCACGTATGGCTGATTTACTTCTTCGGCTGCCGCTTTCACGATATCTTTCGCTTGGCGCTTTGTCCCCACAAATAATACTTGCTTACCGCTAGCAACGGTCTTGCTGATAAAAGCCAAGGCTTCTTCTAGGCCTTCCTGTGTTTTTATCAGGTCAATGATATGGCTGTCTTGCCGTTTACTATGAATATACGGCGCCATTTTTGGGTGCCATCGGCTGGTTTTGTGGCCGAAATGTAGGCCAGCTGCCAGCAATGCTTTGACATCGACAGATACTGCCATGGTTTACTCCTTTTTCCTCATCTGCACCCTCATTTTTATAAGGAAGTTTCGTGCAGATTGCGTCGTTAAAAATGTTACTCTGTTATTTTACTACGTCACCCCTGTTTTTGTCAATAAAGATAGCGACGAATTACTACCTCGTCGCTATCTTCTACCACATTGTTTATCTACTGCGAGCGAATAGCTACAGCGTTGTCGTTAAATAATGGGATAAGCACATATTCGCGAGTGGTGTCGTAGCCGATGTCAGCCGGCGCGGGTAAATTATCGAAAGCAACATTGCTATCATAGTTAGCGTCCAGCCTGTAAACTGATTCAGCCTCCCAGCTAGAAACATACATGGTGCCATCGTTGAGCCGCACCAAGCCATCCAGTTGCCCCATCGGCAGCGTTGCTACTGATTCAAAAGAGCCGTCATTCGCGTTTACCATGTAAATATCGGTACCGTTAAATGGTGCCACGTAAAGCGTGTCGCCATCTACCACAATACCATTTGGCGAATTCAGCCCTGTATCTGCCACCACTTCCGTTGCCGTGTCATTTTCAATTTTGTAAATCGCATCTGTGCCTGTGGTCGCAAAACTAGCATTAAGCCCACTATCTGTTACATACACAGCATTCATACCGTCTGTCGCAACATCATTTAAAAAGCTGGCGTTATCAATGGCAATACTATTGGTTAGTTCACCAGTACTCTTGTTAAATACCCGAACGGTATTAATATCAGCCACATATAGGTTGTCGCCCATAATAGCCATGCCTTTTGGTGCGTTAAGCGTCACCCCTTCGGTTTCGCCATTGATCCATTTCAGCTCGCTCACCGTGCCTTCAGGCGAAACTTGCGATATGAAACCGTTGCCATCTTCATCCAGCGGCGCACCATTGATGTTCGAGACATAGTACATATCGGTATCGGCATCATAAAGCACCGACTCCGGCGTTTCAAAACCGACATTTTCTACCATCATCGAAACTGGCTCGCTGGGTTCTGGTTCTGGCTCAGATTTATTTTGCTCTCGAGTCCACAGCCATGCCACCAGCCCGAGTACGACCACCACGGCAATTACTGCCAAAATAATTCCTATGGCGCTTCCTGTTTCCTTTGCTCGCTTCATTGTGTGCCTCCTTTTGTTGCCTACTTAAAATTTTACCATAAGCGTGATGTATTTGTTAACACGTAACTAAGATTGAACAAAATAAAACCTGCAATATGCAGGTTTATGAAATAAAATCCGCGCCCAATGATCGGGGCGCCCCCGCGAGCTGGCCGAGGGCCGTCGCAGGGTCGCCGGGGGGTCAGGTCAGGAAGACTTGTTGGGACGGCAGCGAGCGTTGGCTGCCGCCGAACTCCTTTCCACGTCGATTTGGAGTTGGTTGACCTTGCGGACAACGATGACCACAGGACAGCCATCGGCGTCTTTGGCGATGAATTCGTTCACCGCATCGTTGCTCGCGAGCAAGCCGCGCTGCGACGATATCATCACGTCGGCGTAGCCCAGGGCCTTGATGGCCTTACGCTCGCTCTCGAGACGGTCGTCACGTACATCCGTCAGGTACAGCCACGACACGCTGATGATGAAGGCAGCGATGCCAGCGACCATCACACCGATTTTCCAGTTGCCCTTGATCAGGCTCCGCTTCACGGATGGGTCCTTCTCCACGATTTTCCCCATACTCTTATTATATCATAAAAACTAGCATTTTGTCAATATTCTTTAACCTACCGAGCAAGTTTTGACTTTTCCCCGAAAAAAAGTTAAAATGTAACAGATTATGAAAAAAGACTTACACCCAACCAACTACCGCCCTGTTGTTTTCCAGGATGATGCGTCTGGTTTTGCGTTTTTGACGCGGTCAACCGCTACTTCAACTGAGACAGTCAAATGGGAGGACGGCAAGGAATACCCACTTGTAAAAGTACATATTTCGAGTGCTTCGCACCCTTTCTTTACCGGTGAAGAACGTGTGATCGACACTGAAGGTCGTGTGGACCGCTTTAAAGCGCGTTTTGCCGCTGCTGAGGCCCGCAAAGAAGCTTTGGCGAGCAAAGCCAAAAAGGCAACTGCGCGCGCTGAGAAAAAAGCTGCAAAGGCAGAAAAATAACGATTTAGCTAAAAAGAAGCCGCTCTATCAAGCGGTTTCTTTTTTATTGACTACTGTTATAATGAAATAAGACTATGATTACACTCGACCTTGACCAACTACAAAAAGAACGTGAGGAGCTAAGCAGTTTTTTAGCACAACCAAATGCTTACGCAGACCCTCACTTCACCAGCAAAACAAGGCGTCTTAGTGAGCTTGACGCAATTATCGAAAAGGGCCAAAAAGAACAATCACTAAAGCAGCAGTTGGCGGAGGCAAAAGAATTAGCCAATGGCGATGATGAGTTAGCCGAGCTTGCCAAAGCCGAGATTCCCGAGTTAGAAGAGCAGTTAGCAGCACTCGAAGAAGAACTGTTCGTTATGCTCACGCCCAAAGACCCTAACGATGAAAAAAACGTGATCATTGAAATCCGGGCAGGCGCAGGTGGTGATGAAGCTAGTTTATTTGCCGCTGAGCTGTTGCGAATGTATCTTCGCTACTGCGAAGCGCACGGGTTCAAAACTGAGATCATGAGCGAGAGCGCTAATGACAGCGGCGGCTACAAAGAAGTTGTCTTTAGTGTGAAAGGCGAAGCACCCTACGCTACTTTAAAATTTGAAAGTGGCGTTCACCGGGTGCAGCGCGTCCCGCAAACCGAAAGCCAGGGCCGGATTCATACCAGCACCGTGACCGTTGCGGTCTTACCTGAAGCCGAAGAAACGGACATTGAGATTCACCCGAACGACCTAAAAGTCGATGTATTCCGCGCCGGTGGCCACGGCGGGCAAAGTGTAAACACCACTGATAGCGCTGTGCGCATTACCCACCTCCCCACTGGTATGGTGGTGACCAACCAAGACGAAAAATCGCAAATCAAAAACCGTGAGAAGGCTCTGAGCGTACTTCGCTCTCGTTTGCTCCAGCAGAAAATTGACGAAGATAATGCCAAGCTTGCCAGTGAACGCCGCAATCTCATTGGGTCGGGTGATCGCAGCGAAAAAATTCGTACCTACAACTTCCCGCAAGATCGTATTACCGATCATCGTATCGGCTATTCACGCAGCAATATTCCCGCAGCTCTAAATGGCGACATCGACGACATAACCAACAAACTCCAAGCCTATGAACGCGAACTCAAAGCCAAAGGCGCCGAACAGTAAAATTAGTGTTCGGGAATGGCTAGATCAAGCGACCCACACATTACAGCAAGCTGGCGTGCCAAGTGCATCGCTCGATGCACAATTGCTGCTCTCAGATGCTCTTGAGGTAGATCGGACGTGGTTGCTCGCTCATGATCAGGCACTTATTGCACCACAAACCGCTCAAATCGCCTTACAGCGCCGGGCAGCACGAATGCCACTTGCCTATTTGCGTGGCTGGCAGGAGTTTTATGGACGACGTTTTATAGTGTCGCCTGAAGTGTTAATTCCCCGGCCAGAAAGTGAAACACTCATAGCGTTTCTAAAATCAATACCGACTGCAAAGCTTCAGGGAAATTTATTTGACGTAGGTACCGGTAGTGGCTGCCTCGGTATTACCGCCGGACTAGAATTCCCGCAGCTTCATATCACCTTGATCGATATCAGCCAGGGAGCGCTCACTATAGCTAAGCAAAATGCTCAGCGTCACGCCTTGCCGTCTCAGCGCCTCACTTTGCTCAACTCGGACCTGTTGGCAGCCACCTCTCGGCAGCCATCTATTATTGTCGCCAACTTACCTTACGTCGACAAAACCTGGGACCGATCCCCCGAAACAGCACACGAACCAGCCCAAGCTTTATACGCCGATAATCATGGGCTCGCGCTTATATATCGGCTCATTACACAAGCTGCCAGGCAGCTCCCACCCGGTGCTTATTTGCTTTTAGAAGCAGACACACGCCAGATAGAAGCAATTACAAGTTTTGCCGCCACATATCAGTTTGTGCCTCAGTTGCAAGAAGGTTTTTGTATTATGCTCCAAAAACACTAGTCACGCGGATATTCAGTCAATGTCACCTCTGTCGTGTGTTCATTGCCACCGCGCAAATAGGTCACTTTTATAGTGTCGCCAGGGGCAAACTGCGCAAGAATTGCCGCGAGTCCACTCCGTTCACCAACCACGATATCGTTCACCTTTGTGATAATATCCCCTTGCTTCAGTCCAGCTTTCTTAGCGGGGCTGCCTGCCACTGGTCCGCCCTTCCCATCACCAGTGCCAATATAAGCGCCCCTCGTGGTCGAGATTTTCAGCTCCTTCGCTACTTCAGGGGTCAAAGAAAGGTATTGCACACCAATATAAGCCCGAGATACTTTACCTTCCTCTTTCACGCCTTTAAGCAATCCTTTGACTACGTTAATGGGGATCGAAAACCCAATACCTTGGGCATCCTCGATGATAGCTGTATTAATACCGATCACCTCCCCTTCTAAATTCACAAGCGGCCCCCCAGAATTACCCGGGTTAATCGCTGCATCTGTTTGAAAAAGATCTTCAAAACGCTCAGCCTCCTGCGTGCTGGCATCAGCAGCTGCTACTATAGGGCGACCAATCCCCGAAATAATACCAGAAGTAACGCTATTTTGATATTGCCCTAATGTATTGCCGATTGCTATGACTTTTTGCCCCACTTTGACTTGATTTGAATCGGCCAGCGTGGCTGCCGGCAAGTTATCTTTGCCTTCAATCTTCAAGAAAGCAATATCGTTCAGCGGGTCACGCCCCACAATTTTCACATTCTCTATACGCTCACCATCTGCGAGTATCGCATCGACTTGCCGGGTGCCTTCGCCAACCACATGCTTGTTCGTCATAATATAGCCATCCGAACTGACAATAACACCCGTGCCAGCACCTTCATTCAAGGTGGCACGGCCAAAAACATCACGCTCGCCCTCGGTGACCGTCAGAATAGATACCACACTCGGGGATACTCTTTGTGCTACCTCAGCGACAACTTCACCCTCTTGTACTACCAACGCTTGCCGCTGCTCATTTGAGAACTGAGCTGGTAGAGGTATCAGACCGCTCCCTATAAATACCCATGCACCCAAAAAGCTCGCTATAAAACAAATAAATACGAGGGTAAAAGCTTTCCCAACTGGGGAGTGATGAGCAGTGCGAGATGATTTATCTTGTTGTCGTGTCGTTTCAGTTTTTGATTGCTGCTTTTCTTGAGTATTTTCCCCATCGTTTGGCATAAATATTCCTCCTCCTAAGCGCCTATGCTGTCAAAGCCGTTAAAGAAAATCATGACAACAAGTAACAGTATACCAACAAATAATAGCGGCCAGCGAATTTCCCGGAAAGCAACGTGGCCGTCACGTCGGTATTCTGCATATACACGCTCCGCTAAATAGCTCAATCCCAATAAGATTATCGCTACTTGAGGGATCTTTAAGGCAATAAGTTCCGAGAATGGCGCGTAAGCAATCGTCCAGTGATACGCCAGCCACCCTATCTCGGCTGCGACGACACCCCAGATCAAGCTTAGTTGTGTAATTGATTCTTCTTCGTATGAGCTTAAAACATGACGTGCAGTGGCGTACCCGATAATCCACATACAAAGTACTACTAATGCAGCAGGCCATACATAGGCAACGCTATATACTGCGGTAACAGCAATAAACTGTGCTACTCCAGCTTGCAACAACATTGCGCTTCGTCGTGAACGGGGCTTCAAAACAAGGAGCCACGCAGCAAACAGTACTGTTATTAAAATCTGTAACCACAATTGCCCATTAGCTTGCCACAAGAGTACAACAGCACTTAGCCCCACCATAATATCCACTAAGTTGGTCTGGATATTTGCAAACCAAAAGCGTGGTCGCACCGCCAAAATACGCCATTTGCTCAAAATGACCAATATAAATGCTGGCCAGGGCATCTCAAAAGCAAGCACCACCAGTAGCACTGCTACCGCAAGCGCTAGGTTCAAGATAATGTAGGTCGCCTCGCTCACTAACGTGCGACGTGACGCTGCTTTTATTAACTCCATTTCGTGTTCTATTATACCACGCTTACACGACCATGTGGCTAATTATTCTACAGAACCAACCACAATCACAAAGTCAGCCGTTGATTCTATTCCCGCAGGCAAAGTGGTAAGAATTTCTGTTGAATAAAGTGTTTCGAGCTTTTCTTTCGTGCCAGTTTTCTCTTCGTTCAACTGATAAATCGTAATGGGCGCATAGGTGCCTTCTGGCGCATTACCAACCGCCCCCACCGTTAAACCTTCTGCGGCCAATTCATCTGCAGTCGCTTGGGCTGCACCCGCCGTTCCAGAACCATTTAATACATCAATCACGGCATCCTCAGTGACCGCAGGGTCTGAGCTCACAAAGCTTTGTATATAGGCATGAATGCCGCTATAGTCGTATACCCCTAAAACTGGCTGCACAATACTTTGCCCTGCCATCGTACCTGTCGTTACTTGCGGGTCTTCTTCATTGTCCAGACGAACAGTAGTAATGCTACTATCATTTATTTCTTGCGCTACCGATACTAGCGTTTTTACTTCGCCAGTGCTGACATTTGTACGAACATTATTGCCAAGCGAATCGATAAGTTGGGCGACAGCCGCCGGATTTGCTAGCGTACCCACACTTGCAGCCTTATCGCGAAGTGCAACCAAAATCTTTTGCTGATATTGCTCACGGGCAAAATTCCCGTCAGCCAAACCATAGCCCATACCGGTACTGTCCCGAGCACGTGCTAGGAGCACAGCGTGTTTGCCGTCAAGATGCGCTGGCCCGTTCGGATATTTTACATAATTACACTGGTGATTACATTCCCAGTCAAAGTTCGGGTCGTAGATACCGCGAGGATCGTCACTCTCAATCATAATATCCACACCGCCAACTGCATCTACCGCTTCTTGTACTGCTGTGTTGTTTACGTGGACGTAATAGTGCATATCAAGCCCGTATACCGTACTAAGCGTATCCATAAGCATGGTTGCACCAGCGTCTTCGTTAGCACCATCTTCTGAGCCACACTGATACACTGCATTAATCTTGCCTTCATAGCCATTTAAACATGCTTGGTCATATTGTACCCATAAGTCGCGTGGTACACTGGTGAGCATGACTTTCTTGGTTTCTTGGTCAAGACTCGCTATCATGATAGAGTCTGTTAGATGCGGGCCAGCATCCGCATGCGCGCCACTATCCTCGGATGTTCCAAAAATAACAAAATTACTACGGCCATTTTCATCCATTTTTAGGGGTTTACCGGCACCGAGCAATTCAAAAACGCTACCGTCAAATACTTTATTGCTAGCAAGCCATGCCTTGACACCCAAATAGCCCGCAATCGCAAGCAGAATAATTAATAGAATGATAAAAAACCACTTTATCTTTCGCTTGGTTGGCCGCCACCAGCGTTTTCTCGGTGGTTTTGACTCTTCATCAATTGCCTTAAGTGAGGCGTCAATTTCTTTTGAGAATTCCATTGGATTATCAGATGAAGCTTTGGCATTTCTCCGTGCTTCTTTTGCTGAAACGGGAGGAGGGGGCGCTTTTTTAGCTCCCCCACCTAAAGTATCAACACCTACGCGCTTGGCGTCATCGGTCGATGCTGCACGCCGCGGTATAGCAAATCCGTCGGTGGATGGAGTCTTACGTTTAATCATATGTATTACATACTACTATAGCGAATTTTGTGCACTTCGTAAACTCAAAAAGCTTATACTTCTTGGCTTACTTCTTAGGAGTTTACCGCGTTTCAAAACCAGTGTATGCTAAAGTGTGTGGACATGACAGAAAAAGAAAATAATCGCTCTTATCTCCGCGATATTGTGGGTATTTTAGTATTTGTTGCGCTCGTTGTTTTAGGCGCGATGTTTATTAATACCTTCATTTTCCGTAGCTTCAGTGTTACCGGACCCAGCATGGAAGATACCATGCATACCGGCGATCGACTCATCGTCAATCGCCTACCAGTCACCTGGGAACGACTCCTCGGTCATAGTTACCTTCCGGAGCGCGGGCAAATTATCGTCTTTAAAAACCCTCTTTATCAGGTGGGGCGTCCAGATGAATTTATCGTTAAACGAGTGATTGGCCTACCCGGCGAACGGGTGGTACTAAAAGATGGGATAATTACTGTTTACAATCAAGAACATCCGAATGGGTTTCAACCTGACAAAGAATTTAATGGCGAGCCAGGTAGTCCTACGAGCGGGAAAATAGACATTGTAGTCCCTGAAGACGAGATATTCGTGGCAGGTGACCACCGGGAAGGCAACTTCTCCCTCGATTCACGTAATGGGCTTGGTACCATTCCACTCTACGATGTTATTGGTCCAGTTGCACTTCGCATATTTCCATTTACCGCTATTCGCACTTTTTAGGTAGATTTACTTTGCCAGTAACTTACTAATACGGTCGAGATCGTTCTCGTCTTTAAAACGAATAATTAGTTGCCCCCCACGTGCTGTGGTGCGTACTTCAACCGGGGTTTCAAGGCGTTTTGCCAGTTTCTTTGTGGCGGGTGTTTCGGTTTGCATCTGTTTTTTAGCTTGACGCTTTTTTTCAGGCGCTGCATCACCTTTTTTATAGCCAACAACATACTGCTCAGTCCGGCGCACGCTCCACCCTTCTTTAATGATAAGACTTAGTAGCTCAAGCTGGTGTTTCTTATCGTCGATTGCAAGTATTTGCCGTGCATGTGCCTCTGTGATATCGCCATTTATCAATGCTTCTTTAGCTTTATCAGGCAAGCGCAAAAGACGAATAGTATTACTAATAGTGCTCACGGCTTTGCCGCCAACTCGGGCGCCTATGTCGTCGTTCGACATATTGAATTGATCACGCAGTTTCAGGAACGCTGTTGCCGTTTCAATGGGGTTAAGATCACGGCGCTGTAAGTTTTCAATAAGCGAAAGTTCTAGCTTATGCTGGTTGCTTAGTGTTCGTACAAGTGATGGCACCTTCTCAAGCCCAGCAATTTTTGCAGCCCGCCAACGGCGTTCACCAGCCACAATTTGGTAGCCCTTTTTCCCGGCAATCACCACAATCGGCTGTAAAATGCCGTGTTCTTTTATAGAGGCGGCAAGCTCTTCAAGCGCTAGCTCGTCGAAATGGCGCCGGGGCTGGTTTTCGTCGGGAAATATTTCGTCGGTTTTAATATAACGCAGCTCCGAAACTTTATCGTCCTGCATAGCTGTTGGATCAAAAGCTTCATTCAATAGCTCTGTAGGCAACAACGAATCAAAATTACGGCCCAAGCCCTTTTTTGCTTTAGCTGCTGACACGATCCATCACCTCCTTTGCGGCTGCTTTATATGCGCGTGCGCCCTTACTCCATCGATCATATGCCCCCACTGGCACCCCGTGGCTCGGCGCTTCGGCCAACCGAATATTCCGCGGTATAGTGGTACTAAGTACCTTGCCTGGAAAGTGGCGTTTAATTTCTTCGTGCACTTGGCCACTTAGGCTCGTACGTGAATCCATCATCGTCACCAGCACACCTACCAATTCAAGAGTTGGGTTTAAACCTTTTCTCACGAGTTGCATTGTTTCGAGTAGTTGCCCCAAGCCTTCTAGGGCATAAAACTCAGCTTGTACCGGTAGCAGCACATAATGTGCAGCGATGAGCCCGTTCACCGTTAGTAAGCTTAGGCTTGGTGGGCTATCAATTAAGATAAAGTCGTAGCCGCTGGCTGTTTCAAGCGCTTGGCGTAAACGAATAAATCGCCGCTCTGCCTGCGCTAATTCAACTTCAGCGTTCGCTAGGTGTGGCGTAGAGGGTGCTATAAAGAGATTTTTTTGGTCGGTCGCGAGCACTACCTGAGCAAGCGGGACTTTCTCTTGCATCACTTCGAGCATGGTGTACTGCAACTGCTGCTTATCGAAGCCAAGCCCGCTGGTAGCATTCCCCTGCGGGTCGAGATCAACCAACAATACCTTTTTCCCCGCTTTTGCAAAGTAATACGCTAAGTTCACCGCTGACGTTGTTTTACCAACGCCACCCTTTTGATTGGTGATTGCGATCACTTTTGTCACGGTTAGTTTCCTCTCCTTTTGGTATTTTTATTATACCATGAGCACCATCATTTTTCACACATGAAAATAGCATAAAAAATACCCCGTTATAGGGGTATAAGTTTCGCAAGTATTATTTAATTGAGGTAATTTGAATCTTGCTGTATTTTTGGCGGTGTCCAGTTTCTTTATGAACACGTTTCTTGCTTTTGAAACGAATAATCCGAAGTTTATCACCTTTTACCAGGTCTTCGACAACTTTCGCCTTTACTTTCACGTCTTTGACAACTGGCTTACCGACTTGGACGTTCTTGTCGTCGAACACCAGCAGAGGTTCAAGCGTGAGCTCTTTTGTGCCATCCGGGAGGAGGTCCACCAGGAGGGTCTCTTTTTCGGCGACAATATATTGTTTACCGCCGAGCTTTACGACTGCTTTCATGCTTCTTAGTTCCCTTATGTTTTACCGATTCAGTACCTGATTTTAACAGATATGGCACCAGATGTAAAGTCTTAACCGATTGCGCCACCGATTCAATAAGGTGAAAGTGAGTCATTACCTACTCTCTTCGTTCTCCAGTTCATGCCAAATACGCGAAGCTTCTTCGGCGTCAACAAATTCGTTCAGCTGCCACTTGTTATCATGCTCATGCTGATCGTTCAAGATAGCTTGCATAAGCTCATCCTGGGCTTCTTCAGCATCAATGCGTGCCGGTTGTAGCTGTATCTTCCGTTGGAGTAATAATTTTAACTTATTCATTGCTTTTTGTGTTTACTTATTTTGTAACAATACTATATTAGCACAAAAAGCTTATGGTGTCAATCCTTGCACACAACATTGTTCGCAAATAGCCAGCCTTGCAAAGTACCACCGTCTAGATATTGCCCTTCGGCTGGTACAACCTTAATAGTGTGCCCAGCTTCAATGTAACGATTTATCGGCGTTGTAATGTAATATTCGCCGCCGTTTTGCTCTTCGTTAGTATAGCGAGCTATTTCTTGCATGAGCTCGTAGGTAACGACATATTTGCTTATATTGATAAGGTTACTAGGCGCTTCATCTATGGATGGTTTCTCAACAATTTCTATAAAATCATTTGTTTCAGAGATGCGAAGTACACCATACCTACTCACTTCTTCCTTTGGTATGGCAGCGCCTAGCAGACTGGCCTGACCAACTGGCGTCGCCTCGATAAGTCGTTGCACTTCAGATGAGCCATCAGGATTGTAAATAAAATCATCTCCCATTAGCACCACCACGGATTCACCATTTTCGAGGATATCAGCGCAAAGTGCGACAGGTACGGCTGTACCATACCTCTCATTTTGCTTCTGAATGACATAGTGAAAATTGATATTTACTGGTGGGGCAACTTCAGCCAGCCGTTCTTCTTTACCATTGGCACGTAAATACTCATTCAGCAACTTATTTTCGCCATAATAAGTATGAATTTGCTCACTTTGTTCGCCCACCACAAAATAAATATCGGTAATTCCGGCTTTTATGCAATCTTCAACCACATAATCCACAATTGGCCGATTGCCTATAGGAAGCATGCATTTTTCAATCGCTTTTGTAATAGGCAGGCGGCGTGTGCCCCAACCTGCCACGGGAATAATCGCTTTTGTAATCATAGATAGTATTAAAACATACTATTCCACTGGTGCATAGGGCACGTGACACATGCCGCGACCAGTTTTTTCGGTATATTTTTGGTGATATTCCTCGGCTTCGTAAAATTCACTTGCTGGAACAATTTCCGTCACTATAGGTTTGTCAAAATTCGCTGCTTGCTCGCTTTTTATACGAGTGGCCACGGTTTTTTGTTCATCATTAAAGTAAAAAATAGATGAACGATAGTTGTCGCCAATATCTGGCCCCTGGCGGTTGAGTTGGGTAGGATCATGCATACGGAAGAATTGCCTTACCAGTGTCTCATAAGTTACTTCATTAGGGTCGAATTCTATTAGTACAGCTTCTGCATGACCCGTTTTGCGGCTAAGCACGTCTTCGTATGTGGGGTTTTTAAAATCTCCGCCGGTGTATCCTACTGTCGTTTTTACTACACCCGGCACTTGGTCAAAATAGTACTGTACTCCCCAAAAACAACCAGCTGCGAATAAGGCTTTCTCCGTTTTCATACCGCTCTCCTTACATTTTAAGCTTTAGCAATAGAAATGGTAAGTTCATTACCTTCTATCTTCACCGTTGTTTCATACATTGGCTCAGTGGCAGGCTGCAGTTCATTGCGCGCGAGCGTTTCAAGCATAATGGTATTTTTGTGCTCGTAAATAGCCCTTTGTAATTCGTCACTTTCCGTTTTAAGGCTTAGTTGTATACGATCATCCACATTCAGCCCGGCTTGTTTACGGGCATTCTGCACATGACGGATCACCTCCCTAGCTAAACCTTCGTGCTTG
Source organism: uncultured Candidatus Saccharibacteria bacterium (assembly GCA_964599775.1). Taxonomy (GTDB): domain Bacteria; phylum Patescibacteriota; class Saccharimonadia; order Saccharimonadales; family Saccharimonadaceae; genus CAZRGZ01. The sequence continues at coordinate 27,315 of CAZRGZ010000005.1, read as the reverse complement.
AGTGCTGGAGTGATTTCTAAATCGAGGGCAAATTCACCTTTTAATACTTGCTTAACGTTGAGCTCATCTTTCAAGATATCCTCAAAATTCACAAATTTGCCGAGCGTGGGGACGGTCACGCTGCCAAGCGGTTGGCGTACTTTTATACCCTCTTTGGCACGAATACTCAGCCCTTGGTTAACATACTCACGGACAATTGCCATATCTTGCACCACCAATTCATTGATGTGCCCTGTTTCAGGCCAGTCTAGTAAGTGAACGCTTTCGCCCCCAGTGAGCTTTTGGTAAAGCTCTTCAGCCAAAAACGGTGTAAATGGCGCCAGTACTACCGCTAGCTGCACTAACACATAGTGAAGCGTACGATAGGCGTGATTCTTATCTGTGTCATCGCCGCTCTTCCAGAAACGACGGCGGCTACGGCGCACATACCAATTACTGGCATCATCAATAAATGGCATCACGTGGCTTAATGCCCCTGGGATGTTGTAGGCATCCATATGCGTTTCAATTTCTTGAGCCAATTGATGGACGCGGCTGATAATCCATTGATCCAGGGGGTTATCTAGCTCGCTACTAGGGTCACTCAGGTTGCCAGTAAATTCCCAACCATCTACCTCGGCGTACATGGTAAAGAAGTCGTACATGTTCCAAACCATACTTAGCTTACGCGCCACATCACCCACATCTTTGTCTTGCAAGCTAAAATCTTCACCTGCAAGCACTGGTGAACTGAGCAACAAGAAACGGAGGCTATCTGCGCTGTAAGTGTCCATTAGCTCATTAGGGTCGGTGTAATTACCATAGCTTTTACTCATTTTGCGGCCATCGTTGCCGGCCAGCGTACCGGTGACAATCACATTTTTAAATGGCGCTTTACCAAATAGACCCACGTTGACTGCGTGTAGGTAATAGAACCATGCCCGTACCTGGCTTACATACTCTGCAATAAAATCACCTGGGAAGTTAGCTTCAAACTTTTCTTTGTTCTCGAACGGATAGTGGAATTGTGCAAAGGGCATGCTGCCACTTTCGAACCACCCATCGAGTACCTTATCGATACGTTTATAGTGAATGCCGTCTTTTTCAAAGGTAATGTCGTCTACCCATGGGCGGTGGTAATCTTCTAGTTCGATGCCACTTAAATTCTTTAGTTCAGCATAGCTCCCGACAATGATCTGATGTTTTTTGCCTTCTTTATCATACCCTTCCCATACTGGCATAGCGGTAGCCCAAAAACGGTCGCGGCTTAGGTTCCAATCTGGCGCGGCCTGCACATTCTTTTCAAACCGACCGTGCTTGATATGTGGCGGGAACCAATTAATATTTTCGGTATTTTGCGCCAGCATCTCTTCACGCTGACCATCAATGTCCATAAACCAGCTAGGATGCGCCCGATACATCAAACGCGTGCCACAGCGGTGACAGTGCGGGTAGCTATGGCGAATATAGTCAATCTTCCAGACGATACCACGCTCTTTTAGAGTTTTGGCAATGGGTTTATTTGCTTCCCATACATTTTCGCCCTCCCAGTCACCTTCGGTGTAAAGACCATTTTCATCAATTACATGCACCACAGGGATGTCGTGCTTTTGAGCCAGTTCAAAATCCTCTTCACCATAGGCAGGAGCAAGGTGCACCACACCTGTTCCATCTTCCGCACTTACATAGTCCGCTTGCCACACTTTGTGCGCATTCTCACCTCGCTTAACGCCAAGTAGTGGCATGTATTCCTTACCCACGAGCTCTTTGCCTTTTAGCTCGCGAATTGTTTTATAGTTCAATGGTTGGTGCTTTTCGTCTGTCAGTACTTTTTCGGCTAAATCTTTTGCTAAAATAAGCCGTTCGCCATCTACCTCAACTTCTATGTAGGTGAGGTCTTTATTCACCGCTACGGCGGTGTTGGCCGGGAGTGTCCACGGTGTCGTTGTCCAGGCAAGCAAATAGGTATCTTCATCTTTTAACTTAAACTTCACATACACACTGGGGTCAGTTACGTCCTGGTAGGCTCCTGCGTCCATAGTGACTTCAGCTTTTGAAAGCGGTGTTGCATCGCGGGTACAATACATAAGCACGCGTTCGCCTTCATAAATCTTGCCTTTTTCATGCAAGGTCTTAAAAGCCCACCAAATACTTTCCATGTATTCTTTATCCATGGTTTTGTAGGCACCTTTAAAATCCACCCAGCGGCCAATGCGTTCAATGGTATCTTCCCACATGCTGCCTGTTTGCACCATGTTTTCGCGGGCGGTGGTGATGTATTCTTCCAGGCTTACTTTGGTGCCAATATCACGGCGATCTTTAATACCAAGCTTTTTTTCAGTGAACACCTCAGCCGGCAAGCCATGGCAGTCCCAGCCCCATACCCGCTCTACGCGCTTACCTTTCATAGTCCAGTAGCGCGGCACTGCATCCTTTGTAATGGAGCTTAGTAAAGTACCATGATGCGGCAAGCCTGTAATAAATGGCGGACCATCGTAAAACACGTAGGAATTATCCTTCGGTCGCATTTCGACCGATTTTTCAAATGTTTTGTGCTTCTTCCATTGCTCTACGAGGTCTTTCTCGTATTCTTTGGCGCGGCGGCGGGTACCTGCTTTAAATTTCATCTGTTATCTCCTTTTCTCGAAAACAAAACACTTCTTTTTAGACCATCGGAACCCAAAATTTTGGGCGGTACCATCCGATTTCCTAAAAAGAAGTGTATTCTTTTTGGCGCTTATTTATTCGCTCTAACGCGGCGGTGGCGTCGGGCTCTACTCTTGCACAGGTTTGCAATTTCTTCCCGCTGCATTCGTGGGTGATAGCCACTCATCTCTGGCATTCCAGAGAGTGCATGTGCGTATATAGTACTACATTTTGCCGCTTAAGCAAAGAGCCCTTCGCCAAACTGTATAAATACCAGCACTGTCATCAGTAGAAGCCAAACGGCCACAAAAGCTTTATCGTAATCTCTTTCGAGCAGCTTTAGGACCTTTTTATGATTTTTCTGTGATAAATATAGGTTATTTTCACGCAGGTTATATCGCAGTAGAGTATCGAACAAAATAGTGGTCGCAACCGTCACAAAGAGGCACCACGGACATAAAATCTGGATCACATATACACTTTGGAAGAATAACCAATAGGCAAAAATAAGCCCCAAACCATAACCAATCTGTGCAGCAAACATAAAAGGCCGCGGAAAGCGTACGCCAGCTAGACCAGCCACTGCCACAGTAATCACAATCGGGTACGCCATCAAACCAATAAAGGGGTTAGGAAAACCAAACAGCGACGACTGCCACGTTTCCATAACACTCGCACAATTAAGTACAATATTGACACTACAGCTTAACTGGGCACCAGGGTCTTGCAATAAATGGACCTTTTCAACCGAAAGGATAAACGAAGCAATAAGCCCTATTACTCCAAAAACCAGCATGGTACCAAAAATCCATTTATTGGACTTTTCCTCTGCTTTAGCGTCTTTCTTACCCAACAGCTTAGAAACGATTGCCCACATAATAACTCACTTCACTTATCTGCGGCAAAGGCGTACCTCGCCACATTTGTTGCATGACCCCATTTTCGTCCACTGCCAATAGCGTCGGATATTCAACAATATCATATGTTCGACAAAGACTCTCGCCTTCTCGAGTTTCGGGGTTTATCTCTACCAACTTCTTGCCTGTTTGCCGTTCAAAATCTCGCAAGTACTCACGGACTTCTCGACCGTGATCACTCAGCTCTTTATAAAAAATATAGGTTTTCATGACTACTTTTACTATAGCATAGGCAATGTCCTAGGTGCGAGCTCATGCTAGGCCACTAATTTCGTTTGGCGATCCTGTATTCGCTTTTCAGCATTTTCTTCCGTATCTAGCCCCTGTGCAATTCGCTCGTCGAGGCTTAAATACTGCAGCGCCATGCGCCGTGCAATATAATCAAGGATTGAAGATACTTCAGGCACTTCCGGGTCATCAGTGGTGCCATGTGGAGCCAAGCGGACTGAAGCCAGCGTTTTTGCATAAACGGCAAATGGCACACCGTGCTGTAGGCCGTGACTGATAGTCTGTGCTAGAGTTTGGATCAGTACCATAGCTTCCGTATCGAGTTTTGATATATGCACCAGCAGCTCACCTGGTGTCCCGTCATCATACTCCCCAACGGTGAAGTAGCCTTCCACACGGTCAATAGTAAAAGCAAAAGTTTTTGCATTACGAATGCGCGGCAACGGCCGATATTGGCTTTGATGAGGCATACCTGGCGTAAGATTGTTTTCGATAGGTTGTGATTGGGTATTTTCTTGCATAATTGGTTCCTCCATTTCTTGCTGATCCTGCTCGTTTTGCTGCCGCTGAATATGAATGTATTCTACGCCATTTTGCCAAGCGTCAAACAATAAACGCTCTGTATCCCGCAGTGTAGTCTGCGTTGCCATAACGAGCGGCGAACAAACTCGCCCACTCAGAAAAGACTGCACAACAGAAATCATCTTAAGATGAGCTTCGTTATCATGTAGGCGAAATACCGTAGCATCGGTTGATTGAAGGTGGGGTACTTCCTCTGTTTCACCACCACGCTCGTGAATGTGATTAACAATTTCGGTCGTTTGCATTTTATCATAGCCTAGTTGCCGAAGCCCCAAAGCCACGCTTGGTTGCACAATCTGCACACTACCGCCACTTGGTAGCTTGGTCACAAGCATTAAATCACGTAATGGCATAATAGCTTCCGGGTCCGTAAGTGCTGTCACAAGACTATGTCGTACGCCCTGCTTGTACGCGCCTAATACATTTTCCCATACGTGTTGCAGCGTAGATTTCTCCGCTTCGGTGAATGGAAATTCTTCAACCTTCTTCTGGAAAGATCGTAGCTGGGAGCTAACTCTGCCAAGATTCTTTTTAAAAGTCTCATAGCTGCCAGCTCGAGCAGCAATGGCAATACTTGCCTCGTATGCAGCCCCTGTTATGTAGCTTGTCACAAAAGCGGCGAACCTTCTTCCCTTGTCACCATCGTAAGATACGCCTTTACTTTGCAATGTGGCGGCCAGTTCAGTATATCCAATCGCGATTGGGCGAGTTTGTCGCAATACTTCAGGGCTGCTTTGTATATAATCTATCAAAATATCAAGCGTCACTGCCGCAATACGTACGACTTGCTTTATCGCATCAAGTTGCAGTTCTCCATTCTCGTTCAAAAACGAAAGCAAGGAAAGTTCTGCACTGGGTATAGTGTCTGGTATATCCTGGAGGTACCTCACACGTGTCACATCGGTAAAGTATATGGGGCGAGGCTGCTGCCACGCCTGACGAACAATATCTTGCCAAATAGCCCGTGCTTTACCTCGCTTATCCGGCGGTGCTTGTGCAGACCATTCGCCATCTGCTTCTACTGCGCGCATAAATAAATCAGAAATATGACATGCTTCTTCTGACTGAGGCGATGAAAGAGTAACGGCTTGGCGCCCCATCGAACGCCATATATCTGTACTAAGAACCATTTTTTGCGAAACAAGTAGATACTGTAGCTCATCGTGAAATATATCTGCTTCTGCCTCAGATTGAAAATACCCCGTCGCAAACCCCGCTTTGGTAATAGGGTTTACCACTCGATCAACCACTTGGCGCAAGTCGTTCTCTTCTGGTCCGAATGATTGGACTAGAATCTCAATATCTTCTTGACGCCAATGCTCAGGACACACAAAAGCCCGAGTCTGATCACCTTGCTTAATGATACGCTCCCCCCAGCGAAATAGATCATACGGTGCATGATAGTCATCTGTAAAATGACGATGCACCAATCTCTGAGCTGCTTCCATATACCTCCTTTCTTAGGCCAATTCTGGTGGCCCATCGCGAGTACGCAGTTGGCGCAGTACCGCCTCAAACTCATCTAACGTCTTGAACTCACGATAGACACTGGCAAATCGTACATATGCAACTTTATTGCGTTTCGCAAGGGCCGTCAGAATAAGCTCACCAATAAGATGCGACGAGATTTCATTTTCTCCTGTTTCGTACAATGCGCTCTCCACTTGGGCCACGATCTCTTCAATTTCGGTATCTGAGTTCATAAACTTCCCAACAGAGCGGTGAATTGCCGCATACAATTTATTACGATCAAATAGCTCACGCTCATCGTTTTTTTTAATTACTGCAAGTGGAGGGCGCTCAAAACGCTCATAAGTAGTGAACCTGTGGTGACACTCTAAGCATTCACGCCTTCGCCGAATCGCATCCCCATCCCCAGCATCACGAGATTCGAGTACTTTTAGCTCAACACTATGACAATGCGGGCATTTCATAGCTCACCACCTAGTTTTCATCATGATGGCGCCGCCGTCGACGCAGAAATGCTGGAGTATCAGACTCATCCTCATCTGGCTGTGTCCAAATACCCCCTGAAGGTGCTTCATCTTCGTCTGCAAATGTGCCACTGGTTTTTGGTGAATCATCCAAATCCATATCAATCTTTTCAATTTCAGTTTCATCTAATGATTCTGACTGTTCGGGTTCGGAAGCTGCTGTTGTTGACTGGTTTGGCAAAACGCCTGGAGTAGCTGGCTCTAGGGCTTCAGCCTGAGCATCATCAACATATTCCGAATCAAAGCCAGTCGCAATAACCGTAACGATCAGCTCATCCTCCATCTCTGGTTTGAGCGTCGCCCCAAAGATAATATTGGCGTCAGGTGCTACGGCACTAGTAATAATTTCAGCCGCTTCCTGTATTTCGTTCATACTCATATCGTATCCACCGCATACATTAAAGAGTACGCCGCGTGCGCCATCAATGGACACTTCGATAAGTGGTGATTCAATCGCTTGTTGTGCAGCTTGAATTGCTCGGTCCTCACCACTAGCTCGGCCAATACCCATTAAGGCACTACCGGCATTGCTCATAATAGCTTTCACGTCAGCAAAGTCGAGGTTAATTAAGCCGTGCTCGGTAATAAGCTCGGAAATCCCTTGCACCCCCTGACGCAGCACGTCATCAGCAATCTTAAATGTCTCAAGCAGTGGGGTCCGACGATCAATTGTTTGTAGCAGTCTATCGTTTGGAATAGTAATAAGTGTGTCCACCTCACGCCCCAGCTGTCCAATAGCCCATTCAGCATTCTGACGTCGTTTTTCACCTTCAAAACTAAACGGTTTTGTGGCAATGCCTACTACGAGAATACCTAGGTCATGGGCGATGTTTGCCACTACATGCCCTGCGCCAGATCCAGTACCACCGCCAGCACCGATGGTAACAAAAACCATGTCTGCACCTTCAAGCGCCGCTTTAATATCATCACGTGATTCTTCTGCTGCTGCTTGCCCCACTTTTGGATCAGCGCCAGCTCCTAGTCCACGGGTGGTATCGCGACCAATGTGGATTTTTACGTCGGCTTTTGAATTATGAAGCGCTTGCGCATCAGTGTTTATAGCAATAAACTGCACATCACTGAGGCCTGCGTCTTTCATACGGTTCACAGCCGATCCACCGGCGCCGCCAATACCTACTACCTTAATGGTAGCGAATGCTTGTATATCTGCTGGTTTTATTTCAGGCATAGAATACTGTCTCCCTCGCTTCGTTCACATTTAGTATACACCCTTTTGGCGTGTGTACCAACTTTGTATTCGTAAAAAATACTTTTTTATACTGTATACAAATTATGAACGAAACTTGCCCATTATCCCTGTTAATTTCTTGCTTATTCCGCTCAAGGTTGGGGTTTTGTTGTTATTATTACTTTTCTGTGTATAGCCGCTTTGTCCAGCAGAGCCCTCTAGATCAAGGAGCATAAGCCCAAGCGCCGAGGCGAATTGCGGCTCTTCTACTTTCTCGGCAACGCCGCTAAAGCCACTTGGCTTCCCGACACGTGCAGGTAGCTGAAGGGCTTCTTTTGCATAGTCTGCCAGCCCCTTCATCTTAGCGGTACCACCAGATAATACCACACCACCCGGTAATTTTGCTGCACGGCCAATAGCTTTTAGCTCTTTGTTTACTCGTTCAAAAATCTCCTCTAACCGAGCTTCAACAATCATATCAATATCGCGAGTTGAGAACTCATGAGTTTCACTACCTAGCTGGAGGCTTATTATACCTTCGTCATCTTGACGGGCACTAGGCATAGCAACGGCATGCTCCACTTTTAACTTCTCAGCGACATCTAAATCTGTTTTGAGCCCTATAGCTAGGTCATTGGTGATATTCACACCACCCATTGGTAGGACAGCTATGTGCTGCAAATCACCCTCTTCATACACGGCAACATTGGTGGTAGTTCCACCAACATCAACCAGCACCACTCCATTTTCCATTTGCTGCTCAGTTAAAAGTGCATGTGCCGCAGCAATCCCTGAGGGCACCGTATGATGCACCGTTGTATGTGTCATTTCGGCTGCTTTTAAAAGATTTTTAAGATGCGGACTTAAAGCCGTAATTACATGTGCGTCTACTTCCAGCCGCACCCCTGTCATCCCAATCGGATCTTTGATATTTTCTTGATCATCCAGCTGGTAACTACGTGGTGTCACATCCAGGATCTCACGATTAGCCGGAAGTTGTACTACCGTAGCCGCTTCTTCAACACGCGCAAGGTCATCCTCATTTATTTCATGACTTTGCGCGCCAACGGCAACCACACCCCTTGATGACATTCCTAGAATATGAGCACCATTAATACTTAGAGTAGCACCATTAATCTGGTGACCAGACATTCGTTCCGCCTCTTCCAGAGCCTTATCGATAGCTTGGGCTGTGCTAACAAGATTTACCACCACGCCCTTTCGCATACCATTATTTTCGGCCGAACTTATTCCAATAATTGTAGGGATTTGTGCGCTGCCATCAACGTGGCCGACGACACAACGTACGGCCGTCGTGCCAACATCGATACCAACAGCATAACGAGAAAGTTCTTGCATACTCCTAAAGTATACCGCTTATGCGGCACTTCGGCAAGTTTCAAAGTTGCGTCAAAACTTCATACCCGTCTTGGGTAACTAGCACCGTGTGTTCAAAGTGCGCTGCCAAGCTTTTATCCCGCGTGCTTATTGTCCAACCATCTTTTTCTTCTTTGATTCGTTCTTTCCCCAGCATTGCCATTGGCTCAATTGCAATCGTTTGTCCAGCATGTAGTATGCCGCCCGTTCCACTTTGGCCATAATTAGGAATATCTGGCGCTTCATGCATCTCGTGACCTACTCCATGGCCCACGAGCTCACGCACAATACCGAGCTGATTCTTGTTCAATACTTCCTCAATCGCCGCACCAATATCACCAATATGGACCCCGTCCTTTAAGGTTTCTATCCCCGCATACAAACTTTGTTCTGTCGCTGAAATCAACCGCTTTTTATCGCCAACTGGCTCTTCGCCTATTACCATGGTGAAGGCTGAATCAGTCTTCATGCCGTTATAGGTAATCACCAAATCAAAACTCACCACATCGCCCTTGTGGAGCTCTTGTTCAGTTGGGATGCCATGGACAATCTGTTCGTTCGTTGAGATACAAATGACTCCAGGGAAATTAATGCTCGGTTCTTTGTAGGTTGGCATTGCACCAAGCGCTTTAATCTCTTTAGCAACCCAGTGGTTGAGTTCGAGTTCAGTCACTCCTGGAACAGCGCGTTCTCGCAACTGCTTATAAATTGTTGCAAGTAGCTTACCGCCAACCCGCATATCTGCAATTTCAGCAGCTGTCTTTACGCGATTTTGCATGCTTCAAGTTCCGCTTCGATACGATCATGTACCTGTCCCACTGTTCCTGTCCCATCAATATGTGCAACATGCACACCATGGTCAGCAAAGTAGCCTAGAATCGGGTACATTTCACGGCGATAAATCTGTAGGCGCTCTTCAATGGCCGCCTTGGTATCATCTGCACGCCCACGTTTAGTCATGCGATTTATAATTTCACTACGCGGCACTTCAAGCACAATAACTACATCAATAATACGCTCATGCAGCGGCTGATTCTCTACTAGCCATTCTGCTTGTGACATTTTTCTCGGATAACCATCAAGAATAACATGCTTGATGTCTTTTGCCTTTTGGAGAGCTTCACCCATAAGCTCATTGACTTGCTCATCGGAAACAAGTTGTCCTGTATTTAAATGCTCAAGAATCTCTGTATTACTGGTTTCACGCAGTAGTTGGCCCGAGCTGAGCCATCGCCAACCGTGCCGTGCCGCGAGCATCTGACCCTGGATACTCTTACCAGCACCCGCTGGTCCAAAGAAGATGATCATGCCTACTCCTTATTTATTGCTTAACGTTTCTTTCACTATCCGAGCCACTACTGCACCATTTGCCCGTGTGCCAATTTCGCTTCGAACCTTACCAATGACTTGCCCCATATCTTGTGGGTTTTTTGCGTTCAACTCTTTTACCGTCCGCTCGACAATGTCACGTACTTCATCCTCATCCATTTGCTTGGGGAGGTATTGTTCAATAATTCTGATTTCTGCTCGCTCTTTGTCTGCTAATTCCTGGTTTCCACCCTTATCATACATAGCAATGCTATCATTGCGTTTCTTTACTTCACGCATTAATAGCTCTTCGATTGCTGTTTCGCTTAAACCAGCCTCACGCTTATTCTGCGCTATTTCTTCATATAAAATAGCACTTTTGACGCCCTTTAGCACATCGGCAACAAAACGATCGCCAGCAAGCATTGCTGATTTCAGATCATCCCGAAGCCGTTGTTTAAGATCAGCCATAAACCTACCGCTTGCCGAGACGATTGTTTAGTAGCTTTTCAGCGCGTCGTTGTTTTCGAGTAATCGCTTTTTTACGACGCTCTACCTTAGACATTGGCTTCGAAAAACGTTGAGATGCCTTTGCTGCAGCCAGTACGCCTGACTGTAGAACACGGCGGTTAAACCGACGGAGCATGTTTTCAACCGCTTCGTTCTTATCTTTACGTGTAACTTGTATCATATCTTTTATATTGTAACAGATCAAGAAAGAGCTTGCAACTCTAAAAGCCTTCCTTCGACACTACGCAACCCCCTCCATTCGTTTAATGTCACATGACACCAGGCTCGAACTCTCGTACCAGGGGCTGCATAAAAATGATCAGGGGCATTAAAGGCCAGCATGGGTAGGACTAACCCTTTTTCGTCTTCAAGTTGTAACTTTACATGCTGATCCTTGTCGCCCATCTTTCTGATGTGAATAACGGTTAAACCATCAAACTGAAAAACCGGCTCAGGATTGCCATTGCCAAAGGGCTCAAGAAGTGCCAGCGCTTCTATCAGTGCTTCATCGATATATGAAAAATGTGGCTGCACAAGCTCCGCTTTTGGTGCTAAATGCTGCAATTGATCAGATAGCTTTAGAGAATGATAATAGCTATTCACGCTCTTGCGGAAATCATCAATTTTTTTAGTTTCCAGGGTCACACCAGCCGCTAGTTTATGGCCACCACCTTTTATAATGTGCATTTCGCTTGCTCGGATTGCGTCAGCCGCACTGAAATCCCCAAAACTGCGTGCTGAACCTTTACTTGTCTCGTTCACCTCTTGCAAAACGTAGGTTGGCTTTTTGTATTTTTCAAGCAGCTTTGCTGCTACAATACCGATAATTCCATGCGACCAACTTGGGTCACTAACTACGAGCACAGGGTCATCTCGGAGCTTCTCCGCTTGTAGCTGAGCTTCCTCGAATATACGATTTTGTTCGGCACGCCGCTCAGTATTCATTGCATCTAGTTGCTCTGCCAAACGCAAAGCCTCTACTGGATCTGTTGTCGTTAACATATTTAAGGCTATCTGAGCTGTATCCAACCTGCCAGCTGCATTCATACGGGGACCAAGTCCAAAGCCAAGCGCCCTTGCGGTCACCTCTTCTGGTTTTATACCAGCTACCGCCATTAAAGCCTTGAGCCCCGCTCGGCGGGTCTTTGCGAGCACTTTCAGCCCCCAGTACACATTGGTACGATTTTCATCTACGAGCGTCACGACATCGCATACGGTCCCTAAGGCCACCAGGTCGAGGAGCCACTTTTCTTGACCCGGGGGCAACCCATCTAAACATGTTTGCAGTGCCTGCACTAGTTTAAAAGCAACACCCACTCCTGCGAGATCAATAAAGGGATACGCGTGATCCTTTCTTTTAGGGTTAATAGTTGCAACTGCAGGCGGCATGACTTCAGCTACATTATGGTGGTCGGTAACGATAACATCCAGGCCAAGTGCGTTGGCATGTTCAATCTCTTTATGACTCAGGCTCCCACAATCTACCGTTACTACAAGCTCGGCACCCTCGCTCGCAATTTTTTCTATTGCATCAACAGTTAAGCCATAACCTTCTACAAAACGATTAGGAATAAACGCGTCTACATGCTTAAAACCAAAAGATGCGAAAGCATCTAAAAGTACGCTGGTAGCCGTTAAACCATCAATATCATAATCACCGTAAATAGTAATTCGCTCTTGCTTTTCCCGAGCAGCTACAAGCCGGTCCACCGCTGCTTGCATATCAGGCAACAAAAACGGATCATGCTTTGCTTCATAGTGTGGCGATAAAAAAGCTTGTTGTTCAGCTTCATCATGTAAGCCACGAGCAATAAGTAATTCAAGCAACAGCGGATGCTGTGCCATGGTCGCTACATATCAGCAACAGGACGCTTGGTGCGCTGCGTCTGTGCTTGCTGCGATTTAATAACAATACTTTGTAGCTCTTTGAAAATAGAGAAATTCTTATTGGTGGAGTAAATTTTCGTATTCCCTTGTTTCTCGCTATTCAAAAAACCAACTTTTTCAAGCCGCTTTAGCTCTCGTTGGATATTCCCGGGATCTTCTTTGATCAGTTTCGCTAAACCACGTACGTGCGTGCGAAAGTCAGGGTACTTTGCATACACGACAATAATTTTACGGCGCACCCGGGAAGTAATAAATACATCTAGCATATTCTGCTTAATCCTCAATAATAATTAGTTCTTTAGTGCGTTGCTATTAATTCTACAGTTATTTGCTTCAAATGACAAGTAGCCTTCACCATCATACATTGGTTGTCATCGCCAATTCAAGATAATTTCATTAATTTTTTGAATTGTTTCTTCGTGACTGGGGATATCGTTCAAATCATAATAATGATCCACATCGAAGAAGTTATCCGTTACCCCTAGAACATGTAATTCATCGGCAAGAACATGCATCCGATCAACTGCCTCGACAGATACAATAGGTGCTGCCATAATCAGCTTTTCAATCCGAATAGGTTTTAAAAACTCTGCCGCTGCATCAAGTACGGAACCATGTTTTAAACCATCAGACACCAGTATAACCACACGATCCCGTAACATATCATTACTGAGGATACCGCCTTCGCCTAGTAAGCGATTCATGTGTTGAAACCTTTCTCGTTTTTGCTCCTCTAGATAGCCATGAAACTCACTATAATAGGCATCCTTCTCGCCTTTTGAAAGCGCACTATTGAATGAAAAGCCACCATTCTGATCCACCGTACCAAATGTTACCGACTCACCCGGTACTTCAATCTCTTCTAGTAGTAACATGGTTAAAATACAGTGAAGCTCAGCTGCTATCTGTTCCCCCACCTGTACACCACCATCACTCAAGGCAAGTACGACACAATTCTCGTATCGATATTTTTTCAATTCAGCGGCCAATTGCTGTCCTGCATCAGCCCGACTTTTAAAATAAATACTACTCATGCTTATTTACAGTGTAGCATAAGATATAATGGTATAAATGAATTATTATCTCGTTGCGACTATCGCTCATGTCTGGCGCCAACAGTCAGCATTCACTTACCAGAGTGAGGCTGAATTTTCCATTGGAGCTATCGTTATTGTTCCGGTAGGTAAAAAGGAAGTGCCGGGAATCGTTATCCAAAAAATAAGTCAAAAGCCTAGTTTTACTACAAAATCTATAGTTCGGCTCATAGAATCAACACCGCTTCCAGTGCAACTTATTCAGCTTGCCAGTTGGATGAGCGACTATTATAAAACTCACCCGGCCGAAGTATGGCAAACAATCCTACCACGCGGCGTACAAAAAAAGCGTCGTAAAACACAGAGAAAATTATACTACCCCGAGAGAGAACGAACAAAAATTGTACTCAATGATGAACAGATCGCCGCAATCACTCGAGTGCAGAACATGTCACCAGGTACGGCCCTACTGCGTGGGGTGACCGGGTCAGGGAAGACACAGGTCTATATAGAATTAGCGAAACGCACCATGCAACAAGGTATGTCATCAATTGTTGTAGTACCAGAAATCGCGCTTACTTCTCAACTTATTGCTGAATTCAATCACCACTTTGCCCATATAATCATTACTCATTCGGCTATGTCTGAAGCTGAGCGACATATTGCCTGGCAGCAGTGCTTGACCTCCCCACACCCACTTATCGTTATTGGTCCTCGCTCAGCGCTATTTAGCCCTCTTAAAAAGATCGGGCTCATTATTATCGACGAGTGCCATGAACCAAGCCTTAAACAAGAGCAATCACCGCGTTATTCAGCCCTTCGCACCGCAAGTATGCTTTCACAATTTCACCAAGGTCGACTCGTGCTGGGAAGCGCCACTCCCTCTATTGCGGATAGTTTCCTTGCCCAGGCAAGCCAGCGACCTACCATCTCTCTCTCAAGAACAGCCAGAAGTAACGCACAACCGCCCAAAATTACAGTGGTAGATATGAAACAAAAGGAATCTTTCACAAAACATCGGTTTTTCTCCACTACACTACTAGAGCAAATAGAATCCACATTTAGCAACGGTCATCAATCGCTTATCTTTCACAATCGGCGCGGGAGCGCCCCAACAACACTTTGCGAAAGTTGTGGCTGGACAGCTAACTGCTATCGATGCTTTACACCCCTCACCCTTCACAACGACCATTTCGAACTCCGCTGCCACATATGTAACTATAAAGAAAAGGTGCCAACGGCATGTCCAACCTGCCAGACCACCGATATAATACACAAAGGAATCGGCACGAAACTTATCACGGAAGAACTACAAAAACTTTTTCCAAAGGCAAACATTGCCCGCTTTGATACCGACACTATACACGATCAACGCGTAGAAAACAGGTATCAAGAACTTTACAACGGTAGTATAGATATTATTGTCGGTACGCAAGTAATAGCGAAGGGACTTGACCTGCCACAGCTCCGGACAGTCGGCATCGTTCAGGCAGATAGTGGACTCTCGCTGCCAGATTATCAATCAAGCGAGAGAGTGTTCCAGCTTATCGCCCAGGTCCGCGGTCGTATTGGTCGTTCTCATCATGCCAGTAGAATGATTATACAAAGCTACCAGCCCCGCCATCCCAGCATCGTATATGGTATTGAACAAAATTATGATGCATTCTACCGCGAGGCGATCAAAGAACGAAAAAGAGGGGCCTTTCCCCCATTTGTTTATCTGTTAAAGCTTACTTGCATTTACAAAACGGAAGCCGGTGCAATACGGGCCTGCAGGGACCTTGCTAAAAAACTACGAGAAGTGAAGCACGATGATATTACCATCCTCGGCCCTAGTCCTGCGTTCTATGAACGTGTCCGCGACACTTTTCGGTGGCAGCTTATTTTAAAAAGCCCTCGCCGTGAACACCTTGTAAACATCCTCGATTCCGTCCCTGATGCTAAATGGCAAGTCGAACTTGATCCCGTCAGCCTTTTATAGTTTAATCCGACTGTAAAACAGCACCCTTTTCCGGTATAATGAGGACAATGAAAAAAGAATCAATTATTACTTTGCCAAATCCTCATTTGCGCAAAAAATCTCATCGTGTGCATGTTATCACCGATGAAATCAAGAAGCTCGCAAATGATATGATCAGCGCCACTTTAGATTGGGAAGATTCACGCCCCTACGAAATTGGCGCTGCACTTGCTGCCGTGCAAGTTGACCAACTCGAACGTGTCATAATTGTACGAAGTGACTTCGACAACAAAGAAAACCGTGACTTTACCATTCTTATCAACCCAGAGATCGTCAAGGCTGAGGGTGATGTTGTTTACGAACATGAAGGCTGCTTAAGCGTGAAGGACATTTACGGATTAGTGCCACGCCATACAAAAATACGAGTTAAAGCACTCGACATTAATGGGCATGAGGTACGCATAAAGGCTGAGGGATTTCTTGCTCGAGTCATTCAACACGAGATTGATCACACTAACGGTATTCTATTCATCGATCATATAAAGGATGATGAAGAAGCATTCTTCACATTGAACGATAAAGGCGACCTGGAAAAGTTAGATTATGACAAAAACATCAAACACTCTGATATTCTTTGGCAATGAGCGCCTCAGCACCGGCTTTGAGCCGGATGGTGCGCCAACTTTACAGGCTTTAATAAATGAGGGCTATGACGTAAAAGCTATCGTCGCAAACTACAGTAAAGGCACGTCGCGCAAAGCACGTCAGCTAGAAATCCAGGCAGTCGCCGAGGCGCACAACATCCCGGTACTTCTGCCCGAAAAGCTGCGCGATATAAAGGAACAGCTAACTTCATATAACGCCGAAGCAGCCGTGCTCGTAGCCTACGGGAAAATGGTCCCCCAAGATATCATCGACCTATTTCCAAAAGGTATCGTTAATATTCATCCATCGCTTCTACCAGAATACCGAGGCTCAACCCCCATTGAGACCGCCATTTTAGAAGGGCGTGATCAAACAGGCGTTTCACTCATGAAGCTCGTGAAGGCCATGGATGCCGGCCCTATTTGGGCCCAAGAAAAGATAACGCTCAGTGGTCACGAGTCAAAACAAGCACTCACCACCCAGCTCCTCTCATTAGGTAAAGAATTACTTGTGGAACATTTACCAGCTATCCTCGACGGCACACTTCAGCCACAGCCACAAAACGACGCTGAAGCTACTTACACAAAACTCATTACTAAAGCTGACGGAATACTCGATCCGGTTACTAAATCGGCTGTGCAGCTTGAACGTGAAATTCGAGCTTTTGCCACATGGCCTAAAAGTCGCCTTACGGTAAAAGGTAAAGAGATTATTATTACCAAAGCAAGAACTTCTTCCACCCCTTCTGTTGCGCTCCCCATTCCGTGTGCCCACAACACTTATCTAGAGATTATCGAACTTATCGCGCCCAGCGGCAAAACCATGTCAGGCGAAGCCTTTTTAGCTGGACTACACTAACCTTCAGCTAAAATAGCATCGCGGTTTTGTATAATCTCATTCTTTAATTCTTCAAGTGTTTGTGCCACCACCTCACGATAGTTTGGCCGATTTATCGCCAACCATTTTGTAGCTGTGTAATCAGCGAGTGCATCAATAGTTATTTCTTTACCCGTATCTTGTAAAGCCCTTACCATATTCTGATAATCCTCTTGCTGCTCATAATCTGGCACATTTGTCTCTAGCCATCCACGAACTTTACTTTCGTCACGGTCGAGAATACTCTCAAACTCAGCCATCTGCTCTTCACTCATACCTTGTGCTAGTTTTTCACCAACCCGTAGCTCTAGTTCCTGGTAGATATGCTGTAAAAATTCATTTTTTTGATCTTCAGGTAGGTCAGATATCCCCAAGCTTTGCAAAAAACTATCATCTAACTGAAACATACTCGCCCCCTTAACTTGTTGTTACTAGTCCATTCGCCGAAAGCTGATTCATGAGTTGCTGTACAACCTGTGGGTCAGGTTCCCCCCTCAATACTAAACCAACATCTTTACTTATTATATCAAACTGCTGCATAAAAGTAGGATTGGTTTGTATAATCTCAACAACCTCTGGCAACCTATTTGCATTTATATCAACGCTATTGTACCTACTGTCAATATCTGCCAAACCTTCACCCAGCCGTTGAGCTGACTCAATAGCGCGTGGGGAAATATCAAAATTATTACCCTCAGCTAAACCAGGGTCCACTTCAGTGATATGACCATCGGCGCCTACTACTTCAGTGACGCTTGTTTCCATCCCTGCGGCCTGGTAAATATCTACAATGGAAGCATTACTCATTTCACCAGCATGCGCAATTCCCCACCCATAGCCTTGCTCACCAGTAGCTTCTAACGAATAGGCATCTCCATTCTCTATAAGTTGGTTCATTAAATTTTCATTTCTATAAAGGTCTTCCCACTCACTTTCCGGAATACCCATATCTTCAAATAACCGATAAGGACCTTCGCCTAGTTGAATATCCCTCGCCTCAGCTGCAGTATCACCAGCATATCGTTCAAGTAGCTCGCTAGAAGATAACTCATGTGTCTTTACTTCAGGTCCTGTAGCTTCACCCGCATCACTCCCCCCTATTTCTCCATTACTAGTACCGGAAGCCGTATCACCACCCCAAAATAGCTCTGCAGCACCTTGACCTACAGCAGCACCGAAAGCACCATACATAGCACCTTGTGCTAATCCACGCCGCATACGGCGCGCGACACGTTTGCGAGAACGTTCAATCGCCTGTTCCCGTTTTTTATCTATACCGAGTATTGTATCAACATCTTGTCCCGGTGTTATTCTACCTTGCAACTCCTCCAATTCGGTACCAAGACCTTGCATAGATTCTCGTGCACTTTCGCGAATACCACGGCGCTTGCCCCCAAAGGCGCCCAATGCTCCACCACTGATTGCACCGGCAACGATACCTGTTCCCCAGCCAACTCCACCAGTTGCCAGCCCCAATACTCCTCTTGTCCCCATACCAAGGGCAACGCCTGATGCTAATCGGCCAAGCCTACTTTCAGCTATCCATTGTTTTAGTTTACTAGAGTCTAAAGCTTCTAGTCTCACCTCCTCAGTACGTTGCCTTAGTTTGCGCTGCTCTTCAACAACATATAGCGTCGCTAGCTCCGTGTGTTGATAAGGTGCAACTTCCCCCTTACTATCCAAATAGGCTATCCCTGTTGCAGCAACACGTTTATAAAGGGTGTCATATGCTTCTTCAGCTTCCCTATACGCAGCCTCTTTCTTGTCTGTCCACAAAAGCCCTGTCGCTCGATCCATTTTATCGGCCGTCATGCGCGCGAATCGTTCACGAGCATTATTTAATGCCTCTACCAGGTCTTCATGATGCTCTCGTTTTTCAGCTAAACTACGATCTCTTTCCCTTTGTAGTTCCCATTCTCTATCGGCTGCTTCTTGGCGAAGCCGCCTTTCTTCTGGAGATTCTTGTGATGGCACAAACGGCTCCGGTATAGGCGGAATAAACGGCTCTTCTTGTCGTTGCTCACGCTCATTTTTTTGAGCAAGAAGTCTCTTTTTTTCTGCTTCAAGAGCTACTATGTGAGCGTTCACTTCCGCTACAGTTTCTAGATGTTCAGTTGCACCTTCCAGCTTAAACTCGTATCTTAGAGCACTTTCGCCTCCAGATATATCAACTGTGCCACCATGATCAAGTTCAAAAATTTTTACACGGTTTCCTTTTTCATCTGTCTCGTTGTATCGTAAATATCCTCCTACTCCTTCTGAGGAAAAGTTCGGGCCACTGCCCTTAAAAATAGCGTAGGAAGAGTGAGTAGTGGGGTCTTTGAGTACTTTTAAAATTGCACCGTCTTTTATATCTATTTCACCAACTAATGCTTGCGCCCCCTCTAGGCTTAACATCTTCAGACCTGCTAGCGCCTCGTAGGCTTCATCTGAAGGTTCTTCTCCAAAGCGTATGAGCCCAGCATCGCGATCAACTATCAAGTTACCTTCAGTAACTTTGTCGGCCAGAGTTTCACTTTTAATCTCGCCATCTTCTTTAAAAAAAACTTCCCCCGAAAGCACCGACGAATAAACTCGACGACGCTCAATACCCTCCTTCGCTTCAGGCGACGGAGGGTATGACTCAGGTGATCGAGAGGGAATTTCCGCCATCATCTTTTACCATTAGCTATTGCTTATTTCTACGGCGACGCCACCATGGTTTTCTTTTTTTTTGTGGAGATGAACTGCTTGGAGTAGGGGGCGGATTATCTGCTTCCCTCAACCCTGGTATTACTGATCGATCAGAATAACTGCCGCCTTCTGGACCCACACCAAACGAAGGTGCACCTTCCGAACCGCTTCCGGAAGGCACAAATGTCCTGACATTAGACCCTGGAGGCGACGGTGAGTATTCATTATCTAAAGGGTCCCAAGTTGGCTGCCCTTCACTAGATGGCGCGGGGACAGGAGCTGAGTAACCCGGCTCTGGAGTATTACTGTTCAATCTATTAATGTCACCCTCTAGTTGTTGCCTTTTTTCATCTGCAGCTCTATACGCTTCGGCGTCTTCATCGACTTCAGGCTTCTTTTCGAATTGGTGTGACTCAGTGTACGGAACAATATCTTCAGGCGTGATACCTTGTTTTGATTCATCTCCCCGTACTCGCCGTTCATGCTCGACTTCTTGAAATTTCTTTATCTGCTCTCGCCTATAGGACTCATCACGCTTTTCTCGCTCCTCCCTCTTCTGTAGTGCACGCTCCTCAATCTCATGTACTTTATCAGCATCATAGAACTTCTCTAATCGTTCTTTTTGCTTCGCTAGCTTTTCATCTGACCAGCCATACTTTGTAGCTAATTCATGAAGCCGATCATCCAATGCATGACTTGCATCCATTGCTGTTGTTACATCTGACTGCTTTAAGGCTCTATCTGCTTCCCTGGCAATATCGGTTAAAGACATACCCTCAAAACGTGTATCTTTCTCTTCGGGATGAGCAAATAACTCTTCTTGTTCTCGCTGTGCACGGTCGGTTAGGTAGTGTGCGTTTAATTCAGCGGCTTCCGCTTCTGTTTCAGGACGCTGCTCAAGATACGCCTGGTAGCTTTCATATGCTTCTCGATCCTCATCAGATAGGTCATGGAGATCTAGTGCTCCTTGCACTTTTTCAAATTCTTCACGACGTTCTGCCTCTTCTTTTCTTTTTCTTGCTTCATCGAAGGCTGAAGGCGTACGTTCTGCTGACATATTTATGTTTCCTAATTACTTCACTTTATGAAATATTATCATAAAAATGTAAAAAATGCAAGCCCTATCTTTATCATACACTATAAGGTGCGTTTTTTCAGCTCACGAGTAAAGAACTCAAGTTTATCACCTTCTTCAAGTGCTAATTTCCCTTGGGTTTTTAGGTTTAATCCACACATTTCACCTTCAAATACTTCTTTGGCTTCTTGCTGTTGGCGTTGAACTTGTTTCACCTCAACTTCAGCGACTTGCTCATCACCACGTTTCACACGCGCCAACACATTTGGCATTACCTTCCCTTTTGTCACTTCGCCGCCACAAATGATTTCGTCTTTAGTTGTGCGAAAAACACCTTTAATTGTCAGCTGGCCCAAATCAGTTTCTACTACTTCTGGACTTAGCAATTCTTCCATAGCTTTCTTTACATCATCCAACAACTCATAAATCACCTTAAACATGCGTACAGAAACCTTATCACGGATCGCAAGCCGTTTTACAGCAGGAGACAGTTGAACATTAAAACCGTAGATAATAGCGTCACTATTGTGTGCGGAACGCACATCATTTTCGGTGATATTACCTACACCAGAGCTGATTACCCGTACATTCAACTCATCAGTCTCTAGTAATCGAAGACTATCAAGGACAGAGGTAAGTGAACCTTGCACATCAGCTCTTACAATAACGTTCACTTCTTGCACATCTTTTTGCTTGTTCATCATACGTAAAAGATCAGAGCTTGTCACATTTGTTGTCGCAGCACTCCGTTCGGCTTCTAGCCGAAACTTCTCTGCTTCAGCACGCGCTATCTTTTCATTCTTCACGGCCTCAAAACGATCACCAAATTGGGGCAATTCCTTTAGCCCAGTAATCGTTGCAGGTGTCGATGGCCCAGCCTCTTTTAGTGGCCGTCCTGCATAATCCAGTAGAGTACGAACTTTCCCGTAGGCGCCTCCCGCCACAAGGTACGAGCCTACTTTTAGTACACCATGCTCAACTAACATGCTTACAACCGGCCCACGCCCTTGTTCCATGTGCGATTCGATCACTAAGCCCTCGGCTGGAACCTCTACCTCAGCCTTTAGCTCTTCCATATCAGCAACTAGTAGTACCATATCGAGGAGCTTATCGATATTTTGCCCTGTCTTTGCGCTCACCTCTACCATAATAGTATCGCCACCCCATTCTTCAGGGTTCAAATTGTGCTCACTGGCAAGCTGCGCCTTCACACGGTTGGCGTCAGCTGTTTCTTTGTCCATTTTATTGATGGCAATCACCATTTTTGCGTTAGCTGCCTGGGCAAACTTAATTGCCTCAACAGTTTGTGGCTTCACACCATCATCAGCAGCCACCACAATTATCACCACATCAGTTAATGCAGCGCCATGTTGACGCAAAGCACCGAAAGCTTCATGGCCAGGCGTGTCTAAAAGCGTTATTGAACGATTATTACGTACCGTTTGGTAGGCGCTTATATGTTGGGTAATACCTCCCGCCTCATCGCTCACTACTGTGGTGTCTAAAATGGCATCAAGTAGGCTTGTTTTACCATGATCAACATGTCCCATGACAGCAACGATGGGTGGCCTTTCTGCAGCATTTTCGCTCAACTCACGTTCACTTTTGATAGTCGCCTCTTCGGCTCCCTTTTTCTCTAGCAAGACGTCTAAATTCAGCTCTTCAACAATAATTTGAGCTGTCTCAAAGTCAATTCGCTGATTAACAGTTGCCGCAATTCCATTTTTAAAAAGCTCACCTACCAGTGTGGTTACTGGTAGGCCAAGCTTTTCGGCTAGCTCGCCAACAGTAATCGCATCAGGGACTGTCAGTATCTTTTCAGCCATCTAAGCTTCCTTTCTGCCACCTGATACGGGCGGCGATATTAGTTTTTCATACTATTTTTTGCCTGTGAGACTCAATGATATTTTGCGGTTTTCCTTATCCACATCCAGCACCTTGAATTCTTTTCGCTCATTGAGCTTAAAGATCTTCTCAGGATCAGCTTCATCGCCTTCGCCTAGCTCACTTATGTGTACCAATGCTTCGACTGCTGGACTAATCTGCACAAAAGCGCCAAAAGGTGTAATACGAGTAACCGTACCTTCTACAACATCACCTTTCTTAAACTGGTCAACCTCTTTAAGCCATGGGTCTTCACTAAGCTGTTTCATACTCAGGCTTAGGCGGTCTTTATCTATAGCGATAATTTTTGCTTCAATTGTTTGCCCGACTTTTACATAGTCGCTTGGATTGTTGACTCGCTCCCAGCTAATCTCACTGATGTGAACAAGGCCTTCAATTCCTTCAACATTCACAAATACACCAAAATCCACTACACCAGTCACTACACCGGTCACTTTATCGCCTACCGTCAATTTCTCAAAGCGTTCAGCGAGACCTTCTTTTACTGCCTCTTTTTCGCTGAAGATTAGCTTATTTGCTTTGCGGTCCACATCAAGAATGCGCACCTTGATAGACTTCCCTACCAACGAATTAAGGCGCTGTAAGATTTCATCTTTATCAGCACCACCCACACGTGGATAATGTTCGGCACTTAACTGGCTAACGGGAAGGAAACCACGAACGCCTTCGTACTCAATAAGTAGACCGCCACGGTTCGCATCGTAAGGAGTAACTGCAACAATGTCTCCAGCATCAGCCAAACGACTCACTTCATCCCAGCCACGATCTTTGGCGGCTTTACGAAGGCTTAAGAGTGAATAACCATTCTCAAGTTCAGCGTCAACAACACTTGCAGTAACGGTGTCACCTTCCTTAATATTACGCGAAAATCCAATTTCGCGACGTGGCACTAGGCCAACGCCCAGCGGGCCGAGATCAATCAGTGCTTCGTGCTTACGCATCGAGAGCACGGTACCCTCTACTGTCTCACCTTGAGTGAGCTGCTTTACGTCCTCTTCTTTCAAGAGGTCATCCATTGTCATTGTGGCTTTTGCCATGTCTTTACAAGACTCCTTTCATAATGATATTTCCAGAAAGGTATACCAAGGGAGCCAGCACACCTTTCAAGACTACTTCTTATTGTACCCTGTTACATCAGATAAGTCAAAGAGAGCTATTTGCGTAGCGCTGCACGTTCAAAGGCCAGACGAGAACGTCGATATTCAAAACCTAAATAGCCAGCAATAAGTACACCCACGATAGCCACTATCCAAAAAGTTTCTGGCCCAGTTGCCGGTAACTCTGCTGGAGCCGCTCCTGCTTGCGAAGGGCCTGTTGATGGTAGCTGCGAAGTTTCTGAATTTGTTTCATCGTTTGGCTGTGACGCTGATGGACCGGTTGTTGCAACTTGTTGTTCAGGGTCCTCATCTTCTTCATTACTTACTTGCGGTGCCTCTGTGGACTCCTCTTTGGGTGCTTCTCCTTGGGAATTTTCAGCTACTTCCTCATTTGCGCCCTCCATATCCTCAAGAGTCGCCACCTGTGTTGGTTCATCCTGTCCAGCTTCAAGTTGGTGTTGACGTTGCTGACTCAAGTAAAAGCCAAACAATGTGAGACCACCAAATAAAATAATTCCCCCGATGAAAACGACTGTTAATCTTCCACGCCTTGTTGATTGGTCTATCTTTGCCATCTTACTCCCTGTCTCAACTGTCTGGTCTATAGTATATCAAGAAATCCCCTTTTAACGCAAAAAGACTTTATGATAAACTGAACATATGCTCATAGCTGTGGATACAGGGGGAACAAAAACACTCGTTACTAGCTTCACTAATGGAACACCAGGTGAGAGGCTTCGCTTTCCCACCCCTAAAGACCCCCGTAAATACATTGAAAAACTAACTGAAACTATCTCTTCCCATTACGATACGAACGAAATCAGCGGTATCAGTATTGCCGTACCTGGTATTGTCAAAGATAATATCGCTATATGGTGCGGGAATCTTGACTGGCATAATTTTGATATAGCAAAAGATATTAAACAGCATCTCAACGTCCCAGTATGGATTGAAAACGACGCGAACTTAGCCGGGCTGGCTCAAGCACATGCACTATCGCCACTACCAGAAAAATGCCTTTACATTACTGTAAGTACTGGCATAGGTACCGGTTTTATACATAATGGCGCAATAGAGCCACAGTTGAGCAATAGCGAGGGTGGCCGGATGGTGCTTGAATTTAACGGTCAGTATCAACAATGGGAACACTTTGGCTCCGGTCGAGCCTTTTATGAAACCTATGGCAAGTTTGCTCGCGACGTTCACGATAACGATACATGGGAAGAGTACGTCTACCAAAGGCTTGGCTGCGGTTTCCTTGCAATCATTCCTCTCACTCAGCCCGACACTATTGTCATAGGAGGTAGCATTGGGTCATACTTTGACCGATACTCTATGTATTTAGAGCGTTTTTTAAAAGAGAAACTTTCCGAACATATTATTTTCCCAAAAATCGTTCAAGCATTCCACCCCGAAGAGGCAGTCATTTATGGATGTTACCAATATGCCAGTGAAAACCCATCCGCTGCTACATAAACTTATCAAAGACTACCCCCATATTACCTTCACCCCAGCAGAGACGTTCTGGTGGTCGCCAAGCCATGCTACAGTGCATTATCGCTATAGTGACTCCACCTCCGCGCTCGACGTGCCTAAACTGCTACATGAGGTGTCTCATGCAGTATTGGAACACGATCGCTATATTTACGATATTGAGCTCGTCCAGATGGAGCGAGATGCCTGGACACACGCTCAAACAATATTGGCGCCAAAATACAACGTTATCGTACCAACCGATTCGATAGAAGACGCACTTGAAAGCTATCGCTGCTGGCTCCACGCTCGAAGCACATGTCCCGAATGTGATAGTAACGGTGTGCAAACCAAAACTGGCCCCTACAAGTGTTTAGCTTGTGGGGGCCAGTGGCGTGCCAACGAGGCACGTATTTGTGAACTACGTCGTTTTAAGCTTTAGTTTTTCACCATTATGCGTCAGCTTGAGCTGCGCTTTTGATCTGTGTGTCATTCGCAATTTGTGTTGCAATTGCATCGTCACTTGTTGTTTTTGCTGTACGACGACTAATACGACCACCTTTGGCGCCAGCAATACGTGCTAAGTCGGGATTTGCCGCGAAGCCACCCGTTCGTCCATTGCGACCACCTTTGGCACCAATTTTGGCATAAAAGTCCTTGTCGCGTGCTAAATTCTTTGCAGCAGCCTTCAAGCCGCCTTGTCTCGTTCCTGCCATAAATAATCTCCTCTTATTACCTCACACGTGATATGTGTATGGTTCTATACTAACATTGTTTATGCTTTTTGTCAATATTTACATTAGCACATTATATTGTAAAAAAGTACTTGCACTTATGCTTACGATGCGATATTATTGTATTAGTCCCTAACGACTGAACTGGCTTCCTTCCGTGAAGAAGCTAATAAAAAACGACCCACGCTGCGAGATGGGTCGTTTTTTCTTGGATATTACATGTGCCTACAAGAATTGTATGATGTAAGTTGTCGCGACAAGAAAAAAGACTTCCTATTCGGAAGTCTTTTTTATAATTCGGCACCGTGCTAGTTTCCCGCTTGTGGCAGTATAATCGCCGCTGCTGGGCTTAACTTCTGTGTTCGGAATGGGAACAGGTGTTTCCCCAGCGCCATGGGCACCGAAGTGTAGCATGCATTAAAGGTCTTCCATATAGCTACCTCTCCTATATTCTTAGCATATCACACTTCGATGTCCAGTTTGCACGGATTGTAAAAGATCGACGTTAGTGTATATCATATGATAAACACCAATTACTAGTCAAGCCCTTTTCTCATGTGTATTGTAAACCGAAATTAACAATACATCATGAGAGCATAAAAAGGCGATGGGACTATTAGTATGCTTTGGCTCCATACGTTACCGCACTTCCACCTTGCACCTATCAAACAGATAATCTTTCTGTGTCCTCATAGGGAAATCTAATCTTGAAGTCAGTTTCGCGCTTAATATGCTTTCAGCGCTTATCTTGCCCGAACGTAGCTACTCGACAATGCAGCAGGTGGCCACAATCGATACACCAGAGGTTCGTCCGCCCCGGTCCTCTCGTACTAGGGGTAGATCTTCTCAAATTTCCTGACGTCCGTACCGGATATAAACCGAACTGTCTCACGACGTTCTGAACCCAGCTCGCGTACCACTTTAATCGGCGAACAGCCGAACCCTTGGAAGGTGCTCCCCCTCCAGGATGTGATGAGCCGACATCGAGGTGCCAAACAGCGCCGTCTATGTGAACTATTGGGCGCTATAAGCCTGTTATCCCCGGGGTAACTTTTATCCGTTTGCGCTGTCGATCCCACATTCATGTACAAAATGTACGAACAGCGGATCACTTGCTCCGACTTTCGTCTCTGATCGGAATGTACTCCTCACAGTTAAGCTGGCTTATGCGCATACACTATCACTTCGATTTCCATCCGAAGCTAGCCAACCTTTGAACGCCTCCG
>CAZRGZ010000004.1:81339-84061 GCA_964599775.1 uncultured Candidatus Saccharibacteria bacterium | reverse complement strand
GCGCCAAGACACTCTCGGGGCATTCGCCGCCGGGAGTTAGCTTGGGCTGCACTTCGCTTTTAGGTTTTTTTAGTGAAGGAGAGATAGGGTTCTGAGTTGGGCCCAAGATTTTCCGGCGCTTTTTTGTAGAAAAAAGCCCGAAAAATCCTGGCGCCTGGGCGGTCTGTTTGGCGAAGGGGAGGAGGCAAGCGAGGTTCATAATCAGAACCCGTCAACTAATATTGTTATATTACCACTACCCAAGCAAAAAGTACGCCGCCACACCAAGCCCGGCACCAACAGCTAGCAGTAAAATCACGAGTAATACCCATACAACTGGATGCGTTTTCTTCTTTTTCTGTTGTGGTGACGAAAGTGGTTTATGGTACTCATCGGTATCGTAAATAGAGCGCGGTGCGGTATCTGATGCAGGTTGTTTTGCCCTATATTGCTGCGGGATAGACATAGCTGCGCTACTAGCAGCTGCTTCACTGGCAGCGCGAGCTGATTTTACGCCTGCTTTTTTCTCTGGCGGCAAGGCTGGAGGCGTGTCTGGCCGAGTCGCTGCTTCGTTTTCTGTATCAGAAGACTCAACGGCAACAATATCCTCCTTTAGTTCTGGCGGCAAAGTTGAAGCTGGTTTTTGTATATCATTTCTTGGTTGATCTTGGGGCGAATTTGTTATTTCTTTTTTTGCATTCAAAGCTGCAGTTTGGATAGCCGGCGCACTTATTGGTTGCGGTTCGGTTGCCCGTTTTTCACCACCAAGTCCACCTAATGGACGCTTCTTTACCTTTGCATCTGTCAAGAAAGGTGAGGAGACCTCCTCGGCTGGTTTACGGCCAATCGGCGTTTCAGGATGTGAAGTAGTGTGGTCAGCGAGTAGCGGCCCGCTGTTCTGCTTATCTTGCAGGGGTTGCTTGCGAGCTGGCTCCTGTACGGCATTTTTAGGGGGCGCACTCACCGGTGGTATATCAGCTTTAGGGGGAGTGAAAGTGGTAGCCTTTGGTTGTGAAGGTTCTTTTTGCTCCGACGGTAACGATTCTGGAGTTGCGACAGTCGGTGATTGGATGTCTCGGCCAACTCGTGACACTTTTGAGGGTGAAGTGCTGACAGTGGAACCAGAGGAACTTTCTGGTTTTACTGTACGGTCTTGTGCCGCTGCCGAGGGATGCACCACATCCATAAAACGCCCTGCGCGTCGTGAAGCGAGCGGTCGTTCGGGTGCTTGTGACGATGCCGAAGAAGGTTGCGCAGCTGATGAAGGTGCATTTTGCCGCGTATTTGCATTTGGATTCGACGGCGAAGTAGTTGGTCGAGCTGGTGCACCTTGCACTGACGACGGTGATGCCGGCGTAATGGGAAATGTGGTATTCTGGCGAGATGCTGAAGGTTCAGCGCGCTCCTGAACCGGCGGTTGCGAGGGCCGCTGAGGCTCTGGCGATGTTTGTGGAGCCAAGGTATTCTCTGCAGACGGTGGCGATTGGGCTGTTGGCTGTTTTGTTTGTGGCTTACCTAGCAGTGATGATACTGCTCGATCCAATTCGTCAAAATCTATATCTTTCATCCCACCCTCTTTTATTCTTTATTATGCTGTAATTCATGCGCCATCTCAGCTATTGCGGCAAAGGTATCGGCTTGTAAGCTCGCCCCACCGATAAGGAGACCGTCGACGCCTTCTATTTCTAAATAATCCCTGGCGTTATCTGCCTTCACGCTACCACCGTAGAGCACCCGCACATTCTTGGCCGCGTTTTTCCCATACAAAGCAGCAACATTATGGCGAATCACCGCGACTGCTTCGGCGACATCAGCGGGACGTGCGTTGTCGCCAGTACCAATAGCCCATACTGGCTCATAGGCGATCACCACATTTTCTACCTCTTCTGAAGTGATATTCGCGAGGCCTCCATTCACTTGGTCATGAATAGTATCCCGCATCTCGCCCTCGCTTCGCTCATGCGCCGTTTCACCGACACATAGTATTGGGGTGAGGTCGTTGCGCACTGCGGCTTGCACCTTCGCCCGCGTATCTTTAATGGTCTCGCCAAAAATATGGCGGCGTTCGGAGTGGCCAACAATCAAATATTTTGTGATACCGCGAAGCATATGCACGGATATTTCACCAGTATACGGCCCTTCATCGCGCCAATGGGCGTTTTGTGCACCTAGTTTGAATTGACGGTGATTGATTTGCACGCTCAGTGATTGTAGCGTCAGCGTGTTCGGACATAGTACGACTTCTACATCGCGGTGTGCCTGCACCTTTTCGCTTAGCTTGTGCACATACATACTGGCCTGATGCATGGTAAAATGCATTTTCCAGTTACCAACAATGAGGATTTTATCTCGCATATAATGTATTACATCGACTTTGAACTTATGCTTATTCTAGTGTAGCGAAAAATGCGTCAAGCGTCTAGTATTTGTACATCGAGCTTTAAGATCCTCAGATCTTTAGTAGCTTCCCCATTGCATATTCCACATATTCCATGGTATAATAATAAGTAGCCTCCTAGTGAAAGGGAGTAGCATGAAACTGCTACGTGTTTTGCGCAACAGGCGCCTGAAGCAGTTGCGGCTCAATGAGGTCTGCAGATGCGGCCGAGATGGCTGCAGTTGCATGGGCAACTGCGGCTGCGAACGCGGTTGCTCGTGTCTCATGTGCAACGTCTAGCAGACCGGGGTCCGTGGGGGGGGGGGGAGAGCCCCCCCCACCGGGGGAATTTTTAAAAACAAACAA
>CAZRGZ010000004.1:0-81329 GCA_964599775.1 uncultured Candidatus Saccharibacteria bacterium | reverse complement strand
CAACTGCGGCGGCTAACGCGTTTGCTGTTGTCTCTTGTGCAACGTCTAGCAGCCGGGGGTCCGTGCTGCGTGGCAATCGCCACGCAGCACGGGCTAATTTTATCCATCATCCATCAGTGCCTCCACACCTGGCAATTTTTCCCCTGCCATCAGTTCCAAACTTGCCCCGCCGCCAGTAGAAACATGTGTAAAGCTACCACCATTCTTGGCATCCCAATCTAAAATAAACTCCGCCGTATCGCCACCGCCAACTATTGTTTCGGCCTGCGAATTTTGTGCCATAGCGAGCGCTATTTTGGCAGAACCATAAGCAAATTGTGGAATAGTCGTGTAGCCCAGCGGACCATTCCATACGACCATTCTGGCTTGCGCTACTAATTCGGCAGCATAGCTGACGCTTAAGGGGCCAATATCGAGCGCGTATTCATCTGGGGCGATTTCGTTACTCGCGACTACCATTCGGCGTTCACTGGCGCTGATTTCTGGCGCCACAGCAACATCAACTGGCAGCAGAATAAAGTCATCGACGTTTTTTTCGCCTACTTTTTTGGCCGCCGCTGCGTAAATATCATCCATAACTACATCGAGCCCGCTTTCGGCAACGCTTTTACCAATTTCGTAACCTTTATAGCGCAAAAAGGTATTGGCCATCGCTCCACCAATGACGATATGATCAGCAATAGCAATAAAACGTTTAATCACGGTGATTTTATCGCTGACTTTCGCCCCACCTAAAATCGCCACAAATGGATGCTCGGGCGTATCCATTGCGTGGGTGATGGTAACATATTCTTTTTCGAGGAGTGGACCAGCGACGCTTGGAAGAAACCGCGTGATGGCATCGGTACTTGCATGCGCTCGGTGTACTACTCCAAAACCATCTTGCACAAAATACTCAGCCGTACTGGATTCAGCCACCGCTTGAGCAAACTTGGGGTCATCCGCCTCTTCGCCTTCATGAAAGCGTAGATTTTCCAGCAACAATACCTCGCCCGCTTGCAGCTTTTTTGCTGCCTGCAAAGCCCGGTCGCCCACGCAATCATTAGCAAAGTGCACATTCATTTCAAGTAGCTCACTTAAACGACGTGCCACCGGCTCCAAACTCAATCCCGGTGCCACCATACCCTTTGGTCGCCCCAAGTGGCTAATAATCACAACCTTGCAACCACGGTCGCGCAGATCCTGAATGGTGGGGATACTCTGAGTGATCCGATAATCATCAGTGATCTCACCCTTTTCCAACGGCACATTGTAATCCGCTCGTAGCAAGACGGTTTTGTTATCGAGCGGTACATCTTGTATTGTTTTTTTGAAGAACTGGCCCATTGGGCTTTATTATAACACGCTTATGCTGTGCTTATTAATAGCCGCTTGCTAGAATATAGGAGTTGGAAGGAGGTGATATCATGAAACGGCAAACCCTCCCCGCCATCCGCCAGTTGACCACAGTGCACAAGGAGTGCAAGTGTGGTCGGTGCGGATCAGGACCGCCCAACGACCGTCAGCAAGCTTGCGGCGGGCCGCCCTCGTGCGATTGCATTGGTCACACCGATTACTGACCACATCGCACGCATCGCCGTCTCATAGACGGCGAGGGAAGAAGAGTGAGTGACTGTATCAGTCACGAACTGTCCCTTCCTGCCCCACGCTTCTCCAATGAGGCGTGGGGTTTTTCTTATTCAAGCACACGCACGCGAATGGTATCTGTTCCACCAATAAGCCCTGGTTGCTTGCCACTCACCACGACTACTGTCGTTGGGCGTGTTCCATCGCCATAATAGTTTTCGGCTTTTAATTCACGAGCGAGTTCCAAACCAGCTTTCTCACCATCTGGCCGCACGAAACTTTTATTGGCGTACATAAGCGTCAATTGTTGCGCGACGCGTTGGTCACTCGTCACGCTAATAATAGGTAAAGTTGGCCGGTGCGTGGCAATACTCGAGGCGGTTGCACCGGATTTCGTTTCGGCTACGATGGCGGTTACGCCCAATTGCCCAGCCAGGGTAACAGCTGCCGAACTAATGGCATCCTGCCGGTCGTTGCTGTGTGTTTCGCGGAAATAGACAGGGCGAACCGGAGCATGTTCTTGGGTATACAAAATGACCTTTTTCATTGAAGCTACGGTTTCTATCGGGTACTTCCCCATGGCTGTTTCATCGCTAAGCATAACGCAATCAGCGCCTAGAATAACAGCGTTGGCTACATCACTTACTTCGGCTCGCGTTGGCTCGGGGCTTTCTACCATACTGGCCATCATTTGCGTTGCGACAATGCTTAATTTGCCATACTTTTGACACAAGCCAATAATATCGCGCTGTACAATCGGCACTACCTCGGCACCAGCTTCAACGGCTAAATCACCACGCGCCACCATGACACCATCGGCTGCTTGTACAATTCTTTCTAGCTCTTGCGGTTCTATCGCTTGCTTGGTTTCAATTTTGGCGATAATTTTTGCTTCAGACCCGCGTTCGCGCAGCAGCTTCTTACCATGTTCGATATCTTCGGCGGACTGCACAAAACTCATAGCCACAAAATCTATATCTTGCTTCGCGCCGTAGTCAAGGTCGCGTAAATCTTTTTCGGTTAAAATATCGCCCGAAAAATCCGTATCTGGCACATTAATACCCTTACGGCTTAGAACCATCCCGTTGTTTTCTACCCGCACCCGCACGGTTTCACCAAATACTTCAAGCACAGTGGTACGGATTTTACCATCAAAAATATAGAGCCGTTCGCCAGGTTTCATCTTCGTCGCTAGATTGTACTGAATCGGCAAGGTCAAGCCATCGCGTTCTCCGCCATATACCAAGGCAAGTTCATCACCCGTTTTTACCTCGAGTGGCTCGCCAATATCACCAAGACGGATTTTTGGCCCTTGTAAATCTTGCAAAATCGCGACGGGCTTACCGATCTTCTGGCTTATTTCACGAATCCACGGAATTTGACGTTCCCGCTCCTCGTATGTGCCATGGCTAAAATTCAGCCGAAGGCCATTAACGCCGCTTGATACCAATTTTTCTAGCTTTTCATAGCTATCAGTCGATGGCCCGATAGTCGCGAGAATTTTGGTCCGTTTAAAAGTAGAACGAGATTTTTCTGTCATTTGTTGTAATAGCTCCTTAGCTATAGTATGCGCGCTTCGTTGAGGTAATGCAAGCTGTTAAAACTTAATATTCTTGCAACCATGACCAATTTCCTGTACCATAAAAGCAGGTTTTTGAGGGCCAAAAGTTCTCGAAACACTTTAGTAAAATAGATATCACCGAAAAAGCGTTCAATGCACGCGTTTGGCGTAAGGGCTAGCCAGGCGTCAACATCCGGATACGCACGCAGTAGCGCTAGTATATCGGCAACTAAAAATCCCCAAATTATGGGGATTTTTAGTTGCAATCAACCGCACTATTTAAAAGGATGGGCCAAGCGCAGTGTGGGATGGGCCTCGGCGATGCGCAAAAGTTCATTATATTTGGCAACACGGTCGGTACGCGATAGTGAACCAGTTTTTATTTGCCCAGTATTAAGCCCTACAGCAAGGTGCGCTATCGTAACGTCTTCCGTCTCGCCCGAACGGTGCGACATGACCGTATTCCAGCCGGCTTTTTGCGCCATTTTTACCGCCGCAATTGTTTCTGTGAGTGTGCCAATTTGATTCGGTTTAATAAGAATAGCATTGCCCGCTTTTTGCTCGATTGCTTGCTGAAGCAATTTTGTATTAGTGACCAATAGGTCATCCCCTACTAACTGGATGTCTGCACCAAGATGTGTGGTGAGCTCTATCCAATTTTCCCAATCGTTTTCATCGAGTCCGTCTTCAATAGAGACAATAGAAAACTCCTGACTAATATTTTTATACCAGCCAATCAGCTCACTCGCGGTTGGCTTTTTATTTTCCGTCGCCAATGTATATTCACCGTTTTCGTATAGTTCACTAGCAGCGACATCAAGCGCCAATGCAACATCACGGCCAAGCTTGTAGCCAGCTTGTTCGACGGCTTTTTCTATGAGTTCGAGCGGTTCACGATTGCCGTTTTTTACCTGTGGTGCATAGCCACCTTCATCGCCCACAGTCGTGCCATAGCCTTCACTTTTGAGCACCTTGGCTAAACTATGGAAGATTTCCGTTCCCATACGCAGCGCATCGGCAAACGTTTCGGCACCTATAGGAATAATCATGTATTCCTGCACATCGCTGGAACCCGCGGCATGTTTACCACCATTCATGATATTCATCATTGGCATCGGTAAAGTTTGACTTTCTGTACCCGATAACTTAGCAACGTATTCATGCAGTGCTAGGCCAGACTGTGACGCCGCGGCCTTCGCGGCCGCCAAACTTACCGCTAGAATGGCATTTGCCCCTAACTTCCCTTTATTCTCGGTGCCATCGAGCGCAATCATGGCTTCATCCAGATCTTCTTGCTGGCGCGCATCCTGGCCATTCAGTGCTTGAGCAATTTTTTCATTAATATTTGCGACGGCTTGCAGTACCCCCTTGCCGCCATAAGCTTTGCCACCATCGCGCAGCTCTAGAGCCTCACCTGCACCAGTGCTTGCCCCTGATGGCACGGCTGCACGCCCCATGGCGCCGCCAGCAAGGTACACGTCGGCTTCTACCGTCGGATTACCGCGTGAATCTAGAATTTGTCGTCCAATAATTTTGGTAATATAAAAGTCTTGCATAGTTTCATAATACACCGCTAAAGCGTATAATGAAAACTATGGAAATAGACGATAAAAAAGGCCTTCTTGTCATCAGTCGGCATACTGAATCAGAATGGAATCTCCTTGGCAAATGGACCGGCCTGACCAATGTTGATTTAACTGAAAAAGGCCACGCGGAAGCTCAAAAGATTGGCGAAATTTTGCAAGATATTGATTTTGACGTCGCCTACCATTCCGAACAGAAACGCACGCAGCAAACACTCGATGGCATTTTACGGAGTCATGGCAAAGTATTGCCTGCCCGTAAACAACACGAGGCATTAAACGAACGAGATTACGGTAACCTGACCGGCAAAAATAAATGGGAAGTCAAAGATGAAATTGGCGAAGCGGCCTTTCATGGTATTCGCCGCGGCTGGGATTACCCTGTGCCAGGCGGCGAGACATTAAAAGATGTATATACTCGGGTTGTACCATTTTTCGATCAAGAAATCCTCCCACGTTTGCAATGTGGCGAGAACATTCTCGTTGTCGCACACGGGAATTCTATTCGTGCGCTTATAAAACACCTAGATGAAATTGACGAAGAAGAAATTGCGAATGTCGAAATGCCATTTGGCCATATTCTGGTGTACCAAATTGACCAAAAAGATGCTCACTTCTGCCGTAAGCGCGAAACCCGGCAGATTGACACCACGCCCCCACATGCCTAAACGATTTTTCGCCTCCAGTCAAGCATGCACTGCGTATAGCATATTTTACCGTTACAGAGCTGCCTCTTCTTCTTGGTGGAAAAACTCTGGATGCGAACTTAACAAGTCGCGCACTTTGTCGTAATAAATGCCAATTTCAGAGTGTGAATGGGCTTTATGACGGTGGTGAGTGAGGCTTTTATGATAAGTGTCTAACGTCATTTTGCGCTCGCGGAAGAGCTGGCCCTCATCAATATAATCGTACATGAGTGCAATATATTTATCGACAGCATAAACAAACTTTGCTTCAGCAGTCGCTTTTTCTTCATACTCTTGAACCATAGAAACTATCCAAGAAAAATGTATAAAATCTTGCTTAATTCGCTCCATAGCCGCAGCTTCGCGTTCCGACTTGCTTGCCAGCTCACCTTCTGCAGCAAACACTGAGGTATCGCCGGCATATATTTCTACGATATCATGCACTAATGCCAATTGACTCACCTTACCCACATCAAGTGAAGGATCTACCTCTGGGGCTAAAGCACAAGACAAAAATGCCACTGACCATGAATGTTCAGCATCATTCTCCCAGCGTCGCTCACCGAGTGGTAACGGCATATCACGTTTAATATGATAAAAAGGCAATACGATTCTTTTCAGAAGTTCTTCGATATGGTCGTGTGTTGGCTTTTGTGACACTTTAGTATTCCCGTATAAACCGATGTGTAAAGCCAGCTTCTGTCTCGACTTCTTCTAGCCAGCTGGTCAGCGCCCGTGTGAAATGGAGTTTATCCCCATACTGCGCCTCATATACAATGGTAGCCTCGCCAGTTTCTCCATTGATAGCAATATCGGTAACCAAATACCTATCGCCTTTTTTGTAGTGCAAATATATGGCACCAATTTCGACTAAATCTTTTGCTTTTTCGATTTCGAGCATGAGCTCTTCTTGTGATTTTTTATCCGCCATATAGTTTATTATATAGCTCGATGAAACAAAACAAAACCGTTTTACTTTACTTCCAAACCCTCGTCCCTCACGACATTCACGGCCGCCTCACGCGTATCAAGTAGTTTCATAGATGGGTACAACCACACCACTATAGTTAAAATCGCGTTACTTGCCACTACAATTCCGAGTGCAATCGTAGCCGAGGTAAGGTTAATAATCCAGCCGAATAACAGTGAGGTCACCGGTAGTGCCACCAGCGACAACGCCCAGGAGGCGCCATTTACCCGGCCAAATAGTTTTTCAGGCGTCCGTGAATAATACGCGGTACTCATAATCGGGTAAAATCCGGCGCTTGTGGTTCCTACCAAGAAAGAAAACGCCACTGCCCACCACGAACCGGGGTCAACAAAAGCATGGCCCCAAAGAAAATCGCGGAAAGAATATTACTTAGGATCATCCAGACGTATCCAGACACTTTCGTGGCAATCGTCGTAAATACTAAACCACCAAGCAACCCACCCAGAGCTTGCGCCCCAAGAAAAATGCCGAGCGCTTCGGCGTTCTGCCCGGCAAACACGAACCAGGCTGGGAAAATTAATAGTCGCCAGCGGCATAAAAAGCCCCACGAAAATAGTACCTAAAATAGTCAAAGGCCCAAGCAAGGGCTCTTTCATCAAAAACACAAAACCCTCACGCATATCTGCCCACGACTGGCGTATGGTCATAGGCTGTTCATGTACGATTTTTTGCTTTTTAACCCGGAATATCAGCAGTGCACAAAGGACAAATATCGCTGCAACCACCAACAACGTTACACCTTCAGTAATTGCCGCTACTAAAAGCCCGGCGGTCATTGGCCCTATAAACATTGCGGTGCCTTGCAATACTTCTTGTATACTGCTTGCCCGTAGCAGGGGCACCTTATTGTACTTGCTAGTGATAGGTATCATAGTGTCTTTCGCAACCATGCCAGGGCCATCAAACAAAATCCCAGCCGTATGTGTAACGAGGATGAGCCAAAACGGTATAAAATCAAAATACAGTGCCACTGGAAGAATAAGAATTGTACCAAAACTTAAAATATCTGAAGCAATAGAAGTCACTCGTCCGCCAATGCGATCAATAATAATGCCGCCAAAAAGGGTACCTATTACCTGCGCCGTGCCAGCAGCAAAAGCTACTACCCCAGCATTAAAAGCGCTCCCGGTATGTGCCAATACCAGCCATGGGATCACAAAAGCAACAATTTGGTTCGCCAAAGTGGAAAGCGACTGCGATGTAATAACTTTTAGTAAATCTTGCGCACTTAAAAGACGGCGAAGTGCTTGTTGCATATTTTTCTTTCGTTTTACAGGCTATAACCGGGTATTATAACCTATTTATTACTCGTATACCATGTACCAGCACTCACAAACAATATAGCTGTTTCTTGGCGACTATCCTTCCAGTTTTACTGAAAAACCAAAGCTTCCCTCGTGGCAGCTCTCATCCGGCCAGCAAGCAGTATACTTCACTGCATAGTTACCTGTTTTGTCCGCATCAATGGGCACTCGCATGCTCCTTGCGTCCCCGGCAATTGTTGAGCCACCACGAGTAACGTTTTCACCATCACGCGTCACTGTGATTGTAGACTCACCTGCAAGGTCAAAATCGAATGCAATATTTACCTCTGTAGGAGGCTCAGTCAAAAGGGTGTTATTGGCTGGAGTGCTCGACACATAATGCGGTGACTTAATATTATCGAACATATGCTGCTCAAAAATTGGTTGGGGTGTTGCTTCATCGCCCAGTGGCTCTTCTACTTCAGGAATAGGCGCGGGGTCTTCCATAGGCTGCGGTTTGGTCGCATACCACATCGCCGCTACTACCGTCGATACAACAAGAATAACGACGATACTTAATATAATAATCATTGGTCGCCGTGTCATAATTCTAGCTTAACATGAAGTAGCCAGAAGCGTAAGTATTTTGTTACACTGTAGACATAAGCGGGGAAATATATGACAAAGTACGACCTTATAGTTATTGGCACGGGCGGCGCTGGCTATCAAGTTGCCATCCGTTGCCGTGAAGCTGGCTGGAAGGTAGCAGCAATTGACCGCGAGCCATTCGGTGGGACCTGCTCGGTGCGTGGCTGCATACCAAAGAAAGTACTCAGCGGCACCGCTCATATTGCCGATATGACTCGACGACTGAACGAAGTTGATGTGCTCTCACCTAGTATTATTAATTGGCGTAAACTAATCGCCTTTAAACGTAGTTTCACCGAGCCCGTTCCACCTGATACCGTAGAAGGTTTAGAGAAAGCCGGCGTTGAGGTCTATAGTGGCTCGCCTGCTTTTGTAAACGACACTACTCTTGAGCTAGATGGTGAGCAGCTGCAAGCCGAACATATTCATATTGCCACAGGTCTAGAACCAGCCAAGTTACCGATTGAAGGCTTCGAGCACTTGATTGACAGCGATGCATTTCTCGATCTTCCAGAGCTCCCCCAGCGAATTATTTTCGTGGGTGCTGGCTATATCTCATTTGAGTTTGCCCACGTGGCGGCAATTTGCGGCGCCAAAGTTGCTATACTGCACGCCGATGACCATCCACTCGCGCAATTCGACGCCGATATAGTCGCGGCACTATGCGATGCTTCGCGTGAACTTGGCATAGAAGTGGTGTTAAATGCGGCCGCCAAAACTATTACCAAAGAGGGTGAAAAATACGTTGTTACCGCTGCCAATGATGAAAAATATGTTGCCGATTTGGTAGTACATGGTGCGGGGCGCGTCCCATCCATTAGCAACATGGATTTAGAAGCCGCAAATATCGACTACGACAAGCGGCGCGGTATTATTGTGGATAATTTCATGCGTAGCCCAAGTAATCCTCGCATTACTGCTGCCGGTGATGTTGCCAACGCAGGCCCGCAACTTTCACCAGTTTCCAAGCGGCAAGGTGCCATTGCAGCTAATACGCTCCTGGAAGATCCGCAACCCCAACCAGATTACTTTTCAACCCCTAGCGTTGTTTTTACCTCGCCGCCAGTTGCAAAAGTGGGTTATCTCGAGCATGAAGCGCACGAAAAAGGCCTGGATTTTGAAGTCACTACAAAAGACCTTAGCGATTGGTTCGATAGCAAACGCTTAAACCAGCCTTTTACAATGAGTAAAATCCTTGTTGAGCGCCACACGGGGAAAATTCTTGGTGCGCATCTTATGGGCGATAGCGCAGCCGAGCTTATAAATATTTTTAGCTTAGCAATTGAAACCGGGTTGACCATCGAACAGCTAAAAGCACCTATTTTTGCCTTCCCTACTGCTAGCGATGACCTGCGGGCAATGCTACCATAGGGAACCATTCGGTAACAAAGAGTTCCCCTTGGCAGCACGCGATATCTTGAATGCTATATCAGATATTGTGGTTAAGATTTAAATTTTACTTTTTTGCAAAAAGTATTGACAAATAATCGATATGTACATATTCTGTATTTGAGCTAGCGGCATTCTTACGCTGCTGGTGATCCGTCAACCGAAAGGGTGATGCACCAATGGTGCGGAAGCGTAGAAGCTTCAACGGCAAGCACGGGCCGAGCTGCCCGTGCGCCACCTGCGACGAGAGGTGGCCGGGTACTTCCCTGGAGCCGCCGAAGCCGACCTACGAAGATGGTCGGTGGCAGGAGGGCGACACGACCTACACGGTCGACGCCGCCAATGACCCGAACGTCAAGGGTCAGGGCTACTTCCTGTCTCAACAGGATGACCAGGGCAACAAGGCCACCGCCGTCTACAACGAGGACGACACGTTCGCTGACACCAAAGCGAACAAGGACTGGAAGTAATACCCACGTCCTCGGGGCCCTCCAGCATAACGCTGGAGGGCCCGCCCCCAACATAGTATACTAAAATTATGAACAATGAATGGACCCAAAAACTATACCAAGCTCTCCGAACACAAGATTGGGATTCATTTCGTTATATACGCTATACCTTCAGCCAAGAAGGGTCAATATTTTATATAAAAGACCTAGATCTTTCCGATACCCAGCTTGGCGATATACCGTCAAGTTTTCTTTGCTTTTATAACTGTAATCTAACAAATGCTAGTTTTCGAGGTAAAAAGTTTTTCCCTGTGTCCTTATGGAAATGTGACGCGAGAAACCTTGACTTACATGAGAGCTATGGGATGTTTTTTGCCTTTCAAAGCAACCTAAAAGGTGTACAGTTTGACCATTCAACAAATCTTTTTCCGCCTACCACAAATCTCCCATCAGCTTTTGAACAATGTGAACTCGATACTGAGTTTCAAGCCTTTATAAAAGGCCACGGTGCAACATTGCATTTTCCTCCTCAAAAGCAAATTCCTCTCTATGCCTATGGTGTACCTATTGATCTCACAGAAAAGTTCCTAACAGGTAGTCTTACAGCGGATGATCTCTCACATATGTAAATTAAGAAACCAACTTTTAATGAAAATAGCTTTAGCTGTAACAACATCACTTTTTGGTCTAGCCCTTACCGGATTAGGAGTATATTTGCTTTTAGGCGGACAAATCTTAGCTTTATTCTATATAGTTTTGCCAGGAACTATAATACTACTCCTAGGTATAAGATTATTTTTTGATGGGAAAGTGAAAGACTTCATCAGAGATATTTTTATAAATTTATCCATTTAAGGCGCGTCCTATCGTATCCAAAAAAGAGCCCCTGAAGGGACTCTTTTTCAAGGCTATATATTAACTACTAAAAGAAGTAGTTAATGATAACGACGATCAAGTCGCCGCCAACGTTGATGGTTGTGTTACCACCACCGTAGCCGTTACCGCCGCCATTGCCATTGTCACGTGCAAAATTGCTGACACATTGGCCATAGTTCTTGTAGCCGTTCTGTGCACAGTCCTCTTTCGATGGCTTATCGTGCATCGCACTTGCCATGCCCGCACTAAATAGCACCATGGCTACCGCTAATACTGCTCCAGAGATGAGCTTTCCTGATACCGCTTTCTTATCTAAGAGCGATTGGGTAATGCTTTTCATAATAGTTCCCTCGCTTATGTTTATTCACTCTTTCCAGGGTATACCCTGGACGACGTATTCGTCATTTTTTTCACTAATTCGTTGTCATTAAAACTACTTTACAATTTCATATAGCGTCAATGTTCCCCCCCCTTCTTACTGTTTTTATGTTCTCCACTTCGGATAGTTGACTAAAAGTCGTATCACTGATATCGGTCGCAAGCAGAATATAGCGGATATTATGATCAGCAAGTCGTTTTGCTAAGTCTTCACGTTCGGTCAATGCCTGGGCAATGTGCGCCGCAGCGGCAACGAAATACCAGTCATAGGGCTGGGCACATGGCAACTCACAAACAATACACCAGGCACAATCGTCTATGCACTTGAGCTTGGATATCCCATGATCGATACGTCTGGCGATTACGGCACTCAGCCTGAGATTGCTGAAGGCATTAAAAAGTCAGGTGCCGCCCGAGATGATTTTTATTTAGTAACAAAAGTAGAAGAAACCGATAACGCCTATGAGGCTACCCAGCGCAACCTACAGGAGCTCGAACTCGATTGTGCCGACCTTATGCTTATACATCGCCCGCCAGCAGATGGTGTCGGCGAAGAGCTTTGGCGCGGACTTATGCAAGCGAAAGAAGAAGGCCTCACCCGTGATATTGGCGTCAGCAACTACTCCATCGAGCAAATACAAGCACTTATAGACAGAACAGGCGAGGTGCCGGTAGTGAACCAAATTGAGTGGAGTCCTTTTGGCTATAGTCAGACAATGTATGATTTTTGTAACGAACAAGAGATCATTATACAGGCTTATAGCCCGCTCACTCGTACCACGCGGCTCGATAATATTACACTACAAAACATGGCGAGCACTTACAACAAAACACCGGCGCAAATAATCATTCGATGGAATCTCCAGCATAAAGTCATTCCACTTCCCAAGGCGAATCAACGAGCACATCTTGAAGAAAATATAAACGTGTTCGATTTTGAACTCACCGGCGAAGATATGGCTGTTTTGGATGGGCTCAACGAAGGCTATTCATCACTCGGTGCGACATTACAATATCTTGCCTAGGTTATTTCATTGTAGGTTTCGCCGCGCAGTACGTATGCTTGGAACACACCAAACGACTGCCACCAGTCCGCATCTACTATAAAGTCGGTGTCTTCAAGTGGTATCCCGTGTTCACTGCGTGGCTGTTCATCCGTGCGCCACAACAAAAACTGACTTTGGTGGCACGCCATAGCTGCCAATTTACGTGCTTGCCTCTCGGGCGTCATAAGCAGTTGCACTGTACCATTAAACTGCTCATCAACGGCGAGAATAGTCAAATATCGCCCCTTTCCTTTCATCCGCGCTTGCACTTCACGCGCGGCTTCATGCATTGCCTCATGGTCAGGATGTCCATCGACGCCACGCTCACCCAAGGTTCGTAAATGGGTAATCTGTTCATTACTTTTGACAATTCGAAGTATCTCATTCACGAGTTCGGGAATAAAAGACTTCAGATCTCCATCTGGAAAATCAAGATAATACTGCCTACTTTGTAAAACTCCCAGTCGGGAAAGTCCAGCCTCTGACTCCCCCACACGCCCGCCTTTGGTAATAAACTGCTCATCCGAGCGGTAATTGACCGTCGTTCCTTCACCTTTGGTTGCTACTAATGCATAATCTGATGGCGTTACGGCATTGCCGAGCACTGCTTCAATATCATCGGGGTGTGCTGCTAAATTAAGTGTTTCCATATAACTACATTATCATTTCAGCCCGGCCAGACCTTATTTCCTTTTCGCCAGTCGCTTCACCAACTGCTCCAACCGAGCACGTTGCCAAAAAGCCAAAGCAGAAGCCACAAGCAAGACAGCCACAACCCCTATTACTAATTGCATGTTACCATCTGCTGTTCCACTCCCCGCAAAACTGAGCACCAGATAGCCAGGGAAGCGACCAAGTAAGGAAATAACTATGAGCGTACGTATAGGGATCTTGGTTAAACCGGCAATAAAACAAATAATATCATCTGGAAAAGCGGGAAGTAAAAAGATGAGAAACAGCACGAAAACCCCTTGGTTGCGGGCAATATAATCGAACTTATCAAGCATTTTCTTGTCAACAAAATATTCAACGAACGGCCGACCAAGCTTGCGCACCAAAACAAATATCAGCGTCAACCCAATCGCCGCACCAATCATGGAATACAGGGTGCCAAAAGCGGTCCCAAAAAGATAGCCGCCAATAAAGCCCGTCACCTGCCCAGGAATAGGCGCAATAAATACCTGCGCAATTTGCATGAGCATAAAAATCAGCGGCCCCCACGGACCAGCGTCCTTCACCATAGCTTCAACACGATCAGGATTACTGAAAAGAGCCCAAAGTGGTTCACCCCAAAAAATAAGCGCCACAATAAGCAAGATCAACAATACACCGCCAATCATATGTGGCAATTTAGCTTTCAGTTTCTGTTTGCGCGAAACTTCAGTCATATAATTACTATACACTTTATCTATACAAAAAACGACCGCTTGAGGACGGTCGTTTTTATTAGGTCAGTATTTCTAGCGGCCAGCAGCCCATCGGCGCCACAAGATAGCACTGCTACCAATGAGGCCCGCTGCAGCTACTGTAAGGGTAAGTACGTTCATACCCGTGCTCGCAAGCTCACCCTCATCAGCAGGAGTGGAGCCACCGCCATTATCAGGGCCTGGGGTAGGACCTGGCTCTGGTTCTTGACAGTTCTCATCATTGACGGTAATGTCGTTCTGCGATGTTAAAGTACCACTTAAACTACCGGGAGTAAAATTATCGTTTACATCAAGTTCAGCTGTGTCGTAGGCAACGATTTCACTGGTAATCTGCAGTGCTGCCGTACCATTATCAGCCGAAGTAACGCCATCGTTCACGGTAAAGTTCAGCGGAATAGTCTGGCTACCATCCGGCAAGAGTGCTAGGTTCACAAAGGTATGTGGTCGCCCATCACCCCCCGTAAACCAACCCGGGTTATCAGCCAGTTCAAACGTCAAGCCAGATGGAATATCGATAGCAACTTCAACATTCCGAAGCGGCGTATCACCGGTACTGGTATTGGTAACCATTAGTTGTGTCTGTACCGTATCTTGCTCACAAATATCTACCGACGAGCTATCTATTGCTGCAGACATCGAATCAACTCTTGGTTCTGGCGTGCCAGTTACGTTCCAGTCTGCGCCATCGGTGTGATCAGTCGGAAGTAACTTATTGTGCTGACCAAGTGGGTTGAGATCACAGCTCCCAAAGGCGTAGTCTTGCCCACTCACTAGACAGAAGTTAGAGTCTGGATCACCAGCTTGATCAATCTGAAGCACTTGTAGTACCGCTGTTTTGTCGCGAGGGCTGGTCGCTGCATACGGAGTAGGACTG
The DNA here is from genome assembly GCA_964599775.1 of uncultured Candidatus Saccharibacteria bacterium. Lineage (GTDB taxonomy): Bacteria > Patescibacteriota > Saccharimonadia > Saccharimonadales > Saccharimonadaceae > CAZRGZ01. Next base: position 66,611 of record CAZRGZ010000004.1, on the reverse strand, counting down.
CCAATGGCATTTGCTTCAACCGATATGGTTGTGTACATCGAAGAGCTTGATCCGGCTGGAATTGTGCCATTGAGCCGATAAAGTCCGTAACCTAATGCAGGATCAAAGGGCTGCACCTCTGTCACCGTATTAGCGCCAGGCTGAGCAGTGCCTCCATCTGCAAACCAAGCATTGACCGTGTGACCTACTGGTACTTGCAAGGCAAAGACAGGATTGCTAATGTCTCCTGTTCCTTGGTTAAGGAAATTTGCCCGTACACGAACGGCATCGCCAGGGCTACATAAATGCTCTGCCGCAGTTCCTTGATTACAACCAGTCCCTGAGACTTCATAGCTTAATCGAGCTGCGATATCAACAGGGCGAGCTTGGTCATAAACAGTAATTGGATAATCGCTACCAGGGTCAGGCACTAGCCCAACATCGAAGGTTCCTCCCACATCGGCATCAGTCCCCGTCAACTGAATAAATTGATTATTGACCGCAAAGTCATTATCCACACCCGGGCCGGCTGGACAAGTCGTCGCATTACACTGTGTACGGAACCAGCCACTGTGGACCTCGAGAGTGCTGTTGCCGCTTACTCCACTGAGCGTATAGTTACCATTGGCATCAGTGGTAGTAGCGGCGACATTGAAACCAAATCGCACTACCACACCTTCCAGCCCTGGCTCGCCATCATCATGTACGCCGTTACCATTTTGGTCCCAATACACCGTACCATCCAACTGATTTGGTACTGCCCATGTTTTACTTGGGCTAAAAATCAGTAGCGCTGCTGCTATTATTAGCGCGCCAAGCACCCATAAATGTAAGTTTTTACGAGTTATACACACGCGTCCGCCTGCAATTTGCATATCCCCTCCTTAAAGTGTTTGTCTCTTTCTCTTTTCACTAAAGACTAAGTTTAGTATATAGCAAAGTTGCTTATGTTTTCAAGACATTTTTAATAAATGTCGTATAATTTCACATAAAGCTGTGGAAAAATTTACCCAAAAATATACTATTGTTCAATTTCTGGAAGATATACCAGAGGGCTCATCGTTTTCGGCCAACAATTGGCCGTTGCATATCACTCTTATCGATGTATTCGCTATCCATTGGGACGTGCCGACCATGACAGAAAAGCTAACTCGATTCACAAAAAATCAAGCACCTATACCCTCTACTGCAAAATCAGACACAATGCTCGGCCCACAAAAGCAGGTGCGAGTCACACTGCTTGAAAAGACAAATGAACTAATAAAGCTGCACAATAGTTTGATTACTTTATTCGAACAAGGCGGCTTAAAACCCAATAACCCGCAATTCGTGAAGACTGGCTTTCTTCCCCACGCGACAGTGCAGAAACACGCAAGACTACGTAAAGGTGACCAAGTAATTTTTAACGCTCTAAGTTTAGTAGATTTCTTCCCCAATGAAGACCCCTATCAGCGCAAGGTATTAAAAACGACAAAATTCCCTGCTACTTAATTTGTAGCTCTTCGTCCCTATCCTCAATCTCTTCGCGCACATCATCAGGCGTACCAAGTGGCGAATCGCCAGCTTCTATTTCGTCAAATTCTTTCTCAAGCGTTTTTTCGGGCACCCCTGTATATTCTGAAAGTGTTTCGTCGTTTATTTCTTCAGTAATAATGTCTTCTTTATCGGGATCGGTGTCGAGCTCGTCTTGGTAGTTTCGTACTTTGTAATCATCTGCCATCGTATTCCCCTTATGCTTATAGTTCTATTATACATAGTTAGTAAGTTTGTCTATACCGCATAATGTGAATGACTTCACAACGTATATTGTAGGCGCCGCATGCACGAAAATTGCACTCGTCAATCCTTAGACTAAAAGCTCACATCGTAAGCGCTTAGTCTGAGGCCGGAGCCCCAGAGTCGATGCTCTGAGGCTCCGGTGGCAGCCGTATCAGCTGCGCGGCTCCCGCCGCCAGAGGACCACCTTCAGCGACGGCGCGTCCTCCCGGCGGAACAGGAGTTCGAGGCGTTCGGGGCAGTCCTCGCGGACCCCCATGCTCGTGAAGTTGATTACCCGTGTTATGGGGCCTTTCACACGAACATTACCCACCTTCCTCGGCTCTTCGAGCACGAGCGTGAGGCAGTCCTCGAGCAGCGACCACTCCGCGAGCGCGCCCCACACATCCTCGGGCGAGGACGGCTTGTCGGCCAGCACAGCGACCCCCTTGCCGAGGTAGCTGTCGAGGCCGCCGTACGTCATGATGTCCTCGACCGTCCTACGGCGGGGGATCACCGCCCAGACCGCAGCGCGCGGCCCTTTTTGACCGGGGACGACCTTCATGACTACGTAGGAGTAGTCGTGCCGGCGCCCTCCATGCCCCCGGGCGGGGATGAGGTTCTTGCTAACCCAGTCCTCACCGAGGTGGGTTTTTCCGATGCCGGGCTTCTCTGGCGTGCCGGTGAATTCGCGGCATCTGTCGACGTGGATGAACACATCCCCTTCGGAGGTGGACACGAATCCGAATCCGCGCTCGGGGAAGAACTTGTCGACCCAGCCAACCACCAACTTCTGTGCCATTTTGGCTCCTTCTTTGTCGGGATAGCCTTTATATATTATACTATAAATTTAAATAAATTACAAGCTTACCGGACACTTCAACTAACACAGTTGCAAAACGTAATAAAAAAGTCTACAGTAAAAACATGAGCGACACAAAAGCATTGGTCGTCGAGCACCTCACGAAGCGCTATTGAAATTTTATGCGATGATGGCTATCGGATTCACAATACAACAGAGTACAATACTATTTTTGAACGCATATCCACTTAGAGAACTCAAGTGGTCATTAGCTCTCCCTGCGTAGTCTAGAACCTAAGCGTACCTCTTCTATTAAAAAGAGTAATGGCTGGGTCAAGTTGTCCAGTTCCTATAACTATATTATACCGTATCGAGCTTTAACCTATAATTCACTTAAAACATCTTGATAGAGTTCGTAGCCAGAAAGCTTCTTCACTTGAGCCTTGTTTCTTTTAACCCAATTTTCCAATTTAGCGTGATATGCTCTCATATCTTTAGGTATAGCGTATTTCGTACGTCTTTGACGCATTAAATCCTTAGAAATCGCCTTCATAATAGCTTTTTCTTGCTCACTCCCTAGTCTTTCTACTAGTTTTTCTTGCATTCTTCCCAAATCGCCTAGATAAGTATATGCGTGGCTTTTCCTGATATCACTCCACTGGTCTTGAGCCATACTTTCTGACATACAACTAGCAAGCATACTCGTAACCGCTAATTGCCCTAACCGTTGATTAGGCGAAGCATATATACCCTTCTCAAATAAGCTACTTGCTTTATGAGTTTCGGTGTCAATCCAGTAAATAAAGTCAGGCCCTTCTGCTGGTATTGTGTCGTGTACTCCATTCGCAAGAGCTGCAAGACCAGTATCAGTAGAGATGCCCAGACCTTCGGCTGCCTCTGCAAGACGAGCTCTATCTTCGTCAGCCGTATCAGCATCAAAAGTTACGGCCACTAAGTCAAGGTCTGATTCAAGACCGCTTGTACCATTACCCCTACTACCAATTACCTGTACTGCAAGTAAGGCATCTGAGGAAGCAGTAGCAGCCTTTCCAAGCTCCTGCACAAGCAGCAAGTTCTGAGTATAAACTTCTGGCGAAACCCCGTGAATAGCCAGCTTTTCTTCTAAAAGAAAGCCAGCAATATCTTCGGGAGAATATAGACTTGCCATAATTAGGAAATTATAACATAATTTAGTAATTATTATACAAGGGGCGGAATAAGCTCTTATTGCTACAATAAGAAGATGAGTACCCATTATGACCTCAGCCCACTTTACAGCGCAACCGGAGTTCAACTCCACGAAGACAACCAAAGTAAAATACCCATCATGAGATGGGTATTTTACTTTGGTGAGCCTGCGGGGTAAAAACTGGAACACTTTACACCTAGCTCTATGTCGATTAAGCGGAAGCTTAGAAGAGCTGGTGTATAGCGAAACTATTCAGAGACTTGGCTGACCCTATGCATGCTGATACCCAGTAGCAATTATGCCGTCTCCATTCGTCGTGACTCACAGGAGTGTCGTCTTTTAATGCGTATTGAGGGTTATAGACTCTCGATGTTGCATTCGTTGTAAATTCCACCATATGCAATTGAGGTAATTTGAGTTATAAAATATTTATTAGACATACAAAAGTGTGTCTGTGTCAAGTGAAGGGAACACGGTAATGACCGTGGGAACCACCGTCGTCGAGACCCCGGTCGGCACCGCGCCGACCAACAAGGGCCTCATCGACGAGAGCCTGTGGAACAGGCTCGTCAACCGGATCGTCAAGGACGAGAACATGGAGCGCCCGCTCGCCGAGCGCGTCATGGACCAGGCCCTCGGCTTCCTGGCGCTCTGCGCCAAGGTCCCGAACGGCCACTACTCGCCCTCGCCGCTGGTGGACATCGGCTGGCACACCTTCATCCTCTACACCCGCGAGTACGCGGCGTTCTGTCAGAGGGTGGGGGGTCAGTTCATCCACCACGCGCCCTCCGACGAGGAGGGTGTGGACTACGGCACCGGCAACATCGCGCGGACGGTCGCCGCGCTCAAGCAGTACGGCTTCATCGTCGACGAGCCGCTGTGGGCCAACACGGGCCACGACTGCAGCAGCTACTGCAGCGGCTACTGCAGCGGCGACTCGTGCAGCGGCGGTGGCGGGGACGGCGACTCCGGCTGCCAGCACTGACACTGATGTTCTGAACCGCTGAAGATCGGCGGAACAGGCGTCACCCCCGTTCGCCGCTGCCCTCAGGGTGGTGGCGGACGGGGGCTTTCCGCTTTTTTAGAGGATTTATAGTATTATCAATGTATATGCAAACCGATTTAGACAAACACTGGAGCGCCTACTACGATAAAAACGCAGATTTTCGTCTGATCCCTTCCCGCTTGTTAACTACTATGCTCGAACATACTGATCAAAGCTTGAAGAAGATTTGTTTAGATATCGGTTGTGGCACCGGTCAACTCACGAGGGAACTTAATCATCGTGGCTATGAGTGTGTTGGTGTGGATATTTCACTTAGTGCTATACGATTGGCAAAATCGCTTACTACGAGGAGCGACGAGTTGCACTATCTTCAATTTGATATCGAGAAGGATGATATCGACAAGCTGCCAATACAGCCCTTCTCTCTTATTACATGCAAGCTAGTGTACGCATTTATTAAAGATCGCGCAGTGTTTTTAGATCGTGTCGATAAGCTTCTATCTCCAAAAGGTACTTTCGTGGTCATTACTCCTGTGCATCGGCGAGCTGATGAGGCGAGACCGATCTCAGTGGACTTTGAAGCAACGTCACATGAACTCCGTGCCAGATTTGTCGATGTTGCCATTGTTGAAGAGGGTGGTATGGTGGTCTTTATCTGCCATAAGGACTAGTTCTAAAGTTTAATATCAGATTTGCGCAATCGCTTTAATTAACAAACCACGGTTACTTGCGACGCTAGAGCGTCGCGCAATCGAAGTTCAATTCACTAGGAAGAATCACCAAAGTAAAATACCCATCATGAGATGGGTATTTTACTTTGGTGACCCCACGGAGAATCGAACTCCGGTTGCCAGGATGAAAACCTGGTGTCCTAACCACTAGACGATGGGGCCAGAAGTGGCATCATGCTGATGACTGATATAATATAGCAAACTATCGCCGTTTTGTCTAGATAGCTTTGGCGCAGCTTCCAACACTAGGGCTCACAGGCATTACCCGTTTTGTTTAACCCTCCAGCCAAAGAATCGTACGTCATGGCACTACTAGGGTTACTAAATGAACCAGCGCTGTTATATCCTTTTATGCAATAGCCGCCGTTACGCAAAGTGACCGTAATAGTATTGCCCTCGCTGGGCGCAAATTCACTATCTTGTGGGCCGTTTGGATACACAAAACCAGCTGCAGATGGGTTATCAAGCCGGTATAACTCTTGTAGGTCTGCCATGGAACGCAAGTCAGACTCTATAGAAGCATTCACGGTACTCCGCTGTATAGTCGTATACCCAGCCACCACCAGACCTGCCAGGACCCCAATGACCACAATAATGACCAATAACTCTATTATTGTGAAGCCATATTGTTGTTTATTTCGCGAAATGATCATTTAACAACAGATCCTGATGCCTTTTTATGTTGTCTTCATTATATAATGCGATAGGTGGACAATCAATCGGAAAAGGTACCAAAAAGCATAAGTTTTTCGTAATTTATGCAAAAAAGTACTAAAAGGTATTGATTTTTTTAAGCTTTTGTGCTTTAATAATATCAACACTTATTGAATTCCAGAGGAGGAGTGTACCAATGAGGAAGAAATTACTAGCCCTTGTGGCTGGGTTGGCAATTATAGTCGGTGGAATTTTCGCCTACTTTGCAATTGCATCCCCCGCAGAGGCAACGAGCTTTGGCAACTGTGCTCGCGACAATGACAACAATGCCATTATAAAGAATGGGGCATGTAGCTCAAGCGAACTGTCCAAAAAGTATAAAGAGAATAAAACAGGTGACTTGCCAGCTGTCTTCAAGCACTACAACGTCCCTACTAACTTCTCTAGCGCCAAAGCTGGTGAAGTACGAAAGAACGGTGACGTCGTTGTCGACGGTAAAGTAGTTGCCACTGGCGCGAAAAGCGTTGGCCGACACTATATGCCTGGCAGTAGCAAAGTAACTATTGGTGGTAAGACGTTCTACGAGCGTAAAACGAGTGTTAGCTTCGGCAGTAACTCTATCAAAGCTTTCATCTTCTTCGACCAACATGGCGAGTTTAAATCTGCCGTTATTACATCTTGTGGTAACCCCGTAAAGGCAAAGCCCAAGCCAAAAGTTGCCTACAAATGTGAAGGCTTAAGCGCACAGAAAGTTGACCGTACACGTTACGACCTGTCTGTTGCAACCAGCCAGCACCGTGCATCTTTCAAGAGCGTTACCTTTAACGTCTACGATGCTAGCGGCAAAAAAGTTGCTTCTAAAACCAGCAACAGCAAGAACTACCGCTACACTCAAACCACTCCTGGTGAATACACTATTAAAGCGGCAGTAACCTTTAAAACACACGATGGCAAGACTAAAACAACTAGTGAAGGCCACTGTGTGACGAAAATCAACGTAAAGGCAGAACCGTGTCCTTACAACCCTAAGTTGCCAAAAGGCCACCCAGATTGTAAAGCACCAGAACCTTGCCCTTACAATCCAGACTTGCCTAAGGATCACCCTGACTGTAAGGAACCACAACCACCAGTTTATGACTGTGACGCCCTGGCTGCACAGCTAATCGGTGAAGTCACTGACCGCACCTACAAATACAACCTTGAGTACACCGCTGAAAACGGTGCAGAACTCACCAGTGTAGACTTTAACTTCGGCGACGGCAACAGCAAGAATGGTGTTACCCCAAGCGAGCTTGGTAACGTGACCCACACTTACGCCGCAGCTGGTGACTACACTACTACCGCAACCTTGAAATTCAACGTTGACGGTGCAGTAAAAAGTGTGAACTGTGAAGTAAGCGTTACGGCTTCTCCTGACAAAGAAGAGCCCTGCCCTTACAACCCTGAGTTGCCTGTTGGCCACCCAGACTGTGAGGAACCTAAGGAACCTTGCCCTTACAATCCAGAGTTGCCTATCGACCACCCGGATTGTGAAGAGCCAAAATGTCCTTACAACCCAGAGCTACCAAAAGATAGCGAAGACTGCTACGAGCCTTGCCCAGAAAACCCTGAGCTGCCAGCTGACAGCAAAGACTGTGGCGAAACCCCTGTAACTCCTGAGGAGCCAAAAACTCCCGAAGAGCCAAAAGGTGGTAAAGGTGAAGAAACCCCTACCGTGATCCCTGAGACCGGTGCGGGTAGCCTCATCGGCGCATTCGCTGGAATCGGTTCTATCGGTGCTGCAAGTTACTACTACTTCATGAGCCGCCGTGAACTACTTGGTAAAATGTTCAACCGGTAATCTCTGCAGATTACAAAAACACAACAAACTCCCCTTTTCAAAAAGGGGAGTTTTTGTTATGATATGATGACCTAAACAGAGGTGAAACCACCCTAAAACACTGTTAGTATAAAAAATATAATAACTATAAAAAAGTTATTGACATTCCATACTTAGGGTGCTAATATAGATACATACACATAAGATGTGTGTATGAGTAAACGAGGAAGCGGCCACATAAAACCCTCGCCCCACACGCTAAGAATGCAGCGTGGTGGGAATGACTGGAAGTGTTGCCGCTTACTTCTCAGTTCATTCTCACCACACTGCATTTTTTGTTTCTATGATACACATCGCTTGTGCTTGCATCTGCACGGCACATGCAGTATAGTTATCTACATAAGCCTGACCGCTCCGTACAACACTCCTTTTTCTAGGAGTGTTTTCTGGTATAATACATAGTAACTATGGCACAACGAAACAAGAAGAAACGCAACAAAGCATATAGCGGGCAAGATGCAGCGGCACCTGATCGGCCGACCGTACATAAATACAAGGCAGTACAGCGCAGTAAAATTGGCCAGTGGTGGCACGATAAGAAAGCTTTCTTAAAGCCGCTCTTGATTGTTATCTTAGTAGTGGCCGTTATCGTGTGGCTGCTAATTGAACTATTCCGAATTATTCTATAATCTATTCTGTTATACCTTCGAGCAGGTTCATTTCATTCGTCACGCTTTCTGCCCGTTCTTTATCGGCGGCAGATAGCTTCAAGGGCAACCGGAAACCAAAGGTACTCCCCTCGCCTTCTTTTGACTCAAAGATCACCGCCCCACCATGGGCAATAATTACTTTTTGCGCCATGAATAGCCCAATACCAGTACCATCTGGTCGCTGCTTACGGGCATTACTGGCACGGTAAAACTTGGTAAACAAGCGTTTCTTCTCGTCGTCGGGCACCCCAATACCTTGGTCTTTTACCTTAAAAATAATATCATTTTGTTTCTGATACAGCTCGACAGTTATCTTCCCACCTGGTTTCGAGTAGAAAATTGCATTATCGAGAAAGTTCATCACCACCTGCTGGATTTTGCTTTTATCGATATCCATTTCAGGGAAATCCTTCGGTTGTTCGTAGGTCAAGCTTAGCTCTCGTGCTTCCGCCGTTGGCTTTAGCTGTGTCACTTCACCTTTTACAAGTTCAGCCATATTTACTGGTTTGCGCTCTATCACGAATTTACCCGTTCTCAGGCGTGATACATTCAAAAAGTCGCCGATTAATCGCACCATGCGTTCCGAACTCGTAAATGCCTCTTTTAAAAGCTTCTCCTGCGTGGGATTTAACTTACCTGCGTCACCCTCTAACACCATACTTAAATACCCCTTCACGCTCGTCAGTGGCGTGCGTAGCTGGTGCGATGCCATGCTCACAAACTCATCCTTCGTAGCATCAAGCTGCCGCAAACGCTCATTCGCCTTGCGCAGCCGCCGCGTCGCTGCGTCAACCTTGTCTTGTAGCGTTTCGTTGAAGTTTTGGATTTCTTCGAAACGGAGACTACTTTCAATAGCAACACCTAGAGCACTCGCAATTAGATTAAGAAGTCTTATATCCTGATCTGTATAAATGCTACCAGACCTCTTCGCACCAAGCAGTACATATCCAATTGAACTATTTGCGGGAGTTCTTAAATTGAGAACTACCTCTATACCGTTTGCGCTCAAAAATTTTTGCAATCTTTTAGGCACTTGGCTAACTCCGTTGAAAGAATTGTTAACTACTATGCTGCCTTGGTAACGAGGCCCGAGACTAGCAGCTAGCTCACCAATTGAGACTTCTTTATCATCTGTGCTTTCTTGCTTAACAATTCGATTTTGCTCATCAACTACACATATATAACCAAAATCAAATTTCAGTGAGTCACCAAGAATTTTTAGGCTCCCGTTTAAGAGCTTGTCAAGTCGTATCTCGCCAAGCATTAGTTCACTAAAGAAATTTAAGACTTCTTGTATTTCGTAGTGATCCTTATAGAAAATCCTATCACTAAGTTTATCAAAAAAGCGCTTCATAGGCGCGAACGTAAGCCCTAACACTAATGCTATTAGGAAATAAATAATTTCATGAGCTAACGAAAGAGCTTCTCCAGTGATTTGCGTCAGTAAACCAAAAGTTAAGACACTATATAAAAGTGCCAGAACAACAATAGTAAATATGTAGGCTAATGAACGAGCAATAAATAATCGTATATCAAGAAAATGATGCTTCACAATAGAATATCCTACTCCAGAAAGCATCACAACAATAAAAAGAGAGCCCATTGCACTTAAGTAGAAAAGGTCAAACATTGTAGGCAGCAAAACATTCGTTATAGCAAGTAGCCCAAGCCCTAGACCAAAGGCAATAGATAATGCCCGCGCCCGTGCTCGCACAAGACCGCTCGCCTTAATTGCATCAATATATAACCGTGTAATAATCCAAATTGCAAATATACCAAGTATTGCAAAGTAGACAGGAGCAGCCCATCCAAATACAACCCCTATGACATCCCCTCTACCGCTCACATCTTCTACGACTAACGGCGTCAAGGATATGGCAACTGCTAATAGAATTAGACTTAACAATACTAGATCTCTTGAAAAAAATTGCTGTGTGCCTCTGATGAAAAGACAGAAACGCAGCATTAATCCCATAGTTACCGCAGAAACAACAAAGAGTAACCGGTTGATTAATAAAAGCCATTCATCAAGGAAAATTTGATTGCTAAAATAGTTAAGTACAACCCAGCCAAGAAGTGCAATTAAAAAGTAGAGAAAATTACGATTGAGAGGTTTTGCTAGTCCTGTTCGGGCAACAAGCGCTATAAAGAAAAGTATAACGAGCGCACTGACAAGATTGATGATGAACAACTCAACAGACATTTACTGTTATTATATACGTTAAAATCTAAAAAGCATATGCTAACTTTTTGTGTAATGGGTTTTGGGTGTTAAACCTAACTTATTTCTAGCAGTTGCACGAAGAGCTGAAAAGCCCAAGCTTAGTTTTTTATTTCTTATTGCTACACTTTCTCCGTGAGCATCCATAAAGCGAGAACGGCCTAAGTTCGCATCAATGCTTAATAGCCCCTTCAATCTTTTCTGCTTTTCAACCGGATCCTCTATACCTTTAGCAATGAGAAAATCCGACACATAGGCAGTCATCATATTTGCGGCCATCCCTACTCCTGTCACTACAGAGGGCGCTGATATATTACCTTCTGCAACCTCATTCAAAACATCCATATCCGTATCTTTAGGTAGCCGATGTAGCCATTTATCAATAGGAACATCAGCTTTTGCAATTTCGTCTAAAGGCGCGTTGGGGTCTAAACCAAAATGTTCTTCAAAAGTTTTCCCCCACGGTGGATAAACGGTTACTTGTCCACCATGACCTACATTCAAACCCATAAACACAGGTAGGTTCTCCTTGCGAGCTTCACGCGCAATCATAACACCTATTTCAATACGAGTATATTCACTCTCGTCAACCACTACATCTGTCCCGTGAATAAATTCTTCCACGTTCTCCTCAGTGACGCCATCTCTATATAATTTAATCTCAGCGTCAGGATGAATTTTTTGAATAATCTCTGCGACCACTTCTGCCTTATTGCGACCAACAGTTTCATAATTCGAGCCTTCTTGTCGATTCAAATTTTCAATATCAAATGATTCTGGATCAGCTAAGTGAAATTTCCTTACCCCCATTCGCGCTAGTCTCACCGCGAGTTCACCCCCATCGCCCCCCGTACCAGCAATTGCCACAGTCGAATTGTTAAGTGTATGGCGGTCTCTCTCTGTCATAAAACCAAGATTTCTATCAAATCTCTCCGGGTTCAACATGGGATACTTAGATTTTTCACTCATATTCATTACCTTTTTAAATCATTGGATAAATTTAATGCAACTTTCCCTAAGCCATGGCTTTCTCGCATAGAATCGAAAAATGGACCCATCCTATCCGGCAAAACAACCAACCTTCTCCCCTCTTCGTCGAGCTCTGAAGCTCGCTCTACAATGCCGGTTGGCCAAATAGCGACGAGCTTATTATTTGATCCTCCATATTCAGGAGTGGGCGTAACTGGAATCAGCTCGCTTACCGGAACACCAATTATATCTTTTAGGTATCGTTCTAAAAATGGCTCAACGACCGCTAGAGTTGTTGCCGAATAGTTTTTATCTCTTCGCCCGAGTTCATGTGCCGCTGCACGAATGAGAGAAGCGGTAATCAAGGGGGACTCAAGCCCTTCCCCTGCAGAAATCAAACGTGATACCTCAGTGACGTTATCAAAGATAGGTATGTTCATTTCATCAATCTGCTGCTCAAACACCTTTTCTGCTGGCAACAGCCGGGTTCCATCACCTTTAGTCAAGATCCTTACGTAGCCAACTACATCACCTTGCTCATTGGAGGCACAAATATGCACAGTATCGTCATATTCGTCATATTCGTCATATTCTCTCCCCTTATTATCCAACACCGATTCCGGAAGGTAACCATTCTCATGGACATACACGCGGCCTCTTAATTTGCCTATCCCATCCCACTGTTCTCCACTGGGTCTGGTGCGCTGTACTTCAATCGTACGGTTAGCAAGCATGTCACCATACTTCTCTTCATAACGCGAACGCCGTGAAGTTATCTTTTCAAAATCCGCTCTTGATTTTGGCAGACCCTCAAAATTCAGCATGATAATCTCCTTCTACCGCTCTATACTTATTATATAATTATTTCAAAAAAAGAAAATGACCATACCATGTGTATATAGTATTGGCAATGTAAAATGTATAGTAAGTAGTATAATGACATTGCACTAAAGCCTAAGGCTGGGGTATCATAAAAATATGTTAAGAATAGCAATCATCGAAGACGACCAAGTTATTAGCCAAATGTACATTATGAAGCTAACCGCCGAGGGGTACGACGTTCAGTGGGCAGAGAACGGTAAACTTGGGGTGGCGATGGTTGAAGATATCAAGCCCGACCTTATTCTGCTGGATTTACATATGCCCATCATGGATGGCGCCGAGGCGCTACGTGAAATTCGTAAACAGGAGTGGGGCAAGGACATCCCAGTGATTGTACTTACTAATCTTGGCGCCGAAGAAGCTCCCGATGATTTAAAGTCGCTCGGCATCGACAGCTACATCGTAAAAGCAGACTACACGCCACGCCAAGTGGTAGAACGAGTCAAAGAAGTGCTGGCAAAAGAATAGCTTTTAATCGCTCTTGGTAATATACTTCACCACCACACAATCTTGTGTGATATATCGCTGTAGCTTTTCAAGCTGGTTTATTTGTGTACAAAAATACACTGTGCGGCAGTTTTCGGGTAATACCGTGAAATCTTCTTCTTCCAGAAAGTAAATATCAGCATCGGGCTGACGCTCAGGTGGCTGCGATACAAAACGAAGGCTTTCCATAGTGGACAGCTGCCGGGAAAGCTCAGCCCTTAAGGCCCCATCTAGAGTACGCGCATTTTCGCGCTGCAGGGCTTGCACGAGCTTCATCCACTGGCGGCGTACCGTCGATAGCACTATACTGGAACGTGGCGCAACCACGACGGCTCGGCCCACTTGTTGGCGCAGCTGTAAATGGCGGGCAATATCCGCCGATACTGCTGCCTTGGTGGGTAATAAACGCTCTTCAACAAGATACGACACGTTCGTTCTTCCTATATACTTCCTTGTCCTTTTCTTGCATGCTGTATTCCTGCTGCTCTATAGAAAAACGCGCCCAGGCAAGTAGCCAGGACGCTTTGTTCCAGGTGTGTTCTAGGCAGGCAAATGCTTGTCGGCCGTCAGCATACAAGGCGCCAGCAGTGGCGTCAGTAAAAGGCACATTCTGCTGGCAGATGATACACGTTACTGCCAAATCGTCCTTCATCGTTTATACCTCATGTTACCTATTATACGGGAAACCTTTAAATTTCGGTATACCTTTCTTTCACACTAATATGAAAGGTGTCATCGCTAAAATTCTGGAAAAAGTACACCAGCCAATATTCATCGCCCTTATCTACCCGCTCCAGTGCAGCAGCGACGCCATCGCCAGCCTCTGCCTTAGGCTCGTATTCAATCTCAAATACCGGCTGAGGCATATGCGCCTCGAACACACCAAGCGGCACCTTTGTGCTTTGGCCAGGGCCAAGTGTAAAGGTATCTATCACGTTGGTTTTTTTAGCAGTCGGATTATTTATTTTTGCGTTCAATGCATACTGCATTCTTCTATAATTCCCTCCTGGGGTTGCCGCTAGGAAGCCCTAACATATATCCCCGCTTATCTAATGTTAGTAGGTTACCCAAGTAAAGTAAGTAAAAGCGCAAGAATTTGCGAGAAACATAGATACGTGGTACAGTAAATATGTTTCTAAATACGCGGGCAACATTACCTGCCCGGATCATAACCCAAACTGGGGAAACATGTCAACACTATTTTTCATTTTTTAGCGATTTTATATAATTAACTGATATGCATTATTACAAAAGCCAGGAACTAGCAGATCTATACGGTGTCAGCCGTAGGACGGTGACGAATTGGATTAAGCAAACTCGGGAGGGGAAGCTTGATTTAGAGCTTGATCAAGATAAGGACGAATTCTACATTATCAAGTCTCGATTTAATCAACAACGACTTGAAAGTATTGTGAGTGAACGCCGCAAATACCTAAACCAGCAAAGCCGTAAAGTTCTGACTCCTTCGCCAGAGTTTTACCAGCAATATAACGAAACACAAATTCACGATATCATTAAAAGCCTTAATTCATATCGTGAATTACCACTCCAATACTCATATTTTGGTGAAGGCGCAAAAATGTGGGAGGTTTTTCGAACTCAGCCGGAAAGACATATGGACCCTGAAACACTGCTCAAAGCAGTTAGCAGTTATATCACCCATGCGATTGAACAATATGATGCCATCAATATAGTTGATCTAGGTGTAGGAACCGGTGCAGCAGCACGACCACTAATCGAACAACTTCATAAGGCGGGAAAGCTTAACCGCTACATTGGAATAGACATTAGTCAAGCTATGATCGATATCACTACACGAAATATCAGTCAGTGGTTTAATAATGAGGTTAAAGTAGAAACCCACATAAAAGATATTAGTCATGAATTATTCAGTGATATCATCGCAGAGCCTATCGATGAACAAGATTATCATCAAAAAACAATTAACATCGTTCTCTCACTCGGTGGCTATATTTCTAATTTCAGACATCCTGAAGATATTCTAAGAACGATAAGTAGAAGTATGAATCCGGAAGATCTTTATATCTGTAGTTTCAGGTTAGATGCACCAGCCGTAAAGAATCAGGTGAGTTTCCTATATAGTTATCAAAAACAGTGTAAGCTTGTTCTCGATATGATGGGAATTAAAGAATCCCTGTACAATGTAGAAGTTGGATTTGATGAGGAAGCAAGAATTCGATATGCACGAATACGTCCTAAATATGCACTAACGATTGAATTCAAGCTATCAAAAGGTACCTGGATAGTTAATCTTAATAAAGATGAAGCAGTTCTAACTGCACGAGCTCACTTTAATAGTACTTTTGGTTCACCGAAAGATTTATTCTACAAAAATGGTTTTAACCCTCTCCTATACGCGCAACGATTAAATCATGAAGGAGCGATTTTAATTGCCGACCTAAAATAAAACCACCGGGAAGGTGGTTAAAATTTATTCTAATTAATCGCTATCGCCATCTAAACGAACCATACGTATATCCTCTACTACATTAAACTGTAATTGAGCCACTACTTAGTTTAGGGAAGTCTTAAGTCCTACTCCCAATAATACCATTATATCCCCTCCCCCAAAATAAATAAACCCTTGAAAATACACATCGCATGGGGTAGCTGCTTCGTGTATCATATACATAGCGTATAAGTAGATGTTTGACGTCTGAGGCAACCTAGGATAGCCTGACGATGGTCTTAACCTAGACCATCCACACGGAAGGGAAGAGCGGTGTCAATCGTTCGACGTCTCGCCGCGATCGGGCTTCTGATCGCTCTATTGGCGGGAATTGGCATCACCCATGCGCCTGCTTCGGAGGCTGCCGACATCAGATGCGAGGGTCATCGATGTGCCCTCCATCTCAGCAAGAAGGAGACCCGTGACTGGGCTTACCACAACATCCTGCCCAACATCCCTGGCAACGTCTACGGTGTCACGGGCCTTACACAGGCGGCCTTCGCCTTGGTGATGATGGCTCACCGATGGTTCGTCGTCCAGTACGCCAACGAGGACAGATGTGTGTCGTTCGTCCTCAGCGCTATCCCGTGGGAGGCCCAGGGCCTCTACGGTAGGAGGTGCTGACTCCACAACCGTACGTGGGGGGTGTTGCGCTTTATTTACACCGCGCGCTCGACTCGGTACAATATAAGGTAAAGATGATACTACCCATGAAAGTTAACACCGCAACTACAAAACTGCAACGACTACGAATAGTTATTGGCGTATTAATGATAGTTATTGGCTTCTGTCTCATTAGCTTTATTATTCCGTTTTATAATTCCGCCGATATATTGTGGGCTGTAAGCCTTGGGCTTATAATCGGTGGTTTCCTTATCTCGTTAAGCAAGACTGTCTTGCAATTGATAGGCAGTTTTCTTCATATGTTTACTCCGTAACAACTGTTTATATACATACTACATATGTCTATAAACTAATTGACAATAGAGGCAACCTTCGATAAATTGAAGCCGAACCCAGCGGTATGCTTGGCTTCTATGGGAAAGCCTACCATAGCCACCCATCTTTCCTTATGAGGCTTTGGAGAGACCGTCCTCCCGAAAGGGGGTGAAGGATATGGGTATCAAGGAGACGGCGGAGAACGCCCTCCTCGGAGCCGGTGCCGCCGCCAGCATGGCGGGTGGCATACTCAATGATGGTCAGCTGGCCGACATGGGCCAGGAGATCGGTCAGTCCCTCGGCCAGGCAAGCGCCGCGCGCGACGCTGTCGAGCAGGGGGGCGCCGACAAGGCCGCGTCTGAGACCGGCACCAACCAGAGCGTGTAGGCGACAGTTCGTCGACACCTCACACCCCTGCTTCCGTACCCAGTGCGGAAGCAGGGGTCACTACCCTAAGCGAAAGTTATACTAGAATAAACCCATGAAAAGAATCATTCTTATTAAACAAAAAACAGGATGTAGTAAAAATATTCTTTACTTATATGGTCGTATCTTCCTCGAATCAATTATTACAGAAATGCGTCGAAGGGATTTGTTCACGAGTATAGACTACCTTTATAGCTTAAAGGAACTTAATAACGAAGTTATAGTATTAACAATAAACTTCAGCTCACTTCAGGAGGATATTGTTAGAGATGTACTAAAAACAGACGTAAATATTAATCATAACTCTATACAGCGTGGTATAGATAAAATAAGGAATGAGAGCCGTAAGGATTTCATCTACGACTTAGAGACTATCGAGAAAAAGCTCATGGAGCTTGCGCGCGAAGGTTGGAATGACTTTGAAGACTTCCCATTTTATAGTGCCCCAAGGAATTCGAGAATAGATAATCAACTCATTAGAGAAATTGGTGATCTGAACTTAAATAAAAACTTCATCCTCGCCAGGCTAAAAGGCCCATATCTTACTAGCACTACACATGCCCCGTTACTCTTCCGCCTCGTTATTGAGCCATTATTTATGCAAATAGTACATACCATACAAGAAAAGTTCCCTTGCAAAATTGATTTTAAAGATACTTACGAAAAAGAATATATAGTACGCCTCATGGAATATTCATCCTTTAAGGATGTTGCTTATGAAGAAATGGCGGATCACATAGAAAAAGGGCTCACAAGTATCAATACACCAGCATTCATTAAAAGCTTACAATCGTATATAAATAATGACATGCTTACCTTACCGAGAAGTGACTTAATCATGGATACTTTGTTCCGTGCAACGTCTTGCATCGCAGGCAAGACACAATGGCAGTCTATCGTAACACATCAAAATATTCGTGAAATGCTGAATCACACTTCCTTGCATATTGGTAGTTTAGATAGAGAATTTATTTTTGACCATACGATTGGCGAATATCTATTCAGCGCAAAGCTACCGGAATGAATTTGACATAAATACACACTACATATCCGAAAGCAATATAGACTCATCCACCATTTCATGATATTGTTATAAAAATGTCAGAACAAAGTCGGCCATCGCGGCAAGTATCGACGGATATGTATGAGGCTCTTCATCCTTCGTTCTTTCCGTATGATTCAAAAATGCCTCGCAATGCTTCGCAAACGAATCAATTCGAGATTATTCCTACAGCCCATTTATTTGTCGAGGAGCTCGTAGAGCGCATTCAAGAAGCAGAAGAAACAGTCGATCTTCAGTTTTATACTCTCGAAGCTGACAATGTCACAAAAAAGGTAGTAGAGGCAAGTCTTGATGCGGCTTCTCGCGGGGTTGAGGTAAGGTTTTTGGTAGATCACCTCGTAAGTGACCCGCGCAGACTTTGGCCTACTCTCAAAATGAACCGCGAGATTGAACAGCTAGCATGCGCTAACCTTAAAAGAGTGCGCGTCGCCGAAGGGCTTGCTAATATCGCGACACGCGATCATAAGAAGCTTGTAGCCATCGACGCGCAATCGCCTGAAGGCTACACATACATAGGGGGTGTTAATCTTGCAGCTCGGAGTTTTAGGTGGAACGATTTTATGGTGCGCATGCGCGGGTCAATCTCAGAGCTAGTGCAACAAGACTTTGAAGATAGCTGGAATGGCGAGAATCGTGCGGCAAAATTTTTACCCGATCAAGAGGCAGATACCTATTTACTTACCGATTCAGGACATGAAGAACAAATTATGGACTTTAGCTTGTCTGCTATTAGGCAAGCAAGAGATATGATATGGCTAGAGACACCTTATTTAGATATGAAGCATATGGGGTCAGCGCTGGCTGAAGCTAAGAATAATAACCCCGAACTTGATGTGCGTGTTATATTACCACGATATAATAACTACCCTGTGGACCGCATGAAATCACTAACGAACCGGCGGCAGTTAGAGGCGGCCGGTATAGACGTGTGTTTTTATGGTAAAACCTATCGCCGCCTTAATCATACTAAAATGCTCATCATCGATGACATGGGTATATTTGGCTCGTCTAATTTTAACTCGAGCGGCATTGCCGGCGGCAATGCAGAGATTGCTGTTGCAACCCGTAATGAATCTATGGTTGACCAGCTCAAGCGTTGGTACACGGAAGATTTACAAGAAGCAGCATAATTACTCAGCAAATTCTTTTTGGTATCTTTCCTGTAATACCTGAGTGATGTTTGCTGGTGATCGATCGTCATCTCTATGGAATATCGAGCCAAGCGTCTCTGCTTTTCCAAGCACGATATCAAGATGTTGCGGTTTCGCACCCAGTCCTAGCCGACTACGCACCATAGCTAATAATATGCGGCTTGGTCTAATCCCTTCAAATTTGAAAGGCAATACAGCCGTTTCCTCGAATGTATCTTTTGAGAGATCAGCAGCCATGTGTCCCACACCATTACGCCATGGCGACTTTGCAGCATCATATACGCCACCGGTAGGGAAAATACTGACAAGCCGGCCCTCGTCCTCAATCATAGATACGGCACGCTGCATGGTATCTTTATTGAAAGCTCGTGTTTCTTCCTTGGTAAGCAAATACCGCCCGAAGGCACGTCGATGTACTTTTGAACGAAAGTCGCCATCTTTTCGATCAATCGCCACACTCGTAGGAATAAGAGGCAGAAGATTTTCACCCGGCTCAGATATAGCATTAATAAATTGGCCTGTGGGTGCATACGGTTTTGCCGTTAGTCCAAGGTCGTTTCTGCCTGTCATACCACATGCACCCACGAGCAAGAGGCATTCTAGCCCTTTACTATGATCACCAACAGCAATTGCTGGTTGCGAAGTGGTCTCCCATTCCTCGGACTCGTTTCTAACATTTATAGTGACACCTGCCTTCTCTAGCTCTTCGCGCACTGCTGCGGCGACTCCGATTTCACCCACCCGACGTTTTACATCATCAAAAATACCCGTGTCCTTTAGTTGGTTAAAAGTGCCTCGCCTACGCTCTACATCTGGCATGGCTGTCACTATAATATAAGTTGGCTTAAAACACAATATCTATCAATAAACATGATATTATTAACCTATGAAACGGCCAAAACTCATCATTATTCCTGGCCTTGGTGATAGGGGTTGGCTGTATACTTGGAATAAATTTCTATGGCATTTGCTTGGTTTTGATGTAGAGATTTTTGTATTCGGTTGGAATAATCAACTAACCTACGAAGCAAAACTCGAGCGGTTATTAGCAGTAATCGATAATACACCTGCCCCGATTTACGTTATTGGCGTGAGTGCCGGGGGCACAGCTGCAATTACCGCACTTTACAAAAGGCCGGAAAAGGTTCAGGGTATCGCAACTATCGCCACACCCTACTCGGCTGTGCCACATCTTAACAATGACGACTTATTTACTTCACAGCAAAATGCAGAAATGATATTAAACCGATTAGAGCCAGAACAGAAACAACGGATTGTTTGTATATATGGCCTATATGATGAAAAAATTCCTACTTTAAGAAGACGACTAATGGGTATACGCCAAAGTCAGATATTCATAATAGGCCATGGCCCAATAATCTTCTTTGCACTTACTTTTTATAGTTTAAAAATGAGGAACTTGCTTATTAAACGAAATTAATAGTTTAGTAGCTATTTCCTATCTCCGTTAGGGCTTTCCTTACTTGGATCAGGTTCCACATCTTCTTCTCTATCCCCTAATGGACGGTCTTTTTCATCACCATTCTCTTTGGGCTTTCCCATTGTTATTTCTACGAGTGGTTTCACTGCGGCCGTTCCAACTTCCTGCAGGTTTAATGGAGGGAGCGCTTCAAATTCTCGATTCTCGGTTGGGTTTTCTTCACTTTTTCCATACGGAATGGTTAACACTTCACTCATATGACCTCCTATCTGCTCTCTTTTACGCATTGTATAGCAAATAGGCAATCGCTCACAAGGCTTGTACTTCGGTAAACCTCACGTCCGGCCCTACGGAAACACCCGCAGGGCCGGACATCCACTAGTAGCTGCGGCGCCGCTTGGGCAGTGTTTTGGCGCGAACACTATTGAAGAGACAGTCGTGTAGTGTTTTGTGCGCCCTCACTGCACTGCATGGTCCTTTGCAGTCTATGCGAACTGCTTCTGCGAGCACGGGCTGCTCGAGTTCGGCCAAGGAGTCGAGGTTCAGGATGACCACCTGGCGGTAGCCAGCCATCATTGTCTTCGCTCCTTCTAGGCCCTCGACGGGCTCATGAGAGTTTGGGACCCCGACATACGCGAGCACGCCACCATCGTTGAGGCGCGCATACGCAACGATGATGCCGTCAGGCTCGACGAACCGATGGCGCGTTCCCAGCTCTACTGCTTCGCGTATTTCTTCGGCAGTTGCCATTGCTTCTCCTATCAGCTAGGGACATACGAATTTTATAATAATAATGCGGTAATAGCAAACGAGTATGCCCCTAGTTGCCGTACCCGATGTCGACAGCCGCGTAGTCGATCGCGGCCGTCTTCATATGCGGGAACTGCTGCGCGAGCCGGTCACGAACATCGCCCACGGTAGTACCGAGGCCACCGGCGCTATCGCCAGACTCACCCGAGCCTCGCACTCCCACCAAGAAGAGCGAGGGGCACGTTGGCGTCGGCGTTTGCGTTGGTTGCAGCGCACCGCGCGGGTAGTCCATGCCGACATCCATCGACACGGCGTAAAGCCGCACGGGCGAGTCCGAGGTGCACGACGCGCTATCGCACGAACTGGCCACGAAGTAGAGCTTGCCATCGACAGCACCCCTTCTCTAATTGGTTGTCCATCGTGTTGTCAACGAGCGAGAAGTAAAAACTCCTTTCTCTTTCCGCTAAAGAGCGCGCTTATTGTTCGCAAACTACCTCAGCAGTCAAAAAAGCCAAGGAAGGTTGGAGACTGCCTTATTCTCTTTCACTTTTATTAGCTACGGCTCGCGCGGCGCGAATAACATTATCGAATAGTGCCGCTACGGTAAGCGGGCCAACGCCACCTTTTACTGGAGTGATTTTTAAGTCGTGGCGAGTGTCGTAGACCTCGGGTGCAATATCGCCTTTTATGACGCCGCCTTCCGAAGCCGTGCCTGCATCTACTACTACCGCACCAATTTTGAGCATTCTGGCGGTAACGAGCCCAGCAGTGCCGGTTGCGCTCACCACTACATCGGCCGCAAGAACTTTTTGCGAAATGTCGCCATCAGCACGAGTGAGCACCTGCACATCGTAGCCAGAATTCTGCCACATGCGTGCCAAAGGTGCGCCAACCAGGCGGCCATTTCCTATAATGACGATTTTTTTACCTGCCAGGTCGATATTATACCCCGCGAGTAGCCAGTTAATGGCCATAGGAGTAGCCGGGTCGAGCGTCGCATTTGCACCCAGGGCGTCGACATCCTTCTGTGGCGCGACAGCATTTAAAACCTCTTCTGTCTGTTCTGGTGGGTCTACTAGTGGGAGCTGCACAATAATACCGTGGACGGTCTCGTCTTTGTTGAGCCGCTGTATAGTCGCAAGTGCTTCGCTTTGAGGGATTTTATACACTTCTACATCAATCAAGATATCTGCACCGTAGCGCTGTTTTAATTTTACGTAAGTGTCTATTACTGGTGTATCGTTACACTGAATAATAGCAAGCTTGGGAAAAACATGCCATGCCTGGCGCAGGCCACGCACTTGTTTGGCTTGGCGTTCTTTAATATAGTCGCGGAGTTCGGCACCGTTGAGTAGTTTCATTATTATTAATTATACCTTGGTTTTCAGAAACTAGAAAAAGATCGTGTTGCCGGGCGGCAGGGCACCCACTCGGATACCCTGCCACCGAGCGTCATTCCATCATTCGTTCGGCATGTCAGGCGGGTTGAGCGCACCTGCAAACTCCTTCAGTGCAGCGAAGAAGTCCGCGATGAACCCCATGACGCCGTTGGCGAAGTCAGCCGCCACCTGACTCTCTCCGAGTAGTAGCAAGCCAACGATGATTGCTCCGATGATCATTGCGATCATCCTGAACTTGTCCTTCACCTTGCCTCACCTGCCTCTCATCGACAACACGATTCAAATACATTATACAATGTATTCAAATAAAGCGCAAAAAATGGTATGATTGATAGCGTGAGAAAACGTTCCCACCACACCCTCCAGCTTCGACATCATCGCCGGGCGCATTATCGTGCGCATTTTTGGCGTAAGGCAATTGTTGTTGGTGCTGTAATTCTTGTAGTAGGGGTGGGTGCCTTCATTGGCCTCAAGCAGCTCGGCGCACCCTCTACTGGCAGCGATCTGCACCTCCCTTTTCAAAACGCTCAGGCAAAAGGCCCAGAATACACCACAGCTCCAGAATGGCCGGCCGAACATGTGGCGGCGGCAGCTATTGGGGTCCATGGGCAAGGTATGGTAGCACAAACCGGCGATACCAATAAACGGCCCATTGCCAGTGTGGCGAAGGTTATTACCTGCCTGGCATTAATAGAAAAACACAACCTTAAACCCGGTGAAGCCGGGCCCGATATCCCTTTCACCCCAGCAGATGAAGCCCTGTATCAGGAATATATCGCAAAAAATGGCTCAGTTATACCAGTGACAGCTGGCGAAAGTATGAGCCTACGCCACGCAATCGAGGCCATGATGCTACCGAGCGCCAACAATATAGCAGATACGGCTGCCATTTGGGGTTTTGGTTCGATGGAGGAATACCACAAATACGCTAATAATATGCTGAAGAAATATGGTCTTCGTAATACTACCGTTGGCGGTGATGCCAGTGGCTACAGTCCCGAGACCGTCAGCACCACCGAAGATTTGATTAAACTGGGCGAACTCGCGCTAAATGCCCCTGTACTTATGGAAGTAGCTGGCCTACACCAAACTGACCTGCCCGGCGTTGCGGTAATAGAAAATTTCAATCGGCTTGTGACGCAACATGGGTACACCGGCCTGAAGCCAGGTGACACTGACGAAGCCGGCCGAACCCTCATTTTTACTACCAAGCACAAAATTGACGGTAAAGAAATCAACCTCATTGGTGCAGTTCTTGGTGTTGGCGAACCGTTGAGCCCATATGATGTCGGGTTTTCTATTATGGAATCGGCAAAAAGCAACCTACAGCTTAAACAATAATCAACGAATCCGCCGCAACCATAGCCACGCGAGCGCGGCAGCTGGCGGCAATAGGTATAGCAGTATCACCGCCCCTTTCATTTCTTGAAAAGTGGCGACAATATGCGTGACCCATTCTGGTACCATAGCGGGGTTGGGCTGGTAAATATGTAGCACATATTCTTGTATAAGTTTGGGGATTAAAAGACTGGCAGCAATAAGAAGTAATACTCCTTTCGACACAATCATTTGTTTTGTGCCACTCACATACACGAATACCAAATAGAAAATAAAGAAAGGTTCAAAAAAGTTAGGGAACAACACCAATAGCCACCGTTGATCGGTAAGAATCACCAATGCAACACCAATAATTCTATACACGTACGACCACAAGGCAATACGTTTTGCAATAACATCATGCCACCGTAGTACCGTGAAAGCGGCGAAACTTAAATAGTAAACATCAAGTAATTTATCGACATGCTGATACCAGCCGTTGCCGCCAATAAAATGATAATCGTATACATCGATGGCGGCACTCGCCAGTGTACCAATCAGCGGAAAACGCAAAATAAACAGTGGGACAATCAATCGCGCAACAATGATGAGTAATACAATTTCATCCATATTATTATGTTGTCATGTTTCTGTATCGGAACATAAAACTCGCGATGATTAATAGAGCCACACCAATACCCACTGGCCAGGCAATCACGGCAAGCGTTGGCTCTTCTAACGGCGCCGATGGCATGTGCGTAAAGGGTGAGATATCTAGTACCCAGTCTGGTAGCTTAAGCAAAGCGCCCAATTGGCTTATAAGCATGGCCGCGATAAAAAGAGCCCAACCAAAAGCCACCATAAAGCGTGGCAACGCGGCGAACAACAATACAATTGCTGCTGACATCACAAACACAGCGGGCAATTGCACGATAGCGGCACCCGCCAAACGTGCCACCTCGGAAGTTGAGGCATCAGCAAATACGACGTATGAAATACCAGCGCTGGCACCTACCGCAAACAAAAGCATAGCTACTCCCACCAGCACAATAATGGCGTGCGAGAATAACCACTGCACCCGATGTACGGCAGTTGCGAGCACCGCCTCCATGCGCCCGCTGGTTTCTTCAGTGCGTAGCTTGGTAAGTGCCTGCACCGCATAGCCAAGTGCCGCAATTGCGGTAACGCTAAACATTGCGCCAAAAAAAGCGTCCTGCACATCGCCGCTGCCGCCAAGCGTTATTAAATATTGCTGAGCGAGGTCTACGCTATCTATAAGTGATTGGAACTCATTGGCCATACCGCCAAAAATCACCCCTAAAAGTGCAAACGAAATCAGCCAACCTAACAACACACCCCGTTGCAACCGCCATGCCAGCCCAAGTGGGTGACGTAAACCACGTGGCGCTGTTGCTGGGCCGCCACGGGCTGGCAATAGTCCAGCACCTTCATCGCGTACCCGCAGCAATACAAAAGCTAGGACTATCATAGCAATTACAAAGCCGCCAAACACCCAAAATACCTGCCAATTTTGCTGCGTAAGTGGGTGTATTTGTTGCCCCCAGCCAATCGGCGAAAGCCATGACGGCCAGGCGCTGGTAACACTAAAGCTTTGTAAATGTACTTCGCCAAAGGCATCGCCTATTGCCCGCAAAAGATACGCGACGCCAATACTTCCACCCGCGATGGCATTAGCTGCCCGGCTGGTTGTCGTCAACTGCGCAGCCACAGCAGCAATTGCTGTAAAGGCAATACCTACCGCCATCAATGAGAGGCCAAAACACCACGAAGCTGCTGCCGAAAACGCGCCGGACTGTAGCATAATAAGGCTGCCTAAAATACCGAGCAGGATATTCGCACCAGTAGCCACCATCACCCCGGCCGCTAGTTGCGCCCAGCGCCCCACTGCGGTCGAGCCAATCAGCTCGGCACTACCCATTTCTTCATTTTGGCGGGTGTGGCGAATAACAGCCAGTGTACTCATAAAGGCCACTAGTACCGCAGTAAAAGTAAACATTTCAACCATTGCCACCGAGCCGAGGCTAGTGCCATCGGGCACGCCACCATAAGCACGGCCAACAATGCTTGTAGAAATCGTGGTCGCATAGACGGTCCGCTGTTCTTCAGTGCTATACGTTTCCTCTACCGCTGGTATACTAACGAATAAAATGCCAGCAATTGCTAAAATCCATATTGTCAGCTTTATGCGGTCACGCCGCAGTGCTAGTAATACCAGGCGCCATGTGCCTTGAAACGCCCCCATTATTACTCCTCCTCTTCTTCAGCCATGCCATACTGCCGCAAAAAGAGATCTTCAAGAGTGGGATGATGGCTCGTCAGGTGCTTGATATCGTACTTGGATAAAAAGCTCAGAATTTCTGGTATATGCTTATCGTCGACTTCAAAACGAACTTCGTTTTCTTTCTCTCGTGTCACGCTATGCACGCCTTTTAGCTTTTCAAGCCCCTCTAGGCTGTGCGCAGTTTCAACAGTCATAATATTATGGTGCAGTTTACGGAGGTCACTGAGCGTGCCATCTAGTGCTGTTTTACCCTTTCGAATAATGGTAACGGTATCGCACAAGGCTTCTACTTCAGCCAAAATATGGCTCGAAAGCAGAATGGTTTTCCCCTCTTTTTTCAACTCTCGAATCACATCCTGAAATACCGCTTCCATCAATGGGTCGAGCCCAGAGGTCGGCTCGTCGAGTATATATAGCTCCACATCAGCCGCTAAACCGGCCACCAGCGCTACCTTTTGGCGATTACCTTTAGAATACGTGTGGAATTTGCGAGTGGGGTCGAGCGAAAACCGTTCAAGCAATTGTGCCCTGCGTTCTTTGTGTATACCATTCCCGCGCAGTGATATTAATAGGTCAATCACTTCACCACCCGAAAGGTTAGGCCAAAAATTCACTTCGCCGGGCACATAAGCCAAGCGTCTATGTAGCCTGGTTGCTTCATGCCAAGGGTCTTCGCCGAATAATGCTATGTCACCCTCGGTTTTACGCAGCAAACCCAGTAAAATTCGAATGGTAGTGGATTTCCCAGCCCCATTTGGCCCCAGGAAACCATGTACTTCGCCCTTTTTGACCAATAGATCGACACCATCTAACGCCCGTACGGCACCGAAGCTCTTTACCAATCCTTTCGCCGTAATAACAGCACTTTCACCAAGCTCTGACATTGCCTCCCCCGTTTATGCTTATGCCTATTGTCCCAAAAAATACAGCAAGAAGCAACATACATTGACTTTAATATGAAAATGGTATATAATAATATTACGAGATCTGCTGAAATACCCTCTGACCCGAACAAACTGAACCCTCTGCAGAAAACTGGTGCCGTCCTCGCTCTTGCAAGCGTGGCTCTCACTGGCTGTGAAATGTCAGGCTCACATCGAGCGGGTTGTGGCGATGGAGTAACAGCTACAATTGGCGAAGGTAGCACGCTTCATCTGACGACAAACGGGGAAGGGCTGAAAGTTACCAACGACAATGAAACACTGATCGCATCAGGGCTGACGGTATCTCCGAACAGCGAAATAACCTTCACCCGGAATGAAATTGAATATGAAGTAGAGAATAACAGTTCTACAACTCCAGATGCCCGCGAAGCAGAAATAGATATCACGCGTCTTGATGGCGATAACTCCGGCGGCAATAACAGTACGGTAGTGATCGTTTCTGGCGGCGGGGGCTATGGCAATGGTAGCGGCAGTAACCATCGTGGTGGTGGAACGGGCCACGGTAAATAGCATACTATGAAAAATGAGCGGTCGCCCGCTCATTTTTGATTAATGGTTCCAATTATATGCGCCTTCGACATAAAGCCGAATCGCTCCATTATTGCCCACATGATCCCACATCCAGTCAGAGTCCTTTACGGTCACGCGTATACAACCAGCACTGCCAGGCTTCGTAGGAACCCTCATTGAACCGTGAACGTAAAGCCCGCCGTCGTTCATCCAGCGCATGTTATACATGTTGCCATAGCTTGACACATTCGCGAAGCGTCCGACTGTTTCATGGCGGCAGGACTCTGGGTATTGGTTACTGCAGTGCCAGCCGCGCTGTGTATTGCCGAGTATAAAATAATTACGGTTAGCGTTGCGTGGCTTGTTTGGCGTTTCGATACCGCCAGCACGAGTTTTTATGCCTGAAGACATCGCCATTGCCTTATTAAATTTACCTTTGTTTATGTGAAAAAGCACCTGACAGGTTTTTTGTGCGACCATGTATTCGCCATTGTAACTTTTGCGGTCAGGAACTTGTTTGAGCGAAGAATACTTTTTGTCGTACTCACGCAGCTTATTCATGGTGCTGACAGTCAGAGCGGACCTGCGGGTAACGGTCATGCCTGAAATGTAACGAAAAGCACAAAGTCCACGCTGCGTTTGTGACCCCATTAAGCCATCTACGGGACCAGCCGGAAGACCGAACTTTGTCATAATCTGTTGCGCTTAGCGAATTTGCGAGCTGCTTGCCGCGGACGCATCCTGCGGAATAAGTATGGCAACTACAGCGAGAACGATAACTGCCACTTTGGTAATCTTCGATAATTGTCGTACTGCTTTCATGCCTTGCAGTATACCATACTTATTCATTTTTTTGCTATTTCTGCAAAGATACGATTATCGGCGGGCAAGTGCGATGAGCCGCTTACGAAAGATGACAGCAAGCCCCGTAGTAACAAGTGCTCCAGCGATAAGAATATACGTGAGGATATTGCGGCCAGTTTCACTCAATAAACCGTCTAGCGGACCACCAGGAACGCCTGGGTCATCGGTATCGTTCTCGTATTGCAGTGGCGTAAAGGTAACGCAATCTGCGTTAAAGCCCGGATCTTCAGGGTCAGTAATGGCTGGGCTTGGGCAATTTGGCGAACCGGTAATGGTATTTATCACCATATGGTTGCTTTGGTTTTCAGGATCGTTAATGGTGAATGAGTACGTCATGGTAGCAGAAGCACCGGCTGCAAGGTCGCCATTCCAGTGAATGCTTTCAGGCGGTGTGAAGGTAGCGCTGCCAGCTGTCGCCGCGACGTCATTATTGTAGGTTGCGTCATCAATCACATCAACGAGGTTGTCGGTCACGGACACGCCAGAGAGATCTGCAGCACCGACGTTTTCTATATCGACACGATAGTTAATGGTACCGCCTGGCTCAAAGTTGCCAGGAATGATGGTTTTGCTCGCCAGCCATGCACTGACAGGATCGACAGTGGCACAAGATGGGTCAAAATTAGGGTTGCCTGGATCAAATATTGGCGGATTCGGACAGTCGGTAGAGATAAGCGCATTTTGCAGAATGCCGTCACCCAAGCTTGTTGCATCGTTCACTGTGACTGTATAGGTAATTGTCGCCGTATCGCCTGGTTGGCCGTTGGCGGCCAAATCGCCTATCCAATTAAGACGGCCCATCACTGCATTATACGTTACAGCGCCAACATCCACTGAAGCGTCATTGTTATACGCTGCGTCGTCCAAGACACCAGTCAGATCATCGGCGACCACTATACTCGGCGCAGGTTCATCGCTATTGTTTGTCACCGTAAACCTGTATGTCACGACATCGCCTGCGCCTGGGCTATCAGGGCTTACAAGGGTTTTCTCGCTACTAACATCGGGCAATGGTAATCGCGTACGACAATCTGGGTCAATAGCGGGGCTATCCGTACAGTTAGAGCCTGGACCATTACCAACTACGCCGTTTATCATGACGCCATCGCCGGAGAGCGGGCTGTTCACTTCGACTGAATAGGTTATGGTCGCTGTTTGCCCTGGCGTGAGATCACCCGACCAGCTGATTTCATCTGGCGAGTTAAAGACTGCCGTGCCAATAGTAGCGGTCACGTCATTCTGGTAGGTCGCGTCATCGATCACTTCAGAGAGATCATCAGTAAATGAGAGGCCAGTCAGTGGCGCGCTGCCGGTATTCTCTACCGTAATCGTGTAAGTAAAGGTCTCGCCTGGGACAAGTTCGGTGACATCTTGCGGGCTCACTGTCTTGCGGAACTCAACGCTCCCAGCCAGCGCTTGGTAGTCCTCCACCTCACCACCCGTAACAAAGCCAGTCGGCTGCGGGTTCGCAACTTCACCAGCAAAGACGCGGAAGCGAGCAAAGGTGTCTGTTGTTGCTGTGCCAGCAGGGAAGGTAACGGTGTAGATATCTGAAGTATTTGCCGGTACGGTGACGAGCGGTGCGCGTTCGCCTGCCTCAAAGGTACCATTGACGTTGCTATCGAGCCACCCAGCAAGCGTGGCTGGCTGCGAGGTATTGTTTGTCACAAATACCTCAACTGCAGTGGGGCTGCCAGCGACAAAATAGATTGGGTCAGCGACGCCGTCTTCGTCGTTGATGTTATCAGTATCGTCACCATCTGCCGCTGCGCCGGGGAAACCTTCACGCTCTGTGTCTACCAACTGTCCAAGCATGAGCGAGGCCGTATTAGAGCCTTGGTCATATGAAGGTGAAAGATGGCGAGCACCATCATTCTCGCGGAGCGTTCCATAGCTTGCTGGTGCATCGCCATAGTCAAGCGGTGGCACACAACGAACCTCACAACCAGTATCTGGATCAAGATCGGTCATTTGCTGTTGGAATGAGTTCATTGGGCGGTTCACGCCATCACTACACTGTTGGAGCGGATCTTCAAAGGCTTGCCAGTGTGGTGCTTGCTCGCTCGGAATAGTCAGGTCATTGTTAACATGAGCCGCAAAGTACGCTTGCTGGTTCCAAACCGGGCGAGTATTTGCCCATGGGTCACCGGCAGCTTCAAAAGCTCGTAGTGCAGCATTATTGTGTCCATTTCCTACCCCACATGATACTAATATTCGCGCTTCGCGGGAGCCGTCAACGTCGGCTATTACCGGCATCTCGTTACCCGTGCTTGATATACATGGGAAAGTAGCCAAGTTTGTCGCTGTGGCACCGCTGCCGTCAATAATACGAAGGTCGGTTTCATCACGATACACGAGCTCTTGCCTACCGTCGTTATTGAAATCAAACATTGCTAAAGAAGTTTGCGCAGAGCCATCGTTCGTATTAATACTCCACTTCTGGGATAAACCAGTCACTGAATCGAAATCAAACGCACGCAAATTACCGTTCTGAATGACAATCTCTGGCGCACCATCGTTATCGATATCACCAATCATTGGCGCACCAGTACCATTGCCAATACCAGATAAGACACCCATTACTTCACCAGTCTGTCCATCCCATACATAAAGACGTGTTGCGGAACCTTGAGCGTTGATAGTTCGCGAGACGATAACATCAGGGAAACCGTCAAGGTTCATGTCAGCAACAGCCGTATAGCCATCACCTACGCCATCAACGCCAGCATCCGCTTGCTGCAGTACCGTGAGACTGTTCCCCGCTTCGCCCGTCAGGTTAGTGAGGTTTACTTCATAGATAGTATCGCCAGCCACAATCTCTAGCTGGCCATCGTTATTCATATCAGCTGCTGTCGCCTGGCTCCAGAAACAACCATAAGTTGCACGGTACGGACACCCTGCACTCGCATTCGTATCTGCTGCGACTAAACGAGTACCTGTTTGTCCATTGAATATTTGGTTGCCTACGTATACCTCCGGGTTGCCGTCACCGTTAAAATCAGCTATACCCATGCTTGCCCCACCACGGCCAGATGAGTCGCCATAATCGTAACGCTCGTTAGAGGTCCACATTACTGTTCCGTCGTTACGATAGGCTATAAGCACACCCGGGTCGTTAGCGTCGCCTCGCCAGGTTTTTAGGACGATTTCACCCTGACCATCATTATCTAAGTCAGCTATTGCCATAACTGCGTGGCCAGACCATGCAAAGAATGGCGTTTCAATGGTCTGAAGCAAGGTACCGTCGCTTGTGCGAATAATATGCAGATCTTGGGCACGTCGATTAAATACACTGATGCCCCCACCGTTACCAGAAGAGTTTCTGTTACCCGCTACAACCGCTACTGGCTCGCCCGTGCCATACAAATCACCTACCATCGGTGTTTGGTAGGCTTGAGTTATAGCATCAGTTGACCATGACTCCTGAATAGAAAAATCAAATTCTTCTGGCGCTTCGGCAGATTCACAGTTTATAAAAAAGTCTGGCAAGTCGCCATCGTACGCTTCACAGGTGAGCTCTGCACAATCTGCTGGCGCATAAATATTGACGAGATCAGTAAAGTTAGCCTCACAGTTTTCATACGCACCAGCGCTTGCAGAGGTGACGCGTACGCTTGCGGTACAATCTGCCTGACCTACCTCCATATCGCCACTCACCTGAATGGTACCACTGCCCGGAGCAGCCGTAATATCGCCGTTCGTACAATCGATTGTCGCTGCTGCTGGGTCGGCTACCGTAACGCCGCTTGGCAGGTTATCGGTAAATGACCAGTTCCATGAGGTGAGCGTGTCATCATTTGTGATGGTAAACACGACTGTCGTATAGCCATGCTCAAATACCTGACCAGGCACAAATTCCTTCGAGATTTCTGGCATGTCTGCTGCGCGGACATTTGTCGCTAGGCTCATCGATAATATCGCCCCAATAGAGATTGCCGAAAGCCACCATACTATCGAATTACGCTGCCTACTAAATAATGCTATTAAGAATTCACAAGATCTTTTTGCAGCGCCAGCCATTTTACCCTCACAGCATTGTATTTTTTGCTTATGTTAAAATTGTAACGTATTTTACAATACTGGGCAAGCCTTGAAATTAACAATTATTTCATGATGATAAAACCGCTGCCGCTCAGAGTATTACCCTGAAGACCTGATGACACAACAATACTCTCAAGCATATGTTCACTGACATCACACTCAGCCGAACCAAGATTTAAGATAACACGCAGGCAATCCTTAACAGAATACCTTTCAAATACTGCCAGATGCGGTGATTGTGTTTTTACTATTCTATACCCTCCACTCCGTAGGGCACCGTGCTGCTTACGAAGTTGTAGCATATTGCGCATCCATACTAATAGCGAGTCTTCGTCTTGCTGAGACGCAGCAACATTAACCGTCTTGTAGCCGCCGGCGCTATGAGTAACGACAGGTAGCGGCAATTGTGCTGCTTTTGAGAATCCAGCGTTCTTGTCATCGCTCCACGGCATTGGCGTTCGCACTGGGTCACGATCTTCAAGGGTTAGGTCGTCGCCCATGCCTAATTCATCGCCGTAATATAGCACAGGAGTACCCGGAAGCGTAAGTAGCAGTGTATAGGCAAGCTTAAGTTTCTCTAGCGAAAAATCAAACATAGGCGCCAGTCGCCTCCGCAAGCCAGATTTAAACCGTGCACCTGGCTCGCTGGCATAATAATCTAAAAAGGCGTCATGCTCGCCATCTGGCAAATGGCGTTTTGGCGATAGTTCATCGTGACTCCGTAAAAAGAGTCCCCACTGGCAGCCATTTGGCAACTTCGGGGTTTGTGCGACCGCCTTCAATAGGTCCGTACCGTCAGCTTTCCGTAGTGCATTAAAAATATCTACCATCACTGGGAAATTAAAGGCCATATTGCATTCATCGCCGGTATTGAAATACGGCAATAACTTTTTGGGCGTTTGGTTTGTTTCAGCGAGCAGTACTGCGCCTGGTTTTACTTTATTTACCTCCGCCCGAAGCTTACGTAAAAATGCGTGCGTTTCCGGCAAGTTTTCACAGTCTGTCCCCTCGCGTTCATAAAGATGCGGCACAGCGTCGAGCCGAAAGCCGTCCAGCCCAAGCTCCAGCCAATACTTCGCAACGTTGATCATCTCTTGCTGGACTTCCGGGTTGTCATAATTCAGATCAGGCTGAAAACGGAAGAAGCGATGCCAGTAATATTTCCCCGCCTTTTCATCCCATTGCCAATTCGAATCTTCATAGTCGGTGAATATGACCCTTGCCCTGGTATACTTATCTGTCGTTTCCGACCACACGTACCAATCGTGTTTGGGTGAGCTTGGATCACGAGCTTCCTGAAACCATACATTCTCATCTGACGTATGGTTCAGTACCAGATCGCCAATTACCTTTATATCGCGAGCATGTGCTTCGCGAATCAGCGTTTTAAAATCCTCCAGCGTACCGTACTTCGGGTGAATTTTGTAAAAATCCCGCACATCGTACCCGCCATCTCTCAGTGGTGAGTCGAAAAAAGGCAGCAGCCAAATACAGTCCACACCCAACCACTGCAAGTAATCAAGCTTGGCCGTGACGCCAGCTAAATCACCCCAGCCGTCGCCATTACTATCATAAAAGCTCCGCACAAATATTTCGTAGAAGACCGCTGTTTCGTACCATGCAGACTTTTCCATTCGGATAGACCTAATTTATAGGTAGGGCTGTATGCCTTTACCTTGTATAAAAGTACTTTCAAAGGCGATTTTATTACACTGCTGGATTTCATCTTCGCTCAGGAGTTCATGTATTCGGAGAAATTCCAGCTGGCGGCGCAAATTAGCCTCTTTTATCATGGCAGGCCAGTCGGAATTTATACAAAACTTTACATTATGGTTGATGAATTCGCGAAAAATATGACGTAGCTCATCTACCCCACTCACATTACTATTCGCGATATTTGAAATCGGGCATACTTCAAGTACAATTCCCTGCTGGGCAAGCTCTTGCATTAAAGGTTCGTCGTAGGCGGCTTTAATACCGTGGCCAATTCGCTCCGGGCGAACATGCTTTACTACATCCCACATATCATTGGTATCGGCCGTTTCGCCAGAGTGAATCGTAATTTTGAGGCCAGCATCGCGTGCACGTTGGAATAAACCTTCGCACTGCGCAAAATCAAACATACCGGTGTCGTAATTGGCCACATCTATGCCTACCACACCACGTCGGCTGTATTTTATTGCCTTTTTTACAATGATTTCATTCATTTTGTAACTAAACTGGCGGTCCAAACAAAAAATAAGCCCCGCGGAAAGCTCGGGGTATTCTAACAACGCACGTTCCATGCCGCGCAGCATAGCCATAATCATGTGGTCGAGGTCGATTTTATCGTTGTTGTTGTGTTTCATTGGGTTGGTGCGAAGTTCAATAACCGTTACGTTATTTACCCGATAGGACTCGCTCATAATTTCATACGTTGCCTGTTCGACTGCAAAAGTACCAGAGCTTAAAGGGTTGAGGAGCTTATGGTAAATATTGTCGAAATAATCCTTCATGGTGGTGGTTTTATCCACTGACAATGAAACATAATCGTAAAAATCACGATAGTTATTTTTTGGCAGCTTAAACCCTTGGGCTTGCGCCATACGCCAATACACCGACGGGTGAATTGCCGTCGAAAGGTGCGCATGCAGCTCTGCCAATGGGTAGTCAAACTTCCCCGGAGATTCTGCAATATCTAAAAGCTCTGTTTCAATCATAGTACCTCGTTATTTACACATTTTATATGTTGTTCGTTACAAGGTACATTATTTTTAACACAGAAAGCCTACAACTACAACTAGGCATGATCTATTTATTCAAATTTACCTGCTTCGGCACGCAAGCGAATTTCTTCGGCGAGCATTTTTACGTGACGTCTCTCGTCCTCTAATATCTCTTTGAGGGCTGGCACGCTGTGGCACTTTGCCTCCTCGGCATCGTTAATATAGCTGTTTTCAAGCTCCCACACGATATGCAACTTGTTTTGCAACAATTTTACAAGATCGTAGTTAATGTTTTCCATAGCACCCATGGCTACCTCCGCTTTTTTTAACTACTGAGTATTCTTAGTATAGCACTGCATTTTGAGAATTAACAATCAGTTGACGAATATAAAGTTTTATTTTAAAATTTATCAGAAGCTTCACAAGTGGAGAGGCTTGACATGCGATTTGCCCACCCGACAAAGAAGCAGCTGCTGTTTGTACTTGTTGGTTGCACCATGACCCTTATCAATAGCCTACTACTTCTGATACTGGTCAGCGTCTGCCAGCTCGTACCTATAATCGCCAATATGGTAAGGATGATAATAGGAGCACAAATTCA
This sequence comes from uncultured Candidatus Saccharibacteria bacterium, assembly GCA_964599775.1. Classification (GTDB taxonomy): domain Bacteria; phylum Patescibacteriota; class Saccharimonadia; order Saccharimonadales; family Saccharimonadaceae; genus CAZRGZ01. The sequence goes on along the minus strand of CAZRGZ010000004.1, from coordinate 30,484 downwards.
CTTCTGTCTACACCGCAATATCACCTGGCGCAAGCAAAGAAGTGGTTCATGGAGGCAGCAGTGGTACCGCTTCCACCTGACAAAGTTGGTGAGTTCGAGCCTCAATATGCTGAGCTTTGCTGTGTTCGTCGGCCTATTGAACTGGCATTACATGGCAGTATACCTCACCACCATCTCTTTACTCGGCATTTTCAACTTCAAGAGCAATTCGAAGTATGTCTTTACTAAGAAGAGAGGTGAAGCCACATGAAGCCTGCCCCGCAGCCAGCGGGGGTTTTCATTCTTGAAAATTTACACAGGGTATGGTTTAATATGGTAGTTCAACCACCAACCCAGGAAGACCAGATGAGACTTCTCGGTATTATTGCAGTGATCTCTGCAGCTATCCTGGCGACCGCCGCGGTGTTCTACTGGAACACACAGCAGCGCGAGAACCAGCGGCACGATTTTAGGGATGATCTCGTCCACGCCCTCAACTACGACCTCAAGAAGGTCGGCTGGGACGACGAGACGACCAGCAGTCGCGGCAGAACCAAGACGGAATCTGTGCTGGAAGCACAGGTGGTCGTGGCCGGCTGCCAGCTCGAGCTCGAACGCAAGAAGGGCGAGGACAGCACCGTGCGCCTTGGGACGCGCGACGTTGAACTCTTCGTTCTCGACGAAGGCATCGACGCAAACGGTGAGGAGTTCGACTTCGAACCTGTGCTGAGATGGCCCACTCCGGACGACCTCTCTCGGCTGGTCCACAGCGACCCCCGGCTGAACTACTGCGCTACGTAGTCCAAGAGAACACCCTCACACATAAAGGTGGTGATACCCGCGGACACTTCACGAAGAAGTGTCCGCCTTTCACTTCATAGCTATACAAGCCTATTAAAAAAGTGTATACTATACCGGTTATGAAAATTCCGGCAATGAGAGTCTTTTTACTGGCTCTTGGTATTATTATCCTCCTGCTTATTGCGCATATTGCAAGCCAAGCTTGGCTTTTTACGCACACCGATACCCCGCCTTTTCCACTGGCGACTTTTCTAGATATGGATAACGAAGCGAGCATTCCCACCTGGTTTTCCCAATCGCTGCTACTAGCCAGTGCTACAGTGGCAGGTCTTATTGCCTACACTTTTAAAGGCGAGCGTAACATACGCTGGCACTGGATAGGCATTGCTGGTATTATTCTCTTCCTTTCGCTCGATGAGGGTGCCAGTATACACGAAACATTGGGCGTGCATATTGGTCAGGTGTTCGGGAGTGGCATGCATCTTGGCTTCGTGACTCTTCGTGATTGGGTGTTGGTTGCACTGCTTGGTGTGAGTATTATCGCTATATTATATCTTCCGTTTATTTGGAAACTGCCCATTCGCACTAAAGCGCTACTTGGCGTCAGCGCTGGTATTTTTATTTTTGGTGCGGCGTTTTGGGAGTCGCTTCACTTTACTACTTTTGGGTTTGATCATGTTAGCAATACTTTTGCCGCCAGTATTTCACATGCAGTTGAGGAAGGTTCGGAACTGATTGGTACGGCGCTTTTACTTTATGCCTTGCTTGACTATTTGCAGCAGCAAAAAGTGAAAATTGCTGTGGCATTTGAGAAGTAATTATTTCTCTGTATCTTCTTGCTGCGGAATCCCAATATACCCACCCGATTGATGGCTCCAAAGATCAGCGTAAATACCTTTTTGTTTTTTCAGCTCTTCATGAGTGCCCACTTGCACAATAGTTCCTTTATCCATAACGACAATTTTGTCCATACGCTGGATAGTACTGAGGCGGTGGGCAATCACTAATGCCGTGCGACCTTTCATAAGTTTCCATAGAGCTTGCTGGATATACTGTTCGCTTTGACTATCGAGTGCAGAAGTAGCTTCGTCGAGTACGAGAATAGGGCTATCCTTCAGCAAAGCCCGCGCGATGGCTACGCGCTGACGCTGACCGCCAGAAAGCTTCACACCCCGCTCACCTACCAGCGTGTCGTAACCCTGCGGCATATCTTTGACAAACTCATCAACATAAGCTTGTTGCGCGACACTGAGCATCGCTTTTTGCGAAGCTTTGGGGTTGCCATACATAATATTTTCGGCAATAGAACGATGGAAAAGTAATGGCTCTTGTGGCACATATGAAATTGTACGCCGCAAATCGGCTTGCTTTAACTGGCGAATATCAATATCGTCAATGGCAATGCTGCCATCAGTTACATCCATATAACGCAGCAATAGTTTAGTCAGTGTGGTCTTTCCACTGCCTGAATATCCCACCACGCCAATCTTCTCGCCTGGCTGGATTTTTAGGGTGATATCACAAACTGCCTGGCGACCAGCCTTAGCATCTGGATACTCAAAAGACACATCAGTAAGACTTAGTGTATGCGTCTTGGCCCGCTTCAAACGCTGCGGCTTCTCGGGATCATGAATGTGTTGGGGGATGAGCATGGTTTTCATTGGCTCATAAGCAGCGGCCATGACCTCTTCATAGCGTTTTACCAGTTCGCTAATCTCGAGCGTGCTTGCGACGAGCCGAATAACATACAACTGAATTAACACCACTATAGCAATATCAATTGCTCCTTGCATATAAAGCTGGGCCGAGAAAATAAGCAGCACTACCGTGGCAATTGCCGCCATAATCATTCGGGCGTTGTCGGCTGGTGCAGCGGCCACCCAAGAAGTAAATTGTGCTTTCCCCCATTTGGCAAGTGGTTCGTTCAACCGCTTTTGTTCATACCCCTCCATAGCAAAGCTTTTTACTTCAATACCATGCGAAAGCGCATCGCCAATGTGCGCCGCCACCTCGCTACGCGCCATGGCCGTTCGACGGCGATATTTCAACCGCCACGATGTACTGAGAAGTGTCACACTGAGCACAAGTACCATCGCCAATAGCGCAATAGCTGCCAGCAGTGGCGACTGCCACGCAATCACTGCAATTCCCGCTACCACAATCACAATCTGCTTGGGGATAGCCAGTGTTGTCATCTCGCCATAATTCGGAAAAGCATCTGCTAAGCGTGTTGCTTGAGCCCCGAGCGAACCGAAAAAGGAATCGGTAAAAAAGTTGTAGTCTTTGTGAATAAATTTCTCAAATACCGCATGCTAAACAAACTTGTAACCACGCACCCCATTGCGCGATATAGCCACACCAGCAATCGTCCAAAGTACGCAGTAGAGCACAGCTAAACCAATAATCCACTATACGCTGTTATATAGCTGTTCCGTGTTGCGTTCAATAATTGCTTGTACAGCCTGGGCAGTCACCAAGGGAATAAAAATGTTATAAGCCGCTACCGCAGGGATCCTACATAGGTAACTAATAACGAGTGTTGGCTTATCCTGAAATTGCGCCGTCCAAAATAACTTATGAATGCGCCGTGAAAGAAACTTGTCGCGTTTTTTAGTGTTCATTTGCACCTGTGTATTCTGGCATAGCTAGTAGTTCTGTTATCGAGCCGGCTTCGGTAATCTCTTTTATATTAAACCGTGATTTATCTGAAGCCAAAAGGTCTTTCGCTTTAGCAAACGGGACCAACTCCGTGATTATACGTTCGCCTGCATCAAGCGTTGGTTCGGTTTGGCTCTCAAAACCCGTTGCTAAAAAAGTATACACCAGCCAATCAATCTTACTATGCGGCTGCTTCACTACAATAAGCCGCCAGGTTTTAAAACGCATCCCCGTTTCTTCCAGTAGCTCACGTTTCGCGGCGGTGAGTTCATCTTCATTCTCATCACGGCGGCCACCAGGAATACTGTATTTTGGCTCCGGCCAATCTGCTTGCTGTTGCTTTTGGAGAACTATTTTGTCATCCTTAACAGCTATGATTTGTACTGTATCTGGCCGTTTTAGCCGCTCAAACGTTTCGTAAGTACCATCGTACATCTGCTGCTGCCAGTGATAGACATCGAAGATAATCCCCTTAAATACCCGCTTGGCCTCGGGTGGTAAAGTAAGTGCATCCTTAGGCACAATCTTTCGCATGAATCCACTATAGCATACTCATATCCTGTATACTAAAAGTATTCTTGTTGCAGAAACAGTTTAAAAACTAATAGAAATGAGACTACATGGCACACATTGCGCTCGCCGGTTGCATAATCAAAAATGAGCAAGGTAAAATTTTGCTCATCCACCGTAATACAGCAAAACGGACACAGTGGGAAATTCCTGGTGGCAAAATTGAAGCAGGTGAAGAACCTACTAAAACAGCGGTTCGTGAAGTAAAAGAAGAGCTAGGGATTGAGGTATCTATTGTTCAAGAAGTAGGTAATTGTACGTTCGAGGAAGATGGCAACACACTACACTATCTTTGGTTCGAGGCTCATATTGCGGCCGGTACGCCACACATCAAGGAGCCACACTTGCATGATAAGCTAGGCTACTTCTCTCTTGACGAACTCAAAGCGCAAGAAGCCAATCTCTCGCCCAATGCTAAGGCGTATATTAAGGAGTGCGGCGTGTAGTTGAGCTAACTTGCCCACTTCTCCACGATACTCTTGTAACGTTCCAGAGCAAACATTAACTGACTTTCCTCAATGTATTCGTTTGGCGCGTGGATGCTTGCTGGGTCACCTGGGCCACAGATAATTGCTGGAATGCTCGCTTCGGTAAAGAAACATTGGTCAGTGGAACCTGTGCGCACTTCTGGATCTTTTTGCTTGGCAAGCTGCATGGCCACATGGGCAATTTTTTCACTAGGATGGCAAAAACCAACAGGTGCGTTGGCACATATTTTTAGCTCACCATCGTAGTCGCGAACCCAGGCCTCGATAAGTGGTATGATATTTGGATGAATAGCGGCATTTGTACGAATATCCAAGGTTAACGAACAATGCGTTGGTATTTGGTTAATAGCATGGTCGCTACCGGTAGTAATACTGGTAACGTTAACACTTGGAGGGCCAAGATACTCATCGGCAAATTCGTGTGTCCACCGATCCAGCGTGTCGTCTATAGATTCTATAAATTTATTCGCTTTTCGGGCAGCCTGCATGTTATGAGGCATAAACCGCGAACTATGGCCACCTTTCCCTGTAAAGTGGACTTCTGCAAAAATGTTCCCCCTATGCCCCAGCGCAACCTGCAGTTGAGAAGGTTCACCAATAATGCCGGCAACTTGATCGTACTTTTCTAGGGTGGGCAACATATATTCCAAGAGCTCCTTTGTGCCAGCACCGGTCGTTTCTTCTTCGGCCACGAACATACAATACACATCACATGGCGGTGGTGTTTGATGATACGCATCGATGAGATGCAAAAACACCGCAATCGCACCTTTCATATCGCTCGTACCAAGGCCGTAGAGCTTGCCTTGCTCATGATGCAGTCGCAATGGTTCACTCTGCCAAAGCTTTTCGTCCCCTGCTTCCACCGTGTCGATATGACCATTAAAAATCAAGGCTTTTGTACTATCGCTACCTGTTATAGACACCAGTAGGTTTCGTCCTACACGCTGTAATGATACATTACCCTTGGCTTTCAGCCACTGTTCAATAAAGTCAACAATATGCTCCTCTCGCCGCGAAGGCGAAGCAATAGCTACAAGCTGGGAAAGGGTATTCGTAAGGTCCATAAAGTCTATTTTACGATTTCTTTAACGAGTATTCCATTGTAATCACAACATACTGTGGGATCTTCGATTGGTTTGATGCCGGTTGGGCAATGTGTACATTCCCCACAAAGCTCAAAAGCTTCTTTTGAAAGTCTTTCACCAGAATCTAAAGGCGCGAAGTCACGCTTTCTCACATATCCATGGCTTTTTTCGTTGGTAAATACGACCGCTCGCGTTCCCGACTGAAACTCGGAGCCAGCTTCCAGGATTTCAATCCTTTTTTCCAACATCCTACCCGCTAGCCCTTGGCCTCTAAAATCCGGCAGCACTACTGCACCGCCAAGCTCAACCGCTTCGTGCCATCGATCATTCCTGTCTTGCATGCGATACGATGCGCCAATAGCCGCATATCCGGCTAATCGGCCCATATGCCAGGCAACAACATTGTACCGATGGCCTTTTACTACCTTTTCGTTTAGTGGAATCATCTGCTCGTTTTGCGTCGCCTGCTCGAGCATCGCTATTGCTGTCGGTGAAATACCCTCGCCATTACTACTTACTTGCCACTCAATTAAATCCGGGTTTGGTTTTATTCTATTCAATGCTTTTACACTTTCTTAATTTACCAACAACCTTTTATAACGTAATTTATTGGCTACGTCAAGCATCAATAAGCATGTGGAACACATACAATCCGAGATCTAAATATTACTGAATTTTACGATATCGCCACACTGCTAGTGGCACAAAGATAAGCATAATAATCACTACCCACATCAGCGTCCACCATACAGCATCACCACTCCCAGTGCCATGCGTTAGATGACGAACCGCATCCACTACCTGAGTGACTGGCTGATTGCTCGCAAAACCTTGCAACCAGTCTGGCATAGTAGTCACCGGCACAAAAACCGAGCTAGCAAACATCAGCGGAAAGAGCCACACCAGGCCAGAGACTTGCACAGTTTCGGTATCTTTAAGCACTAAACCAATGGTGGCACTAATCCAGCTGAAAGCATAGGCAAAAAGTAGCACCAGCCCGGTAAAGTCCGTCACCACCTGGCACATAGGCCCAGTCAGCGCCAGCCGTATTGTTTGTAATACTCATAACAACAAAGCACAAGCCTAAAGTAGCCGCCGTAGTAAAAGTGGCTTATTATAGAAGCATGGCACTGACAATTTTTACTATTGGTCACTCGACTCACCCCATTGATGAATTTATTGAAATGTTAAAAGCGCATAATATTGAAGTGGTAGCAGATGTCCGCACTATTGCAAAATCACGGCACAACCCGCAGTTTAACGAAAAAGAGCTGGAAGCCAGCCTCGCCAAAGCTGGTATTGCCTACCAAAGGTTAGAGAAACTGGGCGGTCTCCGTCATACTACAAAAAATTCCATCAACAAGGGGTGGCACAACCCTTCCTTTCGCGGCTATGCCGATTATATGCAAACGGCTGATTTCTGGTCGGGTATCGATAAGCTTTTAGAAGTAGCCCGGAAAAATCGCACAGCTATTATGTGTGCCGAAGCTGTCCCATGGCGTTGCCACCGCTCCCTCATTGGTGATGCACTTCTACTAAAAGATGTCCACGCTGAAGATATCATCGGTACCGCTGTAAAACCGCACAAGCTTACGCCTTTTGCAAAAATAAATGGTAATACAATTACTTATCCTTCTGCGGATTAGTCCAGGTTTCTGAAATACATATTTTATTTACAATATCTTTAGATACAGCCCTAGGTTCAGGCTCGCCACTTACGCTCACTGCACCGGCAGCTAGCCAATCCGCTTCTACCCTGTGTTTCCAGCTGAGCACCCATTCTCGTGTTTGTTCGCTATCGCCAAACTCTCCTGACTGCCGAGTCGACAGTCGATTACGTGTCGTTTCGTCTGATACTTGTAATATAACCGTCGAATCAAAAAACGCCATGAGCTCTTCTGTGCGGCTAGTACCGCCGCAATAAAATGCTACTTCATTTTTTTGATTCGCAATGAGTAATTTTAGCTTTTCAGTATCACACACCCAGTCCGCATCCAGGTTCTCGTTGAGGTCCCCAAGCTGCTTTCCCTCCAACACTTTATCAGTGTGCGGATCTATAAGCGAAAATAAACCCGGAATACTTTCTATGTCATATGCCTCGTAGCCTAATTTAATAAGCGCTCTACATACGGTAGACTTTCCGGAACCAGCCACTGCGGTAATGAGTATGGTTCTTTTCATGTTATTAATTATAACTGAAAGGGCCAGGTGGGGCTCGTATAATTTTGCTCGCTCGGAATGCGTTCCTCGCTCGGCCAAGTATTGATGACTCGGACTGCCCCTGGCAGTCCTCCCACCGTTGCTCTCGTTCGGCGCACGCGCCTCCACTCGAGGCCAAGCAAGGAAAACGTAAACATCCACTGGATATTTACGCCTTCGGTTCGAGCCTCATCAAATCCATCCCAAGTAAAAAATTTTACCACAAGGATAAGATTTTTTACTTGGAGGGCCAGGTGGGACTCGAACCCACGACACCCTGCTTAAGAGGCAGGTGCTCTAACCAGCTGAGCTACTGGCCCATAAATACGTAATGTACAAGCTCTTTCATTTAATCCGGGGACGACGTCGAGCGGTGAGAGCACCTGGTGCGTTTTAATCACTACTCGGCATAAATGCCTCGGACAGGGCAGCTGAGCTACTGGCCCATAACAGATGCTAGTATAGCAGAATTATGCTAAACTGTAAAGTTGCCGATTTTCCCTGTTGCCAGCAGCGAAGCGAAGGTATCGATAATAATATCCGGCTTGTGGTTATAAGACAAAAGATGCTCTTCGTCAAAACGCGTCGTCAGTGCACATACAAATAAACCAGCACATTTTGCCGATTCGACCGCTTTCGGGTCATCTTCAAACGCAATAACAGCAGCACGGTGCCTGTCAGTATCTTCTAAGCCAAGCGACAAAAAACCCTGCATCAAAAGATGCCGGATGAGGCTTAAACGCTTCGTACATACCGCGCCCAAATAGGCGATGATCTTCAAAATGCTCTGATAGCTTATTCATCTCCAGGAAAACTTTAATCTCTTGCAGTGCGGCACCGCTGGCAACTGCTTGAGGAATATTGCGCTGGGCTACTGTTTGAATAAACTCGACAGCCCCCTTTGTCGGCACACAGGTCGCTTGCAATAGCTCGGCATGTATTGCATCCTTTTCATCGCTTATTTCCAGCACAAGCTGATGTGTTCGATCAATCTCGTCCCCTTCAACTATCCCGAGGTCAAGTAAAGTCTTCCAGGTTGCGCCCGCAATACGATGCTCTTTCGCAGAAAGCAGTGCCTCAAGATTTTGTTCAAAAGTAAGCTGCTCAAGCGCTACAATACCATGTCTCTTGCCCACCGCTTGCGCTGCCTTTAAGCGTGAGATTTCATGAATATACGTAGCCAATTACGCGATAGTGATCCGGTGGTATTAACAAACAAAATTGGCCTCGTTGATACCGTTACCAGCGACCCAGATGGCAATAACCGTCACGACGCTGGGATCATTATGAACACCGAAACTGGCAAATTGTATGGCTACTCATTCATGAACACCTCTCCTCCCGGCTGGCCAGAAGATGGCAACAACTACGAAGCAACCATACGCGCCGAAAAATCGCTGAAAGAAATGGGGCGCTACATACTTCGCTTTGCTGGCGGCAATCCAACAAACGGCAAGTCACAGCACACCATGCCACCTCAAGCAATGCGAAAGCAACAGCAATAGCCTTGCTACATACGCTAACCCCCGGCAGGTTCGACCGCCGGGGGTTTTAAGTTTAGCATTACAGGCCTCACTAGCTTTTTTGCCACATTTTTGCTATAATAACCGATGTTATGCACCCGTAGCTCAGTGGATTAGAGCACTGGTCTTCGGAACCAGGTGTCGTAGGTTCGAATCCTACCGGGTGTACCATATTAAAACCCCTCCTTAAGGAGGGGTTTTAATATGGTAGCATCGTGCTCGCACCAGGAATGAAGAGAGAATGAACGATGTCATCCTACCGTGAACCATAAGATTCGGAGAAGTCAAGCTAAATAACAAAATTGCATTCATGCTATCATCAAAATATGCCAATCAATAAACTACCTCCAGAAGATATTCGTAAACATAAAGGCGTCAGTTTCACCGGTATCACCACTGTATTTTGGTGCTACGATAGTAGCTGCCGGCTCTTTCTCGCTAAACGCAGCCAGAATGCGCGCGATGAGCACGGTAGATGGGACCCCGGCGCCGGTGGCCTAAAACACGGCAACACCCTGGAAGAAAATGTGCGCCGGGAATTAAAAGAAGAATACGATGTCGAGCCATTACGCATCGATTTCATCGGCTACCGCGATGTGTTTCGTCAGCTCGACGACGGCACGCCCACACACTGGCTTGCTATGGATTTTGCTGCCAAAGTAGAGCCCCATAAAGTAAAAATTAACGAGCCCGACACTTTTGACGACCACGGCTGGTTTGCGCTCGAAGCATTACCCGACCCACTCCATTCGCAGTTCGACACCTTCATGCGCCTACACGGCGACACATTCCGAAACATCATGACCAGCAGGTAGAACGGTATATTTTTCCCTTTAAGCACGATATAATAAAAGCATGAACACTTTCACCCAAGCCCCGCTAAAAAACTACACCACCATGCGGCTTGGCGGCCCTGCTCGTTTTATGGTAGAAGCTCTCACCCCCGAGGAAGTTCGTGCAACGGTTTTAAAGGCTCGGCAAAATAACCTCCCCCTTTTTGTGCTCGGTGGCGGCAGCAATGTCATCGCGCACGACGAAGGTTTTAATGGCATGATCATTCTTAATCGCATCCCCGGGTTCGAAGTACTCGAGGACGACGGTGTGACCGCCACCATAAAAATAGGTGCCGGCGAAAACTGGGATCGCACCGTGGCACGCACGGTCGAAATGGGCCTCAGTGGTATCGAAGCCATGTCGGCCATCCCTGGGACCACCGGTGCTACCCCAGTACAAAACGTCGGGGCTTACGGGCAGGAAATCTCAAATACGCTCGTCGAGCTAGAGGCTTACGACATGCAAGATGACCGTTTTGTAGTCCTTAGCAATGCCGATTGCGGCTTTTCCTACCGCAATAGTATTTTTAAATCTACCGCCAACCGACGGTACATTATTCTCAGCCTCACCCTCAAGCTGCACTACCAGCCTCCTCAGCCACCCTTTTACGCCAGCTTGCAGCAGTATTTAGATACACATAATATTACCTATTACACGGCGCAAACCATTCGCGACGCGGTGATAGAAATTCGCCGCACCAAGCTCCCCGACCCCAAGCTTATCGCCAACACTGGTTCGTTCTTCAAAAACCCCATTATAGAAGAATGGCAACTAAACGAGCTGCAAAAAACCTACGATAACATCCCTAATTTCAAAATGGCCGATGGCCGCTACAAAGTCCCCGCCGGCTGGCTTATAGACCAAGCAGGCCTAAAAGGTTACGCCAACCACGGCATGAAAACCTACGAGTACAATGCACTAGTGGTAGTGAACGAAAATGCTCAGTCGTATGCCGATCTCGCCGCCTTCCGCGAAGAAATCATCACGCAAATACGCGACCGCTTCCGCATAACGCTCGAGCAGGAACCAGAGGAGCTTTAAAGCCCCTACATAGTTTCACAACCTAGCTGCCTTTACCGCTTGTGCTTTTAGCTAAAAATCATTAAGCTAATAGTAGACATGGCGCAAAAGTACAACATTCAGCAAAACGGCTTTACCATTGTTGAAATGGTGGTAGTAATTGTGGTGCTGGGGATATTAATGTCGCTTGCCATTATTAATGTTATGAACTCTCAGGTGACTGCGCGGGATACTGAGCGCGAGGAGGACGTACAGGCGATCGCACGCCATTTCGAATCTCTTTACGATGAGTCAATTAATCCATACACTGGTGATTCGTACGCCTCTTACCCCGGACAAGTTCAAGCAGCGCTCGCCGCACCCGAGATAGTCGAGGGAGTAGATCGCAACATTTTTTTTGCACCAAACGTCCCAGTAACTGACAATTACAGTAATATGAGCCTTATTGGTGCTACAAATACCGATGAAACTACCACAGGAGTCACTCCTCAGCCTGGAGCTGGCAATGATGTTTATGTATATCAATCACTTACCCCCGATAATACTACATGTGGCTTCACTGCAGATTCCGAAGATCATTGTATTCGTTTTAATCTCTTTTACTGGAACGAAGCCAACAACGAAGTACGTAAAATAACGAGCAGGCACCAATAATATGCACACCAAATCCCAAGGTTTCACCACCATAGAACTACTCATCACCCTGTTTGTAGGCTTTGCCTTTATCGCGACGTTTTTCCAGCTTTTTACCATTATCGACCAAAGCACTACCGAGTCCCGTTGGCAGTCCACCGCGAGCAATCTCGCCTACACCAACCTGCGTAAATTCAGCACCCGCCCCGCCAGCTTTACGTGCAATAGCACCACCGACCTCACCCTCAATGCATTTGCACCAGGGCAAGTTGTTTTTAACCAAGGGCCAGGCACTTACGAAGGCCTGCCTGGCCAGGTAAGCCAAGAAATCCGCGCCTACGCCCCAGCTGGCTGCGGCCCCGACCTCCCCACCAAGCTGGAATCCACCGTGACATTTGGCGACAACAGAAAGGTAACCCATGCCACGTACGTTAACTAGGCAAGAAGCACAGGCTGGCTTTACCCTCATAGAAATCGCCGTAGTCGCGCCAATTGTTATCATCGCGATTACCGGTATTCTGGCCTTGCTTATCAATCTTATGGGTAACAATCTGGCCGCCCGGCAAGAAGTCGCTATTGTACACGAGGCCAATGCCGCGCTCAATACTATCGAAGACGACGTCAAGCTCACCTCACAGTTCCTCATCACCACCGACCCCGCCTTCACTGACCCTTACGGCCCCGATAGCGCTGGCGACAGCTGGTACTACAAAGGCGACGGCGCCGGCGACCGTGAGCTCATTTTGCGCGCCTACGCCACCACACTAAGCCCACGGCATTCCAACAAACAGCCGGTATACATAAATGAAAACGGCTGCGCCGCCGACACTATTTTAAGCAACCCGGCGCTTACCACCAACATTATTTACTTCTTGCGCGACAATGACCTTTACCGCCGCACGCTCACCCGCACCGACCAAACCACCTGCGCGCCCCAGTTCCAGCGCCAAAGCTGCCCGCCCGACCTCGCCAGCCCCAACGCCATATGCCAAACCAACGACGAGCTCATGATAGCCGACATTAACACCTTCGATGTGCGCTACTATGCTAGCGCCGAAACCCAAAACGTGCTAGACGTATACAACACCACCGACCCCAACGCCCTCAACGCCGCCAAAACCATAGAGGTAGAAATAGGCATAGACCGCCGCCTCTCGGGCCTGCCCTTCGAGCTCACCCGCACCCTACGCGTTAGCAAGCTCAACTAAATGTAGTAAAAAGCTTGCGTTTTAAGGCAATAGACGATATATTAATAAACATAAGTAACATAAAATTAGGGGGCATAAGAGAAATGACTCTTACCAACAAATTGAAACAAATGCGCCGCCGCGAAGAAGGCTTCACGATTGTCGAGCTCTTGATCGTGATTATTGTGATTGCTATTTTGGCAGCGTTAGTTATCGCAGCGTACGTAGGCATCCAACAACGTGCACGTGATTCTGAACGACAGAGTGATATTCGTAATATTGCAGTTGCCGTTCAAGCATATGCTACTACACACGACGGCACCTACCCTACCTGTGCGCAGATAGCCGGTGGGACAATTGAGAATATAGATCCTGACGCTTTAATTCCTCCAGGAAGTGGATCATCCTTTAATGCAGCAGGGGAGTCAACGGGGCCAGAAGTTTATGGGTGTGAAGGCGATGCCGACGGTGTACGTCTTACATGGACTTCGGAGCAAACTGACGCAGTAGAGGAACGCATCCTCGGTGAAGATCCGACCGCTGCTTAGCCACTAAAAATACATATCTAAAAGTAACCGGATAATCCGGTTACTTTTATTTGCAAAATCACCCAAACTACATTACATTATAAGCATAACTAATTTCACGCGGCAGAAAGCGAGCGGCAGTGCAAACTCAAAACAGCTTAAGCTTAAATAAACTTTTCTGGATAATTGTATTAACCATAACTATTCTGACCGCCCTCTTAATACCAGGTACAGCTCATGCTGCCGTCCAGGCGGAACAGATGCCGTATGCCGTACAGCCAAAGCATCTACAGGCAAACTCTGATGGCTCATTAAGCCTCTTCCATCCCACTTTGATACCGGCCAGCTAGGTGGCGGCAACGAAGTGCCCTATAACGAAGTAGTGAAATTTGGTATTTTCCCCAACGAAGCTGACTTCTTTGACTACAAAAAAGGCGGCGATGGCATAAGCGCGCAATTTAACCAAGATAGGTACAAGATATATCACTACATGCTTTCTGGCTACCGTTACGACAGCACTTCACCTCGAAACTCCGGCATTTCACTCGTGAGCGACGATGACTTTTTCGTCGCCTTTGGCTCGCTGAAGGAACAATACAATTTCGTACTGCCCGGTCAGGCCGAGAAAGCCATCACGGGTACCGTTATCCACGAGCTGGGCCATAACTTATGTCTTACTGGCAGCACTCACGATGTGCCTGAATGTTCATTTGCTGGTATAGACACCAACTATGGTAACGATTACCCAAGCGCCATGAACTACGACAAGCAATTCGAGCTCATAGATTACTCCACCGGCCAAAACGGCGCCAACGACCACGATGATTGGGGTGCAATACGCCTGCAAGACTTTATAGCATCTAACGCAGGTGATGAAGAGCACGACCTACTGCAATCTATGCAAATGCAATCCACCCGTAGTTTCACTCCGCTGAAGGTACAGCCACAATACCGCGAATTGCAGAATAAACTAAAGGCTCTTGAAAAGCGTATTGAGCGTCACGAAGATCGTTAAGAAGTGGCTAGGATATTAAAAGCGCCGATTGCTATTCGGCGCTTTCTTTGTTTACCGTGAGCTCGGCAGCGGGAACTGCTTCGCAAGCTCTGTCACTTCTTGCTGTAGCTGAGTAAGCTTGCTTTCATCATTGCGGGCATCTATAGCCTGCTTCATCCACTCGGCAATTTGCGTCATGTGGCTTTCCGTGAGGCCGCGTGTGGTTATGGCCGGGGTGCCGAGGCGGAGGCCGCTGGGGCGGAAGGGTGGTAGGGTGTCATCAGGCGTGGCGTTTTTGTTGGCGTTGAGGCCTATTTTATCTAGTGCGGCTTCTACTTCCCCGCCGTGTACGCCAAAGCTGGCGTGGACGTCGGCGAGTATAAGGTGGTTGTCGGTGCCACCGGTGACGAGCTTGAAGCCACGAGTGGTGAGTTCTTCGGCAAGCTTTTTGGCATTTTTGAGCGTCTGCTGGGCGTAAGCTTTAAATTCTGGTGTGGCGGCTTCGCCAAATGCCACGGCTTTGGCGGCGATGGTGTTCATGTGCGGGCCGCCTTGCACGCCGGGGAAAACAGTGCGGTCTATAAGGGTGGGCAAATTTTCTACTGTTTTTTCTGGCTTCTTCAGCGGGTTACCTACTACACCGCGGCTTAAAATCATACCACCGCGTGGGCCGCGCAGGGTTTTGTGCGTGGTGGTGGTAATGATGTGGAAACCGTAGTCGAACGGGTTTTTGGCTACGCCGGCCACAATGAGCCCGGCGATGTGCGCCATGTCGGCCATTAGCACGGCGCCAACTTCGTTGCCTATTTCAGCAAATTTGGCGTAGTCGAGCTCGCGCGGGTAGGCAGAAAAGCCCGCCAGGATGATTTTTGGCTTGTGTTTTAGGGCGAGTTCACGCAGTTGGTCGTAGTCTATCTCGCCCGTTTCTACATTTTTCATGCCGTAGCGGATGAAGTTGTACTGGCGCGCCAACACCGTTACGGGGTGTCCGTGTGTGAGATGGCCACCATGCCCCAAATCCATCGCCAGCACGGTGTCGCCCGGCTCTAGCCACGCATGGTAGGCAGATTCATTGGCCTGCGCGCCAGAGTGTGGCTGTACGTTGGCGTGGTCGGCACCAAATAGCGCCTTGGCGCGGTCTATAGCGATTTGCTCTATTTGGTCGGTGTTTTCCTGCCCGCCGTAGTAGCGCCGCTGGGGATAGCCTTCGGAATATTTATTGGTTAGTACGCTGCCTAGCGCCGTCAATACATCGCGGCTGACATAATTTTCAGATGGAATAAGCTCGAGGCCCGCCAGCTGGCGTGCTTCTTCGGCCTGGATAAGTTTTGCAATAGTCGTATCGTTCATCGGGAATCTCCATGGTTATAAGTGGTGTGTAGTGGTGAACGATAAATAGCTAGATCATGCTTATATTTTACCCCGAAAGCTGAGAAAAACAAAGCCTAAAATGGTTGCAGTGTATATCACATATGCTATAATAAGTGGCATGGAAACAACGTACAAGGAAAAGATTGGTAAGTTAATTCAAAAGAACCGCCAAGAGCGCGGCATGACTCAAACAGAGATGGCGAAAGCGCTGGGCACCAGCCAAAGTGCCATTAACCGCATAGAAAATGGTGGGCAGAACCTGAGCATGGAAATGCTGGCGCGTATTAGCGATGTGCTAAATAGCGAGATTGTGAGCCTGAAAAAACCGGGCACCCTAAACCTCCGTGTGCACGGGGGTAAGAAGCTATCTGGTAGCATTGAGGTCAAGACGAGCAAGAATGCTGCCGTGGCCTTGCTTTGTGCGTCGCTGCTGAACAAAGGCACCACTACGCTTCGCCGCGTGGCGCGTATTGAAGAAGTAAACCGTATTATTGAAGTATTAAACAGCATTGGGGTAAAAACTCGCTGGCTGAACGAGCAAAACGACCTTGAAATCACCCCGCCAGCCAAATTACGGCTGCAAGACATGGACCTAGAAGCCGCCCGCAAAACCCGTACGGTGATAATGTTCCTTGGCCCGCTGCTGCATTTATTTGACGAATTTAGCCTACCCTACGCCGGTGGTTGTAACCTTGGCAAGCGCACGGTGGAGCCGCACCTCGATGGCCTAAAACACTTTGGGCTTGAGGTAGATGCCATGTGCAATGTGGGGTTCTATGAATCAACCGTGCAGCGGCACCCGGCCCAAAAGGCAATCATCCTCACCGAACGCGGCGACACTGTGACCGAAAACTTGCTCATGGCCGCCGCCAAATTCGAAGAAACCACCATCATCCGCAACGCCAGCCCTAACTACATGGTGCAGGACCTCTGTTTCTTCCTGCAAAAACTCGGGGTAAAAATTGAAGGTATTGGTACCACCACACTAAAGATCACCGGTGTGAAAAATATTAATACTAATGTAGAATACTACCCTAGCGAAG
This sequence comes from uncultured Candidatus Saccharibacteria bacterium, assembly GCA_964599775.1. Taxonomy (GTDB): domain Bacteria; phylum Patescibacteriota; class Saccharimonadia; order Saccharimonadales; family Saccharimonadaceae; genus CAZRGZ01. The sequence goes on along the minus strand of CAZRGZ010000004.1, from coordinate 13,569 downwards.
ACCCGATCGAGGCAATGAGCTTAATTACCGCTGGCATCGTGACGCACTCCGAAATTACCGTGCAGCGTGTGCCGATTGAATTTATGGAAATTGAGCTACAAATGCTCGATGACATGGGGCTACAGTATGAGCGCAGCGATGAATACAAGGCGCGTAATCAGCAAACTCGGTTGGTAGATATTACGGTGAAACCATCTGAACTACGGGCGCCAAAAGACAAAATCCACCCCATGCCTTTCCCTGGTTTGAATATTGATAATTTGCCATTCTTTGCCAACATCGCCGCTGTGGCCGAAGGCCGCACCATGATTCATGACTGGGTATACGAAAACCGCGCTATTTACTTTACCGAACTTACGAAGCTCAATGCCAACGTGCAAATGGTGGACCCGCACCGTATTTATATAGAAGGCCCCACTCGCTGGAAGTCGGCCGAAGTTATTTGCCCGCCGGCGCTGCGGCCTGCGGTTGTCATACTACTTGGGATGCTCGCCGCCCCTGGCACCTCGGTGTTGCGTAATATTTATTCCATTACCCGGGGGTACGAAGACCTAGCCGAGCGTTTAAACACTATTGGGGCAGAAATCGAGACTTTCCGGGAGATTTGATAGCCCACTTTGTTCGCCTTCACCCTCCCTTCGCCAAACAGACCGCCCACGCTCCAGGATTTTTCGGACCATTACACAGTAAAGGCCGGAAAATCCTGGGCTGCACGACGCTTAAAGGAGGTATAATCATCGATGGCGATTCAGAACCCGCCTTTTGATTCATAAGAACAGACTAAATGCATGTGCAACCCAAGTTAATTCCCGGAGCCGGATGGCCCGAGAATGTACCTGGCGTGTAACAGTCTGTGATTATGAATCAAAAGGCGGGTGAGCTAGATGGAGCGAAAAATACGTTCTTACAGTTGATCATTCACAAACATCTCAGCCGCTGAAGAAGGGTCAATCTCTTCCTCGGCGGCTGGTTCTACCTCCGGTGTTTGCGCTTCTATACGTGGCTGCCCACCGTTCCAGGCGACAATGCCAATTGGCTCAGCATTCACCGCCACGCTTTCATCTTTCGTTGAAAGCACGAGCCGCGATTCCGCCGTCACTTCATCGCTGACCCTGTAGGCGTAGCGCGTGCCATCGTAATCGACGTAAAATTCATCCCCCACACCTAACTCTGCCAAGCGGTAGAATGGCGAGGCCTCTAGAATATGGTTTGGCGTGACCCCAAATGCGAACTTGACAGCGCTTATACTGGCTGATTTGCCCGCACCAAACTCACCTTCACGTTGTACATCGCGCGAATCAAGATCAAGCGCAACATTTACTTGTGGAATGTATAGTTTGTTGCCGTTCGCGCCTGGCTCTACCGAACGTACCGTGTTCACCACTTCCTCGCCCCCACGGAGCGGCCAACCACCCACACTAGGCAAAGCCATTAAAAAGCCAACGTAGCCCAGTATTGGCAGCACAATCAACACAAAAAAGGCAATTTTACCTTTGCCAATCCCCTTCTTGTCTTTGGTCGCGCCAATTTGGTAGTGGTATCTCATTACTTTCGTATCCTCGCAGTAGACACTTGTTTACTTTAGTGTAGCATATTTTGCTTATGGTTTCATGCTAGGCAATTATTATACTGAAACAATGGTACAAGAGAGTGCGCGATTAGCCAATAGCGACGCTTTCAGGTACACTATTAACGAAATGAGGGAACAGCGAAAGCAGATAAACAATACATCGAAGCTATATGGCTATGTGGAGCGGCTTTTTCATTGCGAAGGCTTATCTGCCGACGAAGGAAGAGTTATTCTTCCGCACCCCAACTGTCATTTAATCATCAATCTCACCGACACGCCCGTCGCCGCGTACTATCTTGACCGCAAAGGGCATACCATCGCAAAAACATCAGCCTTTAATAAAATTTATCACCTACACACTAAGCCGGTGCGTTTTGGGCGGCTACATAACAACACCTCTATCGGCGTCTATTTCGAGCCCTTTGCCCTACCCGCTTTTACGCACACAACGCCTTTCACAAACCGGATCATTAACGCTAGTGGGATATTCCCGCATGTCGCTCAACTGCGGACAAGCCTCATGCAGGCGCTGCCCGCGGACCGTCTCGCTATTCTCGAGGCCTACCTTAACCATACAATTACGCCACTTCCAGAGCCCGACCTCACCCACCTCAGGACCATGTGCAATATACTTGCCAAGGATACCAGCATAAGCTTGGATGAAGTAGCGGCACAAGTGGGCGTCACTAAACGAGGGCTGCATACTTTAGCCACAAAATACACCGGCCTCACGCCCAAAAGTTTATCGCACGTGTATGTCATTTCGCGGCTTATCGATTTCATCAACCAATCATCACCACCAGTGAACTGGCGAGAGGTCGCCGCCGAACTCGGCCTTTACGACCAAAGCCACTTTATAAAACTTTTTAAAAGCTTCACCGGTCTCACACCGACAGAATGGTTCTCGACTGTTATGCGTGTTAATAAACCAGCTGATGAATGGGTGCACACCGACCTCTCCACCAAAGGGTAATTTTTTACAATACAGCCATAAGCGCTTTGGCTAAAATGGGGGTATACGAGCTAACAAACAAAAAGGAGAGGATGTGAGGATAACTATAAACATACCCCGGCCACTGGTCATTTTTGCGGGTGTTACCGCGGCAGCCATTATTACCCTACTCGGTGCAAACACTGCAAGCGCGGCAACTTTTACCGTCACTAATACGAATGCAGACGGCGCTGGGTCGCTTTACCAAGCAATCGTCGATGCTAACGCTACGCCAGATCACGACACCATCGAATTTAACATTCCAGGTGCCGGCCCGCACAGCATCAACTACATTCGTGAAGGGGTCAACCCGAGCGATCCAGATGAAATTGGTGGGCTACCGCACATCGTAACCCCCATGACAATCGACGGCTGTAGCCAGGCAGGTAGCGACTGCGCTATCAATTCGCTCACCTCTATGATCGAGATTCGTGGTGACTATACGGGAAGCATAGCCGAGCCAAAAGGCCTCTCCTCAACTGATGCAGGGCTTCGGATCAACAACACCTCCGACGTCACCATTCGTGGCATCGCCATCAACCGCATTAGCCAATACATCTGCCCACCTCCAGGGATTCCTATCCCTTGTTCGAGCAATCGCACTCACGCAGTTGTGGCCACCAATACGCCTAACGTCTTATACGAATACAACATCGTCGGCACCGATAATGCCGGAACTACCGGGCTTGGCGACAGCGGTGCGAGCCGAGGACTCGAAATTTCTGGCGCAAGCAATGCGATAATCCGCAACAATATAGTCGGCTCCTATTACCGAGCAGTATTTGTTCGCAACACCACCGACGCCGTGGTCGAATCTAATATCATTGGCACAAATAACGACAATGTCGATAGTATTGGTGCTGCAGGCGCCACCTCAAGCGGCGTTTTCGTCGATATTAATGCCTCCGGCACCACTGTGAGGGATAACCTTGTCGCCAACTATGGCCGCGGTATTAACGTCTCCTCGTATAGTGCAGCAACACAAGAGACATCCCACGATACACTGATTGTTGGCAACCAAATTGGCGTTACGCCTGATGGCTCCCCGCTTGGCGGCACCAACACGGGCATAAATACCGCATGCGCCACAGGTGTACAAATAGGTAGCTTGGATCCTGGCGAAGGCAACCTGATAGCCAACTATGCAGAGTCGGGCATCAGCATCACCTCTCCAAGTAACTGCAACGCCGGCACGAACGACTACGTCATTATGGGCAACGAAATTAGAGACAATGGCGCAGCTGGCGTCTCGGTGACGAACGGATCCGGCGCCGATCCACTCGGCATGACCATTCGCCGCAATGCTATCTACAACAACGGCGGTCTCGGCATTGATCTTACCACCGGCGACTTCTTTGGCGACGGCGTGACGCCAAACGCCCCAGCCGGTGAAGTACGCAGCGGACCAAATAATTTACTAAATTACCCCACCATCACCGGGTTCGAGCCAGGCTCGGCAGTTGTGCAGGGCACATATGAAGGGCCTGCCAGCCAAACTTTTATGCTCGACTTCTACGTCAACGAAACCATCGACCCATCCGGCCATGGTGAAGGTCAAACATGGATTGGCAGCGGCGAGATCACCACTGATGCGAGCGGTATTTCCACATTCCACTTTACTTTTGACGTAAATGTGCAAGATGGGCAGTACGTGAGCGCCACTGCAACTGATGCCGACGGCAACACCTCAGAATTTAGCAACAATGTAGTCATGCCTACCTATCCGTCCGAACCCTTAGATCCAAGCAATCCCAGTGGAACACTTGCCGATACTGGCGACAATATTCCATGGGCTGCTTTTACTGGTTTATTTATGTTAGTAATCGGGCTCGTCAGTGCACTCATGGTGCGCCAACGCTTGACTCATCGTTAGGCTTGCACCTTGCGCTCGCAAACATTTACATCACAGCGCATATGACAGTATACTTATTATATAAAAGGGCTAAAAATAAAAACGGATCCGGCATTCACGAAGCACTTCAAAGAATACCCATCTAAAGTGCAAAAGAAGATGAAGCATCTTCGACAGCTCGTTCACGAAACTGCTCGTGAGATGGAAGGTATCACAGAGCTAGAGGAGACTCTAAAATGGGGTGAACCGAGCTTCTTGACGAAGCATGGCAGCACGCTACGAATGGACTGGAAAATGCGCGCGCCCGAGCAGTACGCAGTATATTTCAAGTGCACTAGTAAGCTTGTGCCGACGTTTAAGAAGGTGTTTGACGACTTATTTAAATACGAGAAAGATCGTGCCATTGTGTTTGACATGAACGATAAGGTTCCGGATGCAAAACTGAAGCAATGTATCGCAGCGACGCTCAATTACCACAAGGTGAAGCAATTACCAGATCTGGATATGAAAGGATAGAGCGCTCACTTTGTTCGCTGATGCGAGTTCAGGTCTCGTCATACATACCAATGTATTAATACCATTAAAATGATATTAATACATTGGTGCGGGTGGCGAGAATCGAACTCGCATCACTTGCTTGGAAGGCAGGTATATTAGCCATTATACGACACCCGCAGATATCTACAGTATACCACAGTTTGACCGCTGTCGAAAGCACAAAGACCCTGTACATTTTGCCTAAAATTTGCTATAATACCACTTGCAAAAGCTATGGCGAATGTAGCTCAGTCGGTTAGAGCGTCGGGTTGTGGCTCCGAAGGCCGTGGGTTCAATTCCCATCATTCGCCCCAAGTTAAAAATCTCACTCCCTGCGAGTGGGATTTTTAACTTGGGATGACATAATGAACTGGAGTCACAGTGCGTCAGCTTGCTGGCGCAAGCCGTGGGTTCATGAACGAGTGTCATACGCAGAAGTTTATTTTGAGCATGATATTAGCTACATATCTGATAAAATAAGGAAGATACCTCAAGAGGCAATTGTCACCATGAAATACCTCCTCAAAACCGAATACATCCTCGCCAGCCTCGCTACCATCGTCGCTTATCTTGCTGCTGGCTTTGAGTGGTATTGGCTACTCGTGTTCTTTTTAGCCTTCGATATTAGTGCCTTGGGCTACCTCTTCAACACTCGTATTGGCGCCTTCACTTACAACCTTGCTCATAGCCTTATCGGCCCCACGCTCCTCTTGAGTTCTTATTTCCCCACCCACAATCAGATTATCCTTTTCATCAGTCTTCTATGGTTTTTCCATATTTTTGTCGATCGGGCGTTTGGCTACGGCCTGAAGCACAGCGACAGCTTTCACCACACCCACCTTGGCCGCCTTAAGTAGCGCAACCTCTGCATTTAGCTGCGCATCTGTTATAATATATGTGCTGCGCCCCGGTAGCTCAGTGCCAAGTGAAACGGCCAAATAACGATTAGCCGCTCTATCCACTGAGGTATTCGAGGTGTAGTTTCAATGCTAAAACAGCATCTGCCCCGGTAGCTCAGTGGATAGAGCAAGAGACTTCTAAGCTTTTGGTCGGGGGTTCGATTCCCTCCCGGGGTACCAAAAACGAACTTTTCGAGGAAATTCCGCCCCTTGAATCATTTTTGAATTTCCCCCAACCGATTTTTTCTTTTTAGTTGAAAGGGTCGGATTTTCTGTCGGGGTGCTTATGCCAGATATGGCAAAATAGCGGTGTAAACGGTACAATCATGTCATAAGCCTAAACCAAGCAATGCTTGGCATGGTTTTACAAATCAACGGAAAGAAACAGCTCGTCATGAGTACTTCTTTCCGTTGTCATAGCTGGAAACGGCTATGGGTGGTCGCAAGACTGGCCGCTCGTGGCGGGCTTTTTGGTTCACGCGAGAGCATAGCAATTTACAAACAAGCCAAAGGAGAGCTTATGTCACGCGCAGAGAGAAAACTAGCAAAACTAAAAGCAGAAGAAGAACTAAAGAAGCTAAAAGCAGAAAAACGGGCACAGCAACAACAAGACTGGGAAAAATCCAAAGAGCAATGGAAAGCAATGCCTAAAGGTGTTAAAACAACTCTTAAGGTGGTTGGTGCGATTATAGTTTTAATTGTACTTATTGGAATATTCTCACCCTCTGATGAAACGAGTCAAAACAACAGTCAGGCAAGCGAAACATCTCAGACAGCGCAAGAAACCAAAAATGAAGAGCCAGAGCCAAAGACGGCTAAAGAGATTATGTTTGATAAAGTCCTTGGGCTAATGGACTCCAAAGAAGCATTTGATACGGGGTCGTATGTAAAGGGAGATATTCCGAAGGGTGAATATGCCTTTGTGCCTTTTGATGGTAGCGGAAAATATTACTCAGAAGAAGATAGTGCTGGAAATATCATTGATAATGAGAACTTTGACAGCTTCGGATATGTATACGTTCAGGGTGCTGGAAACATTCAAACACAGGGTGTATTAATTAAAGTTGGTGCATTTAAGGAATTGGGCGTAAAAAGCGCAAAAGAAATATACGAAAAATTAAATGATGTGAAAGACTATAAAGACAGCGCCATGTATAAAGTGGGTACTGATATCGCTCCTGGTACATATACTATCGAGAGCTATGGGGAAGCTTACGTTGAGGTAATGAGCGGACCTGTTGGCAATAGTGATATCGTTGACAACGAAATCTTCAATGGCAAGCACTCTGTAAGTGTTAGTGCTGGACAATACTTAAAAGTGTCGAAAGGCAAACTATTGTAGAATAACTCTACCAATGTTGAAATTATTTACTATTTAGTCAGCTCAGGTGGTGCTACCCGTACAGGCTGAGCAGTACAGGCCAGCGTATTTCAGCGCCAAGAGGGTCTTGGCGTCCGGGTCTTGTTGACGCTCGATGAAGTCACACGCCTGGCTGGCGGGTACCACGCACAGGGTGAGCTCCTCACCCTCAGCCGTGACGCCGGTCTTTTTGTCGCGAAGCTCCTCCAGGAACTCTTGGAGATCTTGAGGTGCCACCTTAAGGACCGCTTGCAGCATGTAAACACGCTCGTTGGTAATGCCAGGAGTGGCTAGCACCGGGCGACGAACGAGGTGAGAGAGGTTCACTTGAAAATTGATGCGAACATCGTCCAAGCCCAACTCCTCTCGCAGCTCGCGATTGGCCGCTTCGTCGGCGGTTTCCGACCATTCTCGACCACCGGCAGGGTTAGAGAAGACTCTGCTCCCCGCCGCTTCGCGCTCCTGCTCGACGAATACGACCCACTGCTGGGTGTCATCAGTCACGAGCGCGAGAATGTCCACCGTCTCCGACCGCAGCATTAGCTTAACGGGCCAGGGGCTACCCTCGCGGGCAACCGTGAGCTGGATCATGTGCACTTCACCACCCCACGCATCTACCGCAGCGACGGTAACGTCACCTCGCCACGCAGGGGGAAGCCTCCTACACCAGTCCCTGAAGACAGGCGCTTCTATAACCTCTTGTGGCGACACTGAGACGCCATCGCTGAAGTGGACCTTCACGTTCTCTCCATTCTACGAAGGGACTTTACTATTATGACATAGCTTCTTTAGTAGTTAGGGAAACTTCTGTCTTTTTTTATTGCAATTATGTTGCAATAACAGTACTATTAACCTATGGAAACACTTGCTCAAATATTGAAAAAACATAATTTACGAACAACCGCACCACGCCAGATTATTTTCCAAACATTACAAGAAAACGACGAAGCAATCGACATCGCTACGCTCATTCGCCATTGCCCAACTGTCGACCGCGTCACACTGTATCGTACATTGGAAACTTTTCATGCAATTGGTCTTGTAGAAATTGTACACATCGGCTGGAAGAAGCGCTACGAGCTCGCCGCTCCGCACAAACCGCATCACCATCACTTACACTGCACTACTTGCCAAAAGTTAATTGAAATTGATTCGCCGCAACTGGAAGACTTTATTACGTGCATTAGTACCCAACACAAGTTTCAGCCACAAAGCCATACTTTTGAAATAAATGGTTTGTGCCAAAACTGCCAAGAAACATCTCGTGCTTAAGCGCAAGCTTTTTGCTATAATAAGCACATGAAAGATTACCTTTCGCTGAGTGTCCTTCGTCCACTTATTGGTATTATTGCGCTTGTTGGGCTTGCCGTTCTTTTAGCGAACATTCAGCTTGATTTGCGTGGGGCTATTGTTGCTGTTGCACTTGTTATTATTATCATGGCTGTCTGCTTTCTGCCTGTTCATTTTAAACGCTCTCATTCGCGCCAACATAAAATATTTAGTGGTATTCTTTATGGCATAGGTTTTTTGATCATTGTTGTGGCGCTGGGCTACGCAGCATTTTTTATTGCCGTACAACCATCTTTACCAGATAGCTTTTACGAAAACCCTGCAGAAATCCCCACCGCGCAGGGCACGCTCATTCGCCACGATGAAATACAAGCCGATGTGAAGAATGCCAAAGTTGAGAGAATCCTCTATAGCTCCCAGGACAAAGACGGCCAGCCTAGCGTGGTGAGCGGCATGGTATTTACGCCAAATCGGCCGCCACCGAGCACTGGCTACCCTGTCATAGCCTGGGCCCACGGCACTTTGGGAGTAACCCAAAAATGCGCGCCATCACTCGCGCCACAATTGGTACAAAAGAATATTGGCGGCGTACAAGAATATATCGATGCCGGTTATATGGTGGTTGCGACCGACTACCAAGGCCTTGGCACAGGAACCCAGCATCCTTATTTAATTGGCAAAGCAGCAGCGCAAAATGTGCTCGATAGTGTACGCACGGTGGTAAACGATAATAGCTGGAATGCCGATAACCGGTTTGTCGTATCTGGGCATTCACAGGGTGGCCATAGTGCGCTCTTTACCACGCAGTTCGCGAAAACTTACGCAAGCGAACTTGACCTGCGCGGCACGGTAGCAATGTCGCCACCCACCAAACTTTCTGACCTATTAGCTGAAGACCTACCTACCCCTGCTGGACGCGTGTTTGGCTCGATGGCGTTGGTAAGTTGGGACCGTATATTCGACAATGCTGGCTTGCACCGCGTTATCCATGATGAATATATTCCACTTATGGAAACAATCGCCTTGAGCTGTATTGAAAATACCGACCAAGGATTGCCCATTCTGCCCGAAGTAGAGCTGATGGGGGAAAACTTCGTAAAAGCCAACCCTGCCGATACCGAACCGTGGCAGAGTATTATTGCCCTCAACTCACCACAACCCGATAACATTCCGGTGCCACTCTTTATTGCCCAAGGTAGTATCGACCCTGTGGTTGACCCGAAAATCACCGCAGCCTGGGCACAGCAGCTTTGTACCCAAAACCCCTCGGTGTTTTATAAAGTATACGAGGGTAAAAGCCACCTCGATGTAGTGGCACCTGCCGTGAAAGACACTCTTCCCTGGATTCATGACCGGTTTGCTAATACCGCTGCACCGTCTAGTTGTTAGCTGTAAATAAAAATCAGCGAAAATTCACAAAAAAGGGCTACTTTTCTAAAAATAACCTAAAAGCGAAGTGCAGCCCACGGATTTCCTGGCGCCGGGGCCCAAGAAATCCCTGGCGCGTAACGGGTTATTTGTGAAAAGTAGCCCTTTTTGTGGATTTTTTGCTGGCCATTTTACACGCCAAACGCCCGCGCCAACACATCGCCCAAAAAGTACGCCAATGCCGCGGCAATACCACCAAGTAGTAGTGTTTCAACTGCCGCTTTTAACTGGCTTGTTTTGGTCATTTGCCCTTTGACAATCCCGATTGCCATGAAGGCCGCCCCTGTCAGGAAGCAGCTAATCGCAAATAAGGTTTCGCCCGCAGGGTTCCAATTGACCAGCGCGGCAAACATGTAAATAATAATAGGAATAAACCCCACCACGACAAACGAGCCGAAGGTAGCTAGCCCATCGGCGATTGGCCGCCTCTCATCTTCGTGGGTTTCGTCTTTGCTTTTTCGTAAATCGCGTTCTGACTTGCCCGAAAGGTACGCGCTCGCCCCCATAGAGAACCCGTCAGCAATAAGATTGGCCAACCCAAGAATAATAATCACCACTGGGTCAAGCCGCGCCCCCGCTGCGGCTGCTACCACGGCGAAGGTGGTCACTGTCCCATCAATCGCTCCGTACACAAACTGTGCCAAATATTTTTCGGTTATCTCTTTCATTGCCCTAATATCTCCGCTATTGATTCTGCATTAATTTGTATTACTTCACCTGGCGTTACGCTGCCACTTAGCATACGCTTGGCTACCAAGTTTTCCACCGTGCGTTGCACTACACGGCGCATTGGCCGCGCCCCGAGGCGAGGGTCATATCCGGCATCTACCAGTTTTAGCTTCGCGTCTTCGGTCACGGCCACACTAATTTTTTGTAAAGCCAGGTTTTTATTGATACTGGCTAAAATGAGATCAATAACCTGCAACAGCTCTTCTTTACTGAGGGGGCGGAATAGTACGATTTCATCAAAGCGGTTTAAAAACTCGGGCCGGAATTGCTGCGTGTCGATGAGCTCGTTGGTAAACTGCTCTTCAAACTGCTCCAACTTATATCCCGCATCAATATACTGTCGAATTCTATCCGCACCGGCATTGCTGGTTGCGATGACGATTGCATCACGAAAGCTCACCTCACGGTTTTTAATATCCCGCAAGATACCTTCATCAAGTAGCTGTAGCAAGGTTGCGAGCACATTGGGGTGTGCCTTTTCTATCTCATCAAGCAGCACCACGCTAAAGGGCTGTTTCATCATCTGCGCCGTTAAGCTATGTGGGTCCTCAGAGCCATCGGCAATCAGCCGTCGTACGTCATCAGCCCCGACGTATTCGTTTAAGTCTACCCGCACTAAGCGGTCCTCGCCACCGAAATACACGTCGGCCAGAGCTTTCGAAAGCTCGGTTTTTCCTACCCCAGTTGGCCCCAAGAAAAGAAAGGTACCAATCGGCCGGTTTTGGTTGCGCACCCCCGAACGCGCGCGGCGCAGGGCATCACTTACCACATTTACAGCCCGTGTTTGGTTAATCATGCGCTTATGAATGAGCTCTTCGAGGTTCAATAACTTCTCACGCTCATCACCGCCACTTGCCACGCCAACTTTGATATTCATGGTTTGTTCAATTGCCTGTTGGACTGACCGCGCCGTGACTAAGCCATTTTCGGCATAGCTGGCGGCAGATTCAAGCAATTTTAAAGCGCGCCCGGGCATAGCAAGCTCATGAATGTACCGTTCGCTTAAACGATAGGCCTCGAGTAGAGACTGATACATGTACGTCACCTTACGCTGAAACTCGGTGATAATTAAGTTATCTTGCAGCACCTTCATAGTTTCTTCTTGCGTGGCGGGCGCAACCGTGACACGGTTGAGCGCATTCACTAGCGACGGGTTGCGCTGTGAAATCTGTAGCCAACGCTGCTCGTCCATGGTTAGTACCAGCCGTAAACCGCCGCCTTCCAAAATAGGCATCAGCAAGTTACTAAGGTCAACCGAGCCCACCCCTTCTTCGAAAAACAATTGGGCGTCATCTAAACAAACGATGATATTTTTCGCCCTGTATGCTTCGTTTAGTACACGCGTGACAAGCCCCTCAAGCTCACCACGACCAGGAGCAGCCGAAATAAGTGCCGATGGGTCAAGGCTAATGACCTGCCGGAATTGCAAGTTGTTCGGCACCGCTGCTGAACCGTCCATAAGCTTTTCGGCGAAGGCATGTACTATTGTAGTTTTACCTGCGCCTGCCGGCCCTACTAGTGTGACATTTTGACGGCCGCCACTGCCGAATGTTTCGAGCATTTGCGCCAACGCTTGCGTATGCGCCTCAAGCTCAACATGCATCAAGCCACCCCGAACAATTTGCTCACTAATATTTTGCCCAAATCGTTTGAGATACGGAATATAGCCAAACGACCAATCACGCCCAAAGCCACCAGTGCGTCGAAACTTGCTTTGGTCATCAATCATCTGCTGAATATGGTGGAACCAGCGCGCGCCATCTATTACATCGGCTTCATCGAGTTGCAAATGTGCCAAAAGCTGTTTCATGACCGGCTGGGTTTGCACGAGCGCTACCACCAAAACCGCTGCCGACACTTCTTCAACACCCAGCTCTTCGCGTAACTTAAGCGCCGCTTGCCACACCTCAGTGGTTGCCGCTGCATCAGCAGCTGCAGTGTCGTGCAGCACCTGCGGACCAATGGCAAACCGTGCGGCAAAAAAATGGCCGCCATTCACCTGCATAATTGCTTCTGCGATTGTTTGTGGCGTGGGCGCTTCGCCCAGCCGTGCCAGCACATTACTGCCGAGTACGTCATCTATGCTGCTGGGGTTCTTTTTTACTGGAATATTCTGTAAATCGCCCTTCCACCACTGGTATGCCATGCCAGGCAACGCTGCTAAGCCAAGGAGCAGCCAGCCAATACTGGCACCTTCCCACAGCAAAAAGCCACCACCCAGTGCGAGAAGTGCCATAGCAGCAATAAGACCAAACCGCACTGGCTTATTAAATAGTAAACTCAGCCGCGCCTTTTTGGCACGCTGACTACTGTAATTGAAAGTTACGCCATCCATGGTAACCACCCCATAAAGCTAAGAATAAGCCCAACAATTGGCAGCAGCGGAATCAGCGGCCAGGCAAGCAACACTGCCACACCCCACACAACGGCCAATAGTAGCACAATCACTCCCGCAATTATGGTAAGCATACGCACAATCGCCCCAATGATTCTCGAAATAAGCTTGTCAAACCACGCGCGAATCCGCACGCCAATGGGGCCATCTACTGATACGTTGGAAATCTGCCGAAAGGGCGAAAACAGTGTTTTCAGGAGTAAATCAATCGAAAACGCATCCATAATTCGTGCCAAACGGTCGCGCACAAACATCGCGCGACGTCGCCATCCGGCGCCATACCACCATACCACAAATGCTATAACCATATGCTTTATTGTAGCATGTTTTCTATAGCGCTGCGGAGCGTTTTTACATCGAGATGATAGGGTTTTATAACCAAAACTTTACTTTTTTGCAAAAAAGTATTGACAAATAATCGATATATATATATATATATATATATAATACAAATAACTCGCGGAAATACTGATGAGAGAAACACTAAAATGAAAGAGGTCTATATTAGCTGATGTCGT
>CAZRGZ010000003.1:80032-95470 GCA_964599775.1 uncultured Candidatus Saccharibacteria bacterium | reverse complement strand
TATATATATCGATTATTTGTCAATACTTTTTTGTCAAAAAGTAAAATTTATGTATGTAGAAATGATATTGGTTATAAGCTGTGATGGGGTATAATATCTGTAGAAATTGTAATAAAGAATAAGTATGGGCCTATCAATCCGTGAAATCCGAGAAAGAACAATACGGGCGCGGCATTTAATGCAGCGTAGCCGCCAGCAGCATTTTGCGGTCGGTGCGTTTAATATTGATAACCAAGAAACGCTCATTGCCGTAGCACGTGCCGCACAGGCCAAGAATTCCCCCGTATTAATAGAGGTAAGCCATGGCGAAGTAAAAGCCATGGGGCTCGAGAATGTACGCGATATGGTAGATAATTACCGCAGTGAATATGGTGTTGAGATGTATTTGAACTTGGATCATAGCCCGACTGTGGAGGCAGCTAAGCGCGCAATTGATGTGGGGTACGAATTTATACACATTGATATTAGCCAGGCTAATCACAATGCCAGCGATGATGAAATTATCGCCAAAACCCGTGAAGTGGTGGAGTATGCTCGGTTTACAGGTGCATTGGTAGAAAGTGAACCGCACTATTTTGGCGGTAGTTCGAACGTACATGAAGAAGAAATTAACTACGACGAAGTAAAAAAGACTTTTAGCACCCCTGAAGGCGCCAAAGCATTTGTAGAAGCAACTGGTATCGATACCTTTGCGGCAGCCATTGGGAATTTGCATGGCAAATACCCAGTGCCAAAGCAGCTTGACCTTGAACTTTTAGCCCGCATTCGCGAAGCAATTGACTGTAACATTTCGCTACATGGCGGCAGCGGCACGCCACTGCACTATTTTGAAGAAGCAGCGCGCATTGGTGTGAGTAAGATAAATATCAATAGCGATATGCGCTATGTGTTTCGTAAAACGCTAGAAAAAGTATTGGCAGAAAACCCAGAACAATATGCCGTGGTAAAGCTCATGCCAGAGGTGTATGAGGCAGTGCAACGAGTGGTGGAAGGGAAAATTGATGCTTTTGGCAGCGCCAATAAAGCAGTGATGTGATAGGATGGATATATGAGTGAGGATCAATTTACGAAACTCTTTAAGTACATGCAAAAGGAATTCGCACACGTGCGTAAACAGTTTGAAGTGCAGGATAGGAAAATTGATAAACTCTCTGGTGATGTAGCGGAGCTAAGTGGCGAGGTTCGTGACCTTCGCCAGGAACTCGTTTTACTAAACCGAAAAGTAGATCGCCACGAACGATGGATTTATGAAATCGCTGATGAAGTAGGCGTGAAACTTTCTTTTGAAAATAAATAGAGGTAGGATTATGCAGAAACAGAAACCAATTATGCTCAGTATCGGCGCGGCAGTACAAGATGTATTTTTAAGCCACAGTGATGAGTTTAAACCAGTCGTCGAGAATCCGCACGAAAGCTTTATGAAGTTGGAGCTCGGCGCAAAAATTGATGTGAATCAAATCAACTTTACGACTGGTGGCGGCGCAACGAATGCAGCGACCACTTTTGCACGCCAAGGTTTACATTCCATTTTTATGGGGACAATTGGGCGTGATCCGGCAGGGGAGGCAGTATTAGCTGACTTGGATAAAGAGGGGGTTGATGTTGCGCATGTTTCGTATTCTGAGACATACAATACAGGCTATTCTGTGCTGCTTCTTGCGCCAACTGGCGAACGAACAATCTTAACGTATAGGGGTGCTTCCACCCATTACGATATTAAAAACTTTGACCTCAGTGAGCTTGGGCATGTGGACTGGCTGTACGTATCGAGTATGGCGGGTAGCATGGAAGTTATTGATAAGCTCTTCCAGCAAGCACGTGAACTTGATATAAAAATAGCATTCAACCCCGGTAAAAACGAGTTGAAACAAACAGAAAAGCTAAAAGGCTTATTAGAAGATGTAGAAATATTGAGTCTTAATAAAGAAGAAATGCAAATGATAGTCGAAGGACAGACTTCTGAAGAGCTCGCACGGCATGGGACACACTACTGCCCGGTCGTGATTGTTTCCGACGGACCGCGTGGCGTGGTGGCAACCGATGGCAAAACAGTTATTAGTGCAGGTATATATGAAGATGTACCCGTGACTGACAGAACTGGAGCGGGGGATGCGTTTGGCTCTGGCTTTGTGAGCCAATGGGCACAAGGTGCATCACTGAAAGATGCCATTGTTTTTGCGAGTGCAAATTCTACCAATGTGGTGACAAAAATTGGTGCCAAAACAGGTATTCTTGAAGAAGACGTACAGCTACATGATATGCCGCTAGAAGAAAAGCCCTTTTAAGATCTATTCATAAACCCCGACTCTCATAGTACTTATGCTAAAATAAAGCTATGGCAAAATTTCTTCAACAGCTTTTGGCGGCGGAAGAACCGTTGTTTAGTACTCATTTGCAGCAACTTGAGCGCGCCAGTGGGCAAAAGGGCATTGATGCACGCTTAATTGCTGATATTGCCAATGGTGCAGGCAGGGCGATGCGTCATATGGGCCTGGATCCGCAAGATACTACAGGGAAGGAATTTTACACCTCACTCTTGGCACGCTTTGCGAGCGACAGCCGAGCGCTCGCGCAAGCGATTGGCGGTACTGGTACAGAGATCGATGCTTCGCTGATTATGACCGCCGCCAAAAAGCATATCGAGAGCACACAATGCTGGGCTCTAAAGCCCGCCAAAGCGCGGGAATTACTGCGTGAACGACCACCACAAAAATTACTTGATCACTTTAAGGTCAGCTCGGTAGAGCAATTGCTCGATGAAAAACCGCTCAGTCAAGTATATGTCGCACTGCGGTTTTCCGAAGGTGACCCCTGGTTACGCCGCTTCAACGAGCAGCTAAATGACATATCGGCTAATGATTTTGAGACTCGTGATATCGAGCTACTGCAACTTGACGAAACTTACGCATCGCTTTGCGCTAATTTTGTCACCAGCCGTCCGCATGCGGTGGCGCATAGTAAAGAATTTGGCGTGGTAGCGCTATTGCCAATGGAGCAGATGCTCACGCCTGCCACGACGTTTATTAACCTGGCATTCTTATTACATTACAGTAATGAAATTCGTATATATGGCAGTTATTTTCAGTTCAAAAAAACCGAACAGAATTTCGGCGCGCTTGTTGCCGAGGCATTAAACAACGATGTACATGAGGTAGGACGAGTTACCCAAACGCCAGTGCATTGGCGTGTTGTGCAGCGATATTTTGGCGCCCAACATCCAGAAATGCTACGGCCACATATTCATCCCGAAGATTTATATTGGCAGGAAGTAGAAGCGCAACTCGCGCAGCTTGCACCCAATATGCAGTTTTGGCAAGGTTTAGAATATGTTGGTAAACAGTTTAACGATACTATTGTATCAGCGAATTTGCTTGATGTTGCAATTGCGGCTGACAAAAAGTTAGCTTATGGCCACCAGCCGGTGAACCACATGCGCGAAAGTTTATGGAATGAAATCGTACTCCGCTATATTGGCGAAGAAAACCTTCGGCAACAACTGATGGTGCAGTTGGGCGCAAAAGAGCTTAATTTGGCCTAGCCCCCGTTCGCTCCCGTCGAGCCTCTTCATCTGAATGTGCGGGCATTTCAACTGCTTCAGCTACGGTAATGTCTGCATGTTCTAGTACAATTCGGCGTGCTTCTTCTGGGTCATCGGTAATAGTGTATAGCTGCTCGTCACCCTTTGAAATAAGGTGGTTCTCCAGCATGTCTACCCGTACGAAATCGTCAAAGTGCTGCCAATACTCTTTACCCATAAGAATCACAGGGACGCGCGGTACTTTTTTCGTTTGAATAAGCGTGAGGGCTTCTGCTAACTCATCGATGGTACCGAAGCCACCGGGAAAAACAATAATTGCGCTCGAGAAAAAAACGAGCATTACCTTGCGGGTAAAGAAGTAATGGAATGAGGCGCTTTGGCTGACATATTGATTTAAGACTTGTTCATGAGGGAGCTTAATATTAAATCCAATAGACGGCTTCATAGCATCGTAAGCGCCATGGTTGGCCGCTTGCATAATACCAGCACCGCCGCCTGTGGTAATGGCAAAGCCATCAAGGGCTAGTTGTTTGGCGAGTGCGCGGGCTCGTTGGTAATACGGATTATCTTCAGGAGTCCGGGCCGAGCCAAAGAAGGTAACGGTGCGGTCGTACTGTTTTAAGATTTCGTAGGCAGTCGCGAACTCCTGACTGGTGTGCATTAATCGCTCTCGTGCCGCTTCCATCAAGTGCGCGCGATCGGCTATAGTTGCGGGCGTGGAAGATTCATTCATACTGGCTAGTATACACATATTTGACATGTTTCTCTAGCCGAGCTAGTATGAACTGTCAAAACCTCCCCATATTCCATTAATCTCAACGGGTCCTGTCACCCGGTCCGCCCCTAAAAATTTTTTACTAAAGTAAAAATATTTTTTGGGTGCTGCCCCGCCGGGCGCCACCCGTAGCGAAAATTCATGGACCGAGGAGGTTTTCGTATATACTTTACGAAAATGTTGTAAAAGTAGTATGATAGAAAGTAGATATATTCAATCATAAGAAAGGAGTGGGCATGCAACGAAAACAGAAACAACGGGGAAGCATAGAAGTTGTTATTTTGGTGATTGTTTTTGCTGTTGCTATTGGGCTGATCGTGTGGCGCTATAGCGAAGCCGAGAAAGCGCAGATTGCTGCAGAAAATGCGGCAGACAGCCAGCCTATAGCGACGGCACCGGTTGAAAAGAAGCAAACGGTCACTATTAGCGAAATGGGACTGACCTTCGAAGTGCCAGAATCAGCGGGTGAAATTACCTATAGCGTGAATGAAAGTGGTGCAGCGCAACTGATGGCATCGAAGTTAGCCGAAGCGGAAAGCGAATGCCCGAGTGATCATGATGGGAAATTCGCTCTGCTGCGTACTGCCAATGCTGATGATGCCAATGTGAGCGATGACTACAAGGCAACGGTGGATAATACACAGTACGTACTACAGGTTGACTACCAAAGCTGCTACCATGAAGCAGAGCGTGAGGAGTTTGACGAAGTGGCCAAAGCGATCGCTTCGACCCTGAAGCGAACTGAGGGTGAAGCGGTGACAGAAGAGTAGTTAAGTCGCACTTTCACCTCTTTTGCAGTACAATAAAAGAGTGAATCCTTTCAAACTCAAAACCGATTATGCACCAACGGGCGATCAGCCGACAGCGATTGCCCAGCTTGCGAATGGGCTCAAAAATGGCGAGCGTGAACAGACACTGCTAGGGGTGACTGGTTCCGGTAAGACTTTCACTATGGCGAACCTTATTCAGCAGCGCGGTGTGCCTACGCTGGTGCTGGCGCACAATAAAACACTGGCGGCGCAGCTGTTTTCGGAGTTTAAGGCGTTTTTCCCGGACAACGAAGTGCATTATTTCGTGAGTTATTTCGATTATTATCAGCCAGAAGCCTATATTGCTAGCAGTGATACTTATATTGAAAAAGATAGCAAAATCAACGAAGAAATTGATCGTTTGCGCCACGCAGCCACCGCTGCACTTTTGAGCCGGCGTGATGTAATTATTGTCGCCAGCGTGAGCTGTATATATGGCATCGGCTCGCCAGGCGACTATGGCGAAATGGCAATTACCGTGAAAAAGGGTGAACGCCGGGCGCAAGATAAATTTATTCGATGGCTGACAGACATTCAGTATCATCGCAACGATATTGATTTTCAGCGTTCGACTTTCCGCGTGCGAGGCGATGTGGTGGATGTATTTCCAGCGGGTGGCGAGACGGCCTACAGGATTGAATTCTTTGGCGATGAGATTGACCGTTTGACGGAAATCGATCCATTAACGGGTGAGATTTTAGCAGAGCCAGAAAAGGTAAGCATATTCCCTGGTAGTCACTATGTCACGCCGCAAGACAAAGTAAAAATAGCGATTGAAAAGATCAAGTTTGAGTTGGAAGAGCGTCTGGCTTATTTTGAAAAACACAATAAGCTACTCGAAGCGCAGCGGCTAGGCCAACGCACCAAATATGACCTAGAAATGCTCGAAGAGACTGGGTTTGTTAAAGGTATTGAGAACTATTCGCGCTACTTGACCAACCGCGAAGAAGGCGAGCAGCCAGCCACATTGCTGGACTACTTCCCAGATGATTTCTTGATGCTTATAGATGAGTCGCACATGACTATTCCACAAGTTCGTGGTATGTACAATGGCGATCGGGCACGTAAAGAAATACTGGTAGAGCACGGTTTTCGGCTCCCCAGTGCGTTGGATAATCGGCCACTGACATTTAGTGAATTCCAAAACCACATTAATCAAGTTATTTATGTATCGGCAACGCCCGGAGAGTATGAACTGAGTCGTTCGCCCGAACCAGCCCAGCAAGTGATTCGTCCGACAGGCCTGTTAGACCCGCCGATTGAAGTTCGCCCAACTGAAGGGCAAATTGATGATTTAATAGCCGAAGTGCGCGATACTGTTGATAAGCGGCATCGCGTGCTCGTCACCACGCTTACCAAGCGCATGGCAGAAGACTTAAGTACCTACTTGCAAGAGTTGGGCATTAAAACTGCCTATCTACACTCGGATGTCGATACATTGGAGCGCGGTGATATTTTACGTGACTTGCGGTTGGGTGTTTACGATGTGCTAGTTGGTATCAACTTGCTACGTGAAGGGCTCGACCTGCCAGAGGTAAGCCTAGTAGCGATTATGGATGCCGATAAAGAGGGCTTCTTGCGGAGCAGTAGCTCCTTAATACAGACGATTGGCCGTGCCGCTCGCCACCTCGAAGGCCGCGTGGTGATGTATGGCGATATCATCACAAAGTCTATGCAGTTTGCCATCGACGAAACCAACCGCCGCCGCGCCATTCAGGAGGCCTACAACAAAGAGCATGGCATTACGCCTGAAGGAATCGCCAAAGAAATCGATGAAGGTCTACGTTCGATTATTCCGGCGAAAGAGGAGGACAAAAAGCCAAAAATTGACCTCAAGAAAATACCGAAAGATGAGTACGGCCATCTTATAAAAGAACTTACTGGCCAAATGGAACTGGCTGCAGCGAATTTGGAATTTGAGAAGGCAGCGGAGTTAAGGGATTTAATAGATGAAATTAAAGCGAAACAGGCAAGCTAGATGTTGAGGCTTGCGACTAACGCGTCTAGGTCGTCAAAAGCCTCATCTTCTGGAGTTTTCGAGTAGGGATGAAATGCTGGGTTTATCGAATTGTTTTCTTCTAATATGTTTTCAATAGTAGTTTTATCATAATCGCCTTGACTATATAGCTCAGCAATAGCTTTAAGTCCCGCGATCATGTCTATTGTATGCATACGAATAGAGGCATAGGCTTCAAGCGTCACATCATTGTCCCTTGCGATAATAATTTCAATGTTTTTTATAATTTCTATGGCTTTTTCTATTCTTTTTGCCTCCTTTTTGTGTTCTTGTTCGGTCGTTGGCGTTCGGAGTGCGCCTTTGGCAATTAAGCCGGAAAATTCTTGCACTTGACCCTCAAGAGATCGTCCTTCGCTATAGAAATCCGTCCATCCAAAGCCTTCCTCGCTGTAAATTAAATCATGATCAACTGCAATGCCAAGCTGGTGGATACCTTTTAAAATGTGTATTGCTGCTTCAGTATCTTCATAACTGATTTCATTGTACTTATCTGTTTCATCAATTGACTCGCCAGAAACGTAAGTTGCGATTACTTCTCCGTTCTCCGGATTGTACGAGTGTAACGTTTTTACACGTTCGGTTTCCAGGGCTTTTAGCTTATGGAGTGTGTCAAGTCTATTGGCGAGCGAGGGGCCAAAGTCTTTACCTTCCTTCGGCCTATGTGCGACTAACAGTTGTTCATTATGCTCAATGAGTGCCGCGGTAGCATCCATACCTGTGCCTAAATGTCTAACGACCAACTGATCATTAGGCGGTATATACGCTTCTGCGGCTTTTAACTGCCAGCTCGCCTCCGATTCCTGTGTACGTGGAACCGATTCGGGAGTAGCCCCGTTAGGGTCAGGTGTATTGTATGTGTATCCCTCCATCGAGTTCATAGTACCTGGTCTTGGGTTCTAGTGCAATATAATTTTTAGCAATTTAGTGGTTTATTGTGCTTAATTTTAGCTCATTAATATCAAGTATGCTTGGGTGGTGTGGCAAACGAAATGCGTGTATACTATAAGTATATGTCGAAGATCTCAAATGAAGAGGTGAGAAAGCTCGCTCACCTCAGTGGAATAAGTGTCAGTAATGACGAAACTGAGCGCCTGCAGACCGAGCTAGAGGCGATTTTGAACTATGTCGAGCTGCTTAGCGAACTGGATACTGATGGCGTGAAGCCAACCTACCAGGTGACGGGTCTTGAACATGTTACCCGGCCGGATGAAATCATTGATTATGGCGTGAGCCAGGAACAATTGATGGAAAATGCACCTGACCAAAAAGATGGTCAGTTTAAGGTACCAAAGGTGCTTAATAATGAGTAGAATTGCCCCAATTGTCCAAGCAGTCACGAGTGGCAAGAAAACAGCCCTGCAGTTTATTGAGGAAGCATTAATGCGGGCGGAAAATGCCACCAATTATAATGCGATGCTAAGTATTAGTGCCGAGCGCGCGCGTGAACGGGCAGCAATAATTGATGAAAAGATAAAAAGTGGCGAAAAGGTAGGGCGGCTTGCTGGTGTCCCGTTTGTTGCGAAAGATAACTTCTTGACTTTTGGTGGTCCGACCACCGCTGCGAGTACCATGCTCAAGAATTTTGAAGCGCCATTTCAAGCGACCGCCATCGAAAGGCTAGAAGCTGAAGGCGCCATTTGCATCGGTAAGGCTAACCTTGATGCCTTTGCCCATGGTGGCAGTACTGAGAATTCAGCTTTTGGCCCGACGAAGAATGCGGTCGATGAAACGCGCGTGGCAGGCGGGAGCTCTGGCGGTTCGGCCGTTGCAGTCGCACTCGATATTGTGCCGTTTGCGCTTGGTACCGATACCGGTGGTTCGATTCGTCAACCCGCTAGCTTTAACGGTGTTATCGGTGTTAAGCCGACCTATGGGACGGTCAGTCGGTTTGGCGTTGTGGCAATGGCGAGCAGTACTGACGTGATTGGCCCGCTCACGCACACCGTTGCTGATGCTGAACTAGTAATGAGCATCATGGCAGGTCGCGATGATCGTGATAGCACCACCTTGCCAGATTTTTTTGCACCAAATACTACCACCGCAGGCAAGAAGCGTTACGGCGTGATTAAAGAGTTTATGGACGAGGGCGTCGATAGTGATGTACGTCAATTGGTGCAGATGAAGATAAACGAGTTGAAAGACGAAGGCCACACGGTCGAAGAAGTCTCACTCCCACTGGTAAAATATGCATTGGCAATGTATTACATTATTGTGCCAGCCGAACTCAGCTCTAACTTAGCGCGTTTTGATGGGGTGCGCTATGGGGTGCGGGCGCCCGAGGCGAAAACGCTCGAAGCAGTGTTTGAAAAATCGCGAAGCCAGGGCTTTATGCCCGAAAATAAACGCCGTATTATGATTGGTAATTATGTCCTTTCGAGTGGGTATTTTGACGCTTATTACCAAAAAGCGCAAAAAGCCCGTACATTGCTCATCGAACAGTTTAATGAACTATTTGCGACTTACGACGCACTGCTTGGGCCAGTAGCGCCGACACCAGCGTTTCGGTTGGGCGAAAACACCGCTAGTCCTGTAAAAATGTATCTGGCCGATATCATGACCGTACCCTCTAGCCTAGCCGGATTGCCAGCAATTAGCGTACCAGCCGGCAAAACTAAAGAAGGGCTCCCGGTTGGTCTGCAGATTATTGGCGCTAAGCGTATGGATGCAGATATACTCGCATTGGCTCGAACTCTGGAGGAAAACAATGAATAACGTCGTATTAATAATGCTTTTTGTCGCGCTGCTAGTGGCGATTGCAGTAGGGGTAATTGTTGCGCTGACCCGCAAGGGCCAAGTGTCACTCAATAAAGATGAATACCGCGCGAAATGGCTGAAAATCGAACAAAGTATCACAAAAGATGAACATTCTTGGCATCTCGCTATTCTTAATGCCGATAAATTGCTTGATCATGCTATGCGCGCCCGCCATATTAAAGGCCAAACTATGGGTGAGCGTATGAAAAATGCTAAAGATATGTTCTCAGACCGCAATGGTGTTTGGACGGCGCATAAATTACGTAACCAAATTGCCCATGAGCCGGATGTAAGGTTGAACCTGTCGCAAACCAGGCAAGCACTTAAGGCATTCAGAACCGCACTACGCGATATGGGAGCACTATAAAATGATAACGCAAGAAATTCTTGATACATACGAGGCGACTATTGGCATTGAATGCCATGTACAGCTCAATACCAAAACCAAACTATTTTCAGGCTCGGATAACGATGCCCGCGATAAAGCGCCAAACACCGCTGTAAGCCCGATTGATTTTGCTTTTCCTGGCGTATTGCCGGTCCTTAACGAAGGCGCCGTACGGTTAGCCATAAAGGCAGGTCTGGCGCTAAAAAGTGAGATTGCTCGTCTCAGCCGCTTCGAGCGTAAACACTATTTCTACCCTGATCTGCCAAAGGGCTACCAGATCACCCAGTTGGCCGAGCCTATCATTGGCCCTGGGGTAGTAGAAGCGCCACTGCCAAGTGGTGGTGTGGTGAAAGTGCGTATCCACCATGCCCACATGGAAGAGGACGCGGGCAAGCTGACGCATTATAGCGACTATAGTTTGGTGGACCTCAACCGTGCTGGTACGCCACTGATTGAAATCGTATCGGAAGCCGATATGCACACGCCAGAAGAAGCTAAAGCGTACGCACAAGAACTTTATAAACTAATGACATTCGCCGGTGTGACGGCTGGTGATTTGTATCATGGCAATATGCGCTTTGACGTGAACCTTTCGGTAGCCAAAAAAGGCGCAAAAGAATGGGGCACACGAACGGAAACGAAAAACCTTAACTCCTTCAAGAGCATTGAGCGGGCTGCCGAATATGAGTTCAAGCGCCAAGTAGAAGTGCTGGAAAAAGGCAAAAAAGTTGTGCAAGAAACCCGTGGTTGGGATGACGCCAAGCAGCGCACCTTTAGTCAGCGCAGTAAAGAAGACGCACAGGATTATCGTTATTTCCCTGATGCTGATATTCCGCCAGTAGTGCTGACCGATGAAGAAATTGAGCTGGTGCGACGTAGTATGCCTACGATGCCCGGCGAATATCGTGCGGCTTGGGCGAGTATTGGGCTGGATGTGTCGGTAGTCAATGCGCTATTAGCGTCGTTTGAAACGGCTGAATTAGTACTGAACGTGCAAAAAGAGGCAGGTGACGCAGTGGCTAAACGCGTGGCGCATTGGTTTGCTAGCGCGGTGAGCGATGAGGATGAACGGCTCGAAGCGCAAAGTGCGGCCTTAGAGCCCGCGCGGTTTATTGAACTTGCCGGCATGGTTGAAAAAAAAGAACTGAGCTCGACCGCTGCCAAGGATATTTTCAATGAAATGCTCCATACTGCAGATACCCCACGAAAGATTGCCGAGCGAAAAAACTTACTGCAGGTAAGTAACGAAGACGAAATTTTAGCCGTCGTTGACCAAGTGCTTGCTGAACCAAGCGCGCAAAAAGCGGTTGAAGATATAAAAAATGGCAACGACAAAGCCATTGGCTTCCTAGTTGGCCAAGTGATGAAGCTATCAAAAGGCAAGGCGAACCCAGCTTTGGCACAGCAATTGATACGAAAACGTATTAACGCATAAGTCGCATTACCCTGCAAAGAGGGGTATAATTGAAACGGAACCTGACGAAAGGAGGGGTAATAATATGAAGAAACCAACCAAGGCGATAATAGCAGCGGCAGGGTTTGGAACACGCTTTTTGCCGCAAACCAAAGCAATGCCTAAGGAAATGATCCCGCTCATCGATAAACCGATTATTCAATATGTTGCAGAAGAGCTTGTTGCAGCTGGTATCGAAGATATTATAATTGTCGGGAGTAGCACCAAACGCGCGATTGAAGACCATTTTGATGTGGCTAATGAAGATTTGCTGGCAAATTTACGAGCTGGCGGGGCAAAAAAGCAGCATCTTATAGATGAGCTTATGCAGCTCTCTAACTTGGCAAACTTTATCTATATTCGGCAAAAAGGGCCGTACGGGAATGCAACACCACTAAAAAGCGCAGCTCATTTGATTGGCGATGATGAGCCATTCATTTACACTTTGGCGGATGATTTTTTTGTTGCATCGCCAAGTCGTTTTGAGCAGATGATTAACGTCTACGAGCAGCATGGTGGTGCAGTACTTTCATGCAAGAAGGTAAAATCTGACGATGAATATAAAAAATATGGGATAGTGGCTGGCGACGTAGTAGAAGAGGGGCTTCTTAAAGTGTCTCATATTGTTGAGAAGCCTGGAAAAGAAAACGCGCCTTCTGACATGGCTTCTGTAAGTAGCTTTTTACTTACGGGTGATTTCTTCAAGTATCTTGAGCAAGCTGCAGAAACATTTGATGGCAATGGCGAGTTTATGGTTCAGCCCATCATGCAACGTATGATCGACGATAACCACGATTACTATGCCTATGAAATTCAAAATGGTGCATATTATGATACCGGCGATAAACTGGAATACTTAAAAACAGTCATTGATTTTGGTTTGGCGCATGAAGAGCTCGGTCCAGATCTTATGGAACATATCCGGTCGAAGCTTGACAACCGGCAATAGGGATTGATAGAAATGCTATTTTAGCGTATAATGGCACAGGTAATCCCTCATGTGCGAGTGGCGGCTACGTGAAACGTGAGTTTAATCGTAGACGTGCTAACGCGGCAGGGAAGTACTACTCGTAAAACCAGTAGTACGAGCACATTATGCGCGAGTGGCGGAATTGGTAGACGCGCTAGCTTGAGGGGCTAGTGCCCACTTTTCGGGCGTGGAGGTTCAAGTCCTCTCTCGCGCACCAAAAAGAATACCCCGGTCGAAGACTGGGGTATTCTTTTTGGTCTGCTGAAGATAGACTTGAACCGATGGGTCGTAAACATCCAGTGGATGTTACACAACAACCGCCCACCATATAGCACAAAAATCCCGCTTGTGCTATCATGAGAATAATAGAACATTTGGGGTTATATAAATGAGTAAAATCGCAAGTTATTTGCAAGAACATCTCAAAGGGGAGGTGCTCGCGGGCGCGCAAACACGACATTACTTTTCGCATGATGGGAGTGTTCTTGCATTGAAGCCAGAGATGGCAGTGTATCCATTTAATACTAATGACGTGCGTAAACTTGCACGATTCACTTGGCAGCTCGCCGAAAAAGGTCATCGCCTTCCACTCACCCCGCGAGGTGGCGGCACGAGCACAACAGGCGCGGCGATTGGCAAAGGCGTAATCCTATCATTTCCTGCGCACATGAATAAAATTCTAGAAGTCGATACTAAACAGCGCCTTGCTCGTGTACAGCCCGGCGTGAGCCTGAAAACATTCCAAGAAGCTATGCAGACGCATGGCTATTGTTTGCCTTTCCTTGTTGACCCTTCGCCCATAGAAACGCTGGGTGGTGCAGCTGCCAATAATATGGCTGGCCGACGATCGATCAAGTACGGTACCATGAGATACTGGGTATCGCAACTTGAGGTGGTGCTTGCGAACGGCGAAGTGATCCAAACTGGCCGTATAAACAAGCGTGAGTTGAACAAAAAGCAAGGCCTCGCCACCCTGGAGGGTGAAATATATCGGCAGGTAGATGCGCTGATATTAGAGAACCAAGAAAATATTACGCAACAAGCGAATAGTAGCCTTGTGAACAGCAATGCTGGCTATGATTTGGCGGATGTGAAACGTAAAGATGGGTCATTTGACCTGACGCCGCTGTTTATCGGCTCACAAGGGACACTTGGGGTCATTACCGAAATGATCGTGAAGTTGGCGCCATATACCCCCATGACGGAGCTCGTGGTAGTTGCCGCACGGTCACAAAGTGACGCACGGGATATTCTTGAAGTGTTACGTAGCGTTGAGCCAGCAGCGGTAGAAATGCTCGATAGTACGGCAATTAGCTTTGCCGCTAAGTACCAGAATGTTCAATTTAGAGATTTGCTGCCCGATGATTCTATTCCTGCTGCACTGCTTTTCATTGAATTTGACGGCGCTGAGCGAACTCGTAAGCGTGATGCAAAAAGAGTGGAAAAAGCGCTTACCAAGGCGGGGCATATGGTAGTACGCAGCGAAGGATACGACGATCAAGAGAGAATGTGGCAAGTGTACCACAACGCTGTGACGGCTTTAACGTATGGTGAACAGACCGGGCGCGAGCCAATACCTGTGATTGACGACGCGACTATTCCTACAGACCAACTTGAGAAATATTTGCAAGCGGTGGCCGCCTTAGGGAAAAAGTATCATGGGGTGTGGCCTGTGTGGGGTCAAGCGGCGGAAGGGCGTTTCCGAGTGATGCCATTCCTTGATTTACGCAAGGTAGGCGACAGGCAAAAAATAGCCAAGATGCTAGACGAATACAGTACAGTAATTGCACATCTTGGCGGTAGCATTGCCTCGGCAAGCGGCGAGGGCCGGTTGGGTGTGCCGTTTGGTACGCGCATTTTTGGTGAAGAGATGGCAAAGGTGTACGCCGACTTAAAAGAGGCTTTTGATCCACATATGACACTAAACCCTGGTGTCAAAACGGGGACGGACCTAAAAGACCTCGTGTCGATAATAGGCGATTCATACGCCAAAGCGAACTTAAACTACTTGAGAATTTAAGGTTAAAAACCTAATTATTGGTTTTTAACCTCTTCAATAGATTGACCAGCTTGCTCGGTAGCGTCTTGTACAGTTTGGCTCGCTTGGTCGGTTACTTCACTGACTTGATCTGTAGCATTCTGACCTAAGTCCTGCACGCTTTGTGCGATATCAGTATTTTCAAGTGCGCCGCCGAGTGATTCTTTAATGCTGTCTACGAAGTCAATGGAAAACTGGAAGATAGGTGTTGCGTTGCTTGTATCCATGGCTTAATTAAGGTTGTTGATTATTTTTAACCACTGCGCTATACTGATGGGGTATCTTTTTAGAGATATGTACGCGTGGCGGCTACGTGAAACGTGAATTTAATCGTAGACGCGTAGCGTGTGAATAGACTGTCCGCAAATGACAAAAAACTACGGATAAGTACATTTATGCGCGAGTGGCGGAATTGGTAGACGCGCTAGTCTTAGGAACTAGTGCCTTCGGGCGTGGAGGTTCAAGTCCTCTCTCGCGCACCAAAAAGAATAACCCGGTCGAAAGACTGGGGTATTCTTTTTGGTGCCTCTTTACAAAAAGGCTCGAACCTATTTTAGCACGAAGTGCTAAGGCTGAAGCGTAAGCTCAGCCCCGACGCCTGCGCCAGCTAAAGCTGTCGCGCCCCCCGCCAGAAAATCCCGCCCCTTGATTCATTTTTGAATTTACCCCCGCCGGATTTTTCTTTTTTGTTGAAAG
>CAZRGZ010000003.1:74561-80022 GCA_964599775.1 uncultured Candidatus Saccharibacteria bacterium | reverse complement strand
TTCTAAGGAGTAAAACCACTCAAATCATGGTAAAATATACCTAATATGGCCAATTTGTTCGGAAAAAACAAGTTGCGCGCCAAAGCGCAACAAATTGAAACTGATGAAATTCTCGACTTTGTCGAGATCGTCAAGACTTGGCACCACGATTACCACAACGGCTCGCTCAAAAAAGACAAGGAAACTTCCCGCGAACAGGCTTACAATCAAGACTTCTTCATCAAAATCCTCGGCTACCAAGAAAAACCTGCCGTGCCATACAGCTTTGAGCCAAAGGCCACAACAGAAAAAGGACAGTTGCCTGACGCTGTCATCAGCTACACCGACACATCAAAAGACATCACCAACATCGCCGCAGTCGTTGAGCTAAAGGGTGCGGCCATCGACCTCGACCGCCCACAACGTCGCGAGGGCAACATGAGTCCCGTCCAGCAAGGCTTCAAATACAAAACCCAGTATCGCAACTGCCCATTCGTCATCGTCAGCAACTTCTGGGAATTCCGCCTCTACCACGACAATCTGCTGGACTACGAAGTATGGACGCTCGACGACCTTGTCAATCCAGACGACGACTACATTCAGTTCAAAATGTGGTTCACGCTTTTCAAAAAAGACAATTTCACTTCGTCAAAAGGCTCCAGCAAGACCGAAGACCTCCTCAGCGACATCCGTTTTGAGCAGGAAGAAATCGGAAAGAAGTTTTACAAACGCTACCGCGACGTCCGGCTCGACCTGCTCCGTGACATCTATAAAAACAACGACCAAGTTCGCACCGACATCGATCTCGGCATCGAAAAAGCACAGAAGATTATCGACCGCATTGTCTTCGCCGCTTTTGCCGAAGATCGTGGTCTGCTACCAGATGACACACTCAGGCGAGTTATCAAGGCGTCAGATAACTCCGCCTTTGGCGGTTCGCTGTGGTCAACTTTCAAGTCGTTTTTTGAGGCTATCAATACTGGTAGCGAAAAGCTGGAAATCCCACACGGTTACAACGGCGGCTTGTTTGCTCATGACGCCGAGCTGAACAACCTCAAAGTTAGCGACGAGCCACTCCGCAGCGTCGCCGAACTCAGCAATTATAACTTTGTCGAAGACCTTTCTGTAACCATTCTCGGACACATTTTCGAACAATCCATCAGCGACTTGGAGGAAATCAAGAACAAAGTTAGTGAAAGCCAAGACCTCGAAACCATCCAGCAAAGCAGACGCAAAAAAGATGGCATTTTCTACACGCCAGACTACATCGTCCGCTATATCGTCGACAACTCACTCGGCGCATACCTGCGCGAAGCCGAAGAAAAGTTCAAGGATGAGTTCAAACTCCACGGCGATATAAACGACAAGAATTACGAGAAGCGCGAACGCCAAGCCTACAGCAAATACCAAGAGTTCCTGCAAAACATCAAAGTCGTCGACCCTGCCTGTGGCTCCGGCGCGTTCTTGGTGTATGTGTTTGACTACCTGCTAGCAGAAAACCAGCGTGTCGCCAGCATCCTCGGCAACAGCCTATTCAGCAGCGAAGACTACATCAAAGAAATTTTACGCAACAACATCTACGGCGTCGACCTCAATGAAGAATCCGTCGAGATAACCAAGCTTTCCCTCTGGCTCAAATCCGCGCAAAAAGGCAAGAAGCTGACAAGCCTGGACGACAATATTAAGTGCGGCAACAGCTTGATTGACGATCCCGAAGTCGCTGGTGACAAAGCCTTTGACTGGCAAAAAGAGTTTCCGAAGATTTTTGCCGATGGTGGTTTTGATGTGGTTGTTGGAAATCCGCCTTGGGTTACTGTCAATCACAAAGATATAACCAAAGATGAATTAGAGTTTTACAGAACCAAGTACAAAGCTTCTGCTGGTTTTAAGCTCAATCTTTATCCTCTTTTCGTAGAAAAAACCTTGGATATTTGCAAAACCGACGGTATTATATCCTTAATTCTGCCTAATCGACTATTAGACAACCCTAGCTATAAAGGAACGAGAGAGCTCGTGAAACCTCTCTACCTTTCAGTTACAAATGTTCCAGCGGGTGTGTTCGAGGGCGTTGTCTCTGGGAACGTTATTGTTAAAATAAAGAACACTCCATCTTCGTCACCTATAAGGATTTATAATTTAGAGGGCGATAAGATTTACGAACAAGATAAATCACAGCTTGATGATAACTTGACAATTAATATCAACGGTAATGATTCCGTATCTGTCATCATAGAAAAGATTGATTACGCTTCAACCTTCCGAGTGGGAGATATTTTCAAGGTGCATGTAGGAATGATGATAAAAGACAAGAAGAATCTATTTGCTCTCAGTGCTGGTAACGACAGTATCGTAACTGGTCGACAGCTAGAGAGGTTTGGTATCCGAGACAAACACACTTTTGACGTCACTGACGCAATTATTTTTGGAGGCACAAAGAATCTAGTAAAACACAAAACATCACCAAAAATTTTTGTTCGCAAAACGGGCGACACGATTGTAGCCGCCATAGACAATGACTCAATATTTGCAGAGCAGTCAGTATATCTGGTTCTGCCGAAAGACAACACTTCATTAGAAGGCGTAGTCGCAATACTGAACTCAAAACTATCAACATTTTACTTTCGCAATAAACTCATTACGAATATAGATTCTTATCCCTACATACAGCATTATGATTTAGTAAAAATACCTCTTCCAAGCAACATGCCGAGTCAATTGACGGAACTTTCTCAACAGATGTCATTCTATGTAGACAATATCAACAAAGTCCGCTTCAGGTTCGAGGAAATAGTTGGCTCTGAATTTGATATAGAAAAATGGCCAAATAAACTCAACAGATGGTGGACGCTTGATTTTGCCGACTTCGTCAAAGCTCTCAAAGTCAAACTATCCCTCCAGCAAAAAGACGAACTCCTCCAACTCTTCGAAAAATACCGCAAAGAATGCGCCGACCTCGACGCCCAAATCCAAAAAACCGACGCCGAGATCGACCAACTCGTCTACAAACTCTACAGCCTCACACCTGAGGAAATCGCAATAATTGAAGGAGCCTAACTTAATGACTAAGACATCTAGCAGCCAAATTATTTCCGCAAAATTGCTGCTTGATACAGCTAAACGTCAAGCGAAAAAATCGGGCATAGAGAAGGCCTTTTCTATCTTACATGCACATGATTCTTTGGATTGGATCTTGCAGTATCTTTACGACAGCACATCAGAGTCAAAAAAAAGGAAGATGATGTTTCCGGACTATGTTAGTGCTATTGCTAAACACTCAGATAAGTTTGGTTCAATAGATACGACAAAGTGTGACCAACTTAATACAATGCGCAACAATTTCAAACATAATTTCGTTATTCCAAATGATAAGCAAGCTGAAGAAATGATACTTTGGACTGAATTACAGATAGAATCTTTGGTAAAAACATTTACTAAGAAGTCACTATCGGATTTCGATGTTGTAGATGCAATTGCTAGCCAGCAGGTCAAGGACAAGGTTATTGAGGCTGACAAAAATATTCAAGACGGTAAGCGTGTTCATGCATTCGCCGACATAGCTATAGCCTTTGACATGCTAGAGCGTTCAAGGCGCGACCAAATTAAAGATATCTCTGGGATCAAGATACCATCTCCAGAGTCATTCAGCTTTTCTAACAGCTTCTTTTTGAGGATGGACGATAGTGTATTCGGTCGTGATTTCAATAAAGCTTGGGACAAGTTGATTGAAAGCGTCGAATATCAGAATTCTACAATATCAGCTAGTTTGTTGGATGTGGAGTATGCTGACTACTTGCTGTTTCTAACCTACACACCCCGCCTTCGTCGTTCGCCAGACGGGGCTTATCATACCTATTACACCAAACAGTATGAGGAAAAAACAAAGGATTTTGATTACGATTTTTGCAGAGAATTGGTAATAAATACTGCTGTTAAAAATGGGCTTTGATAAGGATGAGTAAAACTAAGGATATAAACGTAGCCGAAGAATATAAGCATAAGACCGCTGAAATATTCGATAAACTAGGTGAACATCTCGAGAAGCAGTTCAAACTCATTGAAAATCCAAATGATTATTACAAATCTCTGATGGGATTGAATCATATTGTTCAACAGAATGTATATTACATTCTCAGTGACTTCAATATGAAATACAGAGTTTATCAGACCGCTGGTTCAGTAAGGCTCACACTTGAATGCGTAGCCGACGCTGCATATCTACAAAGAAATGCTGTTGAATCTACTAAATACTACAACTCGCAGCAAAATATACAAGAAGACTTAAAAGCCGCCGACACACACGAACAGAAATGGAAGGTATTCAAAAAAGGAGAGATTAACACATATGGGAGCTTAGGCAAGAAGACTCTTTCTCGCATTAAAGGTGCTTATGGTAACGATGGTCTAGGTGCATATAATTTCCTGTGTTTTTACACCCATCCAAACATCGCAAGTGCGTTTTGGCTTAAGGCAGATGAGAACGCAGGCCTTATAAACTTATACCTCATAGAAATACTGAACGAAGCAATTATAAAGTGGCTCACTATCCTATCAGAAAGCATGCTGCCGAATTTTGACGGTTCGAAATGGGCTAGCGAATTGTTAGAGGCGTATTCAGAAACACTGGGCAAAATTAAGAAGAGTTAGACAGCAGATGCATTTATCCAAATCCGACTTTCTAAAATACCAAACCTGTCCCAGCTACTTTTGGCTATGGAGACACAAGCGCGAGCTTGTGCCAGCTGAGGACGAAGAAGAAGTTGCCAAACAACGCCTAGAGCAAGGAAACGAAGTAGAGCGATACGCTCGCCAACTTTTCCCAAACGGAAAACTGGTCGAGGGACATAACGAAAAAGCCAAAGCTATTACAGAAAGTATGGTTAAAGATGGTGTAGGCACGCTCTTTCAAGCAACAGTCATTACTGACAATGGTTTACTGGCTATGGCCGATGTCCTGCAACGAGATGAAGCCAATGATGGCTGGATTCTTTACGAAGTAAAGTCAACCAACTCTATCAAAAAAGAACACTACAGCGATATTGCCTTTCAGCGAGTAGCATTTGAAACAGCTGGCTACAAAATAACCGGCACAAAGATTGTGCACATGAACAAAGAATACACACGAGGGCATGGCGATATTGACCCAGCAAAGCTACTACTCGTAACTGATGTAGCCGATGAGGCCGCAGAAGCAACTCGATTAAAAACGTCTTGCCCGTGCTAGTTCCAGAGCTAACGTATAAAACTATGGGCATTCAGCGAGGCGATATTGCTGCCGTGCGGTGGCTTGACGCCGTGTCGAACGACCCTGGCGGCGCAGACGCGCAAAAAGTCTTTGCCGATTTGCTTAAATATTGCGAACTCGACACCTTTGCCATGGTTGAAATCTTCAAGAGAGTTCGTTCTGAAGTTACTTATCCTGCTTCAGCTGGATAAGTGGCGGCTCTGCCGCCTGCGCGTAGCGCGGCGACCTGTGGTCGCCTTT
>CAZRGZ010000003.1:52835-74551 GCA_964599775.1 uncultured Candidatus Saccharibacteria bacterium | reverse complement strand
GCGAAGCCCCGACGCCTCTGCCGCTCTTCGGCAGGCGAACCGACAGAAAAATCCGACCCTTTCAACTAAAAAGAAAAAATACGGCGGGGGTAAATTCAAAAATGAATCAAGGGGTGGTTTTATGCAGCATATTACTACGGTCTTTTGCTGGCGGGGGTTTGGACATGCGCACGCTGGATGAAGCAAGTGACGAAAAAGCGCGCAAACGCATTACGTTGGCTCGCTATAGGGTATCTTACCTTTCTGCTCCCAATAATAACGGTGAATATTGTTGCACCTGAAACGATTCAGGGTATTCCTTCTATTATGTGCGGATTTGCGGTATTGCTGGCGTTTATTTTGGTGTTCTTGGTTATGCCAAATGTAGTAAAGAAAGCTTTTAGACGGTGAGGAGCCCTTGCTCAGCTAAGCGGGATTAACTGGGATTACTCTTCTAGGTTCTAAGACATTGACCATAGAAAAAGCCTCACTCAAGGTGAGGCCTTTTCTATGGTGGGCGCTGAGGGGCTCGAACCCCCGACCCCTTCGGTGTAAACGAAGTGCTCTAGCCAACTGAGCTAAGCGCCCCTAAAACATTGATAATTATAGCATAAATAAACCGCTGTGGGAATACTTTATGGAAAAATAATTCGATGGCTGATTTTAGATGTATGAGGTAAAATAAAGAAGATAATGAAAAGGCAGAGGAATGACTAAGGATAAACTGGGCGTAGCGGGACTTTTAAGAATATACTGGTTTGCGGCCACAGCAACATTGGCAATTTGGATCGGCGCGGCGATTTGGGGTGGCTGGGCGGCACTTTTTACGGTAATTGTGCTGACACTACTGGAAACGACATTTAGCGCGGATAACGCCGTCGTAAACAGCAAGGTAATCACCACTATGTCGCCATTTTGGCAAAAACTTTTTATGACGGTGGGGATTTTTATTGCAGTGTTTGTGGTGCGATTTTTAGCGCCCATTGTGATTGTGATGCTAGCGGCTGGGCTCGGTTTCGCCGAAACGCTCCACCTGGCGTTCAACGATACCGAAAAATACGAACATGCGCTGGCAGGTGCCGAGCCGCTGATCGGGGCATTTGGTGGGACGTTCTTGCTGATGATTGCGCTGAGTTATTTTATTGACTATGAAAAGCAAACCCATTGGGTGAAATTTTTGGAAAAGCGTTTGGGGAAATTAGGCCGTTTTGATAACATCACCACTTTCATTATGCTTTTGGCGGCCATCGCCCTCTACTTCACTGTTGACCCGGCATACCATGGCCTGGTGTTGATTGCCTCAATTGTCGCCATGGCGTTACATATTGGTCTTAACCTTATTAGTGCAATGTTTGAAAAAACCGAAAAAAATGCCCTCTCGGCAAAGAAGAAAGTCGGCTGGGCGGCGTTTGCAGCGTTTATGTACCTAGAAATCCTGGATGCATCGTTCTCGCTTGATGGTGTGATTGGGGCATTTGCTATCACCGGGAGCATTGTGTTGATTATGGCTGGCCTTGGCGCTGGTGCAGTGTGGGTGCGGGCCATGACGATCCACTTGGTTCGAGCCAAAGCTCTTTCAAAATATATCTTCCTAGAGCACGGTGCGCACTGGGCGATTGCCTTCTTGGGTGCGGTGATGCTGCTGAAGCTGTATCATATTGAACTTCCCGAGTGGATTGTTGGCACGCTAGGGATTGGCTTTATCGCTATAGCTATCTGGTGGAGCAAGCGCCAC
Organism: uncultured Candidatus Saccharibacteria bacterium; assembly: GCA_964599775.1. Taxonomy (GTDB): domain Bacteria; phylum Patescibacteriota; class Saccharimonadia; order Saccharimonadales; family Saccharimonadaceae; genus CAZRGZ01. The sequence goes on along the minus strand of CAZRGZ010000003.1, from coordinate 72,837 downwards.
GCCAAAAGCGTAGCAAAAACATCACTCTAGTAAAAAAGCAAATTTTATGCTATAATGAAAGGATAAGGTGCCCTTGCTAACTAAGGGCAATATATTTTTTATGACAGACCCCACCAAAATTCGAAACATTGCTATTATTGCCCACGTTGACCACGGTAAAACGACGCTGGTTGACGGCTTGCTAAAACAGAGTAAAACCTTTCGCGACAACCAAGCCGAGATGAGCCAAGAGCTGATTATGGACAGCGGCGACCAAGAGAGCGAACGCGGTATTACGATTACCGCCAAGCAAACGACGGTTTTTTGGCACGACTACAAGATAAACATTGTGGATACTCCTGGGCATGCAGATTTTAGCGGTGAGGTAGAGCGTACGTTGAATATGGCTGATGGCGTGCTTTTGATTGTTGATGCCCAGGAAGGGCCGATGCCACAAACGAAGTTTGTGCTCAGTAAGGCGCTGGAGTTAGGTTTGAAACCTGTGGTGGTTATTAACAAGATCGATAAGCCAGCTCAGCGTGTCAGTGAGGTGGAGGATGAAACTTCCAATCTTTTCCTGGAGCTAGCGGTAGATGAGAGCCAGCTGCATTACCCTGTATACTACGCGATTGGCCGCGATGGCAAAGCCTGGAAGTCATTCCCTAGCAACGCCGAGGAAGCGGCTGATTTAACGCCGATTTTTGAGGCAATCGTGAATGATATTCCGGCGCCGACGGTTGATGCTGACGCACCATTCCAGATGCTTGTCACCTCTTTGCAGTACGACAGCTTCCTTGGCAAGTATGCTATTGGTCGTATTAGTCGCGGCGTGGCGAAAAAAGCAATGCCAGTGGCGCTGATCAAGCGTGACGGAACGCAAGTTTCGAGCCGGATTGACAAGATTTTTACCTACCGGGGCTTGAACCGTGAAGAAGTGGCTGAAGCCACCGCTGGAGATATGATAGCGGTCACCGGCGTGACCGACGCGCATATTGGCGAAACGCTGGCTGATAAAGAAAATCCCGAAGCTTTGCCAGTTATCGAAATCGAAGCGCCAACGTTGAGCATGTATCTTGGCCCCAACACCAGCCCGCTCAAGGGTAAAGAGGGCGAATTTACCACCGGCCGACAAATTGGGGATCGTTTAAAAAAAGAGCTAGAAACGAACGTTGCCCTACGCGTTGAAGAAACCGGCATTGGCTTTATTATCTCTGGCCGTGGCGAATTGCATTTGAGCGTGCTGATTGAAACCCTGCGTCGTGAAGGCTTTGAGTTTGAAGTGGGCCGCCCGCAAGTGGTGACCGTTCAAAAAGATGGCGTAGAGCAAGAACCAGTGGAAGAATTGCTGATTGAAGTCGGGCCAGAGCATGTGGGCACCGTCAGTCAAGAGCTGGGTGCACGGCGTGCGGCATTAGTGAAGCAAGAGCAAACCAGTGGTGGGGCGACACGTAGCACGTATATTTTACCGACCCGCGCTATGATTGGCCTGCGCAACGAACTACTGACAGCCACCAAAGGTACGGTGATCATGCATAGCCTGCCGCACGGCTACCAGCCGCTCAGCGGCGCACTGCCTAAAACGCGCAATGGTGTGCTGGTCGCGACTGAAGCGGGTGTAACCACACCGTACGCGCTCCAAGCCAGCGAAGCCCGTGGTACGCTGTTAGTTGGCCCAGGCGTGACGGTATATCAGGGGATGATCGTAGGCGAGTATAATCGCCAAGATGACCTAGATGTGAATGTGTGCCGCGCCAAGCAGCTAACGAACATTCGTAGTTCCTCAAGTGATGGCGCCGTACAGTTAACTCCGCACACTCAATTAAGCTTGGAACAAAGTATTGATTTCATCGAAGACGACGAGCTGCTAGAGGTGACACCAAAAAACCTCCGCCTACGCAAACGCTACCTGGACCCGAACGAGCGCAAGCGCCACAAAAAATAGCAAAGCATGCAACAACTTGAAAAAAACGATTGAGTCAAATCTGGCTCGAAGCCCCGAAGAGGTTCGTGCACGTTTTCAAGAGATTGAATCGCCAAAAGTAGAACTGGGGCGGCCTATGCTATTGGTCGATATGATGTTTATATCCACCCGGATGGCCAATTAGGAATTTGTGAAATAGATGGCGAAGCTAGCTTATGGGGGCATGCCTTGTTATTCCACGAGGGCGAAGGGATGGGTTATTTGCGAGTTGGGAGAAAGGAAAGTTAGGCTTTGATGACTATATGAGGCACGTGGAAAAGCGGTCTCTTATACCTGGCAGGTTACGAGATTGTAAGATTCCCCTGCCGGCACTAAATTTAGGTGTTTTAGCGACTAAGGAACATGCCTTACGAGCCGCAGAAACAATGCTCGAAAACAATGAGGTGACCCGGCTTGCTATTAAAGGGCTTTTTTCGGCGCGAACAGGGAATGCCGGTATAATCACTTCGCGTGGCACTAAGCAGCGGCGGGAAAGTTCATTGGCCCAGTTTGCGCGGAGAGTAGAAGGGTATAAGGATAACTACGGTGATGTTTGATCAAACTCATAGCGAAGAGCCCCAGGTGATTGGTGGTCTTGCGGCAGGCCTCCCAGGGGCAGTTATCCATAATTACCGAGATGCAGCGGTATGGCCGGTATTTTGTGAGGGCGTTGAGGCCTATCCGGGTATTACGCCGCACTATAAATCACGAAGTGGGATTGAGGGGCGGCAGCGCAAAATAGGGAACTTTGCGTCAATGTTGCTCCATGCTTAGCTATCGGGCGTAAAAATTGCCAAACCGTCGAGTTCGGGTGGGAGAAAGCCTTTCTCGTGCTTAAAATCCGCCTGCCATTTATAGCCCTTGTTGTACCCGAGGTCTTTCATGAGTTTGGTTGGCGCGTTGCGCAGGTGTAGGGGTACCTGAGCTTCTGGGTATTCGGCGGCGAGCTTGAGTGCGCGGCCCATGGCGTCGGTAGTTTGGCGCGATTTTTGGCTTTTTGCTAACGCCGTGGCGACATGAAACAGCACGTACTGCGCCTCGGGCATACCAATGCGTTCTACCGCCTGGAAAGCTTGCACAGCCAGGCCGAGGGCACCGTTGCCAGCCAGCCCGATATCTTCACTGGCGAAAATAATCATGCGCCGGGCGATGAATTTTGGGTCTTCGCCAGCCTGCAGCATCCGTGCCAAGTAATACAATGTGGCGTCAACATTACTGCCGCGCATACTTTTAATAAAGGCGCTAATGACGTTGTAGTGCATTTCACCTTTTTTGTCGTAGCCCGGCACGCGCTTTTGCGCGGCGGATTTTACTACTTCGGGCGTGACTTTATCGGCCATACGTAAGGCAAGCTCGAGGTTACCTAGTGCAATCCTGGCGTCGCCGTCGGCGAGCTCTGCTAGGTAATCAATTGCTTTTGGTGTGATGCGTTTGCTGGCTTTTTCCATTTTGAGCGCGCGTTTGACGATTTTTACCACTTCATCTTTCGTCAGCGGGTGGAGCACGAGTACGCGGCTACGGCTGAGGAGGGGAGTAATCACTTCAAAACTGGGGTTCTCGGTGGTAGCGCCAATTAGGGTGATGAGCCCACTTTCGACATGCGGCAAAAAAGCATCCTGCTGCGCTTTATTAAAGCGGTGAATTTCATCCACAAATAGCACGGTACGCTGATTAAGGTTCCAATTCTGCCGGGCACGCTCAACGACCTTATTTACATCAGACTTAAGCGCTGTGACGGCGCTCATTTCGATAAAATCCGCTTCAACCTCGTTCGCAATAATCCGCGCTAAGGTAGTTTTACCGCTGCCGGGTGGCCCCCATAAAATCAGGCTCACTGGGTGCTTATTCTTGGCAATCTGCCGCAAAATCTCGCCATTGCCTAAAAGATGTGATTGGCCAATCACATCATCGAGGGTGGTAGGGCGTAAACGCTCGGCTAAGGGGATATTTTGTTGCATAATTTATAATTTTATTATATCATATTTTTTTACTTTCTTCCAGTTAGCTGCTTTTAGCCGGTTCCTGAATGCAGTAATAAAAAACGCCCCATCCAAAACTGAATGGGGCCCCTCGACAATATTTGCTAAACAAGCCCGGGGTTCGAGAGAGACCGGTCGGTATTGTGCCATGGCCTGTGGTGGGGCTGTACACTCAAGCCTGTACCGCGTCAGGCGTCGTTGTGTTGCTACTGTTGGTTAAGGCGCTTGATCAGCGCCTCAATGAGCAGGCTCCCATGCTCTCGGTCGAGCGTCAGGGCTGCGTGGTCCCAGTGGGACACCATCTGCATCTTCCACGAGTAGCAGCGCTCCTCGCTGTGGCCGATGCAGAGCTCGCCGTCCTTCACCTTGACCGTGTAGTAGCGAAGGAGGTATGAGACGGCCTGCTCGATATCCTTCTTGGCACGCAGGAACCACCGCTGCCGCTCGGCGAACCAGGGCTCGAGGAGCTCCACCCCGTGCACCTGCACGAGATTGCGGATCACCTCCGGGTCCTGCCGGCACCATGCACCTGGCATGTACTCCACGTCGTTGATGCGCATGTACAGCGATTCGTCGTTGGCCTGGATGGTCAGGTTGTCGACGATCCATGCACGGGCCGCCGCGAAGTTGTGCTTGGCCAGCACGTATCGCGCATTGGCCGAACCGCCGAAGACGAGCGGAGCGAGGGCGTCGAGCAGCTCCATCGGGTCGCACTTGGGCCAGACGATGGCCTTATGCACCTGGTACCAGGTGGTACCGTTGACGTTGCGGCCCGTCCCGGTCAGGATGGCATACGTTGCCCCGCTGATGCAGAACGACTTTTGGCCGCCGCCTCCGAAATTGGAGGTCGGCTTCTCGAGCACTTCCTCAGCGATGAGCTCCTCGGAACCATCGTGCGTCCAGCTGTGCGTACTACGGCCGTTGGGGCAGTGAGCGTTGTCGTACCACCTCGAGGTGGCCTCTAGCTCGCCCTCGTGTACGTAGACGGGGACGTTGGTCATCTCGGCAACCTTCTGGAAGGTCAGGTCCATGATAGTTCTCCTTTTTGGAGTAGCCCATTCCCCACCGACTATCAACGATGGCTGGGTACGCGATTTGCGTTAATATTTTTATAACATATTTTTGTTTAAAAAGCAATAATAAGCATTCCACGATAAAGTCCAATAGACACACTTAACTATAGAAATTATGCTAAACTAAACTCATGGAAGAGCGAGTTTCGCACTACTCAACCCGCCGGCTTGAAGCGCTATCTGATGGCATGTTCGGGATTGCGATGACGCTACTTATTCTTAATGTGACGGTTGACCATTTTGCTGATATTACCTCGAGTACGGCGCTGTTTCAGGCGTTGATGACGCTCGATATGAGTATTATTGACTTTATTGTGAGTTTTTTGCTGCTGGGCACGATGTGGAGTGTGCATGTACGCCAATCTGAATACGTGGCACGTACTGACCGACATTTAATGACCATTAATTTACTGCGTTTGCTGGCAGTGGCACTTATGCCACTCACTACCAGTTTGGCTGGTGCATACCCAGATATTGAATTAGCGCGACTTCTACTTCCGCTAAACTTCTTGTTGCTTGCAGGCATTAGTAGCTGGGAATGGCGTTACGCCACTAAAAAAGAACGAGGGCTTGTAAGCGAAAAGCTGACTGATGTCGTGCGACGGTCCACTAAAGAACGTGAAAAGTTAGTGCTAGGTATTGGCATAGCTGTGCTGATGCTTTCATGGTTTATTGGCCAATGGGCATTTTTGCTATTTGCGTTTATACCAATATTTACAAAGCTATTTAGAAGAAAAACAACGAGCCCACAACTAGCATAATGAATGTTCGAGATTGCGGATTCGTCGTGCTACACTAAGTGTATGAATCAAAAAACTATCCTTCTTCTTTTTGGCGGCGAATCAGCAGAGCACGACGTATCGGTGATGTCGGCACGGAATGTTATTGACGCGGTTGATACAGATAAATTTCAGCTAGAACTGTGTTATATTGCGCGCAATGGCCAGTGGCGCTATTTGGAAACAATGCGCGACAACCTAAGTAATGAGGTAGGCGATGCCCTCGTACCCGTGCTCGGTGAAAGGAAGTTTGTGACACTGGGTGGCAAAGCGGTGCAGCCAGATGTCATTCTCCCAATTTTGCATGGGCCAAATGGTGAGGACGGCACCGTACAGGGGTTGGCGAGTTTGCTGCATATTCCAATTGTTGGCTGTGGCGTGGCTACTTCGGCTGTCTGTATGGATAAAGTGCTTACTAAGGATATTTTAAGCGAGGCCGGCATACCCGTCGTGCCATACACATTGCACTTCGCCCACGAACCTGCGCCACGGTTTGAAGACATCCAGCGGCAATTTGGCACACCGGTATTTGTAAAGCCAGCGAATATGGGATCATCGGTAGGGGTAAGTCGTGTGGTCGCTGAAACTGATTTTGAAAAAGCTTTAGAAGAAGCGCATAAGTACGACAATAAAGTATTGATAGAACAGGGTATCGATGCCCGCGAAATTGAGGTAGCTATGCTTGGTGGTGGCCGCCAAGAAATAAAAGCCAGCACGCCGGGTGAGATTAAGGCTCAGGGTGAATTTTATAGCTACGAATCGAAATACGATGAAAATACTACCTCAGAAATGCTAATACCTGCCGATATTCCGCCTAATGCCGCAGCAAAAATGCAAGACTACGCCAAAACTGCCTTCGCCGCAGTTGGTGGCAAGGGGATTTCACGGATTGACTTCTTTTTGGCAAGTGATGGCAAGATTTATTTGAATGAAATCAACACGCTGCCTGGTTTTACGAACTACAGTATGTATCCAAAGCTTTGGGAGCACGAGGGGATTAGCTACAGCGAGCTCATTGAGTTACTGGTAGAAAACGCTCTGAATGCCTAGCAAAACTTGAAAAAACAGGGGATTTGAAGTACAATATCGGGTGATGTGGCTCTTTAGCTCAGTTGGTAGAGCAGAGGCCTGAAGAGCCTTGTGTCCCCAGTTCGAGTCTGGGAGGAGCCACCATAATAGGATTATCAGGATCGCCGAGTTTAAAAAGCTCGGCGATCCCTGTTATTAGGGCTTTATTTTCAGTTCCAGTTTTTATTTCTTCGTATGTTGGAATGCGCTCGAAAAACACGCCAAAGAACTGCGCTTTCTTGACCGGGTCAATCTGTTTTACGAGTATTTTATCTAGGTTTTCCAGGAAATATTTAACCCTATCCATAACTTGAGCCATATTGACTGGATCCTGTGTGACCTTCTTGTCTCGGTCGGCCTTCACTTGCTTAATTCGTTGCTCAATCTTCAATAGGTCTTCCTCCATATACTTAATAGCGGTTTCCGATTCAAGATATTTCATTTTGCGTACGGTTTGCTCGGCTTCCAACTCCAGTGCGCTAATTTGCTTGTCAAAGCGCACTATGTCCTCTTTAAGTAACTTCTGGCGTTTTTCCCATTCAGTCATTACCATTTCACTAATCATGTCTATCTGTGCCTGAGGAAGCGTGATACGTTTTACAAGTTCAATAATAGTATCCTCTAGCTCCTTCTTTGGAACGCGGATTTACTTTAGAACCAGTTACGAAGAAAATCCGTGACTGGAGCTACCGCCGTCCTCGAGTCTTGTCTTATCTAGTGGCTGCAGAGAATCAATGATCTTCAATATTTCATCACGGTTATTTGGATCATACTTCACAGTGTTAATTCTATCAAATTTAATGATGAAATTCGTCTGGTCTAGCTTTGCATAAAACCAGGCGTTTTGGTTATCCTCGCGAAAATAGACTCTCTTACCTGAAGCGGTTACACTTATCAAGTCGCATTTTTGCGGATGCTGCAGGCTACGGTCTATGTCACGTTGGTTGATACTCGTGCCATTTTCCATAGAAAACCACAGTCGGGAAATAGAACAATTATCGACAAAGTTCATTACCTTATCTTGCCCACTTAAGTACGTGCCTTGCTTCACCTGTGCCTTGCCTAGTAGGAACGTTACCGTCTCGTTCGTATAGGTACTATTGCTATAACCGTTCAGCCTTGGAGGAGAGGCTGGGTAAACTGAGGAAGAGTATTCAAATCAAAGACACGAAGCGACAGAAATGAAACTTGCTTCATAAAATCAATCACCTAGACCTGTAAATGCTTGGATATTCTATCTGCACTAGAAGATGATAAAATAGAGACAATAGTTCGATCAACTGCACACGCAGAGGAGCTAAAGAGCATGCAAGAGATCATCTTCGTCACAGGGAATGCTGGCAAGGTAAAAACCCTAATGCGCCGCTTAGACGATAAGAAGTATAAAATCACTCAGAAATCTCTTGATATTCCCGAAGTGCAGGCTAATAACGCACACGAAATCGCGACCTTTAAGGCCGGATACGCCTATAAGCAAGTTGGCCAACCTGTCATCGTACAGGATAGTTCATTTCATATTCATGCGCTCGGCGGATTTCCAGGACCTTATATTAAATTCGTCAATGAAACGCTCGGACCTCACGGTGTCATAAAACTCATGGAAGGGGTTGAGGACCGTTCGTGTCACTTTGAACTTGCACTCGCATATGCCGATGAGGAAGGTGTAAAGCCATTCGTATATGAAACCCGTCCAGGTCGTCTTGCCCAAGAAGTTTATGAGGGCGATTCTGAAAATGCCTGGAGTAGTCTATGGAAGATATATATGCCCCCTGATCACGACAAGGTACTTGCTGCTCTTACATCAGAAGAATTGAAGCACATGGAAACATCTGGTAAGGATCGTTCCGAGTTCGCACAGTTTATTAGGTGGCTGGAGAGTCGGGAAAGCTAGAATATTCCATGCAATCTAAGAAGCGTGTTGCTCTTTTTGTGGAGGCACACGAGGGGCTTGGCCATTTAATGTCGTTCGTCAACTCGCAGAAGACCTCCTTAGCCAAGTGGGATGCGGCGTATAGAATTGTTTGCGACAAAAACTGGCATGTACGCGAAGTGTCTATTCAGGAAAATGCGTCAGACCGTCGGCTTGGTATTTATACCGACGGTCAGGGTCACTGGAAGGATGTAGATGGGAAAGAGATAAAAAGCATTCAGGGCTGTATCGATGTTGATTTTCGCGCCACGCCGTTTTCAAACACGCTGCCGATTCGTCGGCTCCAGCTGGCTGTAGGCGAGATCGCGACTATAGGGGTCGCCTATATTAACGCCCCTGACCTAGCGCTCAGCAAGGAACGCCAAATATACACACGGATTTCACAGTATGAATGGAAATTTGAACAGCCAAGTGCCGATTTTGAGGCTATAATCACTGTTGACGATAATGGCTTGGTTGTAAAGTATCCGGGCTTATTCACCAGAACTACCGCGGCCTCTTGAAACGTCGCATAAAATTCGCTATAATACGGTTGTTACGCGGGTATAGCTCAGTTGTTAGAGCGCATCCTTGCCAAGGATGAGGCCAGGAGTTAGAGTCTCCTTACCCGCACCATAGAAAAACTCGGTCCCTGTGACCGGGTTTTTCTATGGTTTGTGTGTGAGTTCTCTAACTCCTGGCCTCATAAAATATAAAAATCGCCAGGAGCAGCTCTTGTACCAGCCTCCGGCGGGTCAAGAGTTTAGAGTCTCCTTACCCGCTTTCACTATTCCTAATACGAAGATTCTACCGCCATGCAGTTTCAAAGGCCCTTGAAAAGCTGTTCCAGCGAAATATCGCTAATGTATTGAGTACAAATGTAATCAACCACTGACATTGTAAGTAAATGTGATATATTGATGACAAATGTCATCAAGAAAGGAGCATTTTATAATGAGTCAAAATAAGAAAGCTTGGTATAAACGTGTATAGGTATGGGTTATCGTAGCCATAGTACTTATTGGCGTAGGTGGTGCAATGACCGGAGGTAAAGACAATACTGCAACTAGTATAGACACTAATGCAAGCGACAGTCAAAGCGATAAGCCTGAAGAAAAAACCGAGTTTAAGGTTGGTGAAACAGCAACCTTCGATGATAAGTCCATCACCGAGGTCATTGGTTTGATATTCTACTAAATATTTGCTTGAATTGCGGATTTTGAAATAATAGTATTTAAAGATAGTATTATATAACCAAAGAAGGAGATGGAGACAATGGAGACTCATTCTGAAAATATAAAGATAGAATGTGCTGAGAATTGTGGAAACTCACCTAAAAAAGAGCTGCTTAGAGATCTTAGTATCGCTTTTGTCAAAAATGAAATAGAATTTTGTATGGATTGGATGACAGATGATGTGGTTTGGGAAATCATCGGTGATAAACTAATTCGGGGAAAAGGTGATTTTGAAAAAGCGTTACATCAAATGAAAAATCGTAAAGTTCAACAGTTACGTATACAGAACATCATCACACACGGAAATACAGGTTCTGTAAATGGAACTTTAATACTAAACGATAAGGAAAGTGTTGCTTTTTGCGATGTATATAACTTCAGAGGCTTTGGTAAAAATTCAAAAATTAAAGCAATCACTTCTTATATTATTAAAACATCTTAATTGTTAATGAGCTCGCACTGGAAGTTTCTTTTTGGAACTCTATCTCTTTTCATAAAGAGGTGATTTTTCAATAACCAGTTACTTGGAGTGCGGTATAAATTTATTAACAAGGAGTAGATCATTTTGGAAACTGTTTTATGGATAGGTGTATTTAGTTGTTTTGCTGCAGTCTTTGCTTTGTTTATTATCAATAATAAGAATAAGAAATAAGCTTGCCTACTTCCTATTCCATTTTTAATTGGTTGACACAATATTTTGTTCAAAAACAACCTTATTCACATCAGAAATTACCCCAATTCATGTTCAAGAATGGCAATTAGCATTATCTAAAAAGAAGTATCGTTCTTCTTATATTAGAAATATTCAAGGGTTGTTTTCCATGGCAATGGATCGAGCTGTTGTTTTAGGTTTAACCGATATATCTTCTAGGCGCAACTGCTATACGACCGAAAGCACTTTTTGTTATGATTAAAGGTATGCAAAATAAAATAACAAGCCTCAACCTAGGCGGCTATTAATGGCTTACCCGATCACGTAGCGCTTAGCTTCATAATTGAGTCGTGAACAGGAATCATGTGACCATCATAAAACGCCGAACTATATTGAAATTTAAACGAAAATTTCTTCGGTCTGTTCAACGTTGGCAAAGAAATGGCGGTATTACACCAGCAGTACTTACCGCACTTCTTCTTATCGGCATATTCACTTATGCTGTAAATATGCACAATCAACGGCTCACTGTCGACCCTGCCACTTACACGCCGCTACTTCGCCTGATTGCCGAGGCGGAAAGTAAGGGTAATTATAATGCGTATTTTGGCAACGCAGACAACTCGTCGATTAAATTCACCGAAATGCCGATCGCAGAGGTCATGCAATGGCAGTCAGATTATGTACGCCAAGGTAGTCCAAGCAATGCTGTGGGTAAATACCAGATCATCGATACCACACTCAAAGGTTTAGTCGACGAGCTAGGCATCCCTCCTAGCCAGCCATTTGACCCGCCTACGCAAGATAAACTGGCTGCAGCGCTCATTGAGCGGCGCGGCGCTGAAGCATACATTAATGGCGAGCTTACTCGCGAAGAGTTAGCCGCTAATCTTGCGAAAGAGTGGGCAGCGTTGCCGCAGGTGACAGGCAAAAACCCGCAGGACAGCTATTACGCCTCAGATGGGCTGAATAAATCGCTTGTTAAGGTTGATGAAGTATTAAACGCAATCGAGGCTATTAGCCCAAAGTAGATTTGGCAAAAAATATTCGTGTGTTAACTTAATTGTAAAAACGGTACTTTTACAAGAATATACTGCTATGATAATGGTATGACGATTCAAAAAATGGAAGAAACACTCTCTATTGGCGGAAAATCAAATTCACTAGGCAAGGTAGACGAGGTTATTCGCGAAGTTTTGAAAGATAAAACACTGTTAAACGAGCTTTATGATTGCATGTTCAGCCAAGACCCGTGGGTGCGTATGCGTGCGGCGGATGCTTTTGAGAAGGTGTGCCGGCAGCATCCTGAATGGATTGAGCCGTATATCAATAAAATGCAGGCGGAATTATCCGGCCTTGATCAACAACCGTCAATACAGTGGCATCTCGCACAAATTTACCAAGAAGTGAACCTAACGGACGAGCAAAAACGAAAAGCGTTGTCGTGGCTAGTAAAGGTACTTTCTTCTCATGAGATTGATTGGATAGTAGCTGCAAACTCTATGAAAACACTGATGTACTTTACCCAAAATGGCGACTTTTCAAAAGACGCACTCGTTGATTTACTCAGGATACAGCTCCACCATAAATCCAATACTATTGTTAAGAAAGCACAGAAATATATTAATGATTTTGCTTAACATCCTGTGTAGCGGTTTACTAAACTAGCAATATGGCTACTACTCAAAAGTTCACCATTATTGTCTTTAGGTTACCTGATGAAAGGCTCGTTCTTCAGCGGAGGACCAAGGACGCGCCATTCAGCTTTAGTTGTGGCATGATAAAATAGAGGTGATGAATAAAGCGATACGAGAGCCAGATATCTCAAGCGATCTCACTGAGGTAACGATGCTACCGAAGGAAGAAAAGCTTTCGAAAATACAGCTCGATGGCATTGATGCAACGGAAGTAATATTTGATAATACCACCTGGGATGAAGTGGTAGTAGATGACTGTATCTTTATGCAAGCTAACCTTAGCAAGCTCCAAACGCTAGATGTACGGGTGGAAAATACACAGTTTACCGCAGCCCGTTGTAATGACGCATCACTCATGCGCACAGTTTTCACAAAATGCCGTTTGGATGGCGTGGATATGAGCAAAAGTGTGCTCAAGGATGTTACTTTTCGAAATTGCAAGCTAGATTTAGCTAATTTTCGCTTTGCAAAATTACACCGGGTGCGGTTTGAAGATTGTTCACTAGCGGAAGCCGATTTTTACAGTGCTGAACTGAAAGGGGTAGAAATGCGTGGCTGCACGCTAGAGAGAACTATTTTTGATACGGCCAAAATCGCCTCGCTTGACCTTCGTGGTTCCGACATTATGAGCCTCAGTGGCTGGCAAAGCCTAAAAGGCGCGACCATAGATAATACGCAGCTTATACAAGCAGCGGCTCATATGGCGCTGGAAATAGGCATAAAGGTAGAAGAGTAAAACATGAAACAAGCGGTTCCTTTCTACGCCAATATCGATAACACACACTGCTACCAGGCGTGCTTAAGAATGATTATGAAATATTTCCATCCGCAGCGTGAGTACAGCTGGCAGGAATTACGGCAAGCTTCAGCCAAAGCTGAAGGGCTATGGACATGGCCAATGGCGGGGATGGTGTGGCTGCAGCAAAGCGGGCTCGAGCTACTGAATGTGGAAGATTTTGATTACGAACGTTTTATCACAGAGGGCGAAGAGTATTTGATTGAGCGGTCAGGAGAGACTGTAGCGCGCAAACAGATAGAACATAGCGATATTGAGCAAGAATACCATTATGCTCGTGAACTGCTGAAAAATATTACCACTGAAGCACGTGTTCCTAGCCAGGCAGAGTTGAAGCAGAAGTTAGACGGCGGTGACCTTGTAGTTTGTAACGTGAACTCCCATACGCTTGCAGGGCGTGAGGGCTATGTGGGGCACTTTGTATTGCTGATAGATTACGATGATAAGGGGTTTACCTTGCATAACCCAGGCCCGCCGGGAATAGAAGCCCAGCATGTGACATCTGACGTTTTTGAAAAAGCGTGGGCGTATCCAAATGAAAATGCGAAAAATTATTTTGCAGTAAACAATAAAAGCGGAGATAAGTATGGAACAAGCATGGCAAAAACTATTACAGCGTGATTCTAGCGCCCATAAATACGACTTTGGCCACGTGCTGATAATTGGCGGGAGCGACGGCATGGAGGGCGCGCCCATGCTAGGGGCCGAGGCCGCGATGCGCATTGGAGCCGGGTTGGTGACCATTGCCTCGACACATGATGTCGTGGAAAGAATTGCTGGCGAGATACCTGAGGTGATGACATTTGCCGCAATCAGCGAGGCGACAGATGCCTCTTGCCAGCGCATTGTTGATTTTATTGAACGGCGTCATGTTTCCGCAGTGACGGTTGGCTCAGGCATGGCTGAAAAATGGCATGAGTTCTTGCGCCAATGCATGAAAAATATCGCGCAACCGATGGTAATTGATGCCGGTGCGCTGCGAGCTTTGAGTGATCGACCAGCAGATATAAGTGAGATTGTTCAGCGTAATAGTGGTTGTATTTTCACACCGCACAGCGGCGAATTTGCTGATTTAATTGCAAAAGACGAGGCAAATATAGACGATGCTGAGGATTTTGCAGAAAAATATCACACAACTATAGTACTCAAAGGCAACCCCACCTTTGTGGCATCATCTGGTGCAATGTACGAAAACCAAACTAATACACCAGCCCTTGCGACGGCTGGAACGGGTGATGTGCTGGCGGGTATGATTGCTGGCGTTGTCGCGCAAGGTGTGGCACCGGCAGAAGCGGCACAAATGGCCGTGTATGTTCATGGCCTCGCAGGCGAGCGCGCGGCAGTGCAATATACCGAACCTAGCGTGATGGCGCACGATGTGATCGCCGCAATTCCAGAGGTATTGCGGACTTTAGCATAGCTACTTTTTTGTCGCGGCAAGCATTTTTGCAAGCAATTTGTGCAGTACCTGGTATTCTGTGGGAGAAAGTTGCTTGAAGGGCGGAAAGTCTGGCAGGTGATTAATCGCAAGCTGGCGCACGTGCTCACCCTTTTTAGTAAGGCTAATCATTTTAATACGACGATCGTCAGACGATTCGTGGCGCTCAATTAATTTTTCCGCATGAAGCCGGTCAATAATAGTAGTAATGTAAGAAGCGTCGCAGGCCAAAAAAATTTTACAAAGGCGACGCCGAAGGGTTCATTTGCTTTCTACGTAGAGGAGCGTGATGTGTGGTTGATGTGGTTAGTGTACGAGCTTGAGTTTGAGAACTTGCAATATGCTTGTGGTCCGGATGTAAAAGAGATTGCATTTATGGATATCGCGACTTTTGTTAGTAGTAAAAGCCGTTCGGCGCAATTAACATATAAAGCCGTATTTGATCTCCCATAAGGCGACTCTACATAACTATATGTAGCGTTTCTCATAAATATTGCTGTAATGCGGCCCCATATATAGCGCTTATGTAGCATTTTCTATAACGCTTTTTTATAAAAATGTATTGACGGCCCAGGTAATCGATAGGGTATAATCATAAGTAACGCTAAATGTAGTGTAAAAAGTGTGAGAGTTGCACTACTGGCGCTTCACCTTGGGAGGGGTGAAAAATATAAAAATTTAAAATACTTATATGGGGCGAATAGGCTTTTGCTATTGCTGAGTTCGACTGCATATTCCTAAAGGAGGGGAGCCTTACAGTGAATATTAATGTAAAAAAACGCGACGGTAGTTTAGAGCCTTTTAGTGCAGAAAAAATCAACATTGCACTCGAAAAGGCGACACGTGGTTTGGATGACCAAATCACTAAAGTAGTGCAAATAGCGACTGAGGTGCGCTTAACGCTATTTGATGGTATCACTACCGAACAGCTTGATGAAGCGTTGATTCAATCAGCACTGGGGAATGTCAAAGATGATCCAGTCTATGACACAATTGCTGCACGGTTGTTACTAAAGAACATATACAAAAACGTCCTTGGCGACTACGAGACTGAAGACGAATTGAAAAAGCTCCATGAAAAAAGATTCCCGAGCTACTTGAAGCAGGGTGTGAAAGAGGGTTTGCTCGATCCACGCATGGCTGACGAGAAAGTGTTTGATATCAAACGCCTTGCCAAAGCGCTCGATCCTTCACGCGATGGTTTGTCGAAATACCTAGGTGTCGTCACAAATAAAAACCGTTACGCTCTCCGTAAAAACAGCGGTGAACCAATGGAAGTGCCGCAATTTACGCATATGCGTATTGCAATGGGACTTAGCTACAATGCCGAAGACCCGACTGAGTGCGCGCTCGATTTTTATAAACACCTCAGTAACCTCGACTACGTACCAGGCGGTTCGACGCGTATTAACGCTGGCGGTTCGTTCCCGCAGCTTTCGAACTGTTTCTTGCTAGAAGTGCAAGACGACATGGAATCAATTGCCAAGGGTGTGCGCGATGTTATGTGGATTGCCAAAGGTACCGGCGGTATTGGCATTAGCCTGAACAAATTGCGCGCAGCCGGAAGCCCAGTAAAAACGACCAACACTGAAAGCACCGGCCCCATTCCATTTATGAAGATGATTGACACTGCGCTTTTTGCGGTCAGCCGTAAAGGGAAGAAAGCAGGAGCGGCAGCGCTTTACATGGAGAATTGGCACCTAAACTTTCCGCAATTTTTGGACCTTAAGCAGAACTCTGGTGACCCATATCTACGAACACGTTTAGCAAACACCGCAGTATTCTTGAGCGACGAATTTATGAAACGCGTCGAGAACAACGAAGACTGGTATATGTTTGACCCAGCTGAAGTAGAAGATCTGCCTGAACTGTACGGCCACGAATTTAGCAAACGCTACAAAGAATACGTCAAAATGGCTGAGGCTGGCAAAATGCGTGACTTTGCCAAGATTCCAGCGCGCGAACAGTACTGGCAAATTTTGGTGACCCTACAGGGCACCTCGCACCCATGGCTCACCTGGAAGGACACCATCAACGTACGGGCGCTGAACAATAACACCAGCACCATTCACCTCAGCAATCTTTGTACCGAGATAACATTGCCACAAGACAAAGACAACACGGCAGTATGTAACCTCGTAAGTATTAACTTGGCAGCGCACCTAAAAGAAGACAAAACCTGGGATTGGGAGCGACTAGAATCCAGTACTCGTGCAGCCATTCGCCAGCTCGATAATCTGGTAGATATCACCGCCACACCAATTCCAGAAGCTATGCGAAGCAATACACAAAACCGTGCGCTTGGCCTTGGATTGATGGGCTTTACTGATGTGATTGAAAAATTGAGCTATAGTTATGATTCAGAGGAAGCATACGATCTAATCGACCAACTCACCGAATTCATCAGCTACTATGCAATCGACGAAAGCGCCGAACTGGCCAAAAAATATGGTAGCTACCCAACTTTCGAAGGGAGTGGCTGGAGCAAGGGTATTTTGCCGATTGACACCGTAGACGAGCTTGGTAAAGACCGCAAGGTAAAAGTCGATATTAACCGTAAAAAACGTATGGATTGGGAAAAGCTCCGCGCCAAAGTGCAAAAAGGCATGCGCAACGCCACCTTGATGGCAATTGCGCCAACGGCCAACATCGCCCACATTGCTGGCACCACGCCAGGGCTCGATCCACAGTTCTCGCAAATCTTTAGCCGCGCCACGCTCAATGGGAAGTTCCTGGAAGTCAACGTGAACTTAGTACGTGACTTGCAAAAGCTCGGCATTTGGGAAAACGTGAAAGATGAAGTTTTACGAACGCAGGGTGACCTAACAGATATCGACGAAATTCCGCAACATATTAAAGATGTGTACAAAACCAGCTTCCAGCTATCGCCATACGCCTTTATAGAGGTAGCGGCCCGTGCGCAGAAGTGGGTTGACCAAGCAATTAGTCGCAATATGTACCTGGAAACGCGTAATATCGAAGATATGATGGATATCTATTCAACTGCCTGGAAGAAGGGACTCAAAACGACTTACTACCTACACGTCAAGCCACGGCACACTGCCGAACAGAGTACTGTGAAAGTCAACAAGTCAGAAGCGTTAAACAAAACCAAGAAAAAAGCCGGATTTGGCTTTGGGTTTGCAAAATAAACAAAGGGAGGGATTATGGCGCAACCAATCATTAACGACGAAATGACACTTGAAGAAAAACTAGCAGCAATTGACGCAGCAATTGCCCAAAAACAACAAGCTGCTGAAGATGCTTCGACCACAGGTAATAGCAACGTAAACATCGCCGATGACCCCGCACTTGACCTTATGTGTGGGGATGCGTGCCAGTAGCGGTACGCTGAAGAGCCTTCGTTCTTTTGTTCGTAAGAAGAGACTAAAAATGCATGTGCAACCCAAGGATTTCATGGCACTAAGGCCCAAGAAATTCCTGGCGTGTAACAGTCTCTTCGGCGAACAGAGAACGGAAAGTGAATAAGATAGAGAAGATAAGGAGAAAAACAAAATGGCAGGAATCTTAGGAACAGGAATTCAGGACGGCCTACTACTCAAACCAGTCCACTACCCTTGGGCAATGGAGCTCTACGATCAAGCAGTCGCCAACACCTGGTTCCCCAACGAAATCCAACTACAACAAGACTTAGCCGACTGGAAGAAAATGAGCGATGAAGAACGACACGCCATTACCTTCCTCATGAGCTACTTTAACCCAAATGAGCTATTGGTAAACAAAGCTTTGGCGTTTGGTGTATACCCATACGTTAACGCCGCTGAATGTCACCTATACCTCGCAAAACAGATGTGGGAAGAAGCCAACCACTGCATGAGCTTTGAATACGTGCTCGAAACCTTCCCAATTGACCGCGAAGCATCGTATGCGGCGCACGTCGAGACGCCCTCGATGGCTCGCAAGGAAGAATTCGAGACGAAATTTATCAAGCGCATGACCGAAGAAACGCTAGATATTTCTACCACCGAGGGCAAGAAAGATTTCATCCGCAATCTTATCGCCTACAACATCATTTTGGAAGGCATTTGGTTCTATAGCGGCTTCATGGTGGCGCTGAGTTTTCGCCAGCGCAATTTGCTACGCAACTTTGCCTCGCTGATTGACTGGGTGGTGCGCGACGAAAGTCTACACTTGAAGTTTGGTATTAACCTTATTTTAACCGTACTTGAGGAAAACGAAGACCTACAAACGCAGGAATTTGCCGAAGAAATCAAGCAAATGATCCTTGATGGCGTAGAAATGGAAGAACAATACAACAAAGATCTATTGCCAAACGGTATTTTGGGTCTGAACGCGGACTACATTAACCAGTATGTGAAGTACTTGGCCGATCGTCGTCTGGAAGAGCTCGGTTTTGGCCCGCACTACAAGGTAACGAACCCTGCGAAATGGATGGCAACAGCTAACGACACGCTCCAGCTGGTGAACTTTTTTGAAAGCACTAACACGAGCTATGAGGTGAATGCGAGCGGTTCAAGCAAAAAGCAGTAAACGAACAGTAAAGCAGAACCAGCGCACAGTGCTCGCCAACCGCAGCACTGTGCGCCGCCGCGCTATTCCCGTCGTAAAACTATTGGGTGGAGTAAGTCTCATTCTGGTGGGTGTCGTTGGTGCGATAATACTTTCTTGAAGTGCTAATCACTAAAATACTAGTATATTAGGCCCATAAAGGTTATTTTTGAAGAGCTATAGCGAAAAATCCCGAAAAAAGGTATAATAATGCACGATGGCACTGTGGCGGAGTGGTGACGCAACGGTCTGCAAAACCGTGTACACGGGTTCGATTCCCGTCGGTGCCTCCACGTCGGAATCCATTTCGGGTTTTTGACCAAACAAGACGGAACTTTGTTTGGTCTTAAAACCCTCCATGGTTCCTCCTTTACCCCACAAAATACAATTTTGCGGGGACCCCATAAAACATTTTAGGGCGAATGGCGGAATTGGTATACGCGACGGACTTAAAATCCGTTGGCTGAATAAGCCTTGAGGGTTCGAGTCCCTCTTCGCCCACCAAGATAAAAAGTGTAGGCCATGGCCTACACTTTTTATCTTGTCGAGTGAAAGAGAACTCGAACCCGAAGGGTCATAAACATCCAGTGGATGTTTATGCAATCCTTGCTTGGCCGAGCGGTAAATGAGCACAGCGAATGCTAGCGAGCATTAACAATAGGAGTCCTCTATCTTTTGGTCTAGCTTTTTTCAATTGAATTGATAGACTCGAATCCCTCGGGATCGTAGGCTGCCAGTGGCAGTCTATGTAAGTAAAGCTTGCACTCTTCACAGCAGAAAGGTATTAGTTTTGGGTCAATTTTGTAGGTCAGTACTGTTTTTCGTTCTCATATAGAACTCATCAGCATAACTAGTAAGTTATGTAAACAGTGATTAGGAGAAATTGCGGCGGTTGGGTGGGAGGGCG
>CAZRGZ010000003.1:0-52825 GCA_964599775.1 uncultured Candidatus Saccharibacteria bacterium | reverse complement strand
CTGTTGGTTCTGTTATTGGCGGGGGGGGGGGCGCGACTGCGGCCCCCCCCGACCTCTTGGTCACTCGTCGAGGAAGCGGAAGGTACGGACGACCCGCACCCACACGCCCTCGACCCGGACTCGCTTGAAGCGGTGGGTCGTGATCTCGACCTGCCGGCCGATGTGCCCGAACGGCCAGACATTGAACTTGCCGGACGGGTTTGGCATCACCAGGTTGGTGCCTTCGACAGTGATCATGTCGACATTCGGCCCTTGGCCAGGGACGAAGTGGCTGGTCAGTACCCCAGTGATCCGCATCTTGTTTCTCCTACTCTTCACCCGATCCTGTACCAGGTGATTAATTAATTATAACATATATAATAAAGTAAGTCAAGAATAAAATTATTAACCCGGGCATTCGCAACCACCGCAGTTCTGTCAGCTGGTCTACCTCTAGTTACCACCCCCGGTGGTGGGTTTTGGGATTCAAGTTAAAATATGTGTTAATGTGTAATATAATTAGCATCGTGGTAATATAATAATAGTAAGGCACTATGCCTTGATACGTAAAACATAAATTAAAAAGGAATCTTATGAGCGAAGCAGCCGAAATTCTCGTTATCATTTTATCGGTATTTTTGGCGTTGTTTTTGTTGCTTGCAATAATTTTGCTGGTAATGCTAATACGTGTTACCCGGCAGATCCAAGCTTTTACGCGGGCAGCACAATCAACCGCTGAACATATTGAGGATGCAGTGGCGAGTGCTAGCAAAATGGCCTCACCTATGGTTATTGTGAAAATGGTAATGAAATTATTAAAGCAAAAGAAAGGAGCAAAAGATGAGTAAAGGTAAATTTGTACTAGGTACAGTTGTAGGTGCTGTTGCAGGTTTGGTGGCTGGGTTTCTGACTGCGCCCAAAAGTGGCAAAGAAACTCGCGAAGACATAAAAAACAAAGCCGCTGATGTAAAAGAAAAGGCCAACGTTAAAAAAGAAGAAATGCGCCAGCGTGCTGAGGAGAAAAAAGGCGAAGCCAAAGAGCGTGCTGAAGAATTTCGTACTCGAGCCGAAAACGCCGTTGAAGGGGCGCGTAAAGGCTTCAACAAAAAGGTAAAATAAGCGACATGAGAAATACTACATAGCTGATTTCTATGTAGTATTTATTTTGGGGGAAATTATGGGAGACAAAAAAGCAAAGAAACCTGGTGGTATTGTTCAGAAAATTAAGGATGATAACGTTAAAGGTGCGCAGCGTGAACTGCTCGAGGAACTGTTCTACGACATTTACGTCAACCGTAAGCAAGTGTATTTGGTGAACTTTTTTCGGGGGATTTCATTCGGCTTAGGGAGCGTACTTGGTGGTACTGTGCTGCTGGTGATTACCATTTGGTTATTGACGCAATTTGGTAATCTTGTTCCGCCACTAAGTGATTTTATTGGGGAAATTCTTGATACACTGCAGCAGCGGCGTGGCGTTTAAGAATATCGCATATTTTGCTATAATTTAGGGAGAAAAGTGTGTTTTTTGGGAGGGAAATGTGGCTACGTTAAAGCCATCGGATTATGTGCATTTGCATAATCATACTTATCATAGCCTGCTCGATGGCCTCACAAAGGTTGACGAGTTGGTGAGTCATGTCAAAAAAATGGGCATGGAAGCAGTTGCCATGACTGACCATGGCACGCTCGCAGGCGCGATAGACTTTTACAAAGAGTGCAAAAAGCAAGACATAAAGCCAATTATTGGTCTTGAAACTTATGTAGCTGCTCGCACCAGGCACGACCGTGATCCGCAAAAAGACAAAGCTCGCTTTCATTTAATTCTGCTCGCCATGAACAACGAAGGTTACCAGAACTTGATGCAACTTTCGACAAAGGCCAACTTGGAGGGCATGTACTACAAAGCGCGCATCGACAAAGAGTTGCTCGAGCTGCACAATGAAGGCATTATTGCTCTCTCGGCTTGCGCTGGTGGTGAACTTGGCGAGAAAATACGCGCCGATGATTATGAAGGCGCTAAAGAGACAGCAATGTGGTATAAGTCCGTATTTGGTGACCGATATTATCTCGAGATACAAGACCATGGCCACCCTGAAGCACCAAAAAAGTGGGATGAGCAAGAGAAAATTAATGAAGGTTTACTAAAGCTCTCTGAAGAGCTTGGTATACCTGCCGTTGTGACATGCGACGCACATTATTTAAATCCAGAGGATACTGATGCTCACGAAGTGTTGCTTTGCGTTGGTACCGGTGCGTACTTAACTGATGAAAAGCGCATGAGCCTGAAGGATTTTCATTTGCACGTGACAGATCCAAACGAATTGATTGAGCGCTGGGGCAAAAGCCATCCGCATTTGCTGACAAATAGCAAAGCCATTGCCGATAGGTGTAATGTTGAGATTGAGTTGGGGGGTATTCTCATCCCAACTTTCGATGTGCCCGAGGGTGAAACGGAAAAGACCTACCTAGATAAGCTGGTGTACCGTGGCTTAGCCTGGCGTTATGGCGGCAAAACGTTAGATGAAGTAGCGGACTTAAGTGTGGAAGATATTAAGCCGATATTACCGGAAGAGGTGATTACTCGTGCCGATTATGAATTGGGCGTGATTGATAGCATGGGCTTTAACGGGTATTTTTTGATTGTGCAAGATTTCATTGTGTGGGGGAAGAACCGGGGTATAATTTTTGGCCCTGGGCGCGGGTCAGCAGCCGGGTCCATTATTGCTTATGGTTTGCAGATTACTGACCTCGATCCCTTAAAGTATGATTTGCTGTTCGAGCGCTTCCTTAATCCAGACCGTATTTCCATGCCTGATATTGATGTCGATATTCAGGATACCCGTCGCGATGAGGTGATTCAATATTGTGCTGAAAAATATGGCGAAGACCGTGTGTCGAATATTGTCACTTTTGGTAAAATGGCTGCTCGAGCAGCAGTAAGGGATGTCGCGCGAGTACTGCAGGTGCCCTATGGTGAAGCCGATCGTTTGGCAAAAATGATTCCCGCGCCGCTGCAGGGTCGTCACATTCCCCTTAAAAAGAGTATTATTGATGACCAAGACTTAAAGCGTGAATACGAAACTAACCAGCGTGCTAAAGAGGTGATTGACTTGGCTATTCGCCTAGAAGGTACCATTCGTTCGCATGGCGTGCATGCCTGTGGCGTGGTGATTGCGCCAGATAGTTTGGTGAAATATTTACCACTTGAAATGGCCCAAAAAGGCGTGGTTTCGACGCAATTCCCGATGGGAGAAGTTGAAGAACTCGGCCTTTTGAAGATGGACTTCTTAGGGCTTTCAAACTTGACGATTATTAATAATGCCATGCGGATTATTGAAAAAGTCTATGGCGACAAAATTGACCTCACGCAGCTGCAACTAGATGACGAAAAGACTTATGAGCTTTTCCAGCGTGGCGATACTACCGGTGTTTTCCAGCTTGAATCTGCTGGCATGAAGCGCTATTTGCGTGAGCTTAAACCTACCAAGTTTGAAGATATTATCGCTATGGTGGCATTGTATCGGCCGGGGCCAATGCAGTTCATTGATAGCTTTATTCGCCGTAAGCATGGTCAGGAAGAAATCACCTATTTACACCCGGGCATGAAAGCATCACTTGAAAATACTTATGGAATTTTGGTCTACCAAGAACAGTTCATGCAGATTTCTAAAGAATGGTGCGGCTTTACGGGTGGCCAAGCTGACACACTGCGAAAAGCAGTCGGTAAAAAGAAAATGGATTTGATGATGAAAATCAAGCCGGAATTTATAGAAGGTGCTGTAAAGGTCGGCGGTGCCACAAGAGAAATGGCTGAGCAGTTTTGGGACCAGCTAGAAGAGTTCGCCAACTACTGTTTCAATAAGTCGCATGCGGCGTGTTATGCCTTGATCGCCTACTGGACAGCCTACTTGAAGGCGCACTATCCGGATGCCTTTATGGCGGCCCTCATGACGAGTGATAACGACGATATTGACCGATTAGCTATCGAAATTAACGAATGTAAGCATATGGGACTTAAGGTTTTGCCACCAGATGTCAATGAAAGCTACGTAGAATTTGGTGTCGTGCCGGGCAAGAATGAAATTCGCTTTGGTATGGCTGCGGTGAAAGGTGTCGGTACTGGTGCGGTGGAAGAAATCTTGCGTGCGCGCAAAGATGGACCATTTGAAAGTGTGGAAGATTTTGCCAAGCGAGTGAGCACGAGCAAGGTCAATAAAAAAGCCTGGGAATCGCTCATAAAAGCTGGTGCTTTTGACAAGCTTGGTGATCGTTCGGATCTTCTGCATAATTTAGAAACAATCTTAGCCTTTGCTAATAAGCTGCAGAAAGAAGCGCTCAGCGGTCAAGTTGATTTGTTTGGTGGCTTAAATGACGTCGTCGCTATGCCGAGTATGAGCATTCAGCCGGCACCTGTCAGGGCTTCGGAAAAGGAAACATTACTGTGGGAACGGGACCTTTTAGGGCTATATTTAAGTGCTCACCCGCTCGACAAGTACGACAAATACTTTGAAGAACAAACCAATCCATTGACGCACCTAACGCCAGAATACGATGGCAAACAAGTGACGATGGGCGGTGTGGTCACGACCCTAAGGACTATCGTGACCAAAAATGGCAGCAAAATGGCCTTTGTAGGGATTGAAGATAAGTTTGGCGAAGGCGAAGTAATTGTCTTTCCGAATTTATTTGAACAAGTTGGACCGCAATTAGCACAAGATGTTGTAATCCGCGTTTCTGGCAAAGTCAGCGCTAAGGATCGTGATGGTAATTTGGGCAGTGAGGCTAAATTAATTGCTGATGAACTGTTTATTGTGACAGATCGCGAGCTTGAGAGCTATGAGTCCACTGGTGCAAAAATGCAGGCGCCGAAACCCCGTTCGGGTCCAATTGGGGTCAAGCGAAATTTTGCCAAAAAAGAAGCACCGTCATCGCAACCAAAACCGGCCGCATCGAATGTGACTTATAAGCCGGTGGAGCCAACAGTACAGAAACTATTTGTACATGTGAAAGATCCGGACAATCATGAAATGTTGCTCAAAATGAAGCAAACCCTCAACAATTACCCCGGCATGAATGAAATAATTCTAGTGCTGGGCGAAGATAAAAAGTCTGCTATCCGGCTGCCATTTCGTACCGAACCATCAGAAGTACTAATCACTCAGTTAGCGGAATTGGTAGGGGATGAATGCGTTGTCCTAAAATAGGTATGCTATTATAAAAACAATGATTGTTGGGATTGACGAAGTTGGGCGTGGGTGTTGGGCCGGGCCTTTGGTGGTGGGCGCGGTTATGCTTGGTGGCAAAGAAATTGAAGGGCTGACCGATAGTAAAAAGCTGACTTTAGCGCGCCGCGAAGAGCTCGCACTTGAAATTCGGCGCCATGCTCAGGCGATCGGGCTGGGCTGGGTGTCGCCCAAGTTGATCGACAGGTACGGTTTGAGCTGGGCACTAAAAGCAGCGTCACGCCAGGCGGTGGCGCAAATTGAGCAGCCTTATACCGAAATTATAATTGACGGCACTTTTAAATTCTTGAACGATAAACGCGCGACTACATTAAAAAAAGCTGATCTACTTGTGCCAAGTGTATCGGCAGCTTCAATTGTTGCTAAAGTAGCGCGCGATCGCTATATGAAAAAGATGGCCCTCGTATTTAAAAAATATGGATTTGGTTCGCATGTTGGTTACGGCACGTTGGCTCATCGCAAGGCCTTAGCCGTGCTGGGCCCAACACCAATCCATAGAATGAGCTATGCGCCACTTGAAGTGCAAGCAGTTGCCGAGGCGGTCGATAAGGTCAGTCAAACCAGCGGGCGTCAGGCTGAAGTCGTGGCGGCCAGGTTTTTAGAGGCCGAGGGCTTTTACATTGTGGCGCAAAATTGGCGTTCGCGCTACTGCGAAATAGATATCATCGCTGAAAAAGACGGTGTGCTGCATTTTGTTGAAGTGAAATATCGCCGTGGCGTGAGCGCTGGTGGCGGCTTGGCCGCAATTACGCCGAGTAAACTCCGCCAGATGCGAAAAGCTGCAGAAATCTGGTGTCATCACAATAATGCAGCAAATACTGACTGTCAGCTATCTGTTATGGCACTGGAAAACTCGCCGATGCAGGTGGTGCATTGGCTGCCGAGTGTTACTTAGGTCGTCTCGTTAAAGCTCTATAGCTTTTAGCGTAGTACGTACGGCATCACCGTCGCGTTCCAACCAGGCCACGCGGCCTTCTATGTCGGCGAGACCGATTTCGATAGCACGGGCGAGGGCGGGCTCGTCTTTAAGCGGAGTAAAGAAGGTTCGATACTCTTCGAGCTGTTCGCGTGTGGCAAGGACGCTACCGGCGTAGCGTGGGAAATTATCGTATGATTTGTCGCCGCCGAAAGTTTGCTTGATCCACTGCCAGTTGTCTTGCACCCATTGCCAAGCAGCACTACGGCTGTGTTTGTTACGCAGAAGGTAGGCAAACCAGCGGCTGGTATCTTGCGGGCGGATTGTTTTGGTATCTTTCATGAGTTCGAGCAGGCGAGTGTATACTTTTTCATCTTTAGTATCGGTAAGTGCGCTGCAAATATCAATTTGGATATCGCCGGAAGCGGTAGTTTTATAAAGTTCAATTAATTCGTCGACTACTTTATTTTTATCTTCAGCAAAGCGGACAGCGACGCTTAGTATGAGCGCCCGAAGATCGCTATTAATGCGGCTAATATCTTGGCGGTCCTGGGCAAAGCGGCGCAGGGCTTCATCTAAAATATTTTGTTGCTGTGAATAAATTTCCATCGACACCACAGTAGAGCGGAGTAGTTTATCGGTGGCAGGCTCGTTTTCTCTTGCATCCCAGCCTAATTTTTCGAACATATTAGCGGCAATTTTCCCACTTAAAGCCCGCAGATGCTTTTCAGCGGTTTCATCTTGTTCGACAAAACGCTTTAAATCATTAATAGCAAGTGCAATAACATCCCACACTGGTTCGGTGTCTTCGTTTTTGTAGGCTTCAAGCAACGGAATAAGCGCAGAGCTGGTCGCTTCGCCAGCCCGTGGCAAGAGGGTTGCTTCGTGCAGGATTTGTAGCCGGTCAACAGGGGCGAGCTGATTGTTTACTATCGCTTCTACTAATTTTAGCCGTAAGCTTTCATCGTATTTGGTAACATAGTGGGCGGTGTCTTCTTGGTTAAGCTTAAGGTATTCGTTTGGATTAAACTCAACAGTTAGTTCTTTCGTGTCGAGCAACTCCGGTAAGCTAGCTTGGTTAGCGTGCAAGGGAATTGGCCAGAGCTTATCTTCGGTTGGTTCGGCGCCAATAAGGAACTGGTGTTGCGTTAGCTGGAGAGAGCTGCCTTTGGCGGTGGCATTGACAATAGGGAAACCGGACTTTTCAATCCAACTAGCCATGAATGCCGGGATATTTTTATGCGAGGCATCGCCGAGGGCTTTCCAGAGGTCTCTCCCAGCGGTGTTTTGGTAGGCGTGTGCTTTAAAATAAGCCCGTAAACCTTGCTGGAATGCTTCATCGCCAATGTAGCTACGGAGCATTCGAAGTGTCCGCGCGCCCTTAGCGTACACAATAGCGGGGTCAAATAAGGTAGAAATTTCATCGGGGTGGTGTACATCGGTTTTTACTGCTTGTACACCAGGTAGGCTATCGCGGCGTAGTGCCGGCAAAGCTTCGCTGGTGGTAAAGGTCAGCCATATTTTCCATTCCGGGAATAGGTAATCCACGGCAATATACTCCATAAGTGAAGCAAAGCTTTCGTTCAGCCACAAATCATCCCACCATTTCATGGTCACTAAATTGCCGAACCACTGGTGGCTTAATTCGTGGCAGATCACAATAGCAGCATACTGCTTGACGGCAGTAGTGGTTTTGTCGGGATCGACTAATAGGCAGATTTCACGGAAGGTAATAAGTCCCCAATTTTCCATTGCGCCAGCAGAAAAGTCGGGCAACGCCACATGGTCGGCCTTTGGCAGTGGGTAGGGCGTGCCAAAATAGTCACTGAAAAAATCGATAGCTTGGGTAGCAACGCCAAGTGCAAACGCTAAACTGGTGGCGGGCTGGGCTTTGGTAGCCCAGATGTTCACTTCGACACCAGTTTTGCTCATGGCTGTGGCTTTTTGCAGGTCGCCGACCACGAATGCCAGTAGATAAGTGCTCATGCGTGGCGTGGTATCGAAGGTAGTTTTGAGCTTGCCGTCTGACTCAGTTTGTTCGATGCTGGGCATATTACCAAGCACTACTTGGTCTTTTTCAGTGAGCAAAGTCACATCGAAGGTTGCTTTAGCAGCTGGCTCATCTATACACGGGAAAACTTCACGTGCATGGTGACTTTCAAATTGTGTGGCGAGTATCTCTTTCTTTTCGCCCTCGTGCTCGTAGTAGCAAGGGTAAAGACCATGCATGCCGTCAGTGATTTCACCTTCAAACTTCAGTACAATAGTGTGTTCACCGCTGGCAAGTTCACCACCCGCGACTACATAAAGCTCATCATTTTCGCCGTAACTGGCCGTTGCGGCCGTGTTATCAATAGTTGCTGAGGTAATTTTTAAATCTTTTGCGTGCATGACAATGCTATTGCTGGGGTGCGCAAGGGACCCAGTCAACTCAACAATGCCGCTGAAGGTTCGCGCTGTTCTTTCAAGATCGAGAGTTAAGTTGTAGTGTGTGGGAGTAAAGTTTTCAAGTAATCGAGTAACAATTTGCATGATAGAAGTATAACATTTGTATACCAGAAATGTTTATATTGACAATATTTATTTTATGGTGTATAATATACTTTACACTCGAAAGGAGTCGAATTGTCTGCAGATGAGAGTGATCACGAACTCACCCAACGGCTGATCGATGAAGAAGCTGGAAAGGTGGTGGATGAGTACGACCGACTCCCGCCTGACAAGAAGCAGGAATTCCTCGATGGACTCTCCGTCCGTTCGAGTAAGACATTCCTGCGAGGCCTGAGAAAGCGCGGACGGGCCTGAGCGTGGCCCCACGGCCGTTAACGGCCGTGGGGCAAGTCTCTTGTTTTTAAATCATATTCAAGTATAATGAAAACATACAGATCCGGCCGGAAGGTCGGATTTCTTCATAAGTAACGAAAAGGAGTGATATGAACGACGAGATTAACGTAAAGCAACTGGCGCAAGCTGTTCGTTCCATTGCTGAAGAAAAAAACCTGCCCGAAGAAACAGTCCTAGGTATTATTGAACAAGCCCTGGCAGCCGCTTGGCGTCGTGATCACGGTGAGCGTGAGCAAGAAGTGCGTGCGGTTATGAATCCTTCTACTGGCGCAACTACTGTTTACATTACAAAAACAGTGGTTGACGAAGTGCTGAATCCTGCTACCGAAATAAGCCTTGAAGATGCCAAAAAGCTCGATGCCAACGCCGAGATTGAGGGAACGGTTGAAGAGAAAGAAGAAGCAAAAACTTTTGGCCGCGTGGCCGCACAGACTGCTAAGCAGGTGGTATTGCAGCGTTTGCGTGAAGCCGAGCGCGAAGTAGTACTAGAAGAATTCGCCGATAAAATTGGCACCGTTGTCACTGGTACTGTACAGCGTGTCGAGCCGCGTGTCGTGCGGGTAGAGCTTGGTAAAGCCCAGGGTATTATGCCAGCCAGCGAACAAATCCCTGGTGAATACTATAGCGCAGGCATGCGGATTAAAGTGTACTTGAAAGACGTCGAGCGAGGTAATCGCGGGCCGCAGCTTATTTTAAGCCGAGCCAATGAGGCGTTTGTGGAATATCTCTTCCGCCAAGAGGTACCTGAAATGGAGACGGGTGCAGTAGAAATTAGGGCCATCGCTCGTGAAGCTGGCAAACGCACCAAATTGGCGGTGAACTCAACCGTCCCTGGCGTTGACCCTGTGGGAACGTTTGTCGGCGGGCACGGTACGCGTGTGCAGGCAGTTATGAATGAAATCGGTGATCAGGAAAAAATCGATATCATTACCTACGACGCAGATCCGGTACAGTTTATTACCAATGCCTTGAGCCCGGCTGAAATTGGTTCGATTGAAATTATGGAGGGCGATGCAAAACGCGCTAAAGTATTTGTCGATAAAGATCAGCAATCAATCGCCATTGGACGCAATGGCGTCAACGTCCGACTCGCCAGCCGATTGACTGGTTATGACCTCGACATCGAAACAATGCCGGAAGAAGCTGCACCGGCAGAAAAAAAGCCACGCAAGAATATTGAGGATAGCTTACTGAGCGCACTAGAATCTACTTCAGAAGATTCTTCAAAAAGCGAATAATTAAGCGACCTACAATTTATAATTAGCACTCTTGATATTTGAGTGCTAATTTTTTATACTGGATACAAGTAGGATATGAAGGTAAAATAAAAGATATGTCAGATAGCTTTGCAGAGTTTGTCCAACATCTCACTGATAACGCAAAAAGTAGTTTGCAGCAGGCGGATGCAATAGCGCGAACTATGGGTAGTGCTTATATTGGCACCGAACACCTTTTGCTTGGTGTTTTGAGCCAAGATACTTCAGTTGGCTCAAAGCTTCTGAGCGACGCTGGGATTACGCTCGATAGAGCACGACTCGCGCTCAATTTAACGCCGCGTTCACTCGTGGTAAGTACCGGTGCGAAAGGACTGAGTGAAACCGCCAAACTCACGCTGAAAATGAGTTGGGATGTCGCGCAAGAGTTTCAGCAGGATTTTTGCGGCACAGAACACATTTTGTACAGCATATTAACGCAAAAGAATGCCCGTGCTACGGTGCTACTGCGCGATATGAACATCGATACCGAAGAATTGCTAGCCGAGGTAGAAGACTACTTAGGGCGGCAAAGCGAATCCGACACTATGGAAAGTGTCGAGACCAAAAAAGCCCGCCGTGGCCGTAGTGGTGCGCTTGAGACATTCGGCACTGATTTAACCGAGAAAGCTCGTAAAGACGAATTGGACGTGGTAATTGGTCGCGATGCACAGATTGAGCGCGTTATTACCATATTAGCGCGCCGCACCAAGAACAATCCGGTGCTCATTGGCGAGCCCGGTGTAGGGAAAACTGCCATCGTTGAAGGTTTAGCTACCCGTATCGCCAAGGAAGAAGTGCCAGATTATTTGTTGGATTGTCGCGTGATTCAGCTGGATGTAGCTAGTATGATCGCTGGTACAAAATATCGCGGTGAGTTTGAAGAACGTTTGAAGAAAATCATGGATGAACTCAGTGATGATCCACATGCGATCGTTTTCATTGACGAGCTGCATCTGTTGGTTGGAGCGGGCGCTGCTGAAGGCGCACTAGACGCGGCAAATATGTTAAAACCCGCACTTGCCAGGGGTAAAATGCGCCTCATAGGCGCCACGACGCTTGACGAATACCGCAAGCACATTGAAAAAGATAGTGCCCTCGAGCGTCGTTTTCAAACGGTGACTGTACCCGAACCATCGGTTCAAGACACACTTGCTATCTTAAAAGGGCTTCGCCACCACTACGAAACGCACCATAATGTCACTTTGCAAGATGTCGTGCTGGAAGATGCCGTGCATATGGCGGATCGCTATGTAACTGAGCGTTTCATGCCAGATAAAGCAATTGATGTCGTTGACGAAGCTGCTTCTCGGGCGCGTGTCCGGCAAAGTCAACAAACTCCGACCAAAGAGCGTGAATACCTGCGACAACAGAAGCACCTCAATGAGCGCATGGAAGATGCTGTGGCCAACGAAGATTACGAACGAGCGGCTCTTTACAAGACTCGCCTTAGCCAGCTCAACGAAAAAATGCAAGAGCTCAAGAAAGAAAACGCAGCTAAGCAGCAAATTGAGCTCACTGCTGATGATATTGCAGGCGCCATTGCAGCAATGACGGGTATTCCAGTGCAGCAAGTATTGAAATCTGAAGCTAAAATGCTGAAGAACCTCGAAAAACACTTGAGCAAGCACATAATTGGTCAATCTGAAGTAATTTCTCATGTGGCAAAAGCCATTCGGCGGAGTCGTTCTGGTATTAGCCACCCAAAGCGGCCGATTGGTTCGTTCATTTTTATGGGTCCTACCGGTGTGGGCAAGACTGAGCTCGCCCGTGTGCTGGCACGTGAGGTATTTGGGAGTGAGGACGCGTTGATTAAAATCGATATGAGTGAGTTTGGCGAAAAGCACACCTCAAGCCGACTTGTTGGCGCGCCAGCTGGTTATGTTGGCTACGAAGAAGGCGGCCAGCTGACAGAAAAAATCCGCCGCCGGCCCTATAGCGTGGTGTTATTCGATGAAATTGAAAAAGCACACCGAGACGTGTTCCAGCTGCTACTGCAACTTCTGGAAGATGGCACACTCACCGATGCCAAAGGCCGCAGTGTGAGCTTTAGCAATGCGATAATTATCCTGACTAGTAACCTTGGCGCAGACCAGATGTACAAAGAAGCCGAGCTTGGGTTTAACGCAAAAAAGCAAGGCCAACAGCTGGACGCAATCCATCAGCAAAACTCTACTGCAGCACATAAAGAGCTCGAAAAGATCATGCGCCCAGAGCTGATTAACCGGTTCGATAATACCATGGTATTTCGTGCTTTATCGCGGCAAGAAGTGGGTAAGATCTTTCAACTACAACTGAAAGATCTGCAAGAACGATTGCTTGGTAAAGGCTTAAATATTGTGGTGAGTCCGGCCGCGAAGCGTTATCTCCTTAACAAGGGATACACTCCACGGCAGGGTGTGCGTCCGCTTCGGCGTGTACTACAAGATGAGCTTGAGCATGGCATTGCCGAGGGACTAATTGATGGCCGTTTCACAAAAGGTGATGTGATCGGTGTTGGAGTGCACAAAGGCAAACTATCGTTTGAATCGAGGGCTGAATAATGGCGACTCGCGGCGGTAGGAGCATACAGCTCATACTGAGCTTTGTTTTACTTGCTATTGCGGCCTGGATTTTTTTGAATCATCAGTTTATGCTTGACCGAATTGCCGTTTGGAATTATCAGCCTTCTCAAGACATACGAGCGCTGGCTGAACGAGCAACCATGCAAGATGATGGCGAATTCTATTTTTATGCCTCCCGGCCAGAGCTGGCTGATCAATCGGCATTTAATGAGCACTGTGGCAACCAAGAGGAACACGCTGTAATCCTCGGCTGTTACGTCGGGCAGCGGATTTATGTCTATAATGTAGAAGATGAACGGCTTGACGGCGTACGTGAGGTAACCGCTGCACACGAAATGCTACACGCCGCATACGAACGCTTGCCGGGCGACGAACAGCAACGTTTAGGTGCGCTTTTAGAGGCTGAACTCGATAGAGCAAGCCCAGAACTGCTTGAACGACTGAAGGTATATGATAGCCTACCTGATGCCGATAGGACAAACGAGCTTCATTCTATCATCGGTACCGAGGTGGCGGATATTGATGCCAATCTAGAAGAGCATTATCGGCGCTATTTTGCAGATCGTCAAACCGTTGTTGCACTGTTTCATCAGTACGAAAGCGTCTTCCGCGATTTGCGTGAACAGCAAAAAATACTGATAACTGAATTAAATGCGCTCGCCGAAGAGATTAACAGCCGAACGCAGGCCTACAACGAAGCCATTACATTGCTCAATGGTGATATTCAGGCATTCAATGCTCGTGCTAATACGCCTGGGGGATTTGCTTCACAGGCTGAATTTAACCAAGCACGTGACAATCTTTTGGCGCAGCAAACAGCACTAGAAAACGAGTATGTAGCTATTGAGGCGCAACGTGAAGTTTATAACCAGAAAAAGGCCGAGCTGGATGCGCTGAATGTGCAGCATGAAAGCTTGCAGCGGAGTTTAGATAGTACGCCAGAACCTGTGCCATCAGTGTAGTCATTATTTGTTGCATGAAGGATCGAGCGTCACCTTGGTTAATCTGTTATACTATAGATAATGTCCAAATCTCGTACAAAATATATCTGTCAACAATGTGGGGCAAGCTTTCCGAAATGGTCGGGGCGGTGTGATAATTGTGGCGCCTGGAACAGCTTATTAGAACAGTCGGTCGAAACTGCAGGCAAATCGGCGGTGGCAAAAAGCAGCGGTGTGGTGCTCAAGCCAAAACACCTGAGCGAGGTGGCAACCGAAGATGTCGTAAACCGCTTGTCAAGCGGTTTTGCTGAGCTCGATACGGTACTTGGCGGCGGATACATGCCCGGTGGTGTGGTGTTGATGGCGGGTCAGCCGGGGATTGGTAAAAGCACGATACTCTTACAGTCGGCAGCACACATAGCAAAAAAACACTCTGTACTGTATGTCAGTGGCGAGGAGTCCGCAGGACAAATTAAACTACGCGCAATACGGCTCGGTGCACATGAAGGTGAGCAGCTTGCACTGGTTGCCTCAACGAGCGCTGACGACATTGCGGCAACTATTCGCACGGGGAGCTACAAGTTTGTTATTGTTGACTCCATGCAGACAGTAAGTCTAGCCGAGATCGCATCGGCGCCAGGCACGGTCAGTCAAATAACAAATTCGAGCAATGTGATTATTCGGGCGGCTAAAGAAACCAATACCACAGTAATTCTCGTTGGCCATGTCACAAAAGAAGGGAGTATTGCTGGCCCTAAAGTATTAGAGCATTTGGTCGATGTAGTACTACAGTTCGAAGGTGACCGCTATGGTGGGTTCAAAATTGTTCGTGCTATAAAAAATCGCTATGGCTCCACAAGTGAAGCAGCTTTATTTGAAATGGGTGACAGTGGCCTCGCACCGGTGGTGAATCCTTCGGCAGCCCTACTGGCAGAGCGTCAAAGCGCCGACGGTTCGGTGGTGCTTGCGACGCTTGAAGGCAACCGTCCGCTTTTGGTAGAGATTCAGGCGCTTGTCAACCCGACGCATTTCGGGTACCCTAAACGTACGGCCTCTGGATTTGACCTTAATCGTCTTAATCTTTTAATAGCGGTATTAGAAAAGCGGACAAAATTGAATTTATCTGATAAAGATATCTATATAAATATCGTTGGAGGCCTAAAGATCAGTGACCCTGCTGCGGATCTTGCGGTATGCATGGCGGTTGCTTCAGCAGCAGCTGGCCATAAACTCGATGAAAACGCCGTGGTGTTTGGCGAAGTGGGCTTAGGTGGTGAAATCCGAAGTGCCCACAGCGTTGAGCGACGTATTGCCGAAGCGCAGAAATTGGGGTTTTCGTTTGCCCTCGCGCCAGCAACAAAGCCAAAGCACGATTTTGTTCGTGAGGTAAAAAACTTGCGCGATGCGCTGGTGACGTATTTAAAAAAGTAAAGGAAAAACATGAACTACTATTTACAGCTGTTTAGTTTTGCACTATTAGTGATTATCGGTGCACAAACGACTTACATGACATTAAAACGGAGCAATAAAATAAAACGTAAAGGTGGTGTTGCTATACTAGTTGATACTTCGGTACTGATTGACGGTCGAATTATTTCTATTGCACGCTCTGGGTTTATAGCTGGAGCATTAATTATTCCGCGCAGTGTAGTGGCCGAACTTCAGTACATGGCAGATAATGCCGACCAGGAGAAACGATCTCGTGCTCGGTATGGCCTTGATGTCATACATGAGCTACAGCAATTAAAAAATGTTACCGTGCAAATCCTACAAGATGGTCGAGCGCCGCAAGGCGTGGATACGCAGCTTGTGGAGCTCGCAAAAAAGTATAACGCCGAACTTTGTACAGTAGATTACAATCTTAATAAAGTAGCGCAAGTTGAAGGCGTGGTGGTGCTGAATGTCAATGAGCTTGCTCAGGCATTGCGTGCCACCCATTTGCCAGGTGAACGGCGTCAACTTGAATTAGTACAAAAAGGCAGTGACGCGCATCAGGCGGTGGGATATCTCGAAGATGGAACCATGGTGGTGGTGGAACATTCCAGCCACTTGATAGGACAGACCGCGCAAGTTGAATTTACACGCGTACTACAAACTCAGGCAGGGAAAATGATGTTTGCAAAGCGTGTTGAGGATGGGAAGTCTAAAAAGCATATCGCACGGGCTCCACACGCGAGTCAACAAGTTGATAAAAAAGAAAAGCCAGGCAAGCATAAACAGCCAACTTTATCGAAGGATGCAAAAAAGCAAAAGTCTTTCACCACTCAACAAAAGAAAACAAGGCAAAATTTACCCAAACCAACTAAAGAGGACGCACTTATAGAGCTGGCTAATCGCTCCCATGATACATAGGCATAGGAACTCTTTTGGGAGTTTTATTATGGATCAAAGAGACGACCTATAGGGCAATCAAAGACCCCGCGAAAAGCGGGGTCTTACTGTAATTAATTACCTTCCAAAAGCATCTCTGAAACGATCTCTTCACTCATCGTCGTTATTGTCGCCGCTCCTATTCGCTCTTCCTCCAGGTACGGTAATGGTTTGTGAGGCCGAACCTTCATAGAGTGCGCTGTCAACAACTTTTACGGTAATCGTTTTCTGGCCAGGGCTCGAGAAAGTTATCTCGGTCCTGTAGTTGCCCGATAGCGTGACTGTTTGTCCATCGGCTGTGAGCTCAACAGTTTGTATGCCGTGCGTTCCCTGGTTCACGTTAGCAGCGATTCGGTAACGGTTCGATGAGCCAATTCTGTTTGCTGAAATCGAAGATACGAACGGCTTTACGTCATCACATTTATGTAGGTCATCCTCTTCAGTGCCATTGTAGCCATCAGGGGCAATAATGGTTTCACGATTGGTCACTGGGTCGCGTATCTTTTGTACATTAATTTCGATACGGGCAGCGTCAGGGGTGCAGTCGGTTGCTTTTTTCTTTGATACTCGGTCGAAGGTCATGGCCTCGCCATTGTTTCGCTGCTCAGATGAGTACCAAGAAGGGAACAAATCAGTTCGCCCACCGACATTTAGGTCTTGTACACCTTCTGGTCGTTCAAACCAATCACCAGGTGCCCAAGTGCCTTCAGGCTGGAAGATATCTGTATGGATTGGCCCCATAATCTGGCTGACCGTCGGGCCAATAATACTTGAAAGTGCGTGGTTCATAGGACTCGTATCGTTATTTCCAACCCAGATACCTAAGGAGGCCTTCGGTGTGTAGCTCATCATCCAAAGGTCTTTTGAGTCATCGCCAATGTTAGAGGTACCGGTTTTCGTTGCCGTCTTGACGCCCGGGACGTTGAGACCGGCTGCACCGGCGCCAAACGAAGGTGCTCGTGCGGCGTCATCACTGAGTATATCGCTGATAATATAGGCAATTTGTGAGTCAAAGGCTTGTTTCCCTTCATCCTTCCACTGTTTCAGGATATCGCCATCAGTGTTTTTCACCTCCAAAACACTAGAAACTGGTTTATATTGGCCCATCCGAGCAAAAGTAGCGAAAGCATTGGCATGTTCAGTTTGCTTTAGCCCACAGCCACCAATGGCAAGCGCGGCGCCAGCATCCTGGTCAACACCCTGTGTACAGTAGCTCTTGTCGCCAGCATCCCAAATGGTCTGCAAGACTTCACTTCGGCCTGATATAAGATAGGCTTTTACCGCTGGAATATTACGCGATTCGGCCAGACCACTACGGATAGGAATGTTACCGCGGAACCGATTATCGAAGTTATTTAGGTCATACCCAACTAATGAGTCAATATTCTCGTCGCTTAAAATAGTTCCAGCACCATAGTTAGGTTGTCCTGCTGGTTTTTGCTTAAAGAGCGCTGAGAACACTAATGGCTTAATACTTGAACCTGGTTGGATAAAAGCATCCGCCGCATTGTCTTGCCCATAGCCTGGATAATTGTAGTCACGACTACCCTGCAGGGCGAGAATTTGACCAGTTTGTGAATCAACTATAGTAGCAGCGCTGTTATTAAAGCCTGCGGTTTGCGGTAGTGAAGATTCAAATAGGTCATGAATAGCAGTTTGGACTACCTCCTGAACACGCCAATCAAGTGTGGTTTTAACGGTTAAGCCGCCGCGGCCAACTGTGGCTTTACCAAGCTCCTCTTCAAGATCAGCCCGTACCATTTGCACAAAGTGTGGTGCCTTTATGTCTTTAAATTGGTCAGATTCGGGGCGAATTTGGTCAAGAACCGGTACCTTTTTTGCTTCCTCGGCTTCCTTCTTTGTAATATATCCAAGTTCAGCCATATTGTTTAGAGTAACGTGTTGTCGGGCAAGCAAGGCTTCATGACCAGCGGGGTTGTAAGGATCATAAATGCCTGGTTGCTGCGGGATACCGGCAATGAGTGAGGCTTCGGCAAGATTTAAATCTTTCGCCGATTTTCCAAAGTAGGTCTGTGCTGCAGATTCAGCGCCATTACGTCGCCCACCATAAGGAGACTCATTGAGATAAAGGGTGAGGATTTGGTCTTTGTTGTACATACGCTCCACCTCGATTGCCAAGATGGATTCCTTAATCTTCCGCGGGATACCGCTAATGCCGCGTTTTTGCGCTTCTTCTTCACTAATAAATACTTGCTTTACTAATTGCTGGGTCAAGGTAGAGCCACCCTGCACATTACCGCCAGAAAAGTTATTCACCAGGGCACGGCCAATACCTTGTAGGCTAACGCCAGCATGGTCATAAAAATCACGGTCTTCAATGGCAACGGTTGCATCCTTTAAATACTGCGATAATTCATTAGAATCAACAGCCAGGCGGTAGTCGTTTTCGCCTTTATCTTCCCATAAAAGAATATCATTACGGTCGTAGTAACGGGTAACGGTGGTTTGCACGCGCTTGGCGAGCTCTTCAGGACGAATTTGATCGAGCTCTTGGCGGAAGTAGGCGAACAGAGCACCGGTGAAAAGAATGGCCAGTAGAATTGCTACTCCAGTGATTTTAAGCGCCATAAACAGGCCTTCTTTGCTAAACCAATAGGCAAAGAAGCGCTTGGGGTGCATGCGGTACAGCAAGCGCTTGACTGGGTGCTTCGGAAGGCTAGCGAGGTACTCGGCTTTCTTGCGCGCCTTGGCATCTTTTTTGCTCCGGCGTTTGGCAGAAAGGTTGGAATACACGTTTAACCCGTGGGCGCCCCTTTTAGGTTTTTTAATCACAAATTTGGTATCCTTCACGCTTATTCACTGTACTCTATTATAAAGCTTTTGCTCCATAAAATGCAAGCTACTTGGCGTTTACGTGAGTAAAATATTTGAGTGCACCCGACAACCCATCTAGGTTATTCTATTTCCCCTAAATTCTTAAAAAGTGTATAATAAAAAACAGTAAAATTTCAGTATAAATATGAGGTAGAGAACATGACCCTTTCCGAGGAACTGCAGTGGCGCGGGTTTGTCAATCAAACCACCTTAAAAAGTGTGACCGAGCTAGATGAGAGGCAGTTTACCTTTTATTTTGGGGTTGACCCTAGTGCTCATTCTATGACAATTGGCAACTTGGCGGCGGCAATGATGGTGCGGCATTTTATTGCCCATGGCCACAAGGCAATTTTGCTTGTTGGCGGGGCAACCGGTATGATTGGCGACCCAGATGGCAAAAGCGAGGAGCGTGAGCTAAAGCCGCTTGACGAAATAGCCGCCAATAAAGAGGGTATTGCCACCGAATACACGCGTGTTTTTGATGGTATGGATTTTACGATAGTCGATAATTACGACTGGTTTAAGAATATTAACTACCTCGACTTTTTACGTACAGTGGGCAAGCATTTTTCGATGACACAGCTACTAGACCGCGATTTTGTGAAAAGCCGTATTGGCGAAGGCGGGGCTGGTATAAGTTATGCCGAATTTAGCTATGCGCTTATTCAGGGGTATGATTTCTTGCACCTATACCGCGAATATGGTGTTAACCTACAAATTTGTGGGAGCGACCAATGGGGCAATAGTATAGTTGGTGCACAGATGATCCGCAAACTTGAAGGTGGCGAGGCACATGTATACTCAACCCCGCTCGTAATTAATAAAACCACGGGTAAAAAATTTGGCAAAAGCGAAGGTGGCGCAATTTGGTTAAATGAGAATGAAACCAGCGTCTATAAGTTCTACCAATTTTGGCTCAATGCGGATGATGAGGGGGTATTTGATTATATAAAAATCTATACTTTGCTTTCTAAAGATGAAGTTGAAGAGCTCCAGCAACGCGCACAAGCCAATCCTGGCGCTCGCGAAGCACAGAAAGTCTTAGCGTTCGAAGTGACCAAGCTAGTACATGGTGAGGCACGCGCCAAGAGTGTGGAGCGAGTAACGAACGTGCTGTTTGGCGATGAGAATATTCAAGCGCTTTCGCAGGACGAGCAAGAATTATTAGCAAATGAAATCCCTACAGGGACATTAGGGCAAGATATTGTGACGCTGCTGGTGGAAACAGGGCTAGCTAAGAGCAAGGGTGAAGCACGCCGGCTCATTGCCAATCAAGCAGTAAGCGTAAATGGCGAAAAGATTGCCGAATCCAAAACACTGCATGAGATATCCCTCGTGAAAAAAGGCAAAAATAGCTTTATTCTAGTGCATTAAAAAACAGGCC
Organism: uncultured Candidatus Saccharibacteria bacterium; assembly: GCA_964599775.1. Lineage (GTDB taxonomy): Bacteria > Patescibacteriota > Saccharimonadia > Saccharimonadales > Saccharimonadaceae > CAZRGZ01. The sequence goes on along the minus strand of CAZRGZ010000003.1, from coordinate 32,496 downwards.
CGCTCCCCATCCGCATGTTGCGGTAGAGGAGCGGGCTTGCCGCTAGGCTGCGTTGCTGGCAGCTTCGGTGCGTCGTTGGAGCACGGAGCTGACGAACGCAGCGATGATCAGCCCTGCGCCGAGGCCGCCGGTGATCCACTCGGGGACGTGGCCGCCGATGCCGATCAGCATGCAGGCAGCGAGGGCACCGATCGCCCAGTGGGCCCCATGGTCCAGGTAGACGTAGGTGTGCAGCGTCCCCTTGCGGACGAGGAACACCGTCAGCGACCGGATATACATGGCGCCGATGCCGAGGCCTAGCGCGATGACGATCGGGTCGGTGCTGATCGCGAACGCGCCGATGACGCCGTCGAAGCTGAACGAGGCGTCCAGCACCTCGAGGTACAGGAACAGGAAGAACCCTGCCTTGCCAGTGGCTTTGGCCGCATTGCTCGGGCCGGACCGCCGGATGACGACTTCGTTCTTGTCGTTTTCGTCGGGGTCGATGTCGCTCGCCTTGGAGAACAGCTCACCGAGCCCGTTAACCAGGAGGTAAGTGACCATGCCGAGCACGCCCGCAACCATGACATCACCGGGGTCGGTTGCCCAGACCACGGCGACCAGCGTGAGCGTGCTACCCGCGACGATGACCGACAGCTGCTCCAGCTTGCCGATGACCGACAGCGGCTTCTCCAGCCACGTCAGCCACCGCACGTCGCGGTCCTCGAACACGAAGTTCAGGAACAGCATCAGCAGGAACATCCCGCCGAACGCTGCGATGGTTGGGTACGCTTCCTCCATCGCGTGGCGGTACCGTTCCGGCTCGTTCAGCGCCAGTTCGAACGCCTCCACCGGCCCCATCTTGGCGGTGATGCCGACGATGACCAGCGGGAACACCAGCCGCATGCCGAACACCGCGATGGCGATGCCGATGGTCAGAAAGATCTTCTGCCACAGCGGACTCATCCGCTCGAGGATCTTCGCGTTGACTACGGCGTTGTCGAACGACAACGAGATCTCGAGGATGGCCAGGACGGCAACCAGCACGAGCATGGCAGCGCCGCCATAGAAGAAGGCGACTACCAGGCCTGCGGCCGTGACGCCGAAGGACCACCCGAAGGTGCGAAGTATCACTTCGCCCCCTTTCTGAATCGAAGAAGCCCGCACGATCTGCGCGAGCGCTCTGATTATGCCATAGTTTCAATAAAAAATCAATTCTGCAACTTTGCAAGTACAAAGTGAAGATTCGATCCAGCTTCCGGCAGATGATATAGTAATAATGAATTATGAAACTTTCCCTTCCTGTCAGTGAAATTAAAGGTGTTGGCCCAAAAACAGCTGAATTGCTGCATAATGCTGGGCTAGTAACGGTAAAAGATCTAGTTTATTTCTTGCCACGTAAACACGAAGACTTTTCTAAGGTTACCCCTATCACTGCTGTTCGCCCGGGTAAAGTAACCGTGCGGGTGAAAGTCGAGGCAATCAAGACTCGCCGCGTCCGACGGGGTATGCATATTACAGAGGCGACCTTGGTAGATACAACAGGCAAGCTGGCGGCTGTGTGGTTTAATCAGTCGTATCGCGCCAAACAGCTTGAGAGTAGCGGTGAATTTTATATGTCGGGTGAGTTTGGGCTGCAATATAAGAAATACCAACTCACTAATCCCAGTGTCGAAAAGGTAAGTGGCATGCAGGTAAACACCGATCGCGTATTGCCAATTTATCGCGAAATAAAAGGCGTAAAATCGCACCTTATACGCAAAATACTAGATGAGCTTCGCCCAGCTATTGTTATGCTACCAGAAACATTACCGGCAGATATCGTAAAGCGCGAAAATCTCATTTCGCACGCCGAGGCGCTAACAGCACTCCATTTCCCGCGCGAGTTAGAACAGATACAAAAAGCGCGGGAAAGATTAGGTTTTGAGGAGCTGTTCGAGTTGACGCTTGCGGCGACCCTTAATAAACAGGCTAATAGTAAACTAAATGGTTGGCATATTCCATTTGAGGCGGAGTCGGCGAAAACGTTTGTCGCTAAATTGCCATTTGCTTTAACGGATGCACAGCGGCGCGCAGCGTGGGATATTTTTAAAAACCTCGAAACGGCGACGCCAATGAATCGTTTACTGCAAGGGGATGTCGGTGCTGGTAAAACGGTGGTAGCTGGTTTTGCCGCCTATATGGCGACGCGAAGTGGTTTCCAAACGGCAATTATGGCGCCTACGGAAATTCTGGCAACACAGCATGCTGAAACCTTACAGAGGCTACTGGGGCCGTATGATGTCACCGTCGCCCTTCTCACCGGTGGTGTCAAAAAAAAGGCCAAAGAAGAACTATATGCGCGGATAAAAGCGGGCGATACGCAGGTGGTGGTTGGTACACACGCGCTTATTCAGGATGTCGTCGAATTTGCAAAACTCGGGCTAGTGGTGATAGATGAGCAGCATCGTTTTGGCGTTGAACAGCGGCAAAAGTTGCTGCATAAAAGCCAGCACATGCCGCACCTTTTAGCGATGACCGCAACGCCCATCCCGCGTAGCTTGGCGCTCACCGTGTATGGCGAACTTGATATTTCGGTGTTAAATGAACTCCCGGCCGGGCGAAAACCGATAGAAACCAAGATTTGGTCGCCCAATAGCCGCGCACAACTTTATGCAAAAATCGACGAAGAGCTGGCGAAAGGACGGCAAGCTTACGTCGTGTGCCCGCTGATTGATGAGTCGCCAGATAGCGAACTCAAGAGTGTCGAAGCTGAATATAAAAAGTTGCGACAAGGTGAATTGAAGCATCGGCGAATCGGCTTACTGCATGGCAAGCTACCAGCCGAAGAAAAAGAAGAAGTCATGCGTAAATTTATCGCCCACGAACTTGATATTTTAGTGAGCACAACAGTGATTGAAGTTGGTGTCGACGTGCCAAATGCAACCGTTATGATGATAGATGGTGCAGATAGATTTGGCCTGGCGCAGCTGCACCAACTGAGGGGCCGCGTGGGGCGAAGCGAACACCAAAGCTATTGTTATTTGGTGCCAAGCTCAAGCCAGAAGCCAAGCCAGCGCTTGCGGGAGCTCGAAAAAAGCAACGACGGATTTTACTTGGCCGAAGTTGACCTGCAGTTACGGGGCCCCGGTGAGATTTATGGCCGCGCGCAGCATGGCACACTTGATCTTAAGATTGCTTCCTTAGCGGATACTCGTATGATTGCTCGTGCGCAAAAAGCCGCCGAAAGGTTCGTCAAAAATGGCGAAAATCTGTTACAATATAGTAAATTACATGAGAAGGTGGCCTATTACCAGCGCGTCACCACTCTGAATTAATAAATTATATGTATGCAGGAATCACACTGCGCAACAGCTCAGGTAACGTAGCTGGAGCGCACCAAAAGATTGACCGCGTGGCTCGCCGCCACCTCACTTCTCGTGTCCCCGAATCTGTCACGTTCCCAACGATACGGCAGATTCTTCATTTCGAGGGTAAAAACGGCCCCGACGGCATTAAAAGCAAAAGCCCGGGTAAGGACGAGCCATGGCATTTTATCGACCCAACTGACCCCACCGACACGCAACTTATTGAGGTAATCGAGCAGCATCTGACGAATTTAGTGACAAGTTTGGCGGATGATGAGATTGAACGGGCGTCATTTGAGGCGGCATGGATGGCGCATGCCATTGTGGATGGTTTAACCCCGGCGCACCATTATCCTTTTGAGGAAAAGCTGGAAGAGCTGCGCGGTGAAGGCAAAGAAACGCGCGATAGTTTGCGCGGCAAGCTACTGATCCCCGGCCAGTCTCGCCGTGCACGGCTGCGCAATAACTGGGAGTTTTGGGGTGCCAAAGGCATGATGACGACTCATATTTTGTTTGAGATTGGTATCGCCTCAGCCATCGCACCATTACGTTTTGACAATGCGGCACCAACGGGCAATGACTATATTCGTGTCGAAAACGAAGGTTTTATTCCGCTGTATCGCGAGGCAATTGCGCAGGTGTATGGCATGCATTTGTACGATGAATTTCACAAAAGGGGTTGGACGCGCAGTTTGGCGCGGCGAGTGAAACGAGACCTGACGCCGCTGATAATTCGGGTTGTTTGTCTGGCCTGGTACGATGCGGCTTTACGTGCAGCAAAAAGAAAAGAACGACGGGAGCGTGCATGAAAACCGTGCGGATTATATCCGGCGAATTTGGTGGGCGAAAAATTGCTGCTCCCGATGGTAATAAAACCCACCCCATGAGTGAACGTATCCGAAACGCTTTATTTAATATTATTGGCGATGAGGTGGAAAATGCGGAGGTGCTGGATGCCTTTGCTGGTACGGGCGCACTTGGCTTAGAAGCGCTGAGTCGTGGGGCAAGGGCTGCCACTTTTGTAGAAGCAGACCGCGTAGCCGGCAAAATACTGCAACAGAATATAGAAAGCTTGGGTGTTCAGGCTCGTGCAATTTACTTGCATACAAAAGTCGAGCAGTGGCACAAGCTGCACGAAAATGACAAATTTGATTTAATTTTTTGCGATCCGCCCTTCGGTGATCCACAGTTATCCACAGTTTCGTTGCTTTTTAGGCATTTAAAACCTGACGCGCTTATGGTATTATCTCAACCAGGTAGGGGTGAGAGTCTGCCCGCTAATGGAGTTGTTGTGGTGGACAATCGTAGTTACGGAAACGCAGCTCTCACTCTTTACCGCCGAGAAGAGTAGTAGGCTTCCTTTTAGGGGAGCTTTTTGTTATAATGAGTATATATGTGCGAGTGGCGGCTGCGTGAAACGTAAATCTAACCGTAGATGCGCTAGCGCGTGAATAGACTGTCCGCAAATGACAAAAAACTATCAATGGCACAATATATGCGCGAGTGGCGGAATTGGTAGACGCGCTAGCTTCAGGTGCTAGTGTCCCTCGGGACGTGGAGGTTCAAGTCCTCTCTCGCGTACCAAGAAAAAGCCTGTAGGTCTTTAGATCTGCAGGCTTTTTCTTGTTTTCGTAAGATAGACTTGAACCGGTAGGTCATGAACTGCCAGTGGCAGTTCATGTAGTCAAAGCTTGGCCTCGAGTGGAGCGCATGCGCCGAACGAGAGCAGTAACAATAGAACCAGTAGACCCCAACGATGCTGATGGTGTATTTACTCCGCGTAATGAGTTTGTAAAAGCACCAGTCTTACTCATCCCAACCAATGACATCGACGAAACAATTGAAAAAGAGAAAGCCGCTGGTGGTGAGATTTTGAACGAGAAGGAAAAGGTAGGTGAATTTGGCTATTCAGCCTATGGCAAAGATACAGAAGGAACGGTATTTTACCTCTGGCAAGCACTGTCGTAGTATACTAGGTTCATGTCGTCACCGTATATCCTTGTTACTGGTTTTGATGCAACAGAGGGTGGGCTTAATAACCCGGCTGCAATATTGGCTTTTCACCTGCAACGAATACAGGGAGTTAAAGCTGCTGTCATTCCAACTGTTTATGACACCTGCAATAGTGAACTCCAGCGGCTACTTGCCAAGGAGTTCCGGCAACATACCCTAAAAGCGGTCGTTATGCTCGGTCAAGCTTCACGCAAGCCAGCCATATATCTGGAGACCAGTGCCAGAAACACCTGCTCGTCAACGCGCCAAGATGGAATGTTGCAGACTGGGCCACAACCTATCATAGCTTCAGGTCCAAATGTTTATTCTAGCACCTTGCCCATTGGCGCATTAAAAGCCGCACTTGAAGTCGCTGCTATTCCTGTAAGAGAGTCGAATGATGCTGGTGACTACCTGTGCAATTACGCTGCATACATTGCGGCCGATTTACTAAAAGATGAATCGATCCCCTGTGGTTTTGTGCATATACCCTCATTGGAAAAAGGTACTTCGTCGTATGGTGACTATGAACCTGAAGGGTGGGTATTTAAAGGTATGGTAACTCTGCTCGAGGCCCTGAAGAAGCAGCTTTAGCGATAGAGCTGCATTTACTATCTGACCTCTGTCCCGTATAATAAAGTCATTATGACAAAACTTTCATCTCAACCGTACAAAGGTACCCGCGACTACTATCCGGAAGATAAACGAGTGCAAAACTATATTTTCCATGTATGGCGCAAGGTGGCTGAACGGTTTGGATACGAAGAATACGATGCACCTGTACTCGAGCCGATTGAAATTTACGCAGCCAAAACCGGCCAGGAGATTGTCAACGAACAAACCTACCAATTTACAGACCGTGGTGGGCGTACGGTAGCAATTCGCCCAGAAATGACACCGAGTGTGAGTCGCATGGTGGCTGCCCGGCGCCAAGAGCTGGCTTACCCGGCCCGATGGTATTCAATAGCTAGTTTTATGCGCTACGAACGGCCACAGCGCGGCCGTGAACGTGAGTTCTGGCAGCTAAATACTGATATTTTTGGCGTCGATGGTATTGCGGCAGATTTTGAGATCATCCAGCTCGCCGATGCGCTCATGCGTGAATTTGGTGCAACTGACAAGATGTACACTATTAAGGTAAACGATCGCCGCTTGATAGATTTTGTGATGACGCAATACCTAGAGTTAGACGTTGTACAATCGCAGCTCATGATGAAGCTTTTTGACCGCCGCGAGAAAATGACGCCTGATGAGTTTAGCAACCAGGCCGCAGAAATCTTTCGGGATGAGCAGCGAGTCGAAGGTTTGCAACGTATCACTCGGCTCCTCAGTGCCAAAACCATGAGCAACCTACCGGAACGTATAAAAAATGCCGCCGAGATAAAAGACATCTTGCAACTATTTGAAATGCTCCATTTTGCCGGCATAAAAAATGTTACATTTGATGTCACTCTTATGCGTGGTTTTGATTACTATACAGGGATTGTATTTGAGGTATTCGACAATCACCCAGATAACAACCGCTCCATGTTTGGTGGCGGCCGCTATGACGGCTTGGTCGGCCTTTTTGGGGTTGAACCGATTTCAACCGTTGGTATGGCGCCAGGCGGTACGCCGACTGAGCTATTTTTAAAAAGTCATAAGCTGCTGCCAGAAATGATTTCAACTACTGAGGTATACATTGTTGTACTTGGTGATAGTCTTATCGGGGCAAGTAAACTAGCCACGGATTTACGCCAGGAAGGCTTGAACGTTGAGCTAGATATTACTGGCCGAAAGCTCGATAAACAGATAAAAACCGCAGTAAAAAAGCAGATTCCATTTATGGTATTCGTGGGTGAACGCGAAGTTGCTGAGGGAGTGTATCCATTTAAGGATGTACGGACAGCAGCAGAGCAAAAACTGAGTTTTGAACGGATCGTAACAACGGTGAAGGATCGCCGCTTACGTAGTAACGATAGTGATTTTTAACTTGCCAACCCCACCCCTGGGGTCCTGTCACCCGGTCCGCCCCTAAAAATTTTTTACTAAAGTAAAAATATTTTTGGGTGCTGCCCCGCCGGGTGCCACCCCCGGTGGTGGGTTATGGGATTGAGTTTTTAGACTCGCCAAGCGTACGTATATCTGTTACACTAAGACCTTATGAAGTATACTATAAACAATTTATCTGACACCAAAGTCCAGGTGACCGTCACACTTGGCGCTGAAGAACTAGAAACTGCAAAGCAAAATGCCCTGGCAAAGCTTGCTCAGGAAGTAAAAGTTGCTGGGTTTCGTAAAGGGAAAGTACCAACAAACATTGCTGAAAAGCACATAAATCCAGAATTGCTAAATGCTGAGCTCGTTGAGCGTGCACTCAACCAAGGCGTGGTGCAGTCTTTCACTGAGGCCAAGCTGCAACCGCTTGACCGTCCTGAAGTGGATGTAAAGAAATATGAGCCTGGCAAAGAGCTTGAATTTACTGCGGAAGTCGAAGTTTTACCAGCCGTTAAATTGGGTGACTACAAGAACTTGAAGGTAGCAGTCGACAAAGTCAGCGTCACGGCTAAAGAGGTTAATGAAGTTATCGAGCGTATGCGTGCTGGTTTTGCTGAAAAGGTTGAGGTGGAGCGCCCGGCTAAGCTAAAAGACGAAGTCGTGATTGATTTTGTAGGCAAAGATGAAAAAGGGCAAGATGTTGCAGGTGCGACTGGCAATGATTACCCGCTCACGCTCGGTAGCAATAATTTCATTCCCGGCTTTGAAGAAGGTATTGTAGGTAAGAAGGCTGGTGAGACATTCGACTTACCTCTTACTTTTCCCAAGGAATACCACGCGGCTCATTTGGCGGGCGCGAAGGTAGTATTCACTGTGACCGTTAAATCCGTGAATGAAGTGAAGTTACCAAAAGTTGATGATGAGTTTGCAAAGAAATGCGGGCCATTTGAATCTGTCGAACAGCTGAAAAGCGACATCAAAAGCGAGCTTAAGGCGCAAAAAGAACGCCAACGGGATGAAAAATTGAAAGATGATCTTGCCAAGAAACTGATTGAGGTGAGCGAAATCCCTGTGCCGCAAGTGTTAATCGAAGATCAAATGCGAAGCATCGAACAGGATACGGTGCAGAACTTGATGTATCGGGGTATGACGCTTGAGCAATACCTTGAAGATCAAAATCTGACCCGCGACGAATGGAAAGAAAAAGAGCTCAAAGACGCAGCGACAATGCGCGTACAGATTGGTCTTGCTTTGGCTGAGCTTAGTAAGTTGCTGAAGATTGAAGTAAGCGATGCTCAAGTTGAAGAGCGTCTCCAGCAAATGGTGCAACAATACCCAGATAAAAATATGCAAGCGCAGTTGCAAACACCTGAAGCACGCCGCGATATTGGCAACCGATTGATGACCGAGAAGACGCTCGATGCATTGATGGCAGCAAACGCATAGTTTGCGAGTTTCCTGCTCGACGGGGTCGGGGAGTCAGAGCGCCAGGTCGGTTTCGGTCTCCTTGCGCATCTTTTCGAACCACTCGTGCAGTTCGGTGATGAGCTGCTCAGTCGGCAGCTCGTCCGCGGGGTGAGGGCTGCGCTGCCCGGATGGCGTCTTGTTGCTTTGCGCCTGCTTCAGGGCATGTAGCCCTCTTTCGAGGGCGAACGCGACCAGGGCGATCGTGGACTCGTCGACGATGCCGGAGTCGTAGGAACCGTCCGTGGCGGGCCTGCTGCTCGAGTAGGCGAAGCCCTTGAGCATCCGCCAGCCCCAGCGGATTTGGACTTCATCTCCACTAGCGATGGCCTGTAGAAGACTCTTGGCCAGCAGGGTGAAGACGCTTGCACGATCAGCAGGCAGCGTACTCGTGAAGAGCAGACTGCCCATGCGTGTTGCGTGGTTGCGGTAGTACCGCTGCTGCTGGAACCCCAGCTCGCGGTACACCTCCTCCGGCAGGTTCTCCAGGACCAGCTTTGTTGCATCGGACCCATGGGGGTCGTTCAGGTCCGCTGTGACGATCTCGTTGACTGCCCGGAGGTGCTCCTCCAGTCGCTGGCGAGTTGTCTCGTCCAATGTACTTCCTTCCTTCGAGTGGCTGATACATATTATACCATGACGTATGAAAAGCGCAATTTTTATTTAGCACTCTATTGTCACGAGTGCTAAATATTTGTTATACTAAGAACATGAATAGTTATCTCGTCCCCACCGTTATCGAACAATCACCACAAGGTGAACGCGCCTTTGATATTTACAGTCGACTTTTAAAAGAACGCGTCGTTTTTTTAGGCGAACAGGTGAATGAACAAACCGCAAACTTGGTAGTAGCGCAATTACTCCATCTTGCACACGAAGATCCCACCAGCGATATTAAGTTCTATATCAATAGCCCTGGTGGTAGCGTGTACGACGGTATGGCGATTTACGACACAATGCAGTACATCAAGCCAGATATCCAAACAATTGGTATTGGGCTGCAGGCAAGCATGGGTGCGTTTTTGCTGAGTTCAGGCACAAAGGGTAAGCGTTCGCTATTACCACACTCTACAGTTATGATCCACCAACCATCATCTGGGACGCAAGGTAAGGTGACAGATATGGAGATTGACCTTAAAGAAAGCTTGAAGGTTAAAGAAATGACGGCAAGTATTCTCGCTAAAAATACCGGCCAAAAACTCGCCAAAATTAAAAATGATATGGAACGTGATTACTGGTTGAGTGCGAAAGAAGCAGTAGAATACGGCATTGCCGACGAAGTGATAAAGCACGCATAATAGCTGCCGAGGCATTTCCTCTTGACTTCTTGCCCACAGTGTAGCACAATGGGTATCAAGAAGTAGTGTAAGTTGGGTACGAGCGTCTATTCCTTAAGGGTGGCACCTGGAATATTCGCCCACACTTAGTGAATCTTCGGCGCCGATTCAATAACGACCACACTTATGGTATACAAAAACCTGCGGTGGGATTTTGGTACTAGGGTGTGATTAACAACAAGGAGACGTGTGTTCATGGCGAAAGCTAGCAAGCCAGCAGTGCGTCGGTATTTTACGTCGGAAGATACCGCGTTGCCACTGCCGAACCTCATCGCTCACCAGATCGATTCGTGGAAAAACTTCGTAGAGACTGGGTTGAGTGAGATTTTTGCAGAAATCAATCCGATTGAAGACTATACTGGTCAAAAACTAAAATTACGTTTTAAAGACTATAAGTTCCTTGAACCAAAAGAATCAGAAGCTCAAGCCCGCGAAAACAATGCCAGTTTTGAAGCACCACTCCGTGCCACGGTTGAGCTAACGAATAAGGTTACTGGTGAGGTAAAAGAGCAAGAAATTTACCTTGGTGACTACCCGTGGATGACTGAGCGGGGTACTTTCGTAATTAACGGCACTGAGCGTGTGGTAGTGAGCCAGCTTATCCGTAGCGCAGGGGTATTCTTTACTGCTGATACGAATGGTCTACGTAATTTTTATGGAGCCAAACTTATTCCAGGCCGGGGTGCATGGCTAGAATTCGAAACCGCTACTAATGGCGCCATTTATGTAAAGATTGACCGCCGCCGCAAAATCCCTGTCACCACGCTTTTACGAGCATTAGGCTACCCAACGACTACCGCCATCAAAGACCTTTTTAAAGAAGTTGATACCGGCGACATAAAATACATTGAAACAACATTAGAAAAAGACGCCGCAAAAGGCACCAATGAAGCACTGATTGAAGTCTACCGCCGTTTGCGCCCAGGTGATTTGGCCACGGTTGATAACGCGCGTAGTATGATTGAGCGCATGTTCTTCGATTTCAAGCGCTTTGATTTTAGTAGGGTTGGCCGCTACAAGATTAACCAACGCCTTAGCCTAGACGTGCCTAACACGACAGAAAACCGTGTTATGCGCATGGAAGACCTCGTGGCAATTATTAAAGAAATCATCCGCCTGAACAACACGCAAGAAGCGCCAGACGATATCGATGCACTGCATAACCGCCGTGTGAAATTCGTGGGCGAATTGGTGTCTCGCCAGTTCCGTATTGGTATGCTTCGTATGCAGCGAAATGCTATGGACCGCATGAGTATGACTGATATTGAATCAGTCACTCCTGGGCAACTTATCAATGCTCGCCCTGTGGTGGCTGCAGTACGTGAATTCTTTGCCAGCTCGCAGTTGAGTCAATTCATGGACCAGACCAACCCAATGTCTGAGCTCGCGCACAAGCGGCGCTTGAACTCTATGGGACCTGGCGGCTTGAGCCGTGAACGTGCTGGCCTAGAGGTACGTGATGTTCACCCAAGTCACTATGGTCGTATTTGTACCGTCGAAACACCAGAAGGTGCCAACATTGGTTTGGTGCTCAACCTCGCCAACTATGCGAAGGTAAACGAGTATGGCTTTATCGAGACCCCATATCTTCGTGTAAAGAATGGCCAGGTGACCGATGAAGTAGTATACCTTGATGCCGCTCAAGAAGCCGTAGAGGTTATTGCTGAATCTGGTAATAAATTGAACGAAGATAATACCTTCGCTGAAGAACGTGTGAGCGTGCGTAACTGCTTGGTGGCAGAAGAAGTTGATGCAAGCGAAGTGACCTTTATGGACGCTGCTAAGAAACAGATCGTCGGTGCCACCGCTTCACTCATTCCATTCCTCGAGAAAAACCGGGTTGACCGTTCTTTGACCGGTTCAAACATGCAGAAACAAGCCGTACCGCTATTGCAGCCACAAAGCCCGATTGTTGGTACTGGTATTGAAAAGGACTTGGCGCGTAACACTAGCCAGCTCGTACTTGCTGAGGCTGACGGTGAAGTCGTGAAGGCTGACGCGACCGAGGTTCATGTTAAGTACAAAGATGGCGTGAAAATCTATAATCCTGTTCACTTCCAGCAAAGTAACGACGACCGTTGTATTAACCAAAAAGTAGTAGTTGAGCGCGGGCAGAAACTCAAGAAGGGTGATGTTATTCTTGAAGGTGCCTCTATCGCTGATGGTGAGCTCGCACTTGGCCGTGACCTTCTGGTGGCGTACATGCCATGGGGTGGCTACAACATGGACGACGCGATTATCCTGAGTGATCGCATTGTAAAAGAAGACGACCTCACGAGCATTAACATCAACGACTTCATGGTAGAAGTGCGTGAGACTAAGCTTGGCCCAGAGGTAGTGACTCGCGATATTCCAAACGTCAGCGAAGAGAGCCTACGCCACCTGGACGAGCGAGGTATTGTACAAGTTGGTTCTGAAGTGAAGGCAGGCGACGTACTGGTTGGTAAAATTACACCGAAGGGTGAGCAAGAGCTCAGTTCGGAGGAACGCTTGCTGCGCGCTATCTTTGGTGAGAAAGCCAAAGATGTTCGTGACACCTCACAGCGTATGAGCAATGGCAAGCAAGGTAAAGTTGTAGGTGTGAAGGTATTTAGCCGCGAGCAAGGTCACGAGTTGAAAGCTGGCGTGCTGATGCAGATCCAGATCTTTGTGGCACAAATGCGTAAAATCTCGGTGGGTGACAAGTTAGCAGGTCGCCACGGTAACAAGGGTGTAGTGGCACGAATCCTGCCAGAAGCCGACATGCCATTTACCGAAGACGGAACGCCAATAGACGTACTCCTTAACCCAATGGGTGTGCCGAGTCGTATGAACCTTGGGCAACTATTTGAAGCCCATCTTGGTATGGCCGCACGAGCACTTGGCTACAAGGTTGCCACGCCGCCATTTAACGGTGTGCCAGAGGAAACAATTGTTGAAGAGCTGAAGAAAGCTGGCCTGCCAGAAGATGGTAAAATGCAACTCTTTGACGGCCGTACCGGCGAAGCTTTCCTCGAAAAAGTAGCCGTGGGTAATATGTATATCATTAAGCTGCACCACATGATTGCCGACAAGATGCACGCACGCTCGATCGGGCCATACACTATGGTGACCCAACAGCCACTTGGTGGTAAGGCGCAAAACGGTGGGCAGCGTTTCGGTGAAATGGAGGTGTGGGCACTAGAAGCATATGGTGCAGCAACGACACTTCAAGAAATGTTAACCATTAAGTCTGACGATGTGTATGGTCGTGCGAAAGCTTACGAATCAATCATCAAGGACGAACCAATTACCGGTCCGAAAGTGCCAGAAAGCTTTAACGTATTAGTGAAAGAGCTGCAAGGACTTGGGCTGCGTGTTGATCTGCTTGACCAGAGCGACGACGAAATCGTTGATGCCGAAAACGTGCTTGCCGAAAGCGTTGCCGCTAAAGCCCAGAATGAAGCAACTACGCCCGCAGTAGCGAGCCAGCCGCTTGATGTCACTGTCGCCGATGAGGTAGATGAATATGGCGATATCGACCTCGGTGATGGCATGACCATTCAAGACACTGATGAAATTGACGAAAATAATAAGGAGGTAGCGTAATGAGTCGCCTCGTCACAAACACCGGCATTGCTGATTTTGATGCAGTGCGGCTGGCAATTGCGAGTGCCGATGACATCCTAAAATGGAGTCATGGGGAAGTACTCAAGCCAGAAACGATTAACTATCGTACACAAAAACCTGAACGTGATGGCTTGTTCTGTGAACGAATTTTTGGTCCTACTAAGGACTTAAACCCACATGATGCCAAGCTAAAAGGCGTGCGTTCACGTGAAGCTGCCGTTGATAAAAACGGTGAGATTGTCACCAAGAGTATTGTGCGTCGTGAACGAATGGGTCATATTGGCCTGGCGGCACCTGTTGCCCATATTTGGTTTATGCGCGGTACGCCGAGTGCTATGGCATTACTCTTGGGTATGACCGTGCGCAACATCGAGCGAGTTGCTTACTTCGCTAGTTATGTGATCCTTGCCGTCGATGAAGAAAAACGCGATCAGTTCCTAGTGGACGCTGAAGCCGAAGCTGAAGCAGGGCGTGCAGCCATCAAACTGCGTTACGAGCAGGCTGGTGCCGAAGAGGGCGCCGATGTAAAAGCGTTGGCTGCCGAGCAGTCGCGTGAGCTCGAAGAGCTGAACGAAACACTCCTCACCAAGAAGGCACAATTAGAAAGCCTCTCAAAAGGTGCACTCTTAAGCGAAACCGACTATCGAAACCTTCCTGAAGAGTACGAAGAGATCATCAAGGTGGGTATGGGCGGTGAAGCGCTCAAGCGGCTACTTGATGAGATTGATCTTGAAGCGCTGATTAATGAACTGACCGAAGAAGCGGCGAGCGCAAAAGGTCAACGGCAAAAGAAAATCCTAAAGCGCCTAAAGGTACTAGAAGGTATGCGTCGTGCGGGCATTAAACCATCGAGCCTATGTTTGACGGTTTTGCCGGTTATTCCACCCGACCTGCGTCCAATGGTCCAGCTGACTGGTGGTCGTTTCGCGACGAGCGATCTTAACGACTTGTACCGCCGTGTGATCAACCGAAACAACCGTTTGAAGAAATTGATCGACCTCAATGCACCAGAAGTAATTCGCCGCAACGAAATGCGCATGCTGCAAGAAGCGGTTGACGCTTTGATCGACAACAGTGCAGCTCGCGGTGGCCGTGCCGTGAGCGCTGCTGGTGGTCGGCGACGACTGAAGTCAATTAGCGATATGCTCAAAGGTAAGCAAGGCCGATTCCGCCAAAACTTGCTGGGTAAGCGTGTTGACTATTCTGGTCGTTCGGTGATTGTCGCTGGTCCGGAACTAAAGATCAGCGAATGTGGCTTGCCAAAGGCCATGGCGCTAGAGCTATTCAAGCCATTTGTGATTTCATGGTTGCTACGTAATGAGCAGGCACACAATATTCGTTCGGCGACTCGTTTGATTGATGCAGGTGAGAGTATCGTATGGGATGCCCTAGATGAAGTGATTAAAGGTAAATATGTGCTGCTCAACCGAGCGCCATCATTGCACCGACTTTCTATCCAGGCTTTCCAGCCTAAGCTCATCGAAGGTAAGGCAATCCAGCTGCACCCATTGGTATGTAAAGGGTTTAACGCTGACTTCGACGGTGACCAAATGGCCGTTCACCTCCCGCTCAGTAAAGAAGCGCAGGCCGAAGCTCGCGAACTCATGAGTGCGACTAATAACCTCTTGAAGCCAGCTGACGGTACACCAATCCTTAACCTTATCCAAGACATCGTACTTGGAAGCTACTACCTCACTTACGACAAACCAAGCGCACAAACCGACGACATCAAGACTTTTAGCTCCGTAGCTGAAGCTATGATGGCTGAAGAAAACGGTGTCATTCAGCTGCAGACTCCTATCCGTGTAGAGGTGAAAGGCCAGCAGCGGTTAACGACACTCGGCCGGGTCTACTTTAACGAAGTATTGCCAACCGACTTCCGTTATGTAGATGAAGTTATGAATCGTAAAGCCCTTAACGCTGTTATGGCACGTATCTTTGATAAGTACGGCTCGGAAACAACCGCGAAAGTTGCCGACGACATTAAAGATATTGCCCTGAAGTACGCAACGGCGGCCGCTGTTTCAACCGGTATGGCCGACTACTTCGACGTACCAGAAATGGAATCCCTCATTGCAGAAGGTGATGAGCGTGCTGCATTGATTTCTGAACAGTTCGAGCAAGGGTTGATTACTGATGAAGAACGCTACAACCTAACGGTGCAAAACTGGCGTCAGGTGGACAGCAAGACGACTGAAATCCTACAAAGCAAGCTAGACAGCACTGACACTGGGGTGAGCATAATGGTGAACTCGGGTGCACGTGGAAGCATTAGCAACGTAAAGCTAGCAAGTGCTATGGTTGGTGTGATGACTGACGCGACCAACCGTGCTATCGAGCTGCCAATTCGTTCAAGCTTTAAAGAAGGTCTAAGTCCGCTTGAGGCCTTCGTGGCTACGCGTGGTTCGCGTAAGGGTCTGATCGACACGGCATTGAAGACGGCTGACTCTGGATACCTTACTCGACGTCTCGTCGATGTGAGTCAGGATATCTTCACCGTAGCAGATGATGAATCTGATCCAGGCTTTACTATCTACCGTTCAGAAAGCGAAGACACCATGATTGAGCTCAGTGAGCGTATTGTGGGTCGGTATGCAGCTGATGAAGTGCCAGGCTACCTCAAGCGCGGTGACTTGATAACGCGCGAACTGGCCGATGCTATTCAGCTGGACGAGAAGATTGATAGCGTGAAGATCATGAGCGTACTTTCAACCAGCAACCTTAAGGGTATTCCACAAAAGAGTTACGGTCTTGATATGGCTACTGGTAAGCTCATTAACGTTGCGCAACCCGTTGGGGTGATTGCGGCGCAATCTGTGGGTGAGCCAGGTACGCAGCTAACGCTTGACACCAAGCACGACGCTGGCTCAAAGAGTGGTGGCGACGTGACTACTGGTCTGCCGCGTGTTGATGAGCTGTTTGAAGCTCGCACGCCAAAGGGTGAAGCCTTCCTGAGCGAATTTGCTGGAACGGTACAGATATGGGAAGAAGGCAACAACTATGTTGTCCAAGTGACCCCAAGTCAGGGCAAGGTAGAGCGTCTCAAGGTGACCGAACAAACCGTGCGTGTCAAATCGGGGAGCGATGTGAAGGCGGGCGACGTGCTTGCCAGCACCGAAGACCAATCACTGCCAATTGTCGCACCATTTGATGGTAAGGTAGAAGTTGCTGATGGTGAGATTATCCTCACCAGTGGTAGCAAAGCACCTGTTCGTTACGATATCCCGGGCTCGAAGGAGCTAATGGTGAGTGATGGCGACACAGTTGAAGCTGGTGATCAGCTGACTAATGGTTCGATCAATCTTCGCGACTTAATGCGCCTGAAGGGAATCGAAGCAACCCAGCGCTACATTATCAATGAGATCTTGCGAATCTACGCTGCACAAGGCCAGAACATTGCCGGCAAACACCTTGAGGTGATTGTGCGCCAGATGTTTAGCCGGGTACAAGTAGAAGATCCAGGTGATGGCGAGTTCGTGACGGGCGACATTGTATCGAAAGCTGCCGTGATTGCCGCAAACGAACAACTGGCAGCTGAAGGCAAAGAGTTGATCCAGTATACGCAACTTCTCTTGGGTATCACTAAGGTATCTATATGGAGTGATAGCTTCCTCTCGGCAGCTTCGTTCCAGGATACTACCCGCGTGCTTATCAATGCCGCCACTAGTGGCCGGGTTGATAACCTGTACGGCCTGAAGGAAAACGTGATCATCGGCCGCAAGATTCCTGTCGGAACTGGCGCCGTGGTAGACGAGCCGCAGGTTGAAGAGTTTGAGCTCGCTGCTTAGGGAGATGCAGTTTTAATAACAAATACCCCTCTGTACGAGGGGTATTTGTTATTTAGTGCTATAATTAAAAAAGGTCCTTAGAGCTAAGGAGGCAAAATGGGAGATTCGGACGAGGTTAGGCAACTTCGAGAAGTCGCAGCCGGCTTCAACTGTTACTATTGTCAACTGCCATAATTATTGCTATAATAGTAAAGAGTTTCCTCTCTTATGAAGTAGAGCCGTGAAAGAGTGTGTACACATGGTCTGCTTTGATAAGAGAAATTGCTGTCTGAATATTTTGCTGAATATCAGGTAGCTCATCCTATATTTCACATAATCTTTTTAGGAGACATATATGCCAACTATTAATCAGCTGGTTCGCAAGCCGCGAAAAAATGCTGCGAAAAAGAGCAAGTCACCAGCACTCGGCCGCATCCATAATGCGCTGAAAAGCCGTTACTACGATCAAGACGCCCCCTTAAAGCGTGGGACGTGTATTAAAGTAACTACCAAAACACCAAAGAAGCCAAACTCAGCCCTTCGTAAGGTTGCTCGTGTACGCCTGAGTAACGGGCAAGAAGTATGGGCCTACATTGGCGGTGCTGGTCACAACCTACAGGAGCACGCTGTTGTGCTCGTACGTGGTGGTCGTGTACCTGACCTTCCAGGTGTGCGTTATCACATTGTGCGTGGTGCACTTGACCTACAAGGGGTCGCTAACCGTAAGCAAGGCCGTTCTAAATACGGTACCAAGAAGGACGGTAAATAGTCATGCCGCGAAAAGTAACTCGTTCATTGCAACGTCGCATTAACCCAGACCGCAAATACCAAAGCGTGCTGGTACAACGACTTATTAACAAAAGTATTATCGACGGTAAAAAACTACTCGCAGAGCGCCAAGTATATAGCGCATTAGAAATTGCCGCGAAAAAGCTGAAGAGCGAAGACCCACTTGAAGTATTCGAAACAGCTCTGAAAAACGTCATGCCTAATTTCGAAGTAAAAAGCCGACGAGTTGGTGGGGCAAACTATCAAATCCCATTCCCTATCCAGGGTCACCGCCAATATCACTTTGCTTTTATGTGGCTGGTTCAGAGTGCTCGTGCTCGTAAGGGTATGCCGTACGACCAGCGTCTCGCCGCCGAGATTGTTGACGCATACAACCAGGCTGGTGCAACCTTCAAGAAAAAAGAAGATACGCACCGTATGGCAGAAGCTAACCGCGCATTTGCGCATTTTGCAAGGGGATAACATATGGCAGCAGACAAAAAAGTTCCGCTTGAGCGGTTTCGTAACATTGGTATTATCGCGCACATCGATGCCGGTAAAACCACCACGACTGAAGGTATTTTGTACCGAACTGGCCTCAGTCACAAGATTGGTGCCGTACACGAGGGTGAGACAACAACCGACTGGATGGCACAAGAACGTGAGCGTGGTATTACTATCACCTCAGCTGCGGTGACTTGCTTCTGGAAAGATCACAAAATCAATATCATCGATACTCCTGGTCACATTGACTTTACTGCCGAGGTAGAGCGTTCGCTTCGTGTACTCGACGGTGCCGTGGTAGTATTTGACGGTAAAATGGGCGTTGAGGCACAGACCGAGACCGTGTGGCGCCAAGCCAACAAATATGGCGTGCCACGTATCTGTTTTGTAAACAAGATTAACCAAACTGGTGGCGACTTCTATATGAGCCTCCGCACTATTCACGAGCGCCTCAGCAAGCGTGCATTGCCAATTCACCTACCGATTGGTTTTGAAAAGGATATCAACGGCGTTGTCGACCTTATCGACATGAAGGCTTACACCTACAACGATTTCACTGATCGTGAACTGCAAGTGGGTGAAATCCCAGAAGACATGGCAGAAAAGGCGAAACACGCCCGCCAACTATTGGTTGAAGCGGCTGTTGAAGCTGATGATACACTGTTCGAAAAATACCTTGAAGAAGGCGAAGAGGGCATTTCGATAGACGAACTCCGTGGAGCTATCCGTAAGAGTGTACTGACTGGTGAATTCTACATTGTGACCGGCGGTGATGGCCGGGGTGTAATTGTAGAAAAGGTACTTGACCTCGTAAACGAATATCTACCCAGCCCCACCGATGTTGGAAGCGTATGGGGTACTCACCCAAAAACTGGTGATGAAATCGAACGTAAGCCATCGGCTGATGAGCCACTGGCAGCAATCGCCTTTAAGATTGCGAACGACCCATTTGTTGGTAAGCTGGTGTTTGTGCGGGTATACAGTGGCAAATTGACAGCTGGCAGCTACGTGCTCAACACCATGACTGGCAATAAGGAACGTGTTGGCCGTATTGTTCGTATGCATGCTGATAAGCGTGAGGAAATTTCAGAAATTGCCGCTGGCGACATTGCTGCAGTGGTTGGCCTGAAAGATACTACAACTGGTGCGACGCTTGCTGATGTTTCACATCCGATCATTCTTGAGAGTATTGATTTCCCAGAGCCGCCAGTAGCGATCGCGATTGAGCCAAAAACCAAAGCCGACCAAGATAAAATGAGTACCGCCCTGCAACGCTTGGCCGAGGAAGACCCTACCTTCCGCGTACACACTGATGACGAAACCGGTCAGACAATTATTAGTGGTATGGGTGAGCTACACCTTGACATTATTGTCGACCGAATGAAGCGCGAGTTTAAGGTAGAGGCCAACATTGGCCAGCCACAAGTTGCCTTCCGCGAAACCATTCGTAGTTCAGCTGAGGCCCAGGGTAAGCATGTGAAGCAATCTGGTGGTCGCGGTCAGTATGGTGATGTGTGGATCCGCTTCGAACCAAATGAAGCTGGGAAAGGCTTCGAGTTCTTTGACGAAATTAAAGGTGGTGTGGTTCCGCAAGAGTATCGCAAAGCCGTTGAAGAAGGTGTACGAGAGACGCTTGATGGTGGTGTACTTGCTGGCTACCCGGTAGTGGATGTAAAGGCAACGCTTTACGATGGGAGTTACCACGATGTTGACTCAAGCGAACTTGCTTTCAAGCTCGCTGGTGTATTAGCCACCCGGAATGGGGTAAAAAGCGCGCAGCCAGTACTGCTCGAGCCAGTCATGAAGGTAGAAGTCACCACGCCTGAAGAATTCATGGGTGATGTCATTGGTGACCTCAACTCTCGCCGTGGGCGCATTGACGCAATGGACGATTTAACGGGCGGTGCAAAGCTCGTCCGAGCATTTGTACCACTTGCGAGTATGTTTGGGTATACTACTGATCTGCGTTCAATGAGCCAAGGGCGTGCGGCAAGCACCATGGAATTGGCGCAGTACGAGGAAGTGCCGCCAAACGTGGCGCAAGAAATTATCGAAAAAAGAAGCAAATAGATAATTTCTCTTTACATACCCCTGAGAGATCTTGTATAATAAAGGCATACGTCGTGAGGTGTTTTAGAAATGCCTCATGCGAGAAATATAAGTAATAGGAGATATTAAATGGCAGATTTTAACCGTGCTAAGCCGCACAAGAACGTCGGTACCATGGGTCACGTAGACCACGGTAAGACTACTTTGACCGCTGCAATCACCAGCACTCTCGCGAAGCGACTTCCAAGCGACGTGAACAAATCAGTTGCATACGACCAGATCGACAACGCTCCAGAAGAGCGCGATCGTGGTATTACTATTGCAGCCAGCCACCAGGAATACGAGAGCGAGAAATTCCACTACGCTCACGTAGACATGCCTGGTCACGCTGACTACGTAAAGAACATGATCACCGGTGCCGCACAGGTTGACGGTGCAGTGCTTGTGGTGAGCGCCGCTGACGGCCCAATGCCACAAACCCGTGAGCACGTACTGCTTGCGAAGCAAGTTGGTGTGCCTAAAATTGTCGTGTTCCTTAACAAGATGGACATGGCAGACGAAGAGCTCGTTGAGCTCGTTGAAATGGACGTTCGTGAGCTTCTTACTAAGAACGGCTTCGACGGTGATAACGCTCCAGTTGTCAAAGGCTCTGCCCTTAAGGCACTTGAAGGCGACGAGAAGTACGAAGACGCAATTATGGAACTTGTTCAAGCTATGGACGACTACATCCCTGTTCCAGAGCGTGACCTCGACAAGCCATTCTTGATGCCAATCGAAGACGTCTTCTCAATCAAGGGTCGTGGTACCGTTGCTACCGGCCGTATTGAGCAAGGTGTTGTAAAGCTCAACGACGAAGTTGAAATCGTTGGCTTGCACGAACCTAAGAAATCAGTGGTAACCGGTATCGAGGCCTTCAAGAAGAACCTTGACCAAGGTCAAGCTGGTGACAACGCTGGTGTACTACTTCGTGGTATTGAGCGAACCGACATCGAGCGTGGTCAGGTGATCGCAAAGCCTGGGAGCATCACTCCTCACACTGAATTTGAAGCAGAGGTTTACATCCTTACCAAAGAAGAAGGTGGTCGCCACACTCCATTCTTTAAGGGTTACAAGCCACAGTTCTACTTCCGAACTACTGACGTAACCGGTGAAGTTGAACTTCCAGCTGACAAAGAAATGGTGATGCCTGGTGACACCGTTAGCTTTAAGGTAAAGCTGCTCGCCCCAATCGCCATGGAACAAGGTCTTAACTTTGCTATCCGTGAAGGTGGCCGTACCGTTGGTGCTGGTGTGGTAACGAAGATTACGAAGTAATCTACGTACTGCTACTGAATAAAGAGTCGTTTGTATAGACGGCTCTTTATTTTTTTATTGTGGCCAAACGAGTGTCGAGATGCCTGAGATGAATCTTGATTAACTACCGAAGAATTGTTATAATATGGAAGCTATTATTAAAGTTATGTTGAGAACTCGGCCGAGCGTGAACCTTGAAGTACATGATTCGAGCAGAGGTTACAACGTTGTACATAGGAGAGAACATGGCTGAAGCAAAAGCCCAAGTACCGCGAATTCGTATTCGCCTAAAAGCATATGATCACAAAGTGATTGATCAATCAGCAAAACAAATTATCGACACCGCGCTGCGTACCGGTGCTAGTGTCGCCGGTCCAGTGCCACTCCCTACTCGTAAAAAGCGCTTTACGGTGCGTAAATCACCGCACGTATACGAGCAAGGTGGTGAAGCTTTTGAAATGCGTATTCACAAGCGTCTTATAGATATTCTTAATGCAACGCCAAAAACAATCGATGCTTTGCAAAGCCTTAGTCTTCCGGCTGGCTGTGACGCTGAAATTCGCATGTAAGAGATTAATCCTCACCAATAAAAACTCCGAACACTCGGAGTTTTTATTTTATCTTGGTATAGTGTATAATCATAAGCGATATGGTGAAAAACGGGCGGAAAAAATCAGCTGCAGCGCAGGAAGAAAAAGACAGCGCTTACTTTTTAAAAATTGTCCTCTATATTATAGCGGGTGCTTTTTGGTTACGTTTTCCAGAACCAATTATAATCGGTAGCTTTACGCTGGGAGCCTTTCCACTTGGCTTTTTGGTGGGGCTTTTGTTTGTGAGCCACGATAAATTCCAAATTGACCGTAAAATTGAATATGCCGTACTTATTATTTCAGCAATCCTCTCGGTATTTATTGGTACTGGGATAGTTCTATGAATGCCCTACGTATAGGTAGCAGTTTTATAAAAAATTGGGTCAAGGTGGAGTATCTTGTAGCCCTTATTGTCTTGCTGGGTATTGGTTCGCTATTTATCGCGCCGGCAGCAACTGGTGCTGATGATATGAAGAACCAAGAGTCAAGCTGCCCTGAGGATGAATTCTTTTGCCGAGCCATTACAAACGAAGAAAGCGCTGCGAACGCGCTCAGTCATATTCCAGCGCCAGAAGTGAAGAAGCCAGACTGGCTCGTGGCTCAAGAACGGCAAGCGCAGCAAAGAGAAAATAGCAATGGTGGTACCTCTCGAGTAGTGACTTATCAAATTCAAACACGCGGCAATATACAAAGTAACCTTGAGCAGTTTGCAACGCAAGTTGCAGAAACGTATGCCGATAATCGTGGCTGGTCGAAAGCAGGGATTACATTCCAGCGCGTTGAATCGGGCGGGCAATACATTCTTGTGCTTTCAGAGGCAAGCCAAGTACCAACCTTCTCACCGGGTTGTGACGCTATTTACAGTTGCCGGGCTGGTCAATACGTTATTATTAACGAAGATCGCTGGATTGGGGCAACTGACACCTGGAACAGTCAAGGAGGAAGCTTGCGTGATTATCGGCATATGGTAATAAACCATGAAACTGGGCACTGGCTAGGCCATGGTCATTATAACTGCCAGGGCGCAGGCCAGCTCGCGCCGGTCATGCAGCAACAATCCATTGATTTGCAGGGCTGTAAATTTAACCCCTGGCCACTTGATTTTGAAATAGCATCGACCTAGGAGTAAAAATAAGCATATGAATAATTTTATCAGTCGCCGCGACAAGGAAGAGGCAAGAGGTCCAGCTTCAACACCAGCGAAAACGCAGCCATGGTATAAAAAACGCCCTGTAATTATTGCCGCAGTAGTGGCAAGTATTGTACTGGTCATTGCAATTACAATCATCATTATGCTGCAGGTGGCCGCCAACAATACCAATGCAAAAATGCATGAGGCAAAGGAACGCACTGGGCAGCAGTTGCAATCACTTCAAAGTGAATATAATAATGCTTCACCCCAAGACCGGCTCAATAAGTTTCATCAATTCGCCGAATCTATTGAAGTCGTGTCGTGCGACCGTGCGGGTGCCTTGCCGTGGTTAGCTGGCAGTAAACAGCGGTGCCAAGCTTTTGCCGAGGTAAGCGAGGAATTACAGAATGAAGCGACACAAGTCACTAATTTGTTAGAATACGACATCTACGTTAAAGAAAAAATATCCCCAGTCGTACAAACAGAAAAGGAAGTGACAGATTATAATGCCGAGCTTAAGAAATGGCAAACGCTGGTAAGTGCATTGAAGGAAGCGCCGCAGAAAGAGCTGTTAAAAGATGTGCATTCAAAGCTGGTAAAAGTAGCCGAAGGGGTAGTCTCTGGATGGCAAGCGGTTGTAAAAGCAGACAAAGAAAAGAAAGCTGATGAGTTTAATAAAGCGAGAGATGAGTTAACGGAAAAGTACGAGGCGTTTAAAGCAGAAAATAGCAAGCTTACTGATGTATATAAGCAGGCTCAGCAGCAGTTGACCGATACGTACGATGCCTATCAGAATGCGCTGTAACGTATAAATGGTCTGACACAAAACTCCTTTTGGCTCCAGACCGCCTGACTCCCGCCTCGTAAAAGATCTTCATCTTTCTTTGCTCACTTCAAGAACTCCCCTTGGTCGGTCCCTTCGGGGCTGACTTTCAGCGAACCAGGAAGGGATGAAGGTTTATTACCAGGGGAAGCTCGGATGGCCTGGAGCCAGAAGGAGTTTTGTGATTCAGGCCGTTAACAGTTGACAACAGAGGAGCCCATCTGGTATACTAGCCAAGTAACTTATACGAAGAAATATAAAACGATTCTTGGTGAGTCGGAAGGTCCTCAAAATGAAAGGAAACCGCCAGCCACCAAGAATTTTAAGTGGGAGCAGGGCGCGAAATGAAAGCACTACTCGGTACCAAGGTTGGTATGACCCATATCCTCAGTGAAGACGGTGTTACTATTCCAGTGACGCTCATTCAAGCTGGCCCCTGTACTGTGACTCAGGTGAAAACTGTCGATGTTGACGGTTACAACGCAGTACAAATTGGGTATGGTGAGGGTAAGAATCTGAGCAAGGCCGTGGCTGGCCACGTGAAGGCCGCCAAAGTGACCCCGAAAGTTATTCGGGAAGTTCGTGTGGACGGCGACATTGAACTCAAGGTCGGCGACACTATAGACGTAAACACCTTTGAGGTGGGTGAAAGCGTAAATGTGACGGGCACAAGTAAAGGTAAAGGATTTGCCGGTACAGTGAAACGTCACAATTTTAATACTAGTAAAAAGACGCACGGTGGAAACGGTAATGTCCGTAAAGTTGGATCTATTGGTTCAATGTACCCACAAAAAGTCTTTAAGGGCAAGCGCATGCCTGGCCGCATGGGGCACGACCAAGTCACGGTAAAGAACTTAACCGTTGCGTACGTCGATGCTAAGAACAACCTCATTGGCCTGAAAGGCGCCGTACCTGGCCCTCGCAAAGGGGTGGTAATGATTGGAGGTAAAGCATAATGGCAAACCTACCAAAGAACGTATTTGCGGTTGAAGTACCGAATCACGAGCTACTAAAGCTTGCTTATGACCGGTACCTTGCTGCTAACCGTACCGCAAGCGCTACCACGAAAACTCGTGGTGAAGTACGCGGTGGTGGTAAAAAACCCTGGAAACAAAAAGGCACTGGTCGCGCACGTTTTGGCTCAAGCCGAAACCCAATTTGGCGCGGTGGTGGTGTTGTATTTGGTCCGCTTGGGGTTGAAAATTACACTAAGAAACTCAGTACGACTGCTAAGCGTACGGCTATCCGCCAAGCGCTCACACTTGCGAATGAAGCCGGTAAAATTGCCGTCGCTGAAGTAAAGACTACTGGTAAAACCAAGGAAGTCGCCGCATTCTTAAAAGAGCAGAAAGCCGAGTCAGCTCGCCGCGTTCTAATTGTCGTCGATGAAAAGAACAACGAAATGATTCGCGCGACAAAAAACCTGCCAAATGTTGAGCTTGTTCGTGCTACGTACCTAAGTGTTTTCCATATTCTGAATGCAGATAAAATTTTCATGTCTGAAGCTGCGGTGAAAGCAGTGGAAGCATGGCTTGGGGAGAAAGCATAATGGCTGAAATTACCCTTATTCCACGAGTAAGCGAGAAAGCTTACGCTACGGCACAAGACAACGTGTACGTATTCAACGTCCCAGTGGGTGTCAACAAACAGCAAATTGCTGATGCAGTTGCCGCGCAGTACGGCGTGAAGGTTGCCAAGGTAAAGACCTTGGTTTCAAAAGGAAAAGCCATCCGTTTTTCTATGGGTAAGCGCCGCAACCCCGGCACAGCACACCGTAAGGACACAAAGAAAGCCTATGTTACCTTGGTCGAGGGTGACACAATTAAGATCTTTGACGAAGAGGAGAAGAAATAATGGCGGTTAAACAATATAAAGCGACAACGCCAGGCCGTCGAGGCATGACTAGCCAAGACTTCTCTGATATCACTACCAAAAAGCCGCTCAAAAGCTTAACGGCAGTGAAAAAGAAAACCGCTGGCCGCAACAACACTGGCCGCATTACCGTACGCCATCGCGGTGGCGGGGTGAAGCAATTCTACCGAATTGTAAACTACCGCTTGGCACCTGGCACGGTTGCCACTGTAGAACACATTGAATACGACCCTAACCGTTCAGCTCGTATTGCTCGTGTAAAAGACCAGCACGGTTTGTACCACTATGTTATTGCTGATAAAACCATGAAGGTTGGCAAGACAATCAAAAGTGGCGCCGATGCAGAAATTGAAGCGAGCAACCGTCTACCCCTCAGTGCTATCCCTGCCGGTACGCAAATTTACGCCATTGAGATCCAGCCCGGAAAAGGTGGCCAAATGGTACGCTCTGCAGGCACCAAAGCACAGTTGATGGCAAAAGAAGGCGATTACGCATTGGTAAAATTACCATCGGGTGAAGTGCGCCGCTTCCGTCTTGAATGTATGGCAACTATCGGTACGATTGGTAACGAGCAGCACCAGAACGTGAAGATCGGTTCCGCTGGCCGAAAGCGCCGCATGGGTATCCGTCCTACCGTTCGTGGTGTAGTAATGAATGCCGCTGATCACCCGCATGGTGGTGGTGATGGTGGGCGCCATGGCCCCGGTAAGGCACCGCGTACTCCTTGGGGTCAATTGACGCTTGGTTTCCGTACTCGTCGCCGTAAGTACAGTAACAAAATGATTGCAAGAAGTCGCCACGAGGCGAAAAGGAAGAAGAGGTAGGATATGAGTCGATCACTGAAAAAAGGCCCATACGTTAACTTCAAGCTCGCTAACAAGATTGCGGCGCTTGGAAGCGACGACCGTACTGTTATTAAAACCTGGGATCGCGCCTGCACCATTACCCCTGAAATGGTTGGTCGAACCATCGCCGTTCACAATGGACGGATGCATGTCCCCGTGTATATTTCTGAAAACATGGTTGGTCACAAGCTTGGTGAATTTGCCCCCACTCGCAAATTCCGTAAGCATGGCGGAAAGGATAATAAGTAATGGCTGACATGAAAGAAGTTCGTGCAGTGGCGAAGGGTGTGCCACAGACTCCACGTAAAGCTGGCCTTGTCGCAAGTTTAGTGCGTGGTCGTAGTGTGGCCGATGCACTGCTTATCCTTGAAAATACGCCAAAGCGTGCGGCAAAGCCGGTGGCTAAAGCAATCGCTAGCGCAAAAGCAAACGCAGTAAATACGCACGGTTTGGACGCTAAAACGTTGCAAATCAAAACTTTGCAAGTAACCCCTGGCCCAAGCCTCAAGCGCTACCGCCCAGCAGCAATGGGTCGTGCCTTACCATTCCAAAAGCGTACGAGCCACATTAATGTGGTAGTAACTGGTGAGGTGAAGCCAAAGAAAAAGCCAGCCGAAAAAGCTAAGACAAGCAAGGAGAGCAAGTAATGGGACAGAAAGTTAACCCCATCAGCTTCCGTTTGCAGGTAAACAAGGACTGGCGTTCACGCTGGTTTGCCGACAAGCGAGATTACGCCAACTGGCTCGCCCAAGATCTCAAAGTACGTGAGCTTATTGAGAAGCGATTTGCTTCACGTCCGACCATTAACGAAATTGAGATCGAACGTTCAGCCAATCTTGCAACTGTTACGATTCATACAGCAAAAGCCGGCGTGGTAATTGGCCGTGGCGGTGCTGGTGTACAGGAGCTGAAAGCGCAAATTGAGAAGATTGTTGATATGCCTGTACGTATTAACATTGAAGAAGTAAAGCGTCCAGAGCTCGCGGCAAAGCTTGTCGCTGAGAACATAGCGCACCAGCTACAGCGACGTATCAACTTCCGTCGAGCAACTAAAATGACTGCCCAAAACACCATGAACGCTGGTGCAAAGGGTATCCGTATTGAGGTTGCTGGCCGTTTGAACGGTGCAGAAATGGCTCGCCGCGAAAAGGTGATCGAAGGCTCAGTGCCACTGCACACCTTACGTGCAGACATCGACTATCACCTGGCGAAAGCACACACACCTGCCGGTACAATTGGCGTGAAAGTGTGGATCTACAAGGGTGAGCGACCGACGAAAGCAGGAGGAGGTCGATAATGCTATTACCAAAGAAGACAAAGTTCCGTAAGGTTCGTAAAGGCAAAAATGAGGGTATCGCCACTCGAGGCAACTATATTGCTTTTGGCGACTACGCCTTGCAAAGTCTTTCGAATGAACGCATTACGAGCCGTCAGATTGAGTCAGCGCGTCAAGCAATGACTCGCTACATCAAACGTGGTGGTAAAATCTGGATTCGTATTTTCCCACACACCCCAGTTACTCGTAAGCCGCAAGACGTCAAAATGGGAAGCGGAAAAGGCAACCCTGAGTTCTTTGTAGCAAAGGTGAAGGCCGGTACGGTGATGTTTGAAATGAAAGGTGTGAACGAAGAGATAGCGCGTGAAGCGATGCGACTCGCGAGCCACAAGCTACCAGTTCGCACACGCTTCATTAAGCGGGAGGACGTATCATGACAAAGATAGCTGAATTCCGCGGTAAGTCAGTAGACGAATTGCAGAAACTCCTGGCAGAGAAACAACGTGAGCTCGTTGAAGCAAAACGTTCGCTCGCTGCTGGTGAGTTGGTAAACGTTCGCCAAATCACTGCACTGCGCCGCGATACTGCACGTTTGAAGACATTGATTAGCGAAGCGTCAAATAAGGAGAAAGCATAATGGCAAAGAAGCAAATTGGCCGTGTGACTTCTGACGTACAGGACAAAACAATTGTGGTCACCGTGACGTATCGCAAGACACATCCTTTGTACGGTAAGCAGTATACGGTTAATCGTAAATTTACTGCTCATGACGAAAAGAACGAAGCTACAAAAGGTGATCTTGTAGAAGTAAGTGAAATTCGTCCCAAGAGCAAAACAAAGACCTGGCAGCTCGAGCGCATCCTTGAAAAAGGTACTGCCGCAATCGAGCTGAAAGAAGAGGAGGCGGTATAATGATTCAGCAAGAGTCACGCCTCAAAGTAGCTGACAACAGCGGAGCAAAGGAAATCCTCTGTATCCGTGTTCTTGGTGGTACTCGACGGCGTTACGCCAACGTAGGTGACATCATTGTCGCCACCGTAAAAGACGCCAGTCCATCAGGCAGCGTCAAGAAAAAGAGCGTCGTGAAGGCCGTCGTGGTCCGCACGACCAATAAAATCAAGCGTAAAGATGGCAGTACGATCGCCTTTGATGAAAACGCAGCGGTTATTATCAACGATGACAAACAACCGCGCGCAACACGTGTGTTTGGCCCTATCCCGCGTGAATTGCGTGATCTTGGCTACAATAAAATCGTGAGCCTTGCACCGGAGGTACTCTAACATGACAGCAAACCGACCGATTAAGAAGATTAAAAAGGGTGATACCGTAAAGGTAATGGCTGGTGCGCATAAAGGCAAAACCGGTAAGGTGCTGTCAGTGAGCCAGCAAAAGCAAGCAGTGTTTATAGAAGGTATTGGGCAGGTAAAGCGCAACATTAAGCCGAATCAGCTTAATCCGCGCGGTGGAACGAAGGAAATTCACGTACCTATGCCTGTCAGCAAAGTAGCACTTGTAGTAGATGAAAAACAAGGCACTACCAGCCGGGTTGGTGTGATCAACAAGGTCGACGGCGGGAAAGCTCGTGTAGCGCGTGCCCTCAAGAATAAGGAGATTAAATAATGGCAACTAAAAAGACTGTTCTCGAGGGAGCCCCTCGTCTTAAGCAGCTTTACAAAGATCGTTTTGTGTCTGAGCTTCAGAAAGAGCTTGAGCTTAAGAATGTTAATCAAGTACCAGTACTCGAAAAGATTGTGGTAAGCGCTGGTATTGGCAAGTTCAAGGACGACAAGCGATATCATGAAGTTGTGGCAAATACGCTCCGTAAAATTACTGGTCAAGAACCAGTGGATCGTATGGCACGAAAGAGCATCGCAGGCTTCAAAATCCGTACCGGCATGAACCGTGTAGGTGTGAGCGTGACACTTCGTGGTGCACGAATGTATGAATTCATGGATCGCCTGATTAACATTGCACTCCCACGTGTCCGCGACTTTCATGGCGTGGGTGCAAAAGGGTTTGATAAAAGCGGTAACTACAACCTTGGAGTGACTGATCAATCTATTTTTCCTGAGTTAAACTTCGAAGATACGCAGATTATTCATGGTTTACAAGTAACATTCGTGTTTAAAGCTCAAGACCCAACTCATACCCGGGCTCTTTTAGAGAAGTTCGGTATGCCATTTGAAAAGGAGGCGAAGCGCTAATGGCTAAGAAATCAATGATCGCACGAGACAAGAAGCGCAAGGCAATGATAAAGCAATACGCTGCTAAGCGCGCACTCTTGAAGGCATCTGGCGATGTAGAAGGCTTGCAGAAACTTCCACGTAACTCAAGCCCGACACGCTGGAAGAACCGAGATGTGTTAAGCGGGCGCCCACGTGCCTACATGCGTCAATTTGGCGTGAGCCGCATTACCTTCCGTGAGCTGGCAAGCAAAGGCGAAATCCCTGGTGTTACTAAGAGTAGTTGGTAAGAAAGGAGCGAAATATGGCATTACAATCAACTGACCCCGTCGCTGACTTACTGACTCGAATCCGTAACGCGGCGATGGTAGGGAAGCACGAAATCACCGTCCCCACAAGTAAACTGAAAGAAGCAATTGCCCGTGAGCTGAAAAAAGCCGGTTACATTGAAGATGTAAAGGTTGAGAAAAGCTCACCACGTAGCACGTTGGTGGTTACCATTCACAAACCTGGCGAGAATGCAGTGTTTACAGAAATCACTCGCGTGAGTAAGCCTGGTCGACGCGTATATGCAGGTGTCAACGACATCCCCCGCGTCAAGAATGGCCGTGGTATCGTACTGGTAAGCACCAGTAAAGGTGTTATGACTGGCCAACAGGCAGTAAAAGAGCGCCTCGGTGGCGAGCTGCTCGTCAAGGTATATTAAGGAGTAAAGAATGAGTCGAATCGGAAAACTACCCATCAGTATCCCTTCGGGTGTGACAATCACGGTCGACCCTGACACCATTAAGGTACAGGGGCCGAAGGGGACACTAGAACAATTTACATTACCACATGTTGATGTTGCCATTGAGGACAATCAGGTTGTGGTGAAACGAAAAAGCGATGAAAAGATCGCTCGGTCGCAACACGGCCTCATGCGAAGCCTTATCAACAACATGGTGACGGGAGTCACTAAAGGCTTCGAGAAGAAGCTTGAAGTCAATGGTGTTGGCTTCCGCGTCAGTGGTGGTGGACAAAAAATCGAGATGAGTCTTGGCTTCTCTCATCCAGTAAAATACGAATCACCTCAGGGCGTAACGCTTGCAGTCGATAAAATGACCATTACCGTGGCTGGTATTAACAAACAGCAGGTAGGGCAAGTGGCGGCTGAAATCCGTGCCCTAAAGAAACCCGAACCTTATAAGGGTAAAGGTATTAAGTATGCTGATGAGCAAATTAGGCGCAAAGCCGGAAAGGCAGGTAAGTAGTATGAATAAGCTCGCAAAGAAACTGCTGAGCCACAGCCTTCGTAAAAATCGCGTTCGTTCGCGAGTACACGGCACGGCTGAGCGACCACGTTTGACTGTAACTATTAGCAACACGCACATTAGCGCGCAAGTTATCAATGACGATAAGCAGCATACACTCGCAGCAGCAACTACTGTTGGCAGTAAAATGACCGGTAGCATGACAGAAAAGGCCGCGGCAATTGGCACCGAGATTGCAAAGAAGGCAAAGAAGGCAAAAGTAAGCACTGTTGCATTTGACCGTAATGGACGCAAGTATGCAGCCCGCCTGAAGGCACTCGCTGACGCTGCACGTAAAGAAGGGATGGAGTTCTAACTATGGCTGAAGCAAAAACTCAAGCACGCCGTGCGCCACGAAGTAAAGACGCAGCACAGGCGCCACGTGAAGAAAAACAGTTTGAAGAACTCGTGATTAATATTG
>CAZRGZ010000002.1:63537-111208 GCA_964599775.1 uncultured Candidatus Saccharibacteria bacterium | reverse complement strand
GAAGGGAGGGGGAGGGTGAACGTAGATGTGGGAGGAGCCCTAAAGTGTGGTCTCCAGATTTACTAGCAAGGATGCAGAATCAGGTGATGCGTGATTAGAGTGGATTGTTAACAGCCCACGCAGTTTTTGTCATAGAAAGACTTGGTATCACCTCGACCTCGCTTGGTGGGGTAGGGGAGAGCTGTTGCGAACGGTAGTAGCCGAGTGTTGCGACCATGGCGGCGTTATCGGTACATAAACGGGGGTCGGCGTAATTGATTTCTAAGGGGAGGCGCGCTTGCAATTGCCGACGTAATTCTTGGTTGGCTGCGACGCCACCGGCGATCACGACAGATTTCGGCAAGTAGTCACGATACGCCAATTCTGCTTTATCGACGAGTGTTTCCACCGCAATGCGCTGGAAGCTGGCTGCAAAGTTATTGCGTGTGGCGTCGTCTAAGCGCGCAGCAAGCTCGTAGGACGGAAAGCGGTGGTCAACACCACATTCGGCCTGTACGCGCCTTAGGACGGCTGTTTTAAGGCCAGAGAACGAAAAATTATATGGGTTGTTGAGCCGAGACTTAGGAAAGTCGTATTTGTGCGGGTCGCCATATTCGCTAGCCCGGGCAATACTGGGGCCGCCGGGGTAGGGGAGGCCTAAAATTTTAGCGACTTTGTCGAAGGCTTCACCGACGGCGTCGTCTTGTGTTTGGCCGAGTAATTCGTAATCGCCGTGGTTTTTAAATAGGACCAACTGTGAGTGCCCACCGCTGACGATAAGCGCTAAAAGGGGAAATTGTGGCGCGGAAGAAGGGAGTTGCAGTTGCCCGGTCTTATCGGTAGTGATGAAATTAGCATATACGTGCGCTTCAACGTGGTGTACTGGATAGAGTGGAATACCCTTGAGCGTGGCGAGAGTTCGCGCAGTTAGAGTGCCGATCAGTAAACTACCTACCAAACCGGGGGCGTGGGTTACGGCAATTGCATCAATATCGCTCCAGTGCGATTCGGCTTGTTCGAGCGCTTCCTCAATAACAGGAAGCATTACTTCAAGGTGACTGCGTGCTGCTACCTCTGGTACCACTCCGCCAAAGCGTTTGTGAATATTGATCTGGCTTTGTACGGCGTTGCTTAAAAGTGCCGATCCATTATCAACGATGGCGGCCGCGGTTTCGTCGCAGCTTGTTTCTATACCCAATATTCGCATTTATTATATTTTAGCATCTTTGTTTAAATAATAACTTATGAGCAAAAAGTGCTAGGCCCTATATTGAACAGTACCCCCCACACACTAGCAATCCTGCTTGCAAGACGGTATTATGGTAAGCATGAAAGATAAGCTTGCAAAAGGGGTAAGAAATGCACTACCACGTGGTGCAGTGCGGGCGGTGGAAGAAGTATACCGTAAGGGCCGAGTGCATATGGTATCGGCCAAATATGGCAACCCTGCTAAAGGCCTCAGGGTGATTGCTGTCACGGGTACTAACGGCAAGACAACGACGGCTAATTACCTCAACGAAATTTTGAAAGCGGCAGGCAAAATAACAGCTATGTTCACCACGGCACTGATTGAGGTAGCGGGGGAACGGAAATTGAACGATTTGAATGCGACGGTAGCCACGACGGAACGCATGCAGCAATTCTTCCGCGATGCTAAAAAGGCCAAGGTGGATTTTGTCGTACTCGAGGTTACCAGTCATGCACTCCATCAGCATAAGCTCGATACCGTGCCCATAGAGGTAGCTATTATGACTAATCTGACACAAGATCACCTGGATTATCACGGTACGATGGAAGAATACGCTGCCGCTAAGGCCAAGCTATTCCAAAAAAAACCGCGCTATATTGTACTCAATCGCGATGACCCCTGGTATGGCTACTTCAACGAGTTTGAAGCGGGCGAACAAAGCATGAACTATGGCACTCACGAAGATGCCGAATGCCAAATTACTAAAGTAAAGTTGTACAAAAAGGGTAGTGAAGTTGATTTAAATATCGACCATCAGACCGATTTAAAGGTAGCGACCGCGCTGCCGGGTAAGTTTAATGTGTATAACCTAACGGCAGCCGCAACGGCGGCGTATTTGTTGCGAGTTGACTTAGGGGCGATTCAAGATGGTATTGCTAATCTTGAGTCTATCCCTGGCCGTTTCGAGCGGGTAAATATAGATAAGCCTTACGATGTCATCGTTGATTATGCGCATACCCCCGATGCCCTGCAACAGCTATTGGAAGCTGTGCGAACCACTACTAAATATCGGGTGATACTGGTATTTGGCGCTACAGGAGATCGTGATAAAGCCAAACGGCCCATTATGGGTAAGATCGCGGCCGAAGGTGCCGATAGGATTTTCCTGACCGATGACGAAAGCTACAACGAAGACCCCGCCGAAATTCGCCGCGAAGTCCATGAGGGCATTGTTGAAGCAGGTGGCGATGGTAAAACCGAAGAAATTGGCGACCGCCGCGAAGCCATCGCCAAAGCCATGAAAATTGCCCGCCGCGATGATGTGGTGGTTATTACCGGTATGGGCCATGAGCAGTATCGAATTGTAAATGGCGAGCGGATACCATGGAATGATGCTGAAGTGGTAAAGGAATTAGCAAATAAATAAAGGAGACGATTATGGCAGAACGCCCAGGACCAGGCGCAGAGTTTAATCGAGTGAACGAGTTTTTAAACAATAAGAAGCCTGACGAAACAAAGCAGGTTGGAGAGACGGAACAGTTAGAGGAGTTACCTACTTCTCCCGAACAAAGCCCATCAATTAACGAGCTGCTTAATAGTGAACAACCCGCTAGAAGGTTAGGCGATGAAGCCTACCGGAACCCTCAGACAGGACTATCTGATGTAGATAGGGGCGCAGGAAATGTACTACCCGGATTTAACGATAGCGGAGAAGTTATGAAAAAAGAACTTGGTGAAGCTACCGGCGGCCCAGGCAGCGTAGAAGAAGCCCAGGCAGCTCAAGAAGAAATGCGCGGTGGTCAATCCATTGGTGATTTATTGAACGGACCCCAGAGAAAAGAGTAGTTACCTCTCACAAAATCATGTACAATAATACCCACCACATAGGAGGGTATTATTTTATGAATGACTACAAAACACATTTATCTGAAGCAGCGGCTGCAAATGTTGAAGCATGGCTTTCCGAGCCAAAGTATGATGACTATCGTGAAGAACTAGAAGGAATGATTCAGGCGGGGGAGTGGCAGGCGCTCGAAGACGCTTTTTTTAAAAAGATTGAATTTGGTACTGGTGGGATTCGGGGCAAAACCGGCCTGGGCAGCAATCGTATTAATAAAGTCACCATGGGCGAGGCCGCGCAAGCACTTTGCCAGTACGTACTCCAGCACGATCCCAATGCCGGCGAAAAGGGTATTGCGATTGTGCGTGATACACGCCTGAGTGGTGAAGAATTTATGCGCTATGTGGCAGGCGTATGTGCCGCGCATGGTTTTAAGACCTATGTGTATGATAATTTCCGCGCCACGCCGCAACTGAGCTTTACCGTGCGTAATATGGGGCTTGCAGCGGGAATCGTGATTAGTGCCAGCCACAATCCGCCTGCCGACAATGGTTTTAAGGCCTACTGGAGTGATGGTGGGCAGCTGGTTGCACCTCATGACAAAGCGGTGGTAGAAATGGGTAACGCGGTAACGGAAATCAAGGTTGTTGACTACGATAAGGCAATGGCGGAAGGCCGTATAGAGGTGCTTGGCAAAGAGCATGATGACGCCTACATTCAAGCAGTGGTAAATGAAGCTGTCGGAACTGCACGCGACCTTAGTATTGTGTATTCGCCACTCCATGGTGCGGGGCAAACGAATGTCTTGCCAGTGCTCCGTAAGGCAGGTTTTGAAAATATTTCGTTGGTAGAAGCGCAAATGGACCCAGACGGCAACTTCCCAACAGTAAAAGGCGGAAAACCCAACCCAGAAGAGCCAGGCGCGAACGACATGGCTATCGAGCAATTGCAGGCTGAGCAAGCCGATATTGCCATGACCAATGACCCAGATGCCGACCGTATTGGGGTGATGGTGCGCCATGAAAGCGAAGTAACCTCACTCACAGGCAACCAAATATTCGCTTTGGCGACAGATTACGTGTTGCGCAAACGCCAAGAAAAGGGCAAACTGCAGCCAACTGACTATATTATTGAAACGATTGTGACTACAGATATGGTAAAGGCTTTGACCGACCATTATGGCTGTGTTACTTACGATCAATTACCCGTTGGTATTAAATTTATCGCCGAGCTTATGACCAAAAAAGAGGGGGGTGGCGAAACATTCCTCATAGGTGGCGAAGAAAGCTACGGCATTACATTGGGTGATTATATTCGGGAGAAAGATGGCGCGGCTGGTGCTTTAGTCGCCGCCGAACACGCCGCTGAACTAAAAGCCGAAGGTAAAACATTGCTAGATCGCTTATACGAACTATTTGCGCAGCACGGAGTATTTGTTGAGCGCTTAGACAGCGTGTACTGCGAAGGTGCGGATGGTTTTAAGGTTATGCAAGATGCCATGGCGCGCTTACGCACCCTCCCGCCAGCCGAAATTGGTGGTCAGCGGGTAACAGCGGTACGTGACCATGCGGCGCGCACCGAGAAAAATATGGAAACCGATGAGGAAATACCGCTCGAATGTATTAGTGCCAATGTGATCGCCCTCATTTTTAATGGCGATTCACGGTGCCGTATTACCGTCCGCCCGAGCGGCACTGAGCCAAAAATTAAATTTTACGTACAGTGGTATGAGCCAGCTAATGACGATGTAAAAGCGCAGTATAAGCAAGTGCAAAGCTTTATTCAGCAGCTTTCGGGTGAAATGGAGAAGGTGGTGCTAAACGCTTCCTAAAAGCTGCTATGCAGCGCTTAGGAAGCGAGGACAGGGTCCCCGCTGGTTGAGGGGGCGGTACTACTGACGGGAGAGGTCCTTGAACAGCTGTTCGAAGAACCACTCACTGAACGAGTAGTCCGGCAGGAGTGCCAGACCCAGCTGTAGACCGGCGATCACGCCGGCAACGGCACATATGACACGCCACCATGAGGGGTAGACCCGGTTCAGGGCCATGCCTCCGGTCAGGAGTATGAAAAGTCCTAGGGCGATGACCTCCATGGGGTGTCCATGAGTTCCTTCCCTGTCCTAGCTGACCACCTTGGCCAGTGAAATATATTATAGCATAAATACAATTATTTTTCAAGTTGTAAAATTAGCACTCGGCACTTGCAAGTGCTAATTTTTTTAGCTAAAATGAAAACACGAAGTAATTAAAAAAGGGGATAACGAGCAGTATGAGTACACCTATTACACCTCTTGCCGACCGCGTGGTTGCGGTACGCGAAGAAGCTAAAACCCAAACCGCAAGCGGCTTGTATCTGCCAGATAACGCCAAAGAAAAAACGGTAGTTGCCAAGGTGGAAGCCGTTGGCCCAGAGGTCAAAAACGTGAAGAAGGGTGACCGTATCATCTACAAAGAATACAGTACGACTGAACTGAAGATGGACGGTACCGAATACTTAATCGTTAAAGAAGACGATATCTTAGCGACAGTAAAATAACAGAAGAAGGAGAGAGTAAATGGCAAAGAAAGTCTTTTACGATGATGATGCACGGGCGCGTGTGCTTGGTGGTGCACAGGCACTGTACGACGCGGTGAAGGTGACTATGGGGCCTAAAGGCCGTAACGTGGTAATTAGCAAAAGTTATGGTGGCCCATCGGTCACGCACGATGGTGTGTCGGTAGCAGAAAGCATCGAACTGCCAAACAAAGACGACGAAACACTTGGCTATAGCGTTGGTGCAGAACTAATCAAGCAAGCTGCCAGCAAGATGAACAAGGCGGCGGGTGATGGTACCACTACGGTAACGGTGCTTACTTACAGCATTCTAAAAGAAGCGAATCGCTTGATTGCCGCTGGGCACAACCCAATGGAGCTCCGCAAAGGCGTGGAAGCTGCCGGGGCGGAAGTACTGGCATCGCTCGATAAAATGTCGGAAAGCATTGAAGGCGCCAAAGGCCGCGTGGCTGAGGTAGCTTCTATTTCAGCTGGTGATGAAAAAATTGGTAAGTTAATTGCTGAAGTCATTGAAAAGGTGGGCAAAGACGGTGTGGTTACGGTAGAAGAAGGCCAGGGCCTAGAGATGGAAGCCGATGTCGTAGAAGGCTTTACCTTTGACCGTGGTTTCGTGAGCGCCTTGATGGTGACTGATCAAGCACGCCAGGAGGCGGTGTACGATAAGCCAGCGATTATTGTGACCGATAAAAAAGTTTCAAGTGTGCAAGAATTCTTGCCAATGCTCGAAAAACTGGCGCAAGCAGGTAAAAAAGATGTCGTGCTAATTGCCGATGATGTGGAAGGCGAAGCCCTTGGCGTGTTGGTACTCAACAAACTAAAAGGTACCTTTAACACTGTAGCTGTCAAGGCACCGGCATTTGGTGACCGCCGTAAAGAAACCCTGCAAGACATTGCCGTGCTTACTGGAGCAACTGTCATTAGCGAAGACCAGGGGTACACTTTTGAGAACGTTGACCTCAGTGTAGTGGGTTCTGCTCGCCGCGTGATTGTGAGTAAAGACGAAACCACTATTATTGAAGGTATTGGTTCGGTAGCCGATGTTGAAAACCGTATTGCACAAATTCTGACGCAAGCCGAAAATGCAACTAGCGAATACGACAAAGAACAGTACGAAAAGCGCGCTGCTGCCCTTAGCGGCAAGGTTGCAGTTATCAAGGTTGGTGGGGCAACCGAAACTGAAATTGGCGAAAAGAAAGACCGTGTAGATGACGCAGTGGCCTCAACCAAGGCTGCGCTCGCTGAAGGTATCGTGCCTGGCGGTGGTGTTACTCTTGTAAATCTAGCGAAAACTATCGATGACACCGGTGTTGATGCCGAAGTGGCCGGCCGCAGCATCTTGAAAGCTGCTTTGACACAGCCATTCCGCCACCTCATGAACAACGCAGGCCTTAATAGCGAAGCATTACTTGCGCAGGTAGAAGCTGCCAAAGATGGTCACGGCATTAACGTCATGCAGCCACAAAAGGGCGTCGTAGACGTTAAGGCTGCCGGCGTTATCGATCCGGCTCGGGTAACGAAGCAGGCTATTCAAAATGCGGTATCTATTGCTGCGACTGCAATGACTATGGGCGCGTTGGTGGTAGAAATCCCAGAAAATGAAGCACCGGCCGCTGGTGGTATGGGTGGCGGCATGCCTGGTATGGGGATGATGTAGCGATCGGCTTAATTGTCACCCAGCCTAAAAGAACTCCCCAAAGGGGGAGTTCTTTATGTATAAGGAATCTCGAACGGAGAATTAAAGAGCTAAAGAACTATGTAGTTTGTGCTGAGAAATAGTCAATTTCTTTAATAACATCGAGCAGTGCCTGTGCACGGCGTGATTCATCAACAATGGCTTTGGCGGCGTCGTGTGCTGGCTCGAGCAAGCTTTGATCGTCTGTCGACCGGATAATCAGCAGCAGGGTGTCAAACTTTTCTTCGGGTGGAAGGTCAAGTTTATCGACTAATGGGCGTAGTTCTTCAAGAGCGTCCTTTTTGATATTTTCGAGTGCACCGCCTGTTGCTGTACTTGGTGAAGTTTTCGGTGGAGTTGATGGTGCGGGTGCGGCAGTTTGACCAGAAGGTGCTGCGCTAGTAGAAGGCGTAGCAGGGCTTGGCGCGTTTTTAGCAGCGGCAGCAGCACTGGCAGAAGGGGATGGGGTGATAGTTGGTGTCGCGGTTGTAGTTGTTTGCCCAGGCGTATTTTGACCACTGGCGGTAGCGGGTGCTGTTTGTCCGCCACCTTGTGAGGGAACAGGTGATTCTTCGAATTGCAAGCCTTGCAGTGCATCGTCAGCTGCGGCTGCGGTTTGTTGTTTTTGCTGATTGGCATTGTTTGCTAGGACTTTTGCCAGTTCTTGGTCGTCAGTAACTGATTGGTCGTTTGCTTTTGCACTCATATTCCCACCTCTATAAGTTATTGCTCTATGCTTTGCTTCTACTTTAGCATAAACAGGACTGGTTGCACAATATTTTGTTGCTTATTTTCTGTGTATGGCTTCAATCTCATCTTGTTCACCTTCACCCTCCCTTCGCCAAACAGACCGTTACACGCCAGGATTTTTCGGGCTTTTTTCTACAAAAAAAGCCCGAAAAATCTTGGGCCCAGACGACGCTTGAGTCTGTTTTTACGAAGGGAGGGCAAGGCTCTGAGGTGGCTAGGCGTGTTTTTGCGTTGCTAGTTACAGCGCGGGAACAGATTTTGGCTACGGGTGGCGCCCGGCGGGGCAGCACCCAAAATTGTTTTTTGCTTGTCAAAACAATTTTAGGGGCGGACCGGGTGACAGGACCCGCATCTGGACTTTCATTGCGGAGTAGTCGTAATAGTGCGATTCACTACAGACTCACTAAAATCGGGCTGCTATAATTGTATATACAAACCCGAAGAACGAGGAGGGGGAATGATTCGATTTGAATTTAATAAGCAGTTGATGGAATTAGCTGAATTGCAGCAATTATTAGATAAAGCTGAACTATACACTGCTCGCTTGAAACAGGTAGTGGCAAGTGGTGATTATGTTGAAAATGAAGCTTCTGTTAATTTGCCAAGCGATGAAACGCAGTTGGCGCCGGTACAAGAGCTGGTGGATGCTAAGGTGAGTAGCGAACTAAAATACCATATTGTGGTAGGGATTGGCGGCTCTAATCTGGGTACCAAGGCGGTGTATGATGCGATATATGGCTTTAGCGATGTGCTGAGTAGCCAGCGTTTCCCGAAATTGCTGTTTGCTGAAACGACTGATGCGGAGTGGCTAGCCCAGGCGGTGAAAGTGATAGAGCAATTGAATTCGCCGGATGAAATTTTGATAAGTGTGATTAGCAAGTCGGGTGGCACGACAGAAACGATGGCGAATTTCGAAATTGTGGCAGGGGCTTTACGCCAAAAGTTTCCAGATTATCGGGAACGAATGGTGGCGATTACCGATGAAGGTTCCGGCTTGTGGGAAGCGGCGCGCACACAAGAGATCGCCACACTGGCGATTCCAAAAATGGTAGGTGGCCGCTATTCAGTATTTTCGGCGGTGGGGCTTTTCCCGCTGGCGACAATTGGACTAAATGTCGCGGCGCTTCGTGAAGGGGCAGTAGCGGCGCGGGATAACTTGGAAATGGCGGCAGAGTCGGCTGCATTGCTTGAATATTATCGCCAGCAGGGCAAGACAATCAACGACAATTTTATGTTCCATATTGAACTGGAGAGTTTGGGAAAATGGTATCGCCAGCTTATGGGTGAAAGCGTGGGCAAGAAGGAGTCGCTAGATGGTGAGGTTGTGTATGCTGGTATTACCCCGACGGTGAGCCTGGGCTCGACTGATCTACACTCGGTTGGTCAGCTGTATTTGGGCGGCCCGAAAGATAAATTTACGACGTTTGTGAGCGCCAAAAAAACAGAAGACATTGCCGTGCCAAGCGAGAGGGTCTTCCCAGACCTAAACCCAATGGTGAGTGGTCGCACTGCCAATACAGTAATGAGTGCTATTTTAGAGGGGGTAAAGCTGGCCTACCAAAAAGCGGAGCTCCCGTATGCTGAGGTGGTGCTGGACGGTATTGATGAATATTCCATCGGTGCTTTTATGCAGTTTAAGATGATCGAGATGATGTATTTGGGCCAGCTGATGAACGTAAACAGCTTTGACCAGCCAAGTGTGGAAGATTATAAAGTTGAAACCAAGCGAATTTTGAAAGGGGAGTAGTATGCTCGATGATAAAAATGTGCTGAAGCAGCGTGACTCTAGCAATATTTTAGAGGTGGTGACTCACGAATACGAGCAAGTGGCGGCCGAAACTGAGGTGGTACGGCCAAGCGATGGTTTTACCCCAGCGAATATCGTAGTTGCGGCTCTGGGCGGTTCGGCTTTGGCGGCCGAAATGGCACGGGATTGGTTGCAGCTGCCGATACCACTGGAAATTGTGCGTGGCTATGAGGTGCCAGCCTATGTCAGCGAACATACGCTGGTGATTGCTATCAGTTACTCAGGCGGAACGGAAGAAACGCTCAGCGCTGTGGTCAATGCCGAGGCTAAGAATGCAAAAGTTGCGGTGATTTCGTCGGGTGGTCGCTTGATGGAAATTGCCGACGAAAAGCAATATCCGGCAGTGGTGCTGCCCCAAGGCATGCAGCCGCGTATGGGGGTGATATATAACCTTCGCGCTTTGGTGGCGCTGCTTGAAAGCTACGGCCTGGTTGGTGGCGCATTGGCTGAGATGGCTGCCAATGCATCTTGGCTGGAAAACGAAATGGCTCAGTGGCACCCTGACGTGCCTGAAGCCGATAATTATGCGAAACAACTTGCGCAAAAAGCAATTGGCAAGACGACCGTGGTGTATGGCGGGAAAATGGCTGCGGTGGCACACAAATGGAAGGTAGCAGTTAATGAAAATGCTAAAAACCTGGCTTTTTATAATGAGCTGCCCGAATACTGCCACAACGAATTCACTGGCTGGACGAGCCATCCGGTAGAGAAGCCATTTGCCGTATTTGATCTCGTGTCGGGTTTTGATCATTCGCAGGTAAAACGCCGCTTTGAAATTATGGACCGACTGCTTAGTGGAAAGCGACCAAAAGCTATTACTATTAATATGCAGGGCGATAATTTAATTGCACAAATGCTGT
The DNA here is from genome assembly GCA_964599775.1 of uncultured Candidatus Saccharibacteria bacterium. Lineage (GTDB taxonomy): Bacteria > Patescibacteriota > Saccharimonadia > Saccharimonadales > Saccharimonadaceae > CAZRGZ01. Next base: position 100,558 of record CAZRGZ010000002.1, on the reverse strand, counting down.
GGGGCGCTGTACTGAGTGATTACGTGAGTGTGTATATGGCCATTTTAAATAATGTTGACCCTACCGCCTTACCGTTGGTGGATAAGATGAAGAAAGAACTATCTGATTAATCTGATTACGCTGGCACGCGAAATATATGCGCTCATCACAACACATGTTACCATAAGTAATATATGAATAAGTACCGCGGATTTACCATTGTAGAACTACTTGTGGTGATTGTAGTAGTTGGCATATTAAGTACGCTTGTTATTGTGGGGTATACCACTATTCAGGGTAATGCAGTCAATACCGGAGCGCAGGCTGACTTACGTTCCTCGGGTCAAGAGATTGAAACTTGGACGATACAGAACGGCCAGCCACCAGCAGCTAGTCAGGCTGGACTAGAGAACTTGATTGCTTTTAATAAGGACAATTTTATTGAAAATCAGGCTTCTGGGAGTGTTTCATACTGCCGCAACAACACTGATTTTTCGCTATATGGGCGCACGACGCAAAAGCATGTATATATTTATTCCTCGCAGCGGGGGCTGTTTGAAGATTCGCATAGCGGTAATTTAAACGAACAGTGTGCAAAGGGGGGTGTTAGTAGTTCGGCCCCTGGTTACGAGAGAATTTGGCTTTTGAAAGGAACAGCAAATCCGGATGGAGCGGGGTGGCAGCCTTGGGTGCGGGGGACTAATTAACTCCCGTTGGTCGGTCCCAGCAAGCTGGGACCGGCTTTCGCTGAACCAGGAGCATAGCGTTTTCTACTAGGGGAAGCTCGGATAGTCTTGAATCGCAAATATGCCGTGATTTAGTCTAAAGATATTGCTTCAAGGCAGTTATAGGATCTTTTTGCGCGGCCCGGTAAGCCGGGAAAAAGCCAAAGAAGGTCCCTACAATAACCGACATACCAACTGCCAGTGCGAGTATGTACCACTCGAACACTGGTTGGAACGAAAGCTGTGTGCTGACTAGCCAGGCTAAACCATAGGCTAAAGCAAAGCCCAATATACCGCCGAGCAGACTAATGACCAATGCCTCAATAAGGAACTGTGCGAGAATCTGCCCGTCGCTGGCCCCCAACGATTTACGTATCCCAATTTCACGGGTGCGTTCAGTAACGCTTACCAACATAATATTCATAATACCGATCCCGCCGACAAGTAGAGAAACTGCGGCAATAGCCGTTACCATACCGACAATAATTTGGAATGAATCTTCTGAGACCTTGGCTGCTTCGTCACCACTTAGGACGGTGAAATCTTCCTCACCTTCGTGGTTAGCGAGCAATCTTTCGTGAAGACTTTGGCGAAGTGCGTCGGTGCTGGCACCCTCTTGTGCTTTTACATTAAGCTGCTGAATTTGGGCAATGCCTTGGTTAAAACTTTTACCGGCTTCAAGCCCTACCAATGCCGCTTTGTTGAAATTGATGCCATTCACACCCAGTGGATTTTCGATATTATCGAGTACTCCTATGATAATGTGATCACGCCCACGAATCTGTAGGCGTTTGCCTAAAGAACGGTCGGTACCAAACAAATCAATAGAAAGCTGCTTACCGATCACCACCGTGTCCCGAGCTGTAGCGCCATCCAAAAACTGGCCTTCTTTAGCTTTTAAATCAACAATATCGGCTAGTTCAGGGGTGGTGGCTACAATATGGGTGTCGTTGGCTGCAACTGCTTGGTTTTTAATGCTGCCATTTATAAGCATAATCGGGGCGGCAGAAGCAACCTGTTCTGTTTCGCGAACGGTCGCGAGGTCGTTTTCTGTCAATGTGGTAGCAGCGTAGGCTGTCAGTGGGTTGTAATCGATAATTTCACCCGAAGCGTCGCGCTGAGTGGTACCAGGTCGCACCAAAACAATGCTTTCATCGAGTTCGCTGACATGGTTGCTCACAGCATCTTTTGCGCCTTCACCTAACGCCAGTACTAAAGTAACGGACATAACACCAATCATAACGCCAAGCATAGTGAGGAGGGTGCGAAAGCGGGTGCTCTTGAGTGAGCCAAGGGCAATTCGGATATGATTCATGAACATTACGACGCTTCCTCCACGGTTACCTTTTTTGCTTTCTTTGATTTCTTTTTCTTGCCCAATGGCTTTTTCTCATTTGGGTCGGGCTCGGCAGCGGGATACTTGCTGTCGGAGGTTATTTTGCCATCCACCATTTGCAAGATTCTGTCGGCAAATACCGTAAGCTCAGGGTTGTGCGTTACCATAATAATGGTATTGCCACGTTTGTGAATGTCACTGAGCTCGCGCATAATGATTTCACTGGACTTACTATCAAGACTACCGGTGGGCTCGTCGGCCAAGATTATCGAAGGCTGGTTTACTAGTGCCCGCGCAATAGCGACGCGTTGCAGTTGCCCACCAGAAAGCTGATGGGGCATATAGTATTCGCGTTCTTGCAGATGGAAAGTTTTGAGTAGTTTGCTGGCCGCGGTAAGGCGTGGCGTGCGCCGCATATTTTTATAGGTGAGCGGCAGTGAAACATTTTCAATGACCGTCATTTGGTTTAGCAAGTTAAAATTCTGGAAAATAAAGCCAATTTGCCGGCACCGAATTTTGGCGCGTTTGCGGCGACTCATGGCGGCAACTGGCACGCCATCAAGCTCGTATTCGCCGTCACTCGTGTGGTCGAGCAATCCTAGCAAGTTTAAAAGCGTTGTCTTGCCACAGCCGCTCGGACCCATAATCGCCACGAATTCCCCTTTTTCAATCGTCAGGTCAACCCCGTCGAGTGCATTAAAAGCAGTATCGCCATGGCCATAAGTTTTTGTCAACTTTTTTAAATGAATAACAGGAGTTTGTTGTGATTTTTCCGCCATAATACTCGCAAATTTTGAATTTAATACCCTCTTTATTATAGGCAGGATATAAGCAGAAGCGCAACTATGAAATGTAGTGAAATAACAAAATTGTTAGGGATTCCTGACAGGTACGTTTGGCGCGTATAAAAATGTCGTATATAATAATCGGGCAATAGGGAGAGGTGGCCGAGCGGTTTAAGGCGCACGCCTGGAACGCGTGTTGGGGAGTAATCCCCTCCAGGGTTCGAATCCCTGCCTCTCCGCCAAAATATATAGTGAGGCTTTTTATAGCCTCACTATATATTTTGGTGAATAGATATGTATTCGAACCCAAAAGCGAGCTTTAGCTCGCGGGGGATGTTCAGCCTTCAGGGTCATTACAGTTTATGACTAATACTTTTATTGCGTATAATGACCCTCAAGATATGATCGAGCAACTAAAAAAAGCTGTTAAGTGGAACTAAAGCACGATTCAATGACGCTAGAATTGATGTACACCGTACTTAAACAGAATTTTTCGGCTCTAACGTCATAAAACTAAAGCTGTAGGTGTGTTGTGCGTCGGCTGGATGATATTCTTCTTCTACGACACTCCACTGGTTTGTATCAAAGTGAAAGAAAGTATCACCTTCAATACGGGTATGCACTCTTGTCAGGTAAACTCTATCGGCAAGCGGTAGGAAGGCCTCGTAAATTGTGGCGCCACCTATTATCATAATTTCACCGTCATTTTGTGCGAGCTCTAAGGCTTCTTGGGGCGAATGTACCACTTCGCAGCCTTCAACTTGGTAGTTTTGATCGCGCGAGATGATGATATTGCGGCGCTTAGGTAATGGGCGGCCAATTGATTCATAAGTTTTCGATCCCATTATAACTGTTTTGCCGCGCGTTAGGTCGCGAAAATGTTTTAAGTCATCTGGCAGATCCCACGGAAGGCTGCCATTCTTGCCGATGACGCCATTTTCGCTGGTGGCAAATATTAAGGAGATCATACTGCAATCGGCGCCTTTATCGCCGGGTGGGGGTCGTAACCTTCAAGCGTAAAATCAGTAATCGTGAAGTCGAAAATAGATTTCACTTCTGGGTTGAGCTTCATAGTTGGCAGTTTCCGTGGGGTGCGGCTGAGCTGTTCTTTGGCTTGCTCCAAATGATTAAGGTAAAGGTGAGTATCGCCAGTGGTGTGTACAAATTCGCCAGGTTTAAGGCCGGTAACATGGGCGACCATTAACGTAAGGAGGGCATAGCTGGCAATATTGAAGGGTATACCTAAGAAAAAGTCGGCGCTACGCTGATACAATTGGCAGCTGAGCTTGCCGTCGGCCACGTAAAACTGGAACATGGTATGGCACGGCGGTAAGCCGCTTTTGGCCATTTCATCGATATCGGCCACGTTCCAGGCACTGACAATCATGCGGCGTGAATCGGGGGTATTTTTAATTTGCTCAATTACCTTGCTGATTTGATCAATATGCTCGCCATTTGGTGTAGGCCAGCTTCGCCACTGGTGCCCATACACCGGGCCAAGTTCGCCATATTTTGCGGCGAAATCATCGTCGGTTTTGATCTTTTCCACAAATTCCTGTAGTTTTTTGTTCCAGATGTCACTATTCGGTTCGGGAACCTCCTGGCCAGTCTGCTGTAAGTAAGAACGGAATGGCCACTCATTCCAAATGTGCACATTATTATCCACCAGGTATTTAATATTGGTGCTGCCCTGTAAGAACCATAAAAGCTCATGAATAATTGCCCGTAAGGGAACTTTTTTGGTCGTTACGAGCGGAAAGCCGGCACTTAAATCGAACCGCATTTGTCGCCCAAATACACTTTTTGTGCCCACACCCGTGCGATCACTTTTAGTGATCCCATTATCGCTGATATCTTTTAATACCTCTAAGTATTGTTTCATTTTTTATTTTATCCTCCCGTTCTTAGGGATATCTTAGCATAAGCTTGGTGGATATTATGTTGTGAGCTTTGCTATTGTTTGTAACTAACCATGAGCAAGATAACTAAACGGAGTTTGTGTTATACTGCCCACATGAAAAATCTACAAGGAATCATCGGCAATTATGAAAATTCCTAAGTGAAATACTGGCAAAAGTAAACCAGGAAGGCTTTGACTTCGCAGATTTCTCGCAGCTTGATGTACTGTGTTATCGCACCGCCTCGCAGCAGAACTACGAGCAAAAGAAACAAGAACTGACTGGGTTAGGTGAGCTACTATCTGAAGTTATGGTAAGCGGTCGTCCGATTGCCACTTTTCGTCTCAATAACCCTATCCATTATGAAGGTTGGCGTATCGATACTATTGAATTACCAGCACCAAAAAAGGGAAGTAAAAAGCCTGAAGGTTTAGAGCATATTCAGTTTGTGCTTTTTGATGATCTACAAACTTTCATGCACAAACACTCAGACAAAGAGTTTGATATTCGCGCCATCGATCGTGGTGTTAACCCCATGATCTCCTACAAATTTAAAGACGGTGCAGTAAAGTTCCATATGCTGAGCCTGCCGACGGCGATTTATTTGGAGAAGAAATTAGAGATTTCGAAGTTGTAGGCAGCATACATTGCTTATAGAAGGCAAAGGATAAGATGATGTTTCACATTTTTGCTTAAATATTTCTCTGGAGTAACTTGGGATGGGTCAACTGTATTTTTCAGCCTCTTAGCGTATCATAAAAAGAGGGTAGAGATTTTATGATTTGCAAGCAAATTAGTCTTAACTGGAGGAACAATGACAGATATATTTTTTGCGACTGGCAATAAAGGCAAGCAAAAAGAAATTAGTAATTTGGCGGTGGATTATGCTGATGCGTTACAGTTAAAATTCCCGACCGCAGATATGAAGGTGGATATTGAGGAGAACGGCGCTACTTTTGAGCAGAATGCATTAAAGAAAGCTGAAGCCTACGAGTCATTGGTGGGTAGCGGTATGGTAGTGGTTGGTGATGATAGCGGCTTGATAATTCCGGCCTTGAATAATGAGCCTGGCGTGTATACACGGCGCTGGGCGGGTTACGAAATGAGTGATCAGGAATTGATTGACTACTGTTTAGAAAAAATGCACGATCTGCACGGCGAAGAGCGCCAGGCAATTTTTGAGACAGTTTTAGTGGCAATTTTCCCTGATAAAGCGCCAAAAGTGTACCGCGGGCAAATGTTTGGACGGATTGTGAAAGAGCAAATGGGCGATGAAGTGCAAGAGGGCTTTCCGTTTCGTTCATTGTTTTGGGTAGATGGTTTGGACGTACTTTTGAACGACTTTGATAGGCTAACCACTGCTGAGCGCGATGGCTTTTTAACGCACCGCGAGGCAGCCTTCACGGCACTATTTGATGATATAGCGGAGGAATGATGTATCGTTATTTGCAGCGCATCAGCCGCTACGAAGTGATTTCTTTCACCACGGGTTTTGCCTTGATGGCATATGAATTGGCGGCGGCGCGAATTTTGGCGCCGAGCATTGGCAGTTCGACGTATGTGTGGACCAGTGTTATTGGGGTGATTATTGCGGCATTAGCGCTGGGATATGCGGTGGGTGGTAAGGTCGCGGATGCACGCGTGCGCCCGCTCGATGTCGCGTGGCTGTTGCTTGCGAGTACTTTTGGAGTGAGTTTAACTCTCACTTTTGCCCCGACACTACTGGAGCTGCTCGGCCAAGGTGTTGGCGATCCTCGTTTACAAGGTCTTTTTGCGTCGTTGCTGCTTTTTGCTCCGGCAAGCTTTGTACTTGGTATGGTAAGCCCGTATTTGGTACGGCTGCGAGTGGCATCGCTGGCGACTTCAGGCGAATCAGTAGCGCTGTTGAGCGCATTAAATTCTATAGGAGGAATTGCCGGGACATTTGTTACGGGTTTCATTTTTTTCAACTTTATAGGGGTGACCGAAACTATAGTGACTATTTCCGCGCTTCTACTTGCTTCGAGCTGGCTGGTTCTCCCTAAAGTGATGTTCCGTAAACGGTTAGCGGTGTCGTTGCTGTTGGCTGCTTTAGCACTATTACCGCTTTTAAAACCCTCAACTGCCGCTGGCTTGGTGACGCAAATAGAAACACCGAGTACGAGCTATCGAGTTTTTGAGGCTAACAACCAGAGTGGCACTATACGTTTTTTAAGCACAGGGCCGAGTGGTTTTCAATCAGGGGTGAATATGAACAATCCCAATGACTTAGTGTTTGACTATACGCGTAAAATGGCAGAAGTCGTGGCAGAGTTGCCGCAGAAAGAAAATATATTGATACTGGGTGGCGGTGCATTTACCTTGCCGGAATATCTGGCAAAGCAATACCCCGCGTCGCATATAGATGTGGTAGAAATCGATCCCCAGCTCGAAAATATCGCACGGCAGTATTTTGATTATAGTTCCCAAGATAACGTGACAGTATTTGCCGAGGATGCTCGGGCGTTTTTGAATACGAATGAGAAAAAGTACGATGCGGTTTTGGTGGATGTTTATAGCGACACTTCGATCCCGTTTACGTTGGTCACACAGCAATACGCGGCGCGGGTACAGGCGGCGTTGGCTAAGAATGGCGTTGTGGTAGCGAATATTATTGGTGCGAATTCAGCCGAATGCGCACCGGTGCTCGAGGTGATTCACGCCGCGTATAAACAGATACTACCGCAAGCTGTATTGTTTGGTTTAGCCGATCCGACATTAGCAGAGCGGCAAAATATTATTGGTGTTTATGGTCAGTCGCTGGAGTGGCTCGATACTGCCCAGGCAGCAAGGGTAAAAATTACTGATCGCCCGCCGCTGACGGATAATTTTGCACCAATGGAGCACTTTCAGCAACGGTGCCAAGCATAGTGTGGGGTGAATATGCTATAGTAGATGTACTCAAAAGGAGGAAATATGAACGTTGAATCATTGAATTTATCGGCTGATGTGCCAAAAACCGACGTCGTGGCTGAAATCAAAAAGACCCTACATGATGATATGGGATATGACTTTTTTGAAGTTAACGACACGAAACCGTGGGGCGCCTACTTCCGGATTGTTGACGAACAGGCGGACCGTTTTGTCGAGCAATTTTTCCCAGGTCTTAGCCCCGAAGAAGCTCGAATGGGCCGTGAAGGGGTAGAGCTGAGTCCAAAATGGTTACTCGTGGCACCCGGGCAACGTTTAAGCTGGCAAAAGCACGACCGGCGCGCTGAGCGTTGGCACTGCCTGGCTGGCCATGGTGGCTACCACAAGAGCATGACAGATGACCAGGGCGAAATGGTGCCATTTAAACCAGGTGACATTGTGCAGTTCGAAGAAGGTGAACGCCACCGCCTTGTCGGCGATCAAGATAGCTATTTGCTCGTTGCAGAAATTTGGCAACACACTGACCCTGAAAACCCTTCTGACGAAGAAGACATTGTACGCCTTGCGGATGATTATTCGCGATAAACTATAGTATGCTACAATAGCTCTATATATGAGCACAGGCCAGCGCCGATACATTTTTGTAACCGGTGGCGTTCTGTCTGGTGTTGGGAAAGGCATAACCGCAGCATCGATAGGCGCAATTTTAAAGGCCCGCGGACTCACTGTCTCCGTACAAAAATGCGACCCTTACCTAAATGTCGATGCCGGCACACTTAATCCGGCCGAGCACGGCGAGTGTTTTGTGACGAAGGATGGTGCCGAGACGGACCTTGACCTAGGCCACTACGAACGGTTTTTGGATATTGAACTAACACAAGATGCCGCCACGCTTTCGGGGCGGCTGCTGCGTGATTTAATCGCGGCGGAACGCGCCGGGGCGTTTTTGGGCAAAACGGTGCAGCTGGTGCCGCATCTTACCAATGCTATTCAAGATGAGATTGAACATTCTGGTGCTGGGAGCGATGTACATATTGTGGAAATTGGCGGTACCGTCGGCGACTACGAAGGCTTGGCGTTTATTGAGGCAATTCGCGAATTTGCCAGCCGTGTTGGCCGTGAAAACTGCGCTTACGTGCACCTGGTGTACATTCCATACCTAGCAGCCAGCAAAGAGTTTAAAACTAAGCCGGCGCAAAATGCTGTGCGCGACTTGCGTGGTTTTGGTATTTCGCCAGATGTCATTGTGGCACGCGCCGATAGTGCGCCGCATGATGGTATTACTGAAAAATTGGCGATGTTTAGCGGGGTAGAGAAAGAGGCTGTTGTCACTTTGCCAAATGCCGATACGGTTTACCGTGTGCCGCTCACGCTAGAGGAATACAAAGTTGGTGAACTCTTAGAGCGAAAGTTTGCCCTATCACCTAAAAAAGCTGATATGAAACTATGGGACACGGTGGTTGAAAGTGCCACCAAAACGCGGAAAAAAGAGGTAAAAATTGGTATTGTTGCCAAATATCTCGACAACGAAGATACTTATTTTTCCGTGATAGAATCGCTGAAAATCGCTGCCTGGCAAGAAAATGTGAAATTGCGGTATGACTGGGTAAGCGCCGAAGAGCTCGAGCGAGAAGGCACTGGGCAATTAGCCCAGTACGACGGCATCCTCGTGCCCGGTGGGTTCGGTACGCGTGGGGTGGAAGGAATGATTGCCGCAGCGAACTATGCGTTAGAAAACGGCGTGCCATACCTAGGTATTTGTTTGGGGCTGCAAGTGGCGGTAATTGCCGCAGCGCGGCGTGGCGGCCTGCCAGATGCTACTAGTACTGAAGTGCTGCCAGGTGCCGAACATGATGTGGTGTATATTATGGCCGACCAACGGGGCAAAGAGGCTACCGGTGGCACAATGCGACTGGGGAATTATGTTTGCCTACTCGAAACGGGATCGTTAGCTGAAAAAGTGTATGGAGCAGCTGAGATTACCGAACGTCATCGCCATCGTTACGAAGTAAATCGCACATACGAACAGCATATTACCGCTGGTGGCTTAAAGGTTTCGGGTACGTCGCCAGATGGTAAATTAGTAGAAATGGTAGAAGCTAAACAACATCCGTATTTTATTGCCACACAAGCCCACCCGGAGTTCCGCTCACGTCCGGGGCGAGCACATCCATTGTTTACAGGCCTTATAGGGGCGGCAAAGGGAAAGCATGAATAAAGAAATAGAAACGCGTTTCTTAGAGATTGATAAAGCAGATTTGATTCGGCGATTGCGCGAGCTTGAAGCTGAGGATCGGGGCGAGATATTGCTAAAAGAAACAATCTTTTACGACCCAGGACGTACGTGGGCCGAGACTGGCCGGTTGGTACGATTACGGCAGCATGGCGACCGTGAAATACGAATGACGTACAAACACCGTAAGGCTGATACAATCGATGGAACATATGAGGCTGAATTTGCCATAACCGACGCTGAAGAAGCCCACCGGTTCCTCGAAGGAATTGGCTTAGAGGCTGTTCGTTGGCAAGAAAAATATCGCCATACGTTTGTACAGGACGGCGTACTGGTTGATATTGATACTTGGCCACAAGTGCCGAGTTATGTTGAGCTGGAAGGCCCATCGGAGGATAAGATCAAGACTGTGGCCACTCTATTAGGGTTGGAATGGGCTGAGGCAGTGTTTGAAGGTCCTCGGCGGGTACTGAAAAAGAGATATGGCATTGCGTTGGACGAATTGCGGTGGTTTACCTTTGACCGCATGGAGTAACAGATGATGTATCTGGTATAATAGCGGTAATGGAAAAGATACAGTACGCAGTAGAGGAAATTGTCAGCAAAACTTTCGGGATTAATATACCCGTAGTGGTAACCCGTACCGATGAGCAATTTGGCGACTTTGCAACCAATGTAGCCATGCAGTTGGCGGGACGCCTAGGGCGAAAACCGCGCGAGATTGCTGAAGAACTAGTGCGAGAACTTGAAATGGCTTTGCCAGATGAGCTAAAAGAAGTCACCATTGCGGGGCCTGGTTTTATCAATCTGCGGCTGAATGATGAGCTGCTTTTAAGGTGGGCTTACGATGCGCCACACACCAAACCACGTACTTACGAAAACCAGGTAGTAGTGGCGGAATATTCCGACCCTAACCCCTATAAAGTACTACACGCCGGGCATCTATACACCAGTGTGGTGGGCTATGCAATTTCTAACCTGCTAGAAGCAGCTGGCGGCAAAGTACACCGAGTGAACTTTGGTGGTGATGTGGGCCTGCATGTAGGCAAGGCTTTATGGGCGATTCTGCAAGATTTAGGTGGCGAAAAACCTGAAAATCTACCGACTGATAAAACACTGGATGAACGTGCCAGCTGGTTGGCACAATGCTATGTACGTGGTACCGCAGCTTATGAAGAAGATGAAGCAGCGAAAAAAGAGATCATCGTACTGAACAAAAAAGTGTACCAAATACATGCCGACAACGACCACGACTCGCCGTTGGCAAAAATTTACTGGGCGGGTCGCCAGTGGAGCTATGACTTTTTTGATGAATTTTATGAGCGTATTGGGACGCCATTTGAGAAATATTACCCTGAAAGCAGTGTGGCTGCACTAGGCTTGAAAACAGTTAAAGAGCAGCTGGAAAAGGGAGTCTATCAAGAAAGTAACGGCGCAGTGATTTTTGATGCCGAAAAGTACGGTTTGCATGCCCGTGTATTTATTAATTCGGAAGGCATCCCCACGTATGAGGCCAAGGATGTCGGTTTAATTATGCAAAAGTACGCTGACTACCACTTTGATCATTCGGTGATTATTACAGGTAATGAGCAAGAACAGTATATGGCAGTGGTTCTAAAAAGCCTGGAACAGTTTGCGCCGGAGCTTGCCCGGGCGACGACTCATTTAACGCATGGTATCGTGAAGATGAAAGGTGGCGTGAAAATGAGTTCGCGTAAAGGGAATATTTTACGCGCTACCGATGTTTTGGATGCGGCCTATGAAGCCAACAAACAAACCAATGGCCAAGAAGATGAAGCCGTGTCGCAGGGTGCGGTGAAGTATGCTTTCTTGAAGGTACGGGTTGGCGGCGATATACATTACGACCCTAACGAATCGGTGAGCTTAGAGGGTAACTCTGGGCCATATTTGATGTATGCACACGCTCGAGCGCGAAGTATCTTAAGCAAAGCACAACAGGAACAAGGGGCGACTATTGTAAAGCTCGATCCAGAAGAGCGACGCCTGGTGAATAAAATAACTGAATATCCCGAGGTGCTCACCAAAGCGGTTGAGGAGCATATGCCACATCACGTTTGTACGTATTTATATGAATTAGCGCAAGTTTTTAATCGCTTTTACGAAAAAAGCCGGGTAATTGGTAGCGAACGCGAGCAGCAACGGGTGCAGTTGGTGCGTCTATATGCCGACGTACTCCGGGATGGCCTGACGCTACTTGGGATTTCCACGCCTGAAAGACTGTAGTAAAATGAGAGCATGAACAAGCAAAGCGGCAAGAAAACAGAGCGAGAGTGGAAAGAACAATTAACCCCTGAGCAGTACCATGTACTGCGTGAGAAAGGTACAGAATCACCCTATAGTGGTGAATTTGATGCATTCTTTGAAGAGGGCACCTACAAATGTGCGGCCTGTGGTGCGGAACTGTTCGATAGTGACACTAAATTTGATGCCCATTGTGGTTGGCCGAGTTTTTATGATGCCAAGCCAGGAGCAGTGGAGTTCCACGAAGATACGTCACTTGGCATAAAGCGTACTGAAGTAACCTGTGCAAACTGTGGTAGTCATTTGGGGCATGTCTTTCCAGATGCGCCACATCAGCCAACTGGCCAGCGATATTGTATTAACTCACTGAGTTTACGTTTCAAGAAACGCGCTTAAGGAGCTATATTTAGGTTTGGGGTTAATGCTAAAGTTACTCATTGTGATACAATGAGCCTGCCTCTTAGGAGGTGCTCACCTTAACATCTCTATCTTCCGAAGGGAGGATTATGCGGTTTGCGTACAGGTACTTCCTGAGCGTCATCGGTGTCGCTAAATGGTGGATCCTCGCGGGGTTCATCCTTCAGGCGGGGATTTTTACCACCGATGCCATCATCATCTGGCTTGTAGCTGAGGCCCTGACTGAGGGTGCAAAAACGACCGGTCTACTGTGGATTGCGGCTCTCGTCGTGATTCGTATGCCGCTCTACTGGTCAGAGACCGTGGCTAGCCAGGCCTATGGTCAGAGAGCTACACCGGAAGTGGCACAAAAGGCGCTGGAACATTTCATGCGCCAGGACGCCGCGTTCCACCAGAGGCACGACGGTGCGAAAACTATGGGCTACCGCTCAAGACTGGTCCGTATCTATGGCCGGTTCGACAGCGTTGCGCACACCTTCTGCGGGATCGGCGTCAACATTGTCGTCATGCTTGTTATCATCGCACTGAATGCAGGAATCTTCGCGATCGGTTTCGCATCCTGCTTTTTCCTGATCGGGTGGGTGGTATGGCGGGTCGTGCACAGCCGTCAGAAGCTCGTGACGGAGCGGGCCGAAGCCGAGAGTAGGGTGGAGGATAGCGCTGCAGTCAATGCGATCAACGCGTTCCACCTGATCGCCCATGGGCTTAAAGAGCCTGTTCTGGAGCGGCATAAAGAACTCGTCGAGCGACATAAAGAAAAGGTGGTGAAGCACGGCAAACGGGTAGCGGCTATCTGGGTGTTCACCACCACGTCGGTCGACGTCATCCTGCTGACGGGTGTTGCTGGTGGCTGGTGGTTGTTGCAGAAGGGTCAGATCGAGCCACAGACAGTCACATTCATCGTGATGTACTTCCTGCGCATGAGTCGACTCCTCGTCGCCCTTCACGGGTATATGCACAGTCTCGGGCTGGCCCTAAAGGACATGGACGAGCTGGAGGGGGTGCTAAAAGCACAGCCTGCTGTGACGTCGCCTACTCAGCCAGAGCGGTTGCGACGACGACATGGTGCCGTTGCCTTCAAATGCGTTAGCTTTGGCTACGGGGAGCACCAGGTGTTGCGGGAGGTAGACCTCACATTCCCCTCAGGTAAAATCACGGCACTGAAAGGGAGGACCGGTTCGGGAAAAACGACCGCCCTTGCCTTGGTGATGCGCCTGATGGACCCTGATGAAGGGGTAGTGTCTATCGACGATCAAGATGTCAAGACACTCGAGAGTGACGAGAACCGCCGCCGGATCGCCTGGGCTTCCCAAAAGCCAATGGGGCCGATTGGCTCTATCCGCAAGAGCGTGACGTTGTTGCGGCCCGATGCTCCAGAGGATGAAATCTGGGAGATTTTTCGCTGCGTTCAGCTTGAGCGGGAAGTAGTAGAGGCTGGAGGCCTCGACGCATCGGATGAGCGGCTGTCTTCGGCTGGCCAGCGGCAACGACTCGAGATAGCGCGATGCCTGTTGCGTGACGCCGACGTGGTACTTCTAGACGAGGTGACAGCCAATCTCGACCCCGAGACGACAGAGGTACTGATGACCCAGGTTATCGGTCTGCTGCGCAAGCGGGGTGTGACAGTCATCTTTATCGCGCACGATATGAGCCTGCTGAAATACGCAGATCATGTGGTGCGGCTCGAGAACGGGAGGCTGAAAGAGGAAAGGTGAGCTCGAGCTCGGTGCGTCCCTGAAAAAGGTTGACGCACCGAGCTCTTGTTCAAAGAGTGTAGTTAAGAAATGATATACTAGAATCATGACGAAACATGCGAAATTATTTTGGGTGGATTTAGAGATGACAGGCTTAAATCCGGCGAAAGACCGGATTCTAGAGGTGGCCGCCATTGTGACTGACTGGAACTTTACCGAGTTAGCTAGTTTTGAAACGGTGATTCACCAACCGCCTAAAGTGATAGAGCATATGGATGAATGGTGCAAAAAACAGCATGGTGCATCGGGGCTTACAGCACGAGTGCAGGAGAGTGAAGTAAGTGAGACTGATGCCGAGGACATGCTTCTGGATATTGTCGCGCACGTTTTTAACGAAGATGAAAAAGTGATTCTGGCGGGCAACTCGATTCATCAGGACCGCCGGTTTATTCGCAAGTATTGGCCGCGTCTTGAAGAGCGATTGCACTACCGTATGCTCGATGTAAGCGCCTGGAAAGTTGTGTTTGAGGGTAAGTACCGCAAAAAGTTTGCCAAACCCGAAGACCACCGGGCTCTGGGCGATATTCGCGGGTCTATTCGAGAGTTGCAATATTATTTAAGTAAAGTGCGCGCATAATAGAAATACTAAGATTAAGAAAAAGTGAATTATGATAACGCATAAAGAGCTTGAACAGAAACTAATGAAATTGCCCAAAGTGTGGCGTGATTACCCTTTTGGTGAAGAAGTTGCTGTATATAAGATAGGTAAGAAAGAAGATGGTGAAGGCAAGATGTTCGCGCTAATTCAAGAAGGCAGTAAGCCGGTTCGACTGAGCTTAAAATGCGATCCGCAACTTGCTCAAGTGTTACGGGAGAAATACGAAACAGTGCTCCCTGGGTATCACTTAAATAAAAAGCATTGGAATACCATTATTTGTAGCGGCCAGTTAAACGATGATGAGCTAATGGATTTGATTCGGCACTCATACCAGTTAGTAAGTGGCACAGAAAGCTAAACTTGGACTAATAACTAAAGTTCGAGTTCACGAAGCTGGTCACGCAATACGACAAAATCATTATAGGACTCTGAAAGTGCGGTCCTTGTATCGTTATTGTTGGTATTATCGTATATCTCAATCATGAGGGCAATAATTGTATCCATTTTTTGCTCAATAATTTGCTTATAAACACCGTCAAAGTCGCCGCCGGTTTTTGCACGTTCAATACGTTCGGTTGTCGCAGCATCGGCTTCAGCTGCTTTAATGTCATTAGGAATGGTTCCTGCACCCGCGCTCGTAAAGACCGGTTGGAGCTTAGCTATACTACCAGTAGTAAGAATACGAATATCACTATTTAATTTTCGTAAATCGGCATTCTGGATGTGTTGGGTCGCATCCTCAGAAATTGTTAGGGTGGTATTAAGCCGCGCTGAGAGACGTTGCATTTGGGGGGTAACATTATTACCACTGGAGAACATAAGTAAGAAGACCCCTAGTATAATAGCTGCAACGCCTAGGGCAATAAAAATCCATGTTTTGGGTGTAAAAGTGATTAATTTCGGCTTCGTCTTTTGCGGAACCGGTGGCACCTCATCACGGTATGATAAATTCATAGCTCTTATATTTAAGCATAATCAGAATAAGAAAAAAAGTTGTTCACCGGCTAATCAGTAATATCTCTGGGTCGATCAGGTTACTGGGAATGGTGAGTATGCTATCATAAAGCTAGAGCTTGTGGGCATTATGAAAGCTAATAATACATTACGCGGTTTTACGCTTCCAACACTGTTGATCATCTCAACGGTCCTGATGATTATGGGTGCGGCTATTTTGCAGGGAACAGTATCGGTTAAAAATGCACTTGATGACCAATTCTATAATCAACTAGCACGTGAAGCGGCTGAAGCTGGGGTGAAATTTGCGCAAAGTTGCCATGACCAAGGTGCATCATGGTCGGAATTACGGCCAGAAACCAATTGTGCTGGCTTGATCAATGGCTCAGCCCCAAATACGGTGGTGAATACAGAGACATATCAGACGACTTTCACTGTTGGTGCTATCGATGAACGGGGTGATGGCTCAACACTCATCATGGCAAGCGGCTTCACGCAGCTGAAGCGGCGGAGTAGCGGCGAAGTATACCGTACCTATACGGAAATATTAGGGGAAGCTACAGGGGCAAATGCCAGTACAGTGTTGCCAGAGACATTTGCGCCGAATCAAAGCGTACATGATTATGCCATGAGTGGTATGCTGGGATATAATAATGTTCCGTATACAACCGGTGCGAATAGCAATGGTAAACTGGGAGATGGTACCTCTAGTAACAAAAGCTTGCTCGAGGATTTCAAGCTTCCTGGTGGCTTGACAGCGCGGAAGATGGTAACAGGCAACTACAACACGTTTGTAATCGCATCCAATGGACAGGTATATGGGGCTGGAGATAATACGGATGGACAATTGGGTGATGGAACTACAAACAATACCTCGGCTTCGAACCCAGTGCGGTTTCAACTGCCCGCAGGAGTCTTTGCCGTTGATTTGGATACTGGTGGAGCGTCTCGAGGGTCGTATACTGTTGTTGTCGGTTCCAATGGTCAGCTATATGGTTCCGGGGATAACTCTGATCGTCAACTTGATAGTTCGGGTAATGATATCTTAACCCCAATTCATATGCCACTCCCGGGCAATGCTCGTGTGAAGCAGGCGACAGTCATTAATGGAGAAAACAATAACCAGGTAGTATTGGCGGTATTAGACGATGGTCGTGTATTTGGACGGGGTAGAAATACAGCAACACAGCTTGGTGGCTCGAGTACATCAGACACGGCAGACCGTACATCATGGGCGCAGCTAAGCTTACCTGGTGGCCGCTTAGGTAAAGAAGTGCAAGTGGGGTACTATAACACCTATATCCTTACGACAGATGGTATGGTATATGGCTTTGGCGGTGGTGGTGCTGGAGCATTAGGTAATGGAGGAACGGCATCAGCTTATAATACTGCACAAACCTTCAATTTGCCGGGAAGCCTGCATGCTCTCAGTTTCGAGGTTGCTACTTCTAGTAACGTTTCAGAAACAGACAGTAATGCCTATAACAGTGCTTTTGTAGTTGCCTCAAACCATCAAGTATATGGCGCTGGGCAAAATCATAAAGGACAATTGGGTGATGGGACAACTACGAATCGAAGCACACCGGTGAAATTTAATTTACCTAGCGGACTCACTGCGCAGAAAGTAAGCGCGATGTACTACACTACCTGTGTGCTCGCCTCGAATAAACAAGTCTATTGTGCTGGTGACAACAAATACGGACAACTAGGGATTGGCAATACTGCTGACCAATCTACCGCACAGCAGTTTCCGCTCCCCAGTGGGGTGATAGCGGTCGACATTTCAGTGGGATATGCGAATGTCTTCGTGATGGGCTCTGATGGCAATGTTTATGCTACGGGGCGCAACGATGCGGGGCAGATTGGTGATGGTACGACGGTGAATCGCTCAACCCCAGTAGTAGTGCAGCGTCCATTTAAAGAGGTCAATAGAGTTGTGCGCTCTGGTTCCATGTCACATGTGCAGACTAACGTATTGGCCTCTGATGGAAATGTATGGAGTACTGGTGATAATAACTTGGGGCAGTTTGGCAATGGTAGTACTGCTAATAAAGTTTCTACACCAGTGTTATTCCAATTACCTAATGGCTATGCGCGAGAGGTAACAGGTGGTGTATTCATGACGCAGGTGCTGTCATCGGATGGGCAACTCTATGGAGCGGGGCGTAACCACCGGGGTCAATTAGGTGTAAACAATACGGGTAATCATTCTACACCGGTACAATATCGATTGAACAATCCGAACATGCCCGCTGGTCTTACGGTAAGAGATTTTGCCGCAACGCCGACAGGGCTAGGTGGACCAGGTGGCACGTCGGCTGGAAATGAAACGACGCTCATATTAGCTTCGGACAATCAAGTATATGGTACCGGCTATAATGAACACGGGCAGTTAGGGAATGGCACTACCTCGCAACTAAACGAACCGCGTGCGGATCGCCGTTTTCGATTACCATCTGGTGTGACGGCTACGAAAGTTTATTTTGCCGATGGTGCTGATAATAACGTATCATTCGTACTGGGCAGCAATAGGGAAATGTATGGTGCGGGTATGAATGCGCTTGGGCAAATTGGTGAAGGTACCACACATACGCATAAGAATTGTTCAGCCGGTGTATGTACGACGGTTGTAACGCCATCTGGCGTAAAATTTACTGATGCAACTATAGGTGGCTATTACTCTTCCTATTTTGTAGGTACAAATGGGCGTCCATACGCCACTGGATATAACAATCATGGGCAATTAGCAGTTGGCGACACAAGTATTCGAACAACACCGACGGAGATGAACCTACCTCCTGGTCTCAGGGTGAAGAAAATGGAGGCTGCGACAGGTTCATTTGGCGGTTCCATATACATTCTTGCTTCGGACGGCCAAGTGTATGCGGCTGGTCGTAATACTCACGGGCAGTTAGGGCGGGGAAGCCAGGGTGGTGGAGCTTATACCTCTTTACAACCTGTACAGCTTCCATCAGGTTTAACGGCAGTTGACTTCTGGCCCGGCCAGGAAAATGTGCTTATCTTGGCTTCGAACGGTCAAGTGTACGGTGCAGGGCGAAACGATACTGGCCAGCTGGGCACGGGTGATACAAATAACAAGCTCACAGCCAGCCGCTTCTTATTGCCAAGCGGTGTCACCGCACAGAAGGTGGTCACTCAATATGCAAACCGTAACAATTTAGACCAATGGTACTTTACGGGAGTGCTTGGTTCTGATGGTGTCTTTTACGTAGCTGGGGATAATGAATTTGGGCAATTAACAGGAACAACGTTCTCATTCTCGACGCCGCGCCCATATAGCGTACCGCAGCCAGCAGACCAGCCGGGGATATTGTTCTAACCCGTGCTCACCTCTGTGCTACAATGAAGGCATGCAAGATGCCAAAGAAGAGGTGCGGAGTCGGCTTAATATCGAGGACGTGATTGGCGAATATGTTCAGCTAAAGCGAGCGGGGCGAAACTTTAAGGGCCTCAGCCCTTTTACGCAAGAGCGAACGCCGAGCTTTTTCGTGAGTCCGGAAAAACATATATGGCATGATTTCAGTAGCAATAAAGGTGGTGATGTTTTCAGCTTTGTGATGGAAGTTGAAGGACTGGACTTTCGGGGGGCACTTGAACACTTGGCGCGAAAAGCTGGAATTGATCTCAGTTTATATCAGAAAAGCGATCGAGGTATTGCCAAAAAGAAAAAGCGGTTATATGAAGCGCTCGAGCTCGCCACAAACTATTATCAGCATTCATTGCTTAAAAATCAGCATGCCTTGGAGTATGTTTTTAAAAAACGTGGCTTGAACAAGCAAGTAGTGCAGGATTTTCGCATTGGGTACGCGCCAAGTACCGGTGATGCCCTGAGTACCTTTCTTTTAAAAAAGGGCTTCACGAAACAGGAGCTGACTGATGCTGGCCTTACCTCGCAGCGTTACGGTGGCCTGAGCGATATGTTTCGGGGACGCATGATGGTACCGCTTATGGATGGCCAGGGGCAAGTACTGGGATTTACCGCGCGCCTGCTCGTCGATAACCCCAAAGCGCCAAAATATCTAAATACACCCCAAACCTTGTTGTACGACAAAGGCCGGCATATCTTTGGACTGCACCAGGCAAAAGAGGCGATTCGGCAAAACGATTATGCGGTTATTGTTGAGGGTAATTTGGATGTCGTGAGTAGCCATCAAGCGGGCGTGAAGCAGGTGGTAGCAACGGCCGGTACGGCGTTGACCGAACATCATCTAAAGGCGCTGAGCCGTTTAAGTGCACATATTCGCCTCGCTTTCGATGCCGATAAAGCGGGCTTAGCAGCGACTGAACGAGCCATTCCTATAGCCCAAGCGGTGGGTGCGCAGCTGAGTATTATTTCCCTACCTGATGAGGCAAAGGACCCGGATGAGCTGATACAAAAGGATGTACTGTTGTGGCAGCAAGCAGTCGAAGCAGCACAGCCCGTGGTTGACTGGGTGTTGGAACAGTACAGCACTCGGTATGACCTGAAAACGGCAAATGGCAAGCGGCAATTCAGTACGCAGGCGGTGCAGGTGATTCGGGCCTTGAATGATCCGGTAGAGCGCGAGCATTACCTAAAACGAGTCACGCAATACATTGACACCTCTTTAACTGCATTAGAAGCAAAATTGTCAGACATGTCGGAGCAAAAAAACCTTCGTATCTTAAAACAGCCCGTAAAAAAAGTAGAAGAACCAATAGCAAATGATGCGGTGCAGCAAGACAACTTGCTTGCTTTGGCTTTAAAAGACATTCCAGCTCGAGCTTTAATAAAAAAGATGTCATTAGAAGGAATGATTGGGGAAGAGCGGAAAAAGTTATTGCAGTATCTTCAGGCCAATCTTTTGCAAGAAATAGAAGATCCCCTCCCTATACCCTTGCAAGAAATAGAAACGTATGTCAAAATATTACTATTGAAAGCGGAAGCACGGTATGAAAGCTGGAGCGCAGATGACCGTCTCCTGGAAGCAACCAAGCTCGTCCGACAAGTACAAACCGAACACCTCAACAGAAAAAAGCAAGAGCTTATTACTGCTTTACGCCAGGCAGAAGACGCCTACGATGACGATAAAGCCAAGCGCTTACGTATTGAACTAAATAATCTTATAAAGGAGATAGCCCATGCCAGCAAAAGATAAAAAAGACGTAGATCAGTTACCCCCTGCGGATAGCTTTACTCCCCCCACCGATGACGATGTTTCCCCGCTTGCGCATGTAGATGACCCGCTTGCCGACGAACTCGACGAGGAAGTAGATGCTGAAGAGCTCCATGCGGTCGGCACGAGTTATCTCGACGATATCTCAGATGATTCAGTTCGCCTTTACTTACGTGAAATTGGTAAAATTCCTTTGCTAAGCCCTGAAGAAGAGCTCGAGTTAGCACAAAAAGTGGTAAATGGTGACAAAAAGGCAAAAGATAAAATGGCCGAAGCCAATATGCGATTGGTCGTGAGTATCGCTAAACGATACAGCGGCCGTGGCCTAGATTTCTTGGACCTTATTCAAGAAGGGAACACTGGGTTACTACGTGCGGTAGAAAAGTTCGACCCCGATAAAGGCTTTAAATTTAGCACCTACGCTACCTGGTGGATTCGTCAGGCTATTACCCGGGCAATTGCCGACCAAGCACGAACGATTCGTATTCCGGTGCATATGGTAGAAACTATCAACAAACTGCTCCGTACACAGCGTCGTATGACCCAAGAGCTGAACCGCGAACCGACCATAGACGAGCTGAGTAAAGAGCTGGACATGGAGCCAGAAAAGATTGAATACGTCATGAAAATCAAGCAAGATATCACCAGTCTAGACGCAGGTGTGGGGCGTGATGGTGATGAAAGTGACGATTCGATTTTAGCTGATTTTATCGAGGATGAGGATACACAGACGCCGGAAGATTCGGCCTCCAGCCAACTACTGAAGGAGCAGGTGCAGGCTATACTCGGTACCCTTACCGAACGCGAGCAAAAGATTGTTCGTATGCGCTTTGGCTTGGACGATGGGAAGAACCACACACTCGAAGAGGTCGGGCAGGAATTTAGTGTTACTCGCGAGCGAATTCGCCAGATTGAAGCAAAGGCTTTAGCGAAGCTACGGAAACACAAAGATGCGAAAAAACTGCACGAATACTTGCAGTAAATGCGTTTATCTGGCTAATGCTTATAAAAATTAATAGCTTGCAAGACTTCTTCAAGCTGTGAGTAAAGGTAAGTTAGGCCCTTATTGTTGACCAAGGTGTAGTCAGCGTTCGCAATAGGCCCGCCTTTTTCAATGCCTTCAATTTCGTTGTAGTCACGTAGCGCAGCTTGTTCAGGAGTAAAAGGCCGCACTTTACGGTGGGTCAGCCGCTCGTGTCGCAATGCGCGTGGGGCGGCTACCGCAATGACTACTGCATTATTACCAAAATGCTTTTTAAAATACTTATATTCGGTCCAACTATATAAACCATCAGCGATAATACGCGTTTGGCCAGCTTCGGCCAGCTTTTTAATTTGCTGGGCGATGCGTTTTGCCATCACATCTGGCCCTTCCGTGGCGCGTAAATCTTCGCGAACCATTTTTTCGTTTTGTTCGTTTAGCTCGAGTCCACGGCGTTTGGTTTCCTCTACTGTAATACCACCAAAATAAACAGACGGATAGCCTTTTTCTTTTAGGTAGTCAATACAAGAACTTTTGCCAGAACCGGCCATACCAACGAAGGTGAGTACAAGTGGGTGATCATGTGAAATGTGTGTCATCGCTGTTATTATAGCGAAGATATACTCCTGATGCAAAAGTGTTCTGTGTGAACAACAATTTTTTATTTTATCCAATTTTTGAGAAGGTTGGTAAGTATGTCGGAAAGAATAGAGCTCCTCGTTCCTAGCACAAAAAACAGCACTATATGCTACGATCCGTTGATTGAATATGACCGCCAAAGTAAAAACGGGCTCATCATTGCAGAATTACCGGATATTTATAGCGTTATGCAGTGGAATAATGACACACCTCAAAGTGCAGCTATTCGCGAGCGTTTACTTGATGGCGAGCAGCCCTTGCTCCCACTAGATTACATGTCGCGTGAAACACGGGAAGTAGATGAGTTATTAGCAATGATTCCCAATGCAGCCGATGATCCCTATTATCATGCTGCTCGACATCTGGCGACGTCTGCGCTCTGCACGCTTTATACGCTTTATGGTGATCCTAAAATTGGTTCTGTGAATCAAATTGTTGGAAATTTGGAACAACCAGAGTATGGCGTAAGAGCCTTTTATCATAATGCGTTTAATATTAAAGAAGACGCTAAAGACCTGCAAAGCCAGTTGGAAGTGATTGGTGCGAGTACCGCTGATCGGCTCGATGCCTTAGTTGCTGATTTATATACCGATATTGTGTACGGCAATGGCCGCGAAAGTGATAATCCAGAAGGTTTTGACGAGCTTTTATCTGCACGCCTTTTGTATCAGCATGCTATTCGGTTAGGCTATCCTGAGCAACGGGCGAAATTAATGTACGATATGGTGCTGGGGACACGTTTTGACGAAAAGACAAAGCGTCAGCCTGGTCGTTTCTCGGACGACCTGCGCATACAAGCGGTAGCTGGGGTAGATTTACAAGG
Organism: uncultured Candidatus Saccharibacteria bacterium; assembly: GCA_964599775.1. Lineage (GTDB taxonomy): Bacteria > Patescibacteriota > Saccharimonadia > Saccharimonadales > Saccharimonadaceae > CAZRGZ01. Next base: position 77,128 of record CAZRGZ010000002.1, on the reverse strand, counting down.
GTTATCGCGACCTGGAATTGTTGGTGCTATAGAGATTGCCGTTGAAAACCTTATGTCTCGTCGTAAATCTGAAGAGCGTGTGTTGGGGAAATTGTTGCAGCGCGAAGGTGTGGTTATACGAACTATTCATAGTGCGATTGAATTCATCAAGGCACATAGAGATACCCCCGTCATTAGCAAAACTGCGCAGACTCTTGGGGAAGCGTACCTGCACGAAATGCAGGAGAGCATGATGTTTTACCGCAACTATCAACCACCAGTTAGCTGGAAGCTCGATAGTCCAAAGCAACGTGAAGAAAATGCGGTGAAAATCGAACAGCATAATCTCAATTTTCAGAAAACAGGAGAAATACTCGTTTAGATAGTATATTCGTAAAAAGTAGACTTTTTGTCCACTTTGTGATATAATTACATACTATGACAGAACAAAACAAAAATGGAAATTTTGAAATAGTAAAAAAACAAGAAAAAAACCACGAAAATGGTCAAAGCGTGGGATAGCTGCATCGTTGGCCATAGGTACAGCTATTGGTGCTGGGATAGTTGGCATGGAAATGCAAGATAAGCCAGAACAGCGTATAGTACAGGAACTTGATCCCAATGAGCGTAAAGTGCTCGAGGCCTACAACAGTATAGAAGGAGTTGATGATCTATTCACAACAAGAATAAAAGACGTCGAAGTGGTTGAACCGCGTCGTGACCATCGTAGGTATGAAGGCCAAAACGTACCCGCTCTTCGCGTCACTATTGATTCAGATCCAACCGAACTTGCAGTGCAGCATGAAGAAGCATTGCCCACGCAAGATGGGCATGAAACTGAGCTCGTATGGTCGCACAGTTTACGTGCAGATAACGAGTTCGAAAACGGCCCGCCTCAAGCCAGCTGGCCACGTATAGAAGGAAAGGAAAATGTCCCAGGTGATCCTTTTCCAAAAGGGGGTCCGGCGGAAAATATGATTATGCCGCAGAATTTTGCGAATGAAGAAGGTGAGTTCCAAGTTATTATCCCCATGAGGCGGATAGATACGAGCAAAATGACACTTACAGAGAACTTAAGAGTGACACCAAGCGGCGTGCGTGATAACGAAGCGCATCCTCCTAAGCAATTTAACCGCTTCTTAGGGACAATCACGCTCGAACGTCACCCTGATGGCTCAGTAGATATTATTGCTGAAAATTTTAACGAATCTGAACCGTCTGCGCCGCCAAACTAGTAACTTTTCATGGCTCCTTGGGCGGATTTATATTACTATAGCAATATGTCACTCGAAATTGCCACACAAAAATACACCGAATACAAAAAACTTATTGATCAAGATATTGCCCTTGTCAGCCGGCGCTTGCAGAAGCAAACTGAGGAAACCTACGGCCAGTACTCTGGCGATATAATGAAGGAGTACCTTAGCTTACTCGAACGTGGCGGTAAGCGTATACGCGGCGTGCTTGCTATGCAAGCCTACTTTATGGCGGGTGGCGATGACAGTCACGTGGCTGTGCGAGCGGCTACTTGTATGGAAATGTTGCAAGCTTATTGGCTCACCACTGATGATATTATTGACCAATCCCGCATACGGCGGGGAAGCCCCACCGTACAGGTGGCACTCGAGCAATATCACCAGCAGCATCGTTTTAAATACGATGCAGCACATTTTGGCAAGTGTCAGGCTATGACGATTGCTCAAGCTGGTATGCATTTAGCTTTGCTTGAGATTGGCCGTTTATCGCTGAACGATAGTAACAAACTATACGCCATGAACCTCATAAACGAAGCTATGGTTACCACTGCTCATGGGCAAATCAATGATCTTATGAATGAAGTAGCAAACTATGTGGATGAGGCAGATGTCCTGCAGGTACTCACCTGGAAAACAGCCTATTACACCACTATTTCGCCGCTAGCGCTCGGTTTTGCCCTGGCGGGTAAAAGTCTCGATGAAAATAATTGGCTATATAACTATGCCAGGCATCTCGGGCTATACTTTCAGTTGACCGACGATATAATTGGGTTGTATGGTCGGGCTGATCAAGCTGGGAAAAGCAACCTCGATGATTTACGTGAAGGCAAAATGACTTTACTGATGGCACGAGCGTTAGATAATGCAAGCGACGAGCAAAGGCAGCAATTACTCAGCATCCTCGGTCGCCCAGATGTTACTGAAGCTGACCGCAAAACTGCCGCCGGCATTGTAGAAGATACCGGTGCCTATGCCTATGTTTCAGAATTCGCCGCCCATGAAGGCCAACTCGCGCTGGAAGCACTAGATGAAGCTGATGATGCCTGGGGGAGTGATGTGCCGTTTTTGAGAGGGTTGGTGGAATACATCAGGCAGTCTATTGTAGTAGAGTAGCTGTTCCGCCTCCTTAGGTGAAGATTCAGTGAAACTACGGTATACTAGAGGATATGACCAAACGCCTCGTTATTATCGATGGTAAATCAGTGTTTTACCGTGGCTACTATGCCATGCCCAGTCTGGCTACAAAAGATGGCACGCCCACAGGGGGTGTGTACGGTTTTGCGGTCATGGCGCTTGAGGTGGTGAAGCAACTGAAACCAAACTACGTGTGCGTGGCATGGGATAAGGCAAAAACGAATATTCGGTCGCGAACGGAAATTTACCCCCAATATAAAGCAAATCGCAAACCGGCTCCTCCTGACTTTTACGAACAAATTCCCATTTTGCATGACTTGCTGGAGGCGTTGGAGTGGCCGCTATATGAAATAGATGATTACGAAGCCGATGACCTCATGGGTGCTTTCGCCAAACAAGCGGGCGAGCAGGGGATTGAAAGCTACTTGGTAACCAGCGACCTCGATGTGTTGCAGTTGGTGAATGATCACACGCATATTTACACGCTTAAAAAAGGTCTGAGCCATATTGAGCATTTTGATGTGGCGGCATTTGAGGCTAAGTATGGCGTCAGCGCGCACCAGTGGGTGGATGTGAAGGCGCTCAAAGGCGACTCGTCCGATAATATTCCCGGCGTCGCTGGGGTGGGCGAAAAGACAGCGCTCGAACTGATAAAAAAATACGACACGCTAGATAATGTGTACGAGCATTTAGATGAGTTAAAGCCAGCGCTAAAGGCCAAGCTGGAAAAAGATAAAACCATGGCTTACTTGAGTAAGAAGTTAGCTACCCTCATGGTGGATGCTCCTCTAAAAATTGACCTCGAAAAAAGCAAGTTAGACGATGGAGTTACGCCAGAATTTGTTGCCATGCTGCGCAAACTCGAGTTCAATAACTTGCTGAAGAAGGTAGAGGGCAGCGTGTCGCCGCGTGAAGTTGAAGTGGCAGGGGTGCTGGAAAATGCCATACCAGAAGCAGAGCTTGTGGAGTTTTCGCAACTGGTGCTTAAATCTGATGCACCGCGTGTCGTGGCCCTAAACGAGCAAAAAACGGCGCTCTGGGTAAGCGATAAAGATGATCGAGTAGCAGTGGTAAGTTTGGATGGCACCAATCCCTTTGGTGCAGCGCAACAAACACTATTTGCTGATATGGAATCAAGCGATGAAAGTAGGCCATATGTGGTGATGAGTCCGGAAATTCTTGCAGCTATTGCTCACGGCCCACTCATTGGTCACGATATTAAAGGAGTGCTTAAAACGCTCTACAGCCACAATATTACCTATGTTGGTGAAGTGCTGCATGACACCAAAATTGGCGCTTTTTTGCTTGACAGTCTGCAGCGTTCGCGCAGTTTAAGCGATTTGCTTGAACAAACGATTGATATGAACCAGCCAGGAGTGGTGAGCGCGTCGATTTGGCGCGTGTATGATGATCAAATAGTACAGTTTAACGAGCTCCCCGAACTCACAAAGCTTGCCAAAGAAATTGAATTTCCGATGATCCAGCTACTGGCGCGCATAGAAAATCGCGGTATCTTGCTGGATAGCGAATATTTGCGTGACATGAGTGAGAAATTTGCGGTAAGGATTCATGAGTTTGAACAAAAAATTTATGAGCTTGCTGGAGAGGAATTTAAAATCGGTTCGCCGCAGCAACTGGCGCGCATTTTGTTCGAAGTACTCGGGTTGCCCACCCAGGGCATTAAAAAAGGCAAGACTGGCTATTCCACGGGTGCCAGTGAATTAGATAAACTGCGAGGACTGCACCCAATAGTCAATCTCGTCACCCAGTGGCGCGAATACACCAAACTGAAAAGCACCTATATCGACGCTTTGCCGAAACTGGTAGATGAGCAAGGTAAATTGCACACCACCTTCTCGCTCGATGTAGCGGCAACCGGACGTTTGAGTTCGCATGACCCAAATTTACAAAACATCCCTACCCGGACAGAAATTGGCCAGGCGATTCGTTCTGCCTTTATTCCAGCGCCAGGCAATGTATTTGTCAGTGCCGATTACAGCCAGTTTGAGCTACGCTTGGCTGCAGTGATGGCGGGGGATGAGGACTTAATCGAAAGCTTTAACAAGGATGAAGACATTCACACCAAAACAGCAGCCGAAGTCCTTGGTGTGCCCGTAGAACAAGTAGACAAAGAGATGCGTCGCAGTGCCAAAGCAATTAATTTCGGCATTTTGTATGGTATGAGCGCCCATGGCCTTAGTGTAGCGACCGGCATGACGCGCGATGAGGCTAAGGCCTTTATAGACAAATATTTTGAACTCCGCAAGCCCATTGCTGACTATATGAACAACACTATCGAACAGGCGAAAAAGGATGGCTACGTACAGACCATCTTTGGCCGCCGTCGCCCCACGCCAGATTTGAACAGTAGTAACTTTGTGGTGCGTGAAAGCGCTCGTCGTGCAGCCATAAATATGCCAATTCAGGGTACCGAAGCCGACCTTATGAAAATGGCTATGCTAAAGGTAGAGGAAAAGCTGGAAGGTTTAGGCGAGCAATTACTGCAAGTGCACGATAGTATTTTAGTAGAGTGCCCCAAAGAAAACGCTGAACAAGTGGCCGGCATTCTAAAAGAAACTATGGAAAATATTTATTCGCTGCCAGTAAAACTGAAAGTCGACGTGTCAACTGGAAGCGATTGGGGCGCGATGTAGCCAATGAGCGGATCGAAAAAGTTTTTTGTCGGAATCAAGGCGCTGATTGTGAAAGACGAAAAAGTGCTGCTTTTGTGGCATGACCGTAAAGGGTTGCAGTTTTGGGATATGCCGGGTGGGAAAATTGACGGTGACGAAACACCACATCAAGCCCTCACCAGGGAGCTGACCGAAGAACTTCCTGGGGTGCATAATATTAATATTGGGCAATTACTCCACGTTCATCGTATTGAGCGAGAGGTGGCTGAAGGCATCGGTCTTTTACTGGTTGTTTACGAAACACAAGTCGAGCTGCAGCGCGAAATACTACACAGCCATGAACATGGTGGATATACCTGGATGCCACTCGAAGAAGCGGCCAGCCAAACGCTGCCCGAAGTCGCTGATACTGTTCGGGCTTATCTAAAAAGGAGGCGTCATGGATGAATGTGTTTTCTGTACAAAACTTCGCACGACACCAGAGGTAATTTACCAAGAAGATGCAACTGGCCAATTTGCAATGCTGTTTGATCAATTCCCTGTACGCCCAGGGCATGCCCTGGTTATTCCAAAACGGCATGTACAACATTTTGAAGAATTAACACAAAAAGAGCTTGCATCTTTGGCGCCATTCGTCGCACGTATGAAAGGTGAACTACGCCAGCTGGACCTAACCGAGGTGTATAACAAAATGCACTCTGTCAGCGAAAAATCCGCAAGCCTAATAGCGACCGCACGCGAGCTCCTATCTGCTGTGAATCATCGGCCGCCAGATGGATTTAACGATGGTATAAACGATGGTGCAGCCGGCGGCCAAACTGTGCCGCATTTACACTGGCATGTTATCCCACGTTGGCAAGGCGATATGTCGGAGCCGCGTGGTGGTATTCGTAACATGTTTGGCAAAGAACTTGGCCAGTATTTCAAATAATCCAATCTGTATGCAAATAAATTTTGCATCCACTTAGCATTAGCGTTATCATGGTAGTAGGCACAATATAAAAGGGGGAGTGCAAATGAAAAAAATATTACTCGCACTGGCAATGGTCGTCGGTATTGGCGTGCTCGGCGGTGGTGCAGTGCAGGCAACCACAAATATGCAAGCGGGAACAGATGTTCAGCTTAAGGCGAATGAAACAGTTAATGCTTCGTACTATACCTCAGGCGAGACCGTCATTATTGAAGGTACCGTGCAGGGTGATCTATACTGTGCCGGGCAAAGTGTCGAAGTACGGGGAACGATTGAAGGCGATGTGCTGTGTGCTGGGCAAGAGGTACGTGTTGACGGCACGGTGCAGGGTGATGTTCGTGTCGCTGGCCAAAACATTTTTGTAAAAGGTGAAGTAGCTAAAAGTGCCACGATAATAGGGCAAATGATAACACTGGAAGGTAAAATCGCACAAGATGCGACCATAACCGGACAGACGATCCGCACCAGTGGTACTATTGGCCGTGACCTTGTGGCGAATGCTCAGCGGGTGACGCTACTAGGTAATGTGGCACGCAATGTGACGGCTAATGTAGATACCATCGAGCTACGCGATAAAGCAGCCGTGGGCGGTAATCTCACCTACACCAGTTACAATGAGGTGAATAAAGCTGAAGGTGCAACTATCGCTGGGACAACTGAACGCCAGATGCCACCAGAGCACGAAGAAGAAGCTGCCACGCCAGATATGCCCTTTGCTTGGGTGGTAGGCGCAGCCATGGCTTTCTTGTTCTTGTTGCCTATAGCTATTGTTTGGTTAGCATTGGTACCACGCGCCGCTCGCCGTGGGGCAGAAACCATGATGAAACGAGTATGGCTTTCGATTGGTCTGGGCTTAATTACGCTTATTGTAACACCAATCATCGCTTTCTTAATCGTCTTTACCGTCGTTGGGATTCCGCTGGCTATTATCCTGCTAGTGTTATGGCTGATTGCTATCCCGGTTGCCTTTATTATGGCAGCGTACTCCTTTGGCGTTTGGTTGGCTAACAAAGCTGGCTGGCGATTTGCCGGATACGAGTTCGTCGCCCTTATTGTTGCCCTGGCGTTACTGGTATTTGCCGCTAGCTTGCCTTTTGTTGGGTGGTTTATCGCTTTGGTCTCACTGGCATGCGGTTTTGGCGGCATGGTTCTTATGGCTGGTGCATATATTCGTGAGCAGCATCAACAAAACAAAAAGACGAAAAAATCCTAACTTCTCATTAGTCTGAACATGTGACGGCCGCGAAAGGAAATTCATGAACGTAGCCATTAAAAAAGTGCGAAAGAGTGCTGTATTGCCGGCGTACCAAACCGAGCATGCTGCTGGTATGGACTTGGTGGCAGACATCCCCGAAGCAGTGGTACTTGAACCGGGTGAACGCTATGCAGTACCTACCGGCGTGGCCATTGCTCTGCCTGAAGGGTTCGAAGCGCAGATACGTGGCCGAAGTGGCTTGGCGAAGAAGTTTGGGGTTACCTTAGCGAACGGCGTAGGGACTATCGACGCTGATTACAGGGGCGAGATCCACGCCTTAATAATAAATCATGGCGAATCAGCCTTTACGGTTGAGCCAGGGATGCGTATTGCACAAATGATCGTTGCGCAGTATGAGAGAGTGCAGTGGCAAGAAACCGATGAGCTCGATGAAACATTACGTGGTGAAGGTGGATTTGGCCACACAGGGCACAAGTAATGGCAAAGAAAAAGGTGAAAGCGATCATTTTTGACTGTTTTGGTGTGCTGACTATCGATGCACAGCAATCCTATTATGACCGATTTACACGTGAGCAAAGCCATGAATTCTATAATATGAATCAGATGCGCGATCACGGCTATCTCGATCAGGACAGCTATTTTATAGGAGTCAGCCGACTTTCGGGTGACCCTGTAGAAAAGGTACGGTCGCACTTTCTAGAGAATCACCACCTAAACGAAGAGTTACTAGATTTTATCCGCGCGGAACTAAAATCGAGTTACAAAATTGGTATGCTCAGCAATATGGGACGGGGTTGGATAGACGACTTTTTTGGGGCTCAGTTACTTGAGGATGTGTTTGATGCTGTGGTACTTTCTGGTGAAGAGGGCATTACGAAACCCGATCGGCTCATGTATGAACGAACCGCCGAACGTTTAGGCGTAGAGCCAGAGGCTTGTATTATGGTAGATGACATTGAACGTAACTGCACGGGTGCCCGTGAAGTAGGTATGCAGGCAATACTATTTGAAGACACTCCCCAAACGATAAGAGCACTAAAGCAAAAGCTGTACATGGCTTAGCTCTGTTATAATAGAACCATGCCCGAACTCCCTGAAGTAGAAACTGTACGCCGTGGTCTTGATAAGTTGATAATTGACAAGATAATTAAAGGTGAAACTCACGATTTCCCTAAAGGTTTTCCTAATACCCCAGCGGACGTGGCAAATTTTCTTATTGGTGCAAAAATAACTGCGGTGCGGCGCCGTGCCAAGGTATTGTTGATTGATTTGAACACTCATTATACCCTAGTCATTCACCTCAAAATGACTGGCCAACTAGTCTACCGCAGCCGTGAGCAAAAATTTGGTGCAGGGCATCCTAACGCTAGCCTTATAGGTGAACTACCCGATAAGACCACCCGCGTGGCGCTGGAATTTAGCGATGGTAGTAAGCTCTTTTTTAATGATCAACGTAAGTTTGGCTGGATGCGTCTCATGCCAACCATCGAAGTGCCAAATATCGATTTTATGAAAAAGGTGGGTCCAGAGCCACTCGAAGCCGATACAACGAGTAAGACCTTTATTGAACGTATTCGCCGCCGCAATAATACAATTATAAAAGCCGCTTTGCTTGATCAAACTGTCATAGCCGGTGTGGGCAATATTTATGCCGATGAGTCGTTGTGGAGCGCGAAGATTCACCCTGCAACACGAGTAAAAAATATTACTGATGACCAACTAGTCGTACTTTTTGACGAGCTTCGAAAAGTGCTGAAAATGGCGCTCGAAAAAGGCGGCTCAACAGATAAAAATTATGTCAATGCCGAGGGCAAGAAAGGTAGCTACATAGATTTTGCCCGCGTTTTTCGCCGCGAAGGCCAGCCTTGTCCACGCTGTGGCACTACTATAGAAAAAACCAGACTAGCAGGCCGCGGAACTCACTATTGCCCCGTTTGCCAGAAAGAAGTCAAATAATGATTACTTTTATTTATGGTCCGAATAGTTATGAAATACAGCAAAAGATAAGTAGTATCGTGAAAGTTTATCCTGTGGATGCTATTGATCGGCGTGATGGTGCAGAAATAGATGTAAATGAGTTACCCGAGCTACTACACGGTATGAGCCTATTTGCCACTGAACGTGTGGTAGTTATAAAAAATTTAGCGAGCAATAAACAGGTATGGGAGTATCTCGCGCGTCAGATTGAAGCCATACCCAGCGAGACCCATCTTGTACTTGTAGAGGCCAACCCCGATAAACGTACGAAGACGTTTAAGGCATTACAAAAAGTAGCTGAGGTGGTAATATGCGAAGACTTAAACGAAGCCCAAGCTATCACTTGGCTCACAAACGAAGCAAAACGCCAACATAACACTATAGAGAAAGCAGCTGCCCGTGAGCTGGTGGAGCGTGTGGGTACCGATCAGTGGCAGCTTGCTCATGAGCTAGAAAAGCTTTTGCTCGTGGGGGATACCTCTGTAGAAAAAATCACCCAAACGGTAGAAACGACGCCGCAAGCTAATGTATTTGCACTGTTGGATGCGGCTTTCGCTGGCTCCCAAGAGAAAGTAAAGGAATTGCTGGCCATTTGTGCCACGAAAGAGGATCCGTATAAATTTTTTGGTCTTCTTGCTGGTCAAATATTTCAATTGGCCGTAGTTGCGAACGCCGAAGGAAGGGCAGTCGAGCAAATTGCTAAAGATATTAGTGCACACCCATATCCCTTAAAAAAGCTGCAGAGTTTGGCTCACCGGGCGAACAAACAAAACATCTTGTACGTTGCCAAAGTAGTGGCGAAGCTAGACGATCAGATAAAGAGCTCGGCGGGGGAGCCATGGTTGTTAATTGAGAGCGCGCTCATGAAGATTGCGAAAAGGTAGTAATCTGCTTTCTTAGAAGCAGATTTGGATTGAAAAACACCTCCGGTAGGAGGTGTTTACAGATTATTTTTCGTCTTTTTTCGCCGTAGATTTCTTGGCCGCTGGTTTCTTAGCAGGACTCTTTTTCTCAGCTGTTTTAGCTTCAGTTTTTTTAACGGGAGCTTTCTTCTCGGTTGTTTTTTTGCTGCTTGTTGCAAGCTTTACGCCTGCTTCCTTAGCAGTTTTTGCCAGGTTGGCCTTGCGGCGGGCTGCAGTATTCTTTTTGATCAAGCCCTTCTTTAGTGACTTGTCGATTTCACTCTGTGCCTTGCTCAGTGTGTCGGCACTTGGTTGAGCAAGAAAAGCTTTTACCGCAGTTTTTACATCACGCTTAATACCGACATTACGGGCACGACGTGTTGCGGTCTGCTTCATTCGTTTTACGGCTGATTTGATAATTGGCATTCGCTTTTACTTCCTTTTACTCCATTAAAAATAGTAGGTAGGTAATTCAAGAGAGTATTATAGAGGATTACTACTGTTTTGTAAAGAGAAAGGCAGATAAACCTGAATCTCAATTCACCGCGTCCAACCCTACAATGTGCGGGTCTTGACCTCGCGTTGATTCTAGTGGCCGCGATAGAACTTGTTGTCACCACTGACAAGCCTCTCCCTCACATTCACAAGGACAGACTCAAACGTCGTGCAGCCCAAGAATTTTATAGGCGTGAGCCTATATAAATTCCTGGCGTATAACGGTCTGTTCGGTGAATGGAGGGAGGGGTGAGCAAAAAGTGGTGGTTTAGCAAACAATACCTGCATTGATTGACATCAACGCAAAGGTTATGTTACAGTAATTACAAAATTGGATCCAAAAATAAAAAACAGGAACAAGCAATGGCAACCCAAGAACAAGAAGGCAGCCCTAAGCAGCAGATTGTAGAGCGAATTAAGAATTCAACCAATATCTTGGTCACAGTCAGCCGCAACCCTTCGGTAGATGAGCTTTCAGCCGCATTAGGGCTCACACTCATGCTTAATAAAATGGATAAGCATGCAACAGCAGTGTACAGTGGAGCGACTCCACCGGCCATCGCTTTCTTGGAGCCAGATAAAACCTTTGAACATTCCGTTGATAGTTTGCGTGACTTTATTATTGCGCTTGATAAAGATAAAGCCGACCGTCTCCGCTATAAGGTAGAAGACGATGTGGTGCGTATTTTTATTACCCCCTACAAAACTACTATTAGCGAGAAAGACCTCCAGTTTAGTCAAGGTGATTTCAATGTCGAGCTCATTATTGCAGTCGGAGTAGATAAACGAGAAGACTTAGATGCCGCCATTACTGCTCATGGGCGTATTCTTCATGACGCCACAGTAGTGACGATCAATACCGACGATGAAAAGAACACACTTGGTTCGATTGATTGGCAAGATACAGCAGCAAGTAGCTATAGCGAAATGTTCGTCAGCCTCAGTGAGGCCCTCCAAAGCAGCCTTATCGATGCCCAAATTGCGACGGCGCTGTTGACGGGTATTGTTGCTGCAACAAAGCGTTTTGCTAACACCCACACGACACCGCGAGTGATGACTATGGCAGCGCAGCTGATGGCAGCTGGTGCAAATCAGCAGTTGATCGCCTCAAAGCTCGAAGAAGCACAAGCTATCCCAAAGCAAAGTACCCCCGTAGATAAGGATGGCGCCACTCAGCTAGATGAGGGTGCTTCAAAAAAGCTAGAGAAACCACCAAAGCCACCAAAACAGGCCGAAAAACCTGTCGAAAAGCCCGCACCCCCTTCGCCACCGCCTCCACCGCCGAGTCAGGCTGGTGAGACAAAGATTGACCATGATGAAAAAAAAGCTGAGCCTCGGCCAAAGAAGACTGAGGCACCAGCACCTAAAAAAACCGATGAAGAAGCAGACAGGGAGCTTGATGCTGCAATTACTGCAGCAACCGCCCCGGAATCCACCGCACCCGGCCTCTCTGTTGAAGATCTAAAAAAGGATCTTGCTGCTGCATCTCAAGATGTTGATACTGCCGCCGCTGGTATCGCATCACCACCGCAACCAGCGACAACACTCCCGCCAGCGCCTCAACCAGCTGGGCAGCCGATACAGGTGAAAGGATGGCGAGACCAAGAAATGCAGCCACCCTCTATGGGGGGAACGCTCAATGCGACAGCTGAAGAAGCAGCAAAGCAAAAGCGCAAAGCTGAACAAGATAGCCGTAACCGTACCATCTTAACCCATGACACACCAACACTTGGGGAGCCTGCAGAACCACAGACGCCTTTTAACTCCTATGCTGCTGGTGCTCCGCAATATGAGCCGCCGACGGTAGACGTCTTTTCTCAAAACCCGTCAGAGACAAATTTGCCACCTAGTGGGCAGCCAGCTCAGGCGCCTCAGCAGCCACCCGCACCTGCTTCAAGCGAACAGCAGATTGGGGATGCCCGCCAGGCGGTAGAACAGGCGCTGAGTGCTGCACCGTTCAACGCTGCACATCAGCCACTTGAAGCAGTAGGAGCCCAGTCTTTGCCACCGCTGCATGAACAACAACCAGCTCCTGTTGCCCCACCACAACAGCCGGCCGATATGCCACTGCCTCCGCCACCCCCGCCACCGGACGCTTCAGGGGCTTTACCTCCATTGCCCAATATGCAAAATCAACCTACACCTCAGCCGCAACAAAATGCTGGTGCGCCAACTTTGCCTCCTATAGCCTCACCTGCAAACGCTCAAGTGCAACCGCAGTCCAATGATCCTGGCCAGTTTAAGATCCCAGGCCAATAGGCCTAAAAGCAATAAAATATGGATGGTATAGTACTGGTAGATAAACCTGCACATATGAGTAGCTTTGGTGTGGTTGCCCGAATACGGCGCATGTTGAGTGAACAGGCGGGTAAAAAAGTGAAAGTAGGTCACACGGGTACACTCGACCCGTTTGCCACCGGGCTTGTCATTTTAGTAGTGGGGAAAGCCACCAAACGAGCAGGCGAATTTAGTAAGCTCGATAAGGTCTATGAAGCGACTATCCGCTTAGGAGAAACCAGCACCACGGGCGATATAGAGGGCGAGATAACACCGGTGAGCAATCGCCAACCGCCACGTGAAGAGATCGAGCAGGTGATAGCGCGATTTATTGGTGAAATCGAGCAAATCCCTCCCGTATATTCAGCCATTAAAATTAATGGTGAACGTGCCTATAAACTAGCCCGCAAAGGTAAAGCAGTGGAAATGCCCACACGAAAAGTGGTCATTTATGCTATTGAGTTACTTGAGTATGAGTATCCAGAACTTAAAATTCGTACGCACGTTTCAAGCGGTACTTATATTCGCACTTTAGCAGAGGACTTAGGAGAGCAATTGGAGGTGGGTGGTTATTGCACTGCGTTACGGCGAACGAAAGTGGGGGCATTTACGCTTGAACAAGCGATGAAGCTAGACGAAAACACTCAGGCCAGTGATATATCAGTTCTTAACGTATAGTTGAATTTCGCTGGAGCGGGGGGGGGGGGGGGGGCCGGCGGCCCCCACCCCCCCCCAAAGACCGCAAAGAAACC
>CAZRGZ010000002.1:0-63527 GCA_964599775.1 uncultured Candidatus Saccharibacteria bacterium | reverse complement strand
TATTCTATCTAAGTTTTTTGTTTCGATTGGGTGGCGGGGGGGGCCCCCACCCCCCCCCCCCCCACCGCTCACTAATGCGCTCTATAGCCCTCCGCGAAGAGCGAGCGCGTACAGACCGTAAAGGGCTGCGTCGTCTCCGTGTCTTGCCAGCTCGATCCCTGGCATCGGGACCGTCGTGGGCATCCACTGAAGGCGCTGCTTGAGCCACGCCAGCCGCTCGTCGTCCAGTTGCCGCAGTGCGACGCCGCCACCGATGACAACAAGCCTATTGCCCAAGAAGGCAACCATGAGGTTACGGATGAGCCGACTGAGATCGGGGATGGTTTGGTCCCACTGCATGGGAGACATTTCCTCGACCGGAACCCCGAAGCGGGCTTCGAGGTTGTTCCCACCGATGAGCGCTTCGGCGCAGCCAAGGCCACCGCACCCGCAGGCGAGAAGACTCTTGTCGCTGAGAATCATGTGGCCTGCTTCGGTCGCACCACTGGTGGTGGCGACACCGATGCCGGACCCCCACCCGATATACGTGATGGGAGTAAGCGTTCCTTCTTCAGTGCGGGCCGATGCCTCGCCGATGGCTTCGGCGTGGGCATCGTTGACCACCTGCACGGGGAAACCGAGCCGTTCGTGTAGGTCGTCCTGCAGGTTAGCCCCGATCCACTGAGGATCGAGGCTCCCGAGGTTACCGGCACCAATGACGGTCCCGTTGACCACGTTGCCGGCTACGCAGACCGCCAGGGCGGTTGCTCCAGTCTCCAGCGCGAAGCGAACGATTTGGTCCACCGTCGGCTTATACCTTGTTGTCGGCTCGTCCACCTTCAGGCCCATCTTGTCATTGAGCCAGAAGGTGCTTCGGATGTGGGTTGCGCCGATGTTCACGGTTGCGATTCTGGTGGCCACGCCTGGCCACCTCCTCTCTTGGTCTGTTGTCTCCTGTGAGGACTTTATTACTTATAGGTCCAAATAGCTGATTAGTCAACTTTTACAAGTCAACCTGAGCCCCAAAACCCACCCAAGGGTCCTGTCACCTGGTCTGCCCCTAAAAATTTTTTACTAAAAGTAAAAATATTTTTGGGTGCTGCCCGCCGGGTGCCACCCTCGGTGGTGGGTTTTGGGGCTCAGGTCAATAGTTCAACCTTGTAAAAACTTATTTCCTCTGGTAAAATACAGGAGTATGATCACAGCTGAGAAGAAAACAAAGGCGATTGCCGATGTGCAGCTTCACAAAACTGATGTGGGGTCACCCCAAGCACAAGTTGCAGTTTTGACAGAGCGTATCAAAGAGATTACCGAGCATTTGAAGGCAAACAAGCAGGACAAAATGGCTCGTCGCGGACTTATCCAAATGGTAGGGAAGCGTCGACGTTTGCTGGATTACTTGGCTCGAAAAGACTTTGAAGCATATCGTGCCATCGTCGCCAAGCTCGGACTCCGTAAGTAGCACTTTCGGAGTTCGTTGCTTGTAAGGCAGGTAAATTAATATTTAAAGTAGCATAGCGAGCTAATCGAGCTCGTGACGTAAACTAGGTGGTGGATGTTGATCCCATAAGGATGCGAGACCAACACCCGTTACCTAGCCGCTACTTAGGAAGGTAAGGTATTTTTATGGCAACGATCAATCCTTTTGGTAAAGATATAATACGGGTTGAAGGTGAGTTCGCTGGGCAAAAAATTACTCTAGAAACCAATCGACTGGCATTTCAAGCCAGCGCAACGGTAACAGTGCAAATGGGCGACACGGTGGTGCTTGGTATTGTCACTAGCGGTGATGTGAATCACGATCTAGATTATTTCCCGCTGAGCATCGACTACGAAGAAAAAATGTATGCAGCTGGTAAAATTAGCGGCAGCCGCTTTATGAAGCGTGAGGGCCGCCCGAGCGAAGAAGCGATTCTCACCAGCCGCTTGATTGACCGGCCAATCCGCCCGCTTTTCCCTAAGGGCTACCGCAATGCGCTGCAAGGTGTAGCTATGGTGGTGAGCCTTGACCCAGAGGTAAAACCAGATATGGTGGCTATGATTGCGGTTTCGAGCGCGATGATGCTGGCCGGGGTACCGTTTGCCGGCCCGATTGCCGGAGCGCGCATCGGAATGCTTGATGGTAAACTGGTTGCCCAACCAAAAAGTTCTGATATTGAAAAGAGTGATCTTGACCTAATAGTAGCAGGAACGCACGATGCCATCATGATGGTAGAAGCTGGCGCGAGTGAAGTGGACGAGCCAACCATGATTGAGGCAATTCGTTTAGCGCATGAAAGTATTCAACCGGTCATTGCCCTGCAGCAAGAGCTGGCCGAGAAGGTGGGTGTAGAAGAAAAGCCCTACGAGCTATTCACCCCTGATGAATCCCGCCGCGATGCCATCTATGAGCTTGTGCAAGATCGGCTCGGTGCCAATGTACGGGGCAATCATGCCGAACGAAAGGCGGCTCTCCAGGTACTCGAAGACGAAGTATTTGCTCAGCTCGTTCCTGAAGATGCCGATCACGAAGAAAAATTTGCTTGGCACGAAGCCTTCCGGGCGGTAATTGAAAAAGAAGTGCGCCGTGCCATCCTCGAAGATGGTGTGCGCCCAGATGGCCGTATGCCCGACGATATCCGCCCGCTTTCAAGCGAGGTAGGGGTTCTACCACGTGCTCACGGCTCGAGCATTTTTACTCGCGGCAGTACCCAAGCACTTAATGTTACTACTCTCGCGCCCCTAAGCTATGCACAGATGATAGACACCATGGAAGAAGACCGTGAGAAGCGCTTTATTCACCATTACAACATGCCTGGCTTTACGGTTGGTGAAGTGCGCCGCCTTGGTGCGCCTGGCCGCCGGGAAGTGGGGCATGGTGCACTCGCTGAACGGGGTATGCGTGCTGTTATCCCGAGTGAAGAGGAATTCCCATACACCATCCGTACCGTATCGGAGATTCTGAGCTCAAACGGCTCGACGAGTATGGCCAGTGTTTGCTCGAGTATTTTGAGCATGATGGATGCCGGGGTGCCAATAAAAGCGCCAGTGAGTGGTATTGCAATGGGTCTTGCGATGGATGGTAATGGCAAAACGATCATTCTCAGCGACATTCAAGGTATTGAGGACTTTGCTGGAGACATGGACTTTAAGGTGATTGGTACCGAAAAAGGTATCACTGCCTTGCAAATGGATATTAAAGTAAAGGGTATTTCACCTGAACTTATGGCTGAAGCACTCGAGAAAGCAAAGATTGGGCGGGCGCATATCCTGAAACATATGCTTACCACCATTGCTACGCCACGTCCTGAATTAAGCCCTTACGCACCGCGAATCGAAAAGCTCATGATTGACCCTGACAAAATTGGCGCCATTATTGGTAAAGGTGGTGAAACGATTAATAAAATTACCTCTGAAACCGGTGCTGAAATCGACATTAAAGATAATGGGCTTGTAACTATTGCCTCGGCAGACGGCGACGCTATCAAAAAAGCATTGGACTGGGTAAAATCATTGGTGGAAGAACCAGAAGTTGGCACCACCTACGAGGGCACAGTAGTAAAGGTAATGGACTTTGGCGCTTTCGTGAACATTATGCCAAATATCGATGGCCTCGTGCATATTTCTGAACTATCCGACAAACGTGTTGAAAAAGTGACCGATGTTGTAAAAGAAGGCGACACGGTAAAGGTGAAGCTCACCGCGATTGACGACAAGGGTCGCTTGAACCTTAGCATGAAGGAAGCAAACAACACATAAAAGTCCAGTCTTGCAACTTCATCGAGGTTCTGGCGATGGTTGAAACTCTCCTCCTCAACTGCTATAATAAAAACAATTACAGCTTCTCTTATTAGGATTTGAATACATTTTTTCATGGCACTAAGAACTCATTATAGAACCCTACTTTCAGCTGCAACCCCCATCTTTTGGGCTGTAAAACCTTTAGCGTTCGTCGATGGAGCTGTAGCCACATCTTCTCTCGCTGCAGGTTTTTCGCTCCAAAATCTGGAGGTTTCGCTAGGAAAGAGAGTTCCATGACGAGTTCTACCAAAAAGGACCAGCTTGAGCAGATTGCGGCAGATATTCAAGAGCAGAATATCTGCCCAGATCTGGCCAAGTCGGCCACGCACCTGGTGATGGGTGATGGTAATGTGGATGCCGATATTGTCTTCATCGGTGAAGCCCCTGGTAAGAACGAAGACGAACAGGGTTTGCCTTTTGTCGGTGCGGCAGGTAAGTTCTTGAACGAGATGCTTGAGTCAGTTCACCTACAGCGCAGCGACGTGTACATTACCAACATCGTAAAATATCGTCCACCCAGCAATCGCGATCCGCTGCCGGAGGAGAAAAAGGCATTTTGGCCGTTTCTCACTCGACAGCTGGGCGTGATTAAACCAAAAGTCATCGTGACTTTAGGACGCCATAGTATGGAGTATTTTTTGCCAGGCATGAAGATTAGTCAGATTCATGGCGAGCCCAAGCGCATTCAGTTTGGCGATACGAAAGTTGTCATAGTACCTCTGTTTCACCCAGCGGCTGCATTATACAACGGAAGCATGCGTCAAACATTAATGGATGATTTTTCTCGACTCCCAATAATAGTCAAAAAGCTAGAAAGCTGAAAGGAAATAATAACCAATGGGACAACGAAGGTTAGCAAAACCTGCGGCGGATGACATCAATCGCCGGCCGCAACAAAACAATAACCAAAGAAAGCAACAAAATAATACAGTGCTTTCTAAAACGAGCACACGTCGCGGCGAAGTGCATCGTGCCTCACGCCGGACGAGCGAAAACGTCAATTTACGTGCGTCGCAACATATGATTGACATTCCGGTCAACAAATCGGTCTATAACGGCTATGATGGCCGGCAATTTAGCGTGGCTGATCAGAAAAAGATGAAGAGCGCCCCGGGTCGACCCGTACTCCGCGTAATGCCAATCGGTGGTTTGGGCGAAATGGGTATTGGTAAAAACATGATGGCGATTGAATACGACAACGACATCATTGTGATTGATATGGGTTTTCTTTTCCCTGGGGCAGACTATCCTGGCATTAACTATATTGTGCCAGATATTACCTATCTTGAGGAAAACAAGCATAAAATCCGCGGCATTGTGTTTACTCACGGCCACCTTGACCACATTGGGGCGACACGTCATCTTATTCATCGTATTCCGGCGCCAGTGTATGGAAGTAAATTTACGCTGGGAATGGTGGAAAAGAATATGGATGAAGCCACCACCGATTATAAGCCGCAATATAACGTCCTGAACCCTGAAGCGCACGAACGGGTGCAGTTGGGTGATAGCTTTAGTATTGAACTGGTTCGGGTAAATCACTCGATTCCCGATTCTACCGCTGTTATTGTTCGTACCCCTGTTGGCGTGTTGGTGCACACCGGTGACTGGCGGTTTGAAGAAAACCCGGTGGATGGCCATAAATTTGACCTCGAGCGACTCACCGAAGTAGCAACAAAAGAGGGCATTTTGATGCTGATGAACGAATCTACTAACTGTGAATCAGAAGGCACTCACACGCATGGCGAACACGACATTCAGCGCAGTTTTGGTGAAGTGATGGATAAATACCAAAACAACCGGCTGATTATTAGCTGTTTTTCGAGTCAAATTCACCGTATGCAGCTTATTCTTGAAGAGGCACAGAAACACGGCCGTAAAGTCGCTTTTGCTGGTTATAGCATGATTCAGAACCTTGAAGTAGCCTTACGCGCGGGGGTAATTAAAATCCCTAAAGACGTCATTGTAAAAATGGAAGACATCATTCGCCAGCCTGATGGTAAAGTAACGATTGTATGTACGGGTAGCCAGGGTGAGTTTAACGCGGTGCTTAACCGTATGGCCACGGGGTCGCATAAACACATCAAAATTAAGCATAGCGATGTTATTGTCTTTAGTTCGAATGCCATTCCTGGTAACGAAAAGTATGTTGTACGTACTGTCGATGGCCTGATGCGCGAGGGCAGCGATGTATTACAAAACGGCAAGACCCACCTGACCGGTGTTGGCCCACTACACCTTTCGGGGCATGGCTACTACGACGATCACGTGAAGCTCATCACGGCACTCAACCCGAAGTTCTACCTGCCAATTCATGGTGAATTCCACATGTTGGTGCACAATGCCGAGCTCGCCGAAAAAGAAGCCGCCATCCCGCGCGACAACATTTTTGTATGCGATTCTGGTGATGTGATTGAGCTGACGCACGATGCACAAGCTAAAAAAGCCGGCCGTATCCCAGTTGGCGGTATTATGTACGACGACAGTGGTGCCGAAGTCAGCGAAATCGTGCTCAAAGACCGCATCCACATGAGCAACGAGGGTATGTTTGTGGTGGTGCTTACCGTGAGCCGCCAAAATGGCCGCTTACTCACTAGCCCAGATATTATTTCACGCGGTTTTATTTACCTACGTGATAGTGAAGAGTTAATGGGAATGATTCGCCAGTACCTCAAGCAAAAAGTCGCCCGTAGTTTTGGTGGCCGTAAGCCTGACCTCGATGTGCTCAAGAAGGAGCTCAAAGATGAGATTACCCACATTTTGTATGATCAAACTCGCCGCACCCCGATTGTGATCCCGGTCATTAACGAAATTGGTGGTGGGGGTGGTAACTCTGGCCAAAACCAGCAGCAAAGGCAACAGCAACAGCGCCAAAAGCCAGCCAAAGTGCCACTACCAAAGGCACCTCAGGGCGAAAATGCTCCTAAAGACCTACATGTGCGTGAATTATAGTTATCGCGCTTTGCAAAACTTGACAAACTTGCATTTTATAGTCAATTTTGCTACACTTATAGCATAAGCAAGAGTGTATAATAAATTTATATGGCGAAAAAAAGAAAAACCACACGTAAAAGGGGAGCGGCAAAAAAGAAGCAGCAGGTAGAACACACGCTGCCAACCGGCTTTTGGCCACAAGTGGGGGCAGTGGTGCTGCTGGCATTTGCCCTGCTGCTTGTGGCGATGTTCGGTGCTGGGGGGCCAATCTTGGAGTGGATTTTTACAGCCACAATGAGCACTATAGGCTGGGCAACGTATGTCGTCCCGGTGGTGTTTGTTTTTGTTGCCGTGCAGATCTTTCGTGCTGAGGAAAACCGTATTCCAGGGGTAATGCAATTTGCGACGGTGCTCTTGATTGTGTGGGTGGCCGCGTTTCTCGGCCTGTTTGTCGAAAACCCACAAAGTTTTGCAGCCACAGCACAAGCGGGTCGTGGTGGTGGTTTTGTAGGTTGGCTGGTGGATCAAGGTATGTTGGCAATGCTAAATACAACAGTTACTGGTTTCATCCTGGCCCTGTTGATCTTTATTACGAGTCTGTTTGTGTTACGTGTTTCACCAAAGAGCATTTTTACTTTCCTAGTAAATATCTTTAAGCAAGAAGATTTAGACGAAAAGAATATTGAAACCATGCGTCGGGCGGCAGAAGTAGAAGCGCCGAAGAAGACCATCGGAGAACTGAAGTTGAACGAAGGTGTGCCAACGCTCTCTGGTGGTGGCGACCTAGAGGATAAAAAGCCCTCGCGCTTGGCAGGTTTGAAAGCGCAATCCAGCAAAGCCGAGAAGGCTGGCGAAGATCAATCAGCGCTGACCATGGCAACCGACCCTAATTGGCAAGCGCCAAGCCTTGACCTGCTCGAGAAAAAGCAGTCCCCAGCTGATGCTGGTGATGTAAAACACAATGCCCAAACTATTAAAGACACTCTTAATGAATTTAATATTGATGTCGAAATGGAGGGGGCAAACATTGGCCCTAAGGTGACACAGTACACCTTAAAACCACCAAGCGGGGTGAAGCTTACACGAATTACGGCACTAGAAACAAATATAGCCCTTAATTTGGCGGCACAAAGTTTGCGTATTGAGGCGCCTATTCCTGGCCAACGCGCGGTCGGTATTGAAGTACCAAACATAAAAGCTGCTGATGTTCGGTTGTATGGTGTTTTGAATTCAAAAGAATGGAAGAATGGCAAAGAACAGTTAAGCTTTGCCATAGGGAAAGATATCGCAGGTGACTCAGTAGTAGGTGAACTCAACAAGATGCCGCACCTGTTGATTGCTGGGCAAACTGGTTCTGGTAAGTCGGTCATGATTAATACGTTGCTGACGAGTTTGCTCTATCGCAATAGCCCGTCTGATATGAAATTGATTTTGGTAGACCCGAAGCAAGTAGAGATGGCACCTTACGATGACATCCCGCATCTTCTCACGCCTATTATTACTGAGCCTGAAAAGTGTATCAGTGCTCTCAAATGGGCAGTGAACGAAATGGAGAAGCGCTATAGCCTGCTAGCAGAAGAAAAACTGCGTGACATTAAAAGCTACAACCAGCGCAAGCAAAATGAGGCGATGCCCTATATCGTGATTGTCATTGACGAGCTAGCCGACCTCATGATGCTGGCGAAGCGGGATGTTGAGGCATTGATTGTCCGCTTGGCACAAAAAGCGCGTGCGGTGGGTATCCACCTGGTGCTTGCGACGCAGCGCCCAAGCGTCGATGTGATTACTGGGCTTATTAAAGCGAATGTGCCAGCACGAATTGCCTTTACGGTGGCAAGCCAGGTGGATAGCCAAACTATTTTAGACCAAGGCGGGGCAGAAAAGTTGCTTGGCCAAGGGGATATGCTCATGTCGACACCCTCTATGAGCAAACCCAAGCGTATCCAAGGTGCGTGGGTAATGGACGAAGAAGTTATGAAAATCACCGATCACTTGCGCTTACAGCGTGCACCGCAGTACGATGATGAAATTATCGCGCAGCCTGTCCAGCTAAATGGTAAGGGCGGCGTGGTGATGGACTTCGAGGGTGAAGGTGGTGACGATATGTATCAAGAGGCTGTGAAAGTCGTGGTGCAAAGTGGCAAGGCGAGCGCAAGCTTGCTGCAGCGCCGATTACGTGTTGGCTATGCCCGTGCCGCCAGGTTAATTGAAACTATGGAAGAGCAAGGTATCATTGGTCCAGCTGACGGTGCTCGGCCACGCGAAGTACTCATTAGCAGTGTTGATGAATTAGCAGCGGCAGAATAGGTGTGTATACGTTCCCCGGTTTCTTTATGCTATGGTATTAGAAAGAAGGGGATGAACTATGAACGAAAAGTTGATGGGCCACGAAATGCCACCTAAGCCAGAAGGTGAAAGGCAGGATTTTTACGCCCTTAATATTAATAGCACGCACATTACTGAGGACCCTGAAACCGGAATCGCGTATAGCGAAACAGCTGATGGTACTCTAGCGGAGATTCCAAACGGAACTATCTTATACGAAGAACGCGAGAGCTTAGATAAGGAAGGGAGGCTCGTGCGTGAGCCATATGCGACCGACTATATTGATGAACAGGGGAGACGGCAGCCATTTACAAAAGAGGACCAAACGAATGAACTGCCTCATATCGTGAGTGCTCGAATTGCAGTAGCTAGAGGTTTAATTGATAGTTCTGAGGAGCCGAGTCCGTTTTTGCCTGTGACAGTCGTTTCAAATAGAGCAAGGGTGACGCAGTTTGGTGATAAGCACCTTAGTAGTGATACGTTACAAGGTCGCTCGGGAACTTCTACCACATCGCCTCAAACCACACCGGAGGGATTTAACCAATCTAACACCCGTGGACGCCGCCACAAGCAGAAGTAGTGAACAATGGTTGCAGACACCAGGCTAAAATGGTAAAATATACCTATATTATTAACCTGCGATGAAAATCGCTCTTACTTGAATAGTAGGATCCATAGGAGGACTATAGTGAAAGAGTATGAACTAACTGTTCTGCTGCATCCAGATCTTGAAATTGATTTGGAAGCACCACTGAAAAAGGTGCGTGATATCATTACCAAAGCGGGTGGTGAAATCGTGAAAGAAGATAACTGGGGCAAGAAAAAGCTTGCCTACAGCATTAAAAAAGAAGATTTTGCTGTGTACGTGTATTTTGAGCTCAAGCTACCTGCAGATGCACCGCTTAAAATCAGCAATACGCTTAACATCACCGATGAAGCATTGCGCTATCTTTTGGTGAGTGTTGACCCTAAAGTAAAAGCAAAGATGGCCGAAGCTAAAGCAAAGGCGTCCGAAAAAGAGCAAGAGTAGACTATAAAAGAGGGGAGTAAGGGATGGCAAAAAGTATTAATCAGGTGATCCTTATGGGGCGCCTGACGCGGGATCCAGAGCTGCGTACGACAGCAACCGGTAAGAATGTTTGTAGTTTTTCACTAGCAGTAGACCGTAAGTTTGGGCAAGATGATGGCGCTGACTTTTTTGATGTCACTGCATGGGACAAGCTTGGTGAGCTAGTGAATCAGTATCTTAGCAAGGGACGACGCTGTTTGGTGCAAGGTCGCCTTTCGTTCCGATCCTGGGAGCAAGATGGCCAGAAACGTAGTAAGGTAGAAGTAATTGCTGAGGACGTGACTTTTCTGGACGGTCCTGGTGACGGCGGCAATAACGGTAGCAGCGCTACAAGTGGCACTTCCCAGCCCTCTAACAAGAAGAACAATGATGTCGTCATTGAAGACATCGATGATAAACCAATTGATTTAAGTGAAATTCCATTTTAAAGGAGATAATAATGAAACCACGACGTTTTAAGAAGGATGTTCCAGTTTATTTTGACTACAAAGATGTAAAAACGCTCCTTCGATACATTAACAGCTATGGCCAAATTGAGCCAGCAGCAAAGACAGGATTGAACGTAAAGCAGCAGCGCCAGCTGAGCGTTGCCGTGAAACGAGCACGACATTTAGCCTTGATTCCTTTTGTGGCTTCAAGCTAGGAGTCTTGGCATGTATTCTCCGACAGATCTCAAAAAAGGAACGGTAGTGCAGATTGATGGCAAGCCGTATAAAGTGACCGACTATGCGCAAAAAGTGATGGGCCGTGGTGGGAGTATTGTCAATGTGAAGCTAAAGAACCTGATTGACGGCTCTGTCGTGCCTCGTACTTTTAAAGGGGCCGATAAAATTGAACCAGCTGAGGTAGTGAATAAAACTGTACAATATTTGTATACAGATGGCGACGCCTTCTTCTTCATGGACCCCACTAGTTTTGAACAATTCGAGCTAAATAAAACAGTAGTAGATGACGCAGCCTGGTACCTGAAAGAGGGTGACGAAGTGCAGCTACAGTCTTTTGATGGCAAAGTGATTAATCTTGAGCTACCAAAAAATCTTTACCTCGAAGTTACCTACACTGAGAACGTTGTAAAGGGCGATACCACTAGTAGTGTTCTCAAAGACGCCACCCTCGAGACTGGGTATGTAGTGAAGGTTCCCGCTTTCATTAAAACCGGTGATGTGGTAAAAGTAGATACGCGCACTGGTGAATATCTAGAACGTAAGAAGGAATAATTATGGCGAGTGGCGAGCGGATGCGTCTTGATGTCGCGCTTGTACAGCGTCATTTGGTGGTGAGCCGTTCGCAGGCAGAAAGCTGGATAAAGCTTGGCAAAGTATCCGTTGATGGCAAAACGGTAACGAAGCCGGGCTTTTTAGTTGCCCCGCATCAAAAAATTATTCTCGATGCGCCTGAGCAGTATGTTTCACGCGCTGGATTAAAGCTTGCTAGCGTGGCAGATCTACTTGATCTCAACTTCATGGATAAGGTGGTGCTTGATGTTGGGAGTAGCACCGGAGGTTTTACAGATTATGCCTTACAGCATGGGGCAACCAGAGTTTATGCCATCGATGTAGGGACCGAACAATTGCATCCCAAACTGCGTCGTGATGAACGTGTAGAATTGTATGAAAAAACCGACATTCGCGAGGTTACGGCGGGTAGGGGTGCAGAAAATTTACTTGGCGCCCAGCCGGATACTATTGTTATTGACGTATCATTCATTAGTCTCCGTGAAGTCTTGCCGCATATAGCCAGGTATATAGCAGGGCCGAACACAGAAATTATTGCCATGGTAAAACCACAGTTCGAAGCTGGCAAGCACCAGATAAACAAAGGGGTGATAAAAAACGATACCGTGAGGCGCGCAGTATTAAAAGATTTCGAAGCGTGGGCAAAGCAGTTTTTTACCGTGGTAGACAAAGCAGATAGTGAAGTGAGTGGAAGCAAAGGAAATCGCGAACGATTCTATAAACTAAAGCTTCGCCAAACCTAGATACCGCCAGTTTCTTCACTCGATTACCATATATACAGTTCTCTGAGTTTGCTATAATAGTGTTAGAGCATGACTCCAAAACCAAAACGATCCAAACGAATTATCGAAAAAGCCAAGAAAGCGCATATCCATGCTAAACGGCTGCATCATGACTGGCATGATGATGTTTATGCTTTTCTGCATCAGCCTTGGCGCCTGACACTATTTGTAGTAGTTATGCTACTCCTGGTAATAGTTGTGGCACAACTTTTGTATCCTTCGGATCGCGCGGTGCCGTTTACAGAGGTACAAGGTGAGCGAGTCGGCGCCATTACTCAAGCTGAGTTAGCGATGCGGCTACAGGAAGTTAACAGCACTTCTTTTAAACTGAAAGCAGGTGGCGAAACAATTGTTGAAGCGCCATTCGATGCGATGGGCCTCACTCCACAGTATAAATCGTTGGTCGAAAAGGCTACGGAGTATCAACTATGGCAGCGTTTCATTCCTTTTTCATTATTCGCCAAACATTGGTTTGATGGCAATTTTAAACTATCACTTCAGGCTCAATCCAAACAAGTTGAGCAATTTGTGAAGAGTGAAGTAATTCCAAAATGTAACAAAAATCCGGTGAGTGCGACAATTAACGTAAATGAAGGAGAATTAGAGCTGGCATCAGGGAGTGAGGGCCGAAAATGCGATGAAAAAGTAATTATTACGTCGCTTACCAACCTGCAACTTGCCACAAGGCAAACAATCATTGAACTGCCCTATGAAGTAGTAAAACCACATCGTGAATCAGCTGAGGTAGAACGTTTGTTTCAAAACCTAAAGGATTCCATGCAAGCCCTAAAGGTAGAAGCAGCGGATAAAGAATACGAAGCGTCGCGAGAAGAGGTAATAACTTGGCTGGAATTTACAGAAGACGAAAAAACCAAGCAGCTGCAAGTAGGGGTTAACGACGAACGGATACGCGCCTGGATTGAAAAAATCAACGGAGATTTTTATATTGCTCCAGACCCCAATCGAACAGCGCTATTAGATGGCCAAGAGCAGGGGAGTGAACCCGGTAGTGAAGGCCGCGAAATAAATATTGATGCTACACTAGAGCGCGTTCGGCAGGCAATTTTAGATCGGAACTTTACGGTTGAGGCTGAAGTGGTGGTTGTATCGCCGCAAACAGTGTATGAGCGGCAGTATTCATCGACCGATGCAGGTTTAGAAGCGTTACTATTCGATCTGGTGCGCCAAAAAGGTGATTATAGTATTACGGTAATTGAGCTCGATGGGAAGCAGCGCCGTGCGAATGCCTATGGATCACAGCAGTATCTCACAGCTAGTACATATAAAATATTCGTCGCCTATTCGGTATTGAAAGAAATGGAAGCAGGGCGCATTAAACCTGGGCAGCATATCCGTGATGGCATGGACTTTGAGGCATGCTGGAACGAGATGTTGAAGTATTCGCTAAACCCATGTTCGTGGACATTTGCAGATATGGTGGGTGGCTGGGCTCGTATTGAGCAGCAGATGCATCAGCAAGGGCTCGTCAATACGTATTTAAGCGGATATGAAAAGAAATCTACCTCTAATGATGAGTCACTCTACTTTGCGAAGCTTGAACGAGGGGAGTTGTTGCAAGGCGCGAGCCGTGAGCGGCTGCTACATACGCTTAAGACACAGATTTATAAATCTGGTATCCCTGCCGGCGCAGGCTATCCTGCCGCGAATAAAGTCGGTTTTTATGCTGGTTATTTGCATGATATTGGTATTGTGTATGCTCCTCAAGGACGATATGTACTTGGAGTGATGACCTACGGTGGAAGCTGGTGGGGAATCTCTGATGTAGCGCGGCAGGTACAGGAGTATTTGGCGCAGTAAGTGCTTGTGGATGAAGAAGGTGTTTGCTGGTGATATTAAAACAAGCTCGCTTGTTGCGGCGCGTGTTGATTGGCTTGTTCTTCATGATGGACAGTAACTAAGTGGCCACGGAGTTTCCCTATATTTAGGAAATATTGCATATTATCTTGCTCGGCAATAAGCGTACTACCAACCATACCAAGGAAACGGCCGGATATTTTCGTCTCGCCGTGTAGGTCAACGAGGCGATATGGCTGAAGCTGGTGTGAACCCAGATAATAGGGGTCAAGATACCTTGGGGCATTATTGTCAGGTGTAAAACCAAGTGATTGTGCAATGGTATCACGTGTAGCCATAAGTTCAAGCTTACCTTTCTCGGAATCGTAAAGGGTGCTGAGGAGTTGCCTTTTTTGTCGTATTTGTATGGTTTCGGCGATGCCGGGTAGTTTAGCAATTTTTGCTTCATATTGACGAGCGATATCGGCATTAGGAAAGGTACCAAGAATCAAGCAGCTGCGTGCACCTTGATCAAGTAAACGGCGAATACCTCGGCCTTCCCAAGTAATACCGACCTTAATCACATTCGGTCCAAAATGCGCAAGGTAAAGCGTATGAGGAAGCTGGTTACGCGCTTGTTGTTGCTGAGAGATAGAGGCAGCATGATAAAATGCTGGGTTAAAGCCGGTTTTCTGTTGGCAGTGGCGACATTCATGATACTGCCCAGTAACGACAGCATTATCAGGGCAAGGATGCGATTCACCAGTTGCAAGGTCGTGCCAACCGGTACAAAATCGCTCAGAAGTATGAAATTCGAAAGTGCATGTTTGCCCTTGTATTGGCATATGTTCAACATCATCGGTCGAGCGCAGCGCTAATTGAGGGAAAAACCCATCGCTATCATAATGGTAGTGGGTAAAAAGGGAGGTACTTGACTGTTGCATACGAAATTAATTGTAAGCGAGTGACAAAAGGAATGCAACGACAGCGCTTATACGTTAAATCTAAACTCTACGACATCACCAGGCTGCATAATGTAGTCTCTCCCCTCAGTGCGCATTTTACCGGCTGCTTTGGCAGCTTGTTCAGAGCCGGCAGCGATAAGATCGTCGTAATTCACGACTTGTGCAGCAATGAAGCCTTTTTCGAAATCAGTATGAATAACCCCAGCGGCTTGTGGAGCAGTGGAGCCCTTTTTAATAGTCCAGGCGCGTACTTCCTTTGGCCCGGCGGTTAAGTAGCTTTGGAGGCCAAGCGTATGGTAGGCGATTTCAATAAGTTGAAAAAGTCCTGGTTCCGCTTGGCCATAGCTCTCGAGTAATTCTTTTGCCTCAGCACGCTCGAGAGATTGTAGTTCGTGTTCGAGCTGCGCATTTAAAAACAAAGCTTTGGCTGGGGCGACCAGGGCAGCGAGCTCGGCCTTTCGGGACTCATCGTTAAGATCCTGCTCATCAACATTGAACACATAAATAAACGGTTTAGCGGTTAATAGCGATAGCCCTTGTAAAGCCTCTGAATCAACATCGGTACTACTTATGAGCTTACCTTCATTTAAATAAGCAAGGGCCTTTTCAAGTTCAGCCACAGTGCTGCGAATTTTAGGATCAGCCTTGGCTTGTTTTTGTAAACTAGCGATTTTTTTCTCGAGTGATTGGATATCAGCTAGAATAAGTTCTGTGTTCACAATCTCAATGTCTTCTTGAGGATGGATACGATCATGTACATGAATAATGTCATCGTTATGAAAAGCACGCACCACCTGGCATACCGCATCTACTTCACGAATGTGCGAAAGAAATTGGTTGCCCAGGCCTTCGCCTTTGCTTGCACCCCGTACTAGCCCGGCAATATCTGTAAACGTTACTGTTGCTGGAATAACTTTACTGCTGTGATACATCTCTTTAAGCTTTTCCAGCCGTTCATCGGGCACAGGTACAATACCAGTATTGGGTTCGATTGTAGCAAATGGATAATTAGCCGCCAAAATGTTGTT
This sequence comes from uncultured Candidatus Saccharibacteria bacterium, assembly GCA_964599775.1. GTDB lineage: Bacteria > Patescibacteriota > Saccharimonadia > Saccharimonadales > Saccharimonadaceae > CAZRGZ01. The sequence goes on along the minus strand of CAZRGZ010000002.1, from coordinate 47,636 downwards.
ATTAGTGAGCGCATTGAACAAGGTAGACTTGCCTACATTTGGTAGGCCAACAATTCCGATCTGAAGAGAACTCATATACTCGATTATAACAGAGAAGAGAACGGGTGCAAATCAGTAAATACTGAACGAGTTGCCGATCTACGATGTGATGGTGTGTTTTTAGTTGATGTTTTTGGCAAAAACCTTTATGCTTATATAAGGGAGTGGCAGAGAAATTATATGGCTAAAAAATCCAAGAAGAAAGAGCAAAAAAAGCAAAAACGGCAGAGGCGGTTCATTATTATAGGTGTTGCTATTTTGGCAATTGTTATTGCTATTGTGGTGGCAATAATCTTGCTGCTGTCGCAGCTTCGTCAGGCGCCGCCAGAAGACGATTTCACCCGCGAGGAAGAGCTCGCTAATGTTGCAGGTGATGCCGATCAAGCAATTGGGCAAGGTAATTTCGACGAAGGAATCGCCATCTATAACCAAGCCATAGAGAACACGAATGATGCTGCGGAGCGCGCTCAACTACTCGCCGACAAAGCCACGGCATTCTTTAATGAAGAACGATATGATGAGGCGCTCGAGACGGCGCTTGAGGCAGAAAAGGTCAATTCTACCGGTATGATCAACGCGCTTATTGCACAAATATATGAAGCTAAAGGCGACAAAGCTAAGGCGGCCGATTATTATGCTCGTGCTGCCCAACAAATTGATATGAGTAATCCTATGGCCGAGCAAGACAGGGCGTATTACGAATCGCGGGCAAACCAACTGAGGGCTGAACAATGATTCAAAAAAGAGCACGTCGTGGTGTCATTGCGTTTTTAATTGCGCTTATGGTGGTATCTTTTGGCGCGTCTGTTGCAGAAGCTGCGCCTTATTCCGGGACAATTTACGGTCGAACCACCTGGCGTGGGTACTTCACAAACCGGTTTGAAGATTCAGGTAGAGAAGTATTGCCGCCATCTGCTGGCGCGAATGGGCAAGCAATTCCCAATCGAATCGATACAGTAAATGAACTTATGGATCATCTGCAGGCTGCCTACAATAGTGGCAATAGCCAGCGGCGCACGGGTGCTTCGTTTATTGTAAATACTATGCTCGGTCGCCAAGCCAACGAGGCAAGGCGAAATGTTTCCAGCGGTGACTGGAATGAACTTCGGTTACGTATGCAGGATCGTCAAAATAAAGGTCGTATTTCATGGACAGGGAACGTCTCGGGATGGATAAATAGCTATTACCAGCCAAATAGTAACGATGCTGCTTTTTACCGGGACTGGCGCAGTGAACCAGGCATTACTTTCCGTGATGATAGTGGCCGAATTGTCTATCGTTTAATACGTCGGTGTGCAAACCCTATTGGCGATGGGGCGACTGGATTGCCAGAGGTAGAGCGATGGTCAGTACGGGATAATTCGTTTATTCAAAGAGCAGATGCCAACGGTAATCCCACAGGTGGAAGCTTAGGTGCGACGGTTAACAATGCGCGGCCGGGGGAACGGTACATATTCAACCACAATATCGTGAACCAAGGGCCCAATGCGCTAGACCGAGATATTACCACATGGCGAAGCTATACTTATCCTGGCAATAGCAATGGACGAGCAGACGAAGCGACAGGTGGTAATGGTACGCAAAATGAGCAAACGGTACGTAATATCACAGATAACACAGGTATTATTCCGGCAACAGCGGCTGGCCAGCAGTGGTGTAGCCGTGCTTATGCGCAGCCCCGTGCATACAATAGCGGTAGTCAGCTCGAAGGAACGCGCCTTTGCGTGAATGTTCCTTATGATTATGAACTGACACCGCATGTATCGGTAGGGGGCAATCTCGGGACAAGTGTAGAGCAAGGTTCGACGGGAACAACTGTCGATCCGCGGGTCGAGAATGCTGGCCCTACACAAAGTCGAGGTACCATATGGCAGCTAATCCGTTTTGAAGTAGCGCCAGACGCGCCAGATAGCTCATGGACGGATAGGAATGGTAACAATGATAATGATGCTTGTGCAACTCATTCGACACGACCCGGTGTAGGGAACTGTCAAGTTGTTAGTGACGGAAATGGTTCAGTCTTTAGCGTAGGGAGTACTGAACTTAATCGGTACACTCATGACACTGGAGACACCCCGATTGGCTCTCGAATTTGCTTTGTACTTTCGGTAAGTACCCCAACCGAAGCCACTAACCCTAGTTGGGGGCACAGCCAACCGGCCTGTATTATGGTGGTCAAAAAGCCAAAGCTGCAAGTTCATGGGGGCGATATGTGGGCTGGACGCCAGTTTAGTGATGACGAAGCAGAAAGTGAGCCGGCAAATATTACTACTGGCACAAGTACCATCGAAGGAACAACCTATGGCAGTTGGGCTGAATATGGTGCCTTCGCAACAGGAAGTATTAGTGGCATTGCCTCTGGTGCTGGGTTGGCAGGAGGTAAGCCGCAATCTGAAGCGATAGCTCGTAACTTGAATCATCTGACTTTCGCAAATACGCCTGCTTATGGTGGTTATACGACGAATCCTGGTTTTCTCCCTGATTATGCCGGGATTTATGGAGGTAGTGGTGGGCAAGGGCCAGGCCAATCATTGAATTTGAATAATGCCGAAGGCGAGTACTTTTCAAATGGTAATGTCACAGTAGAAGCGGGTGGTGCTATTGCTAAAGGTAAAGACATTGTTGTACATGCCAATAATGTTGTTATAAACAACTCCATCGCATACGAAGACGGCTACGCTAATCTAGAGGAAATTCCGCGAGTCATAATTATTGCCGAAGGTAGTATTTCGATTGCCCCTGAAGTGGAGCGTATAGATGCCTGGCTCATTAGCAAAGATACTTTGTACACCTGTAATCAGCGAGCCGAATTAACTATTGATGTTTGCAATCGTCAATTAGTAGTAAATGGACCGGTGGCCACCAAAGAGATCAGCCTCCGTCGGACACATGGCTCCGATTCGCCTGAAACTCGTGATACGCCAGCCGAGCTCTTTAACTTGCGACCAGACGCGATTCTGTCTGCGTATGAAAGTGCGCTCGGGCGCGATCGAGCTCAAACTGTATACCAAGTAGAATTGCCACCACGTTTTTAATGAAAATAGGAAATCAAACAAAATAAGCTTGTCATTCAGTATCATGCTTATGTATAATAAGGGGTAATATGGCATTACTAAAACCGGTGGGCGACTATTTTGCACTCGATATTGGAACCACGGCGATCAGAGTCGTGCAGCTTTCGCGCGGCAATAACGATACCTGGACACTCGAAAAATATGGTCATGCCCCGATAGATATAAAAACAAGCACTAGTGACTCACCGCAAGCGCAACAAAAATTGGGCGAGGTAATCATGACTGCTGTCGGCCAAAGTGGCATCAAAACGAAAGATGTCGTGATTGGTATTCCATCAAATAAATCCTTTGCGACAGTGGTGGATGTTCCGAATATGTCAGAGCAAGAACTGAAAGGCACAATTAAATACCAGGCTGAGCAATACATACCGATGTCAATCGACGAAGCGAAAGTAGACTGGGCAGTACTAGGGCAATCACTACATGATCCACAGAAAACTGAAGTACTGCTCGCGAGTGTGGCGAATTCATATATAGAAACACGCCTCGATCTCATAGAGGGCCTTGGCTTTAATGTCGTGGTTGCCGAACCGGATCCAATTGCCTTGGTTCGCTCGTTACTACCGCCAAACCTCACTGATGCACGTTTGATAGTTGATGTGGGCGATACCTCAACTGATATCGTGGTGACCTACAATAACTCACCTCGGCTTATTCGATCTATTCCAACCGGGTTGCAATCGCTTATAAAAGTGGCAGCACAGAATCTCAATGTTCAAGAGAATCAAGCACATCAGTTTATTCTCAAGTTTGGTCTCGCTCCAGATAGGCTTGAGGGGCAAGTAGTACGAGCACTAGAGGGTACCCTTGATCAATTCATGAGTGAAGTGGTCAAGTCTGTAAAGTTCTTTCAGACAAAGTATCCTGACATTCCCGTTGGTGGTATGCTTCTTTCAGGCTATGGCGCAGCCATTCCATCCTTTGTTGAATATGCCACCTCTAAAACTGGTGTTGCAGGGAGTATTGCCAACCCTTGGCAAAAGGTAAAAGTAGCGCCAGCTGATCAAGAGCGATTACGCGCAGTAGCAACGCAGTTTAGTGTGGTTGTCGGGCTTGCGGAACGGGAGAAGGTATCATGATTGAACTAAATCTTTTACCTGATGTAAAGCGAGAATTTGTTCGAGCACAGCGATTGCGACGGCAAATTATTGCACTTATGATCTTTGTTAGCCTTGGGGCAGCTGCTGTCGTCGTCCTCATTGCGCTTTATGTATACGGTGGACAACTTGCGATTGGCGCTGTACTCGATGGTCAAATAAAAAGCAAATCCGAAGAACTATCTCAAGTTGAGGATATAGACAGCTATCTTACTATTCAGAATCAGCTTGCCGCTCTTTCGGGGTTACATGATGGTAAAATGGTATACTCAAGACTCTTTGGCTACTTACCAGTGCTTAACCCAGCCGCACCCAATCAAGTCAGTATTTCACAGTTAAATATTGAAGAAGAAACCAACACTGTCACTATTGTTGCCAATGCTCGTGATTACCGCGCTGTCACTGTATTTGAAAACACACTACAAAATGCACAATTACAATACACTCCCTTTGGCTCTGAAGAACAACAACAAGAACCCTTGATCCAAAACATCATCATAGATGAAGCGGGCCTTAGTGAGGATGCTAGTGGTAACCGTGTTGTGACATTCCGAGCAACACTTGAAATGAATGAAGCTGCTTTTGATCGCAATAGCACAGAAACCCGTGTGACCGTTCCGAATAGAAACACCACGCAGTCTGCTCAACAGGTTCCACGGCAGGTATTTAGTGACAATGTTCCAAGCGAGGGGGGTGAATAGATATGGTAGAGTCAAAACAAGCAACTGCCCTTCGAAAGCGTCAACAGATCGAGAAAGCGAATCGTAGTATGTTTGCGTGGGTCGCTGGGGCTTCAGTGATTGTCGCCTTTGCTATTGTTGCTGCTCAGTTTATGATTCAGCAAGGCTTCTTCAACGAGAAGGTTATTAACGAAAAGCGTACGACTGATCGTATACTTAGTGAGAACCTTGAATCGGTTGACCAACTCAAGGAAGGGGTAAACGCCTTACTAGCAAATGAAAATCTAGAGGCTGCACGTGCGCAAGGAGACGATTCCAACTTACAGGTAGTATTGGATGCCTTACCGCCAACGCTTGATACCCTTAATCTCGGTACTTCACTCCAGTCTGTGCTTCTGGCGGGAAATGTACAGCAAATTGACAGCCTAACTGTCGACGCTAGTTTTGATGAAGGTAGTGCTGTACAAGATGCGAGTGAAGTAGGGGTCGAAGGACCGGTTGAAATTCCTTTCCGGTTTACGGTAAGTGGTAACTATAATCAAATCCGTGACGCTTTTCGCTCCCTAGAGCGGTCGATTCGGCCTATCCGTGTCATTTCTGCAGGAATCGAAGGTAATGATAATAATCTAACGGCAACGGTTCAGGCAGTAACGTATTATCAACCAGCTAAAACGGTAGAATTGGAAGAGAAAACGGTAGCACCATGAGGAAGCAAGATATAGCAATCATCGTTCTTATTGTGGCAATTAGTGCTATGGCAGCGTATTTCATTGGAAGGGCTATTATTGGTGACCCCCAGCAGCAATCAGTGCAGGTCCCGACGGCTGAGCCTATAAGTACTAATGTTGAGCAGCCCGATGCACGCACTTTCAACGAAAGAGCTATTAATCCTACAGTAGAGATTAATATTGGTGATTCATCCAATCAGCAACCGTTTAGTAGGTAATTGGAGGCGATTTTGGCGCTTTTAACCAGTGACTTACAGGAGAAACTCAAGACACTGCTCATTGAAGAGGGGTTTATTACTGCTGAATCGTTGAAAGAATATGAGAAACGAGCCAAGAAGGATAGCATCCCCTTACTAACACTACTATCAGACGAAAAAATAGTAAGTGATGAAGAGCTAACACGGCTCATTGCACGAGCTTCTGGGGCGCAATATGTCAATTTGCAGAATGTACAAGTTGACCCAAAAATTCTAGAGCTTCTGCCATATGATATCGCTGAACGTTTCATGGCGGTACCTATTGGAGAGGTGCAGAATCGCCTCGCTATCGCCATGATCGATACCAATAATGTTCAGGCGGTTGATTATCTTGCTAGTAAAATAGGCCGGCCGCTAAAAGTCTATATGGCTTCAGATGCTAGCATACGTTCTGCGCTGGCGCAGTATAAAACCGACTTCTCTAGTGTTGATGCGGCGGTTACAGCAGTACAGCAGCAGGAGGCGCAAAGGCGTGAGGCTGAAGGTGGCGACATTAAAACCATTGTTCAAGATTCACCTATTAGTCGAGCTTTGAGCAAGATTTTGGAATTTGCCGCTCGCAATAGAGCGTCAGATATCCATATTGAGCCACTTGAGAACAGTTTAAAGATTCGTTGCCGTATTGACGGGGTGCTCCGAGAAATTATGCAACTACCGAAAAGCATCGAACCAGCTTTAGTGTCACGTATTAAGATCTTAAGTAACCTTAAGATTGATGAACACCGCATACCGCAAGATGGGCAGTTCAACGTAAAAGTCGCTGGGAAGGAAATTGACCTACGTATCGCTATAAGTCCGGTAGTTTGGGGCGAGCAAGTAGTTATTCGTTTACTCGATAAAAGTGGTACGAGTTTTAAAATCGAAGACATGGGTTATGCTGGCCGAGCACTACGAACAATCCGTAAGGGAATTCGTCAGCCAAATGGCATGGTTCTTAACTCTGGGCCGACTGGATCAGGTAAATCCACCTCGTTATATGGACTGATTCAGGAGATTAAAGATGACACCGTAAATATTGTCACCCTAGAGGACCCAGTTGAATATAAAATGCCTGGGGTGAATCAAATTCAAGTGAACCCAGAAGTAGGCCTCACCTTTGCAACGGGGCTGCGCTCAATTTTACGTCAGGACCCTGACATAGTAATGGTGGGGGAGATTCGCGACGCCGAGACTGCCAATCTTGCCGTGCAAGCGGCATTAACTGGTCACTTGGTATTTAGTACGCTTCATACTAATTCTGCAGCTGGAGTGTTGCCGCGATTGCTTGATATGGGGGTAGAGCCTTTCTTGATTGCTTCAACCGTTAATACTGTTATTGGCCAGCGATTAGTACGCCGAGTAGCGGAAGAGCGTGATGTGTATCAGTCCAGCGAACTTGAAACGAAGATGATAAAAGAGAATGTAGGGCATCTCCTACCGAAAACAAAAGCAGAAGTAGCCAAAGTTTCTGAAGATTTAGGGTATAAAGACTTGCCGTTAGCGGGTCAAAACGCTTATACTTTAGTAAAGGGGAAGGACTCGCCGCTCACCCCCGGAGGGTATGTGGGTCGTATTGGCCTCTTTGAGGTGATGGATATTACACCAGAGATACAGAGCCTCATTACGCAGCGCGCTACCAGTGCGCAAATCCAAGAAGTGGCTGTTCAGCAAGGAATGATCACTATGCGTGAAGACGGTTATCTCAAGGCACTTCAAGGTTTAACTACACTTGATGAAGTTAATCGGGTAACGGCGAGTATATAACAGAGGAAAAAGAGGGTAGGCATGCAAAATTCAGAACTAAGAATCGAAATTCTACTTGAGGAAGTCGTAAGGAAGCGTGCTTCAGACCTTCACTTGCAAGTAGGTTTACCGCCTATGCTTCGTGTAGATGGCGCCTTGGTACCTGTCAGTGGCTATGATGCGCTGATTGAAGAACAAGTTGAACGCTTAATTTTTGCCATTCTTGATCAAGATCAGCAACAAATCCTCATGAAAGATAAAGAATTTGACTTCAGCTTTGCCTTTGGTGATTTGGGTCGCTTCCGAGTGAATGCCTTTCATGAACGGGGTAATTTAGCAGCTGCACTTCGTCTTATCCCTAACGAAATAAAGAGCGTGACTGAACTTGGTATGCCGAGTGTCGTGAATAATTTTGCTAACTATCCTCGTGGCCTCGTTTTAGTGACAGGCCCGACGGGGTCAGGTAAATCAACTACCCTGGCAGCATTGGTGGATAAAATCAACACTGAGCGTGCCCAGCATATTATTACCATTGAAGATCCTATCGAGTTTACGCATAAATCTAAAAAATCAGTCGTCGTGCAACGTGAAGTCCACTACGATACCTATAGTTTTTCAGCTGCACTTCGGTCGAGCTTACGCCAAGACCCAGATGTCGTACTGATTGGGGAGATGCGTGACCTTGAGACCATTTCGGCGGCCATTACGATCGCCGAAACCGGGCACTTAGTGTTTGCGACACTTCACACCAATAGCGCTGCCCAGTCAATTGATCGTATGATCGACGTGTTCCCACCACATCAGCAGCCGCAAATTCGCGCGCAACTATCAAATATCCTTATGGCGATTTGTTCACAGCGGCTTATTCCGGCAATCGGTGGCGGGCGTGTTGTCGCGGCTGAGATTTTAATAGCCACCGCGGCTGTGCGTAATATCATCCGCGAAGGGAAGAGTCATCAGCTGGATGCTGTCATTCAAACCGGTGCAGATCAGGGCATGCAGTCGATGGATAAAACACTGGTCAACCTGGTGCAAAGTGGTACTGTTACCTACGATGAAGCTCGAAACTATGCAGTAGATTTGGCGGAATTTGATAGGATGATGCGAGGGTAATATGCTCAAGTTTGATTACGAAGCAAAAGATCCACAGACTGGCAAACGCATAAAAGCGACTGTGCAGGCTGAGTCTGAGCGAGCTGCTGCAAAAGTATTGATGGAGCAAGGTTTTATTCCTATCAATATTACAGAGCAGAGCCAGGGGAGGGGGCTCATCAGTCGGTTAACGAACCGTATCACGACAAAAGACAAGGTGGTTTTCACGCGCCAGCTCTCGACGCTTATCAATTCTGGGTTACCCCTTACGCAAAGTTTACATACGGTGGTCGACCAAACGCAAAATAAGCGTTTACAATCAATCGCACAAGATATCCTGACTTCTGTTGAAGCGGGTAACTCTTTAGCGGATGCCTTTGGGAAGCATCCTGAAGTTTTTAATCAAGTATATTTATCGTTGATTGCCGCTGGGGAGACCTCAGGGACGCTTGATAAAGCCATGGAGCGAATTGCCACACAGCAAGAAAAAGACGCAGAAATGATAAGCAAGATCCGTGGGGCAATGGTGTACCCCTTGATTGTACTAGTTGTTATTGTTGGGGTGCTTGCTTTCATGCTGTTTACCGTGGTTCCGCAGGTGGAGCAGCTGTATGAAGATCTACGTCAAGAGCTGCCATTTATTACCGCCGTAATGGTTGCGGTAGCTAATTTCGTCATCAACTTCTGGTGGGTGATCCTTATTATAGTGATTGCCGCAGTGTACTTTGCAAAAAGGTACCTAGATACTGAGGATGGCCAAAAGGTAAAAGATAACTTGAAGCTAAATGTGCCAATTTTTGGCGAATTATTTAGGAAGCTATATATGGCGCGTTTTATGCGAACAGGGCAGACATTGCTGGCTACAGGGGTGCCAATGTTGGATACTCTACGAATTTGTTCCCAGGCTGTGAATAATGCTGTAGTAGGGCAAGTAATTCTCCGTGCTGCCGATAAGGTAAAAGGTGGTAAAGCTTTGTCAGACTCTTTAAAGAATGAAGATTATATTCTCTCTCTTGTGCCCCAAATGTTAAGAATTGGTGAGCAGTCGGGGCAAATTGACGAAATGATGGGTAAAACGGCGACTATTTATGAGAGTGAACTAGACAATACTATTAAGTCTATTTCTACAGCTATTGAGCCCGTGCTTATGGTGATACTTGCCATTGTGGCCGGAACTATGGTAGCGGCTATATTACTGCCAATCTATGGTTTGGTAGGGGACATTCGCGTATAAAAGCTTGTCATTTGAATAATTTTTCCGTATTATAAACATAAGCACAATACTGTGTCGAAGTAACATAGGTAATAGCAACGAAAGGGTGGCGAAAGCACTATGAATATACAGCGTAAAGGCCAAAGTGGGTTTACTATCATCGAAGTAGTTTTGGTGTTGGCGATTGCAGGACTGATCTTTCTGATGGTCTTTATTGCATTGCCAGCTCTACAGCGAAGTCAGCGGGATACGCAGCGACGTGATGATGTTTCACGTGCGGTAAGTCAGTTACAGAGCTACGCAACAAATAACCGTGGAGATTTGCCGTCAAATGGAGAGTTTGATGACTTCATGGACTCATATTTACGTGCGGGTGACAATGAATTCAATGATCCGCTTACAGGTGGAACCTATCAGGAGGTTACAGGCACTGATGCAACACCTGGTGAAGGTCAAATTCAGTATGCAGCCAATGCTGAGTGTAGCGGCGAAAGTGTTGTGAGCGTGTCGGGACGACGCCAAGCTGCTGTCCGTGTAGCTTTGGAAAGCGGCGGCTATTTCTGCCAAAGTGTCCAGTAGTTGCATATATATAAGGAATAGACACTCATGGGGTGTCTATTTTTTATACCCATAAACTGTTATTATAATGCTTATGGAAGTTTTGATTTATATTGGGTTAGTTATACTCGGTGCAGCATTTGGGAGTTTTGCTGGGGCAACCATGTGGCGGCTTCGTGCGAACCAGCTGAAAGAGGATAAAGCAGCAGGTGAGTCTGTCGACAAAAAAGAATATAAAAGATTAAAACCCCTCATGGAGCAAAGCTTTTGGAAAGGTCGTTCCATCTGCCTCGATACGGGCAAAAGCTTGCCGTGGTACGACCTTATTCCTATAGTGAGTTGGATTGCTTTAAAAGGGAAGTCTCGATTTAGCGGTAAACCCATCGGGGTTTTTGAATTAGCTATAGAGCTCCTCGTCGCGGCCTTTTTTGTGGTTTCGTTTGCGGTATGGCCTTATGACTTGGGCTCGGTGCAAGCCATTAGTTTATTCGTACTTTGGCTTATTAGTGGAGTGGGCCTTGCAATATTATTTGCCTACGATATACGGTGGTTCTTATTACCAGACAAAATCGTCTACCCACTGATAGCAATTGGCGCGCTTATGGCCGTGATCCGGATAGTCGGTAGTCCAGAAGTTCTGAATACTGCCCTTGATACACTCTACGCGGTTTTGATGCTTGGCGGCCTTTATTTTGTGCTGCATACTGTTTCGAAGGGGCGTTGGGTCGGCTTTGGTGATGTGAAACTAGGTGTTTTCTTGGGGTTAGTATTGGGAAGTTGGCCGCTTGCGTTGCTTTGTCTGTTCCTGGCTAACTTTATAGGTTGCCTGTATGTTATACCACTATTGTGGGCAAAAAAACTCAAACGAACCTCACGGGTGCCTTTTGGGCCGTTTTTAATCCTGGGTTTTATTGTTACTATGTTGTTCGGCCAAAGATTTATCGACTGGTACATTGCATTCACATTTAGCGGTTTAATGCAGTAGTTTATCAATACTGCTTATGGTATAATTTAAGGGAAATGGGCACAAAAAAACAACAAGGATTTACCATTCTAGAAACACTCCTTTTCGTTGCTATTACAGGGGTCCTGCTTGTTTCTCTTTTGGCCGGGACGGCATTTGTCATACAGCGCCAGCGGTACACCGATAGTGTAAATGCCACCCAAGGTTTTTTCCAGCAGCAATATAGCGAAGTGCTCAATGTTATTAATGAACGTAGTGGTAATGAAGCTTGTGAAAATGCAGAAAACCTTGTGCAACCAGCCGATGGGGCTGAAGCAGAAAACCCTGGTACGAGTCGATGTGTGGTACTCGGTAAAGCCATTGATGTCCCTACTTCTGTAGGGGAACGTGGAAGTATAACGAGTTTTACTGTGGTTGGGGGCGAACCGGCCGGATCCATTGACCCTGATATAACAGATGACGAGCTTATTCGCCAGTATCAGCCAGCATTAGTCCGACTGATTGGCGTTAATCGGTATGAGATACCTTGGGGCGCACAAGTCGTTAACGCGATACAGGGTGGACCTGAACGTGCCCCCATCAATAGACTACTGCTGCTCCGTTCGCCGAAAAGTGGGGTAACCTATACTTATTCGTACAATACGCAAGATACAGGTGCTTCGGTTGGTGTTGGAGTCGATGCAGCAAATCGGCGTTATCCAGTGAACGTCTGCTTGCGTTCTGCTGATTTAATCTCTTCCACATCAGTTGTCAGAATTGCTATGAGCGGTGGCCCTGAGGCGGTAAGTACGGCATTCGATATAGCTAACCCAGCGGAGCAATGTAGCGTATGATGTTTTTTAATCAACATAATGGTAAGCGACAGCGTGGCGACACTATCATTGAGGTGCTTTTCGCAACTGCGGCGTTGAGCCTCGTGATTGTGATTGCTTTTGCTATTATGAATCGTGGCATCGCGACAGCCCAACTTGCCGTCGAGAATACTTTTGTCCGCCAAAATATTGATGGCCAGGCAGAAGCTCTTCGCTTTTTACGCAATGCCTATGTTGCAAGTACGAACCCGGCTGGCCACGTGGCAAACGAATGGGGCAAGATCAATGATCGGCTCATAGAGCAAGCGAGTCCGTTTGGCAATTGTGAACCAAGTTCCCAGGCTTTCTATATAAATACCGATACCGTCACCGTCCATACCGATATTCAACAGGCGCAAACCTTCGCTGGTGCTGAATTTGGGCAAGGTCTGTGGGTAGAGGCTGTGCGGCCGAATATTCCCGAGGGGCAACCCGAGTACATTGATTTTCATATTCGAGCGTGTTGGCAGCCACCTAGTGCTGGCCCGACGGCGACAACAGGAACGATTGTGAGGTTGTATGTGGCAGAGTAGGTATCATCAGAGCAAAAAACGAGGCTTTACGCTGGTAGAGCTAATGTTTGCAATGGCATTTTTGTCGGTTTTACTGATAATTGCACTCATGAGCTCGTTAGGCATCATGCGTACCTATAGTAAAGGCTTAGTCCTGAAGCAGGTGAATCAAAGTGGCCGCGCAATTAGCGCAGAGGTGCAACGTTCACTTCGCTCGTCGCAACCACCACTTAATACTGAAATTGTTGCATCGGGACGGATGTGTTTAGGGGCATACAGCTTTGTGTGGAGTACTGGCGGTCAAGAACCTATTTTGTATGATGATGGGGAGCGAGTTGGTTTTGCTAAGGTAAGTGACCCATCGGGGAATATGTGTGGCGAAAATCGTCCCGTTGTACCCCGTGACAATGCAGTTGAACTATTAGCAGCGCAAGAAATTGCAACCATCGCTATGCAGAGTGCAAGTTTGGCGGCGGCACCCAGCTACGACGGGCAATATTTGTACAACTTTGCCTTTACTATAGGGACCGATGACGAAACACTACTTACTGACGATAGAGAAGCCTGCCGGGCTGATGCAGATCAACAATATTGCGCACTTAACAGGTTTCGTGTGACGGCAACGACAAGGGGGATTTAGTATGAAATGGTTCACACAATATAGCAATAACAATCAAACCGGAGCAGTCTCCATTTTTGTGGTGATATTCTTTGCACTGCTACTCAGTGTGATTACTTTAGGGTTTGTTCGACTGATGACACTTGATCAACAACAGGCTTTAGTGAATGACCTTTCCCAAAGCGCTTATGACTCTGCTGAGGCTGGGGTCGAAGATGCAAAGCGTGCTCTTTTGCAATATCGCCACGCCTGTGGTGAGAATCCAGGTAGCCCAGAGTGTGAAACCTACACTAATGCATTAAATGCCGGTGAATGTAATACGATGAACCGACTAGCTGACCGACTGGGGCTTGAGACAAATGATGATGGTAGCATTCAGGTAGAGACAACAAGTGGTGACGCATCACTAAGGCAGGCTTACACTTGTGTGCAAGTTGCACTTTCGACGCCAGATTATGTTCGTCGTTTAAACACGAATACGAGTGATTTCATTCCCCTAAAAGGTACAGGTAACTTCAGTAATGTTGACATAAGCTGGTTTATTGCTGACGATGCAGGATTATCTTCTGGGGGTGAATTTGTACTCCCAGGAACGGGTAGTGACGACGAGTTTAACCCACCTGAGTTCCCCGCAGTCGAAGAGTGGGGTGAAGCCACGCCGCCGGTGATGCGGGTGCAGCTACTGCAGCACAATACGAGCTCGTTTAATCAAGAAAACTTAGAAAACGGTTCAAGCACTCTCTTTTTGTACCCTGTTGCAGGTGGAGGAACTCCAAATAACGAAGTACAGTTCACGCGTTTTAACCGTCGGGCTCCCAGTCGGCCTATTATGGTAAATTGCACCACTGAAATAGGCGGTTATGCTTGTTCGGCTCGCTTGCAATTATCGGGTAGCTTGGCGCAAACGCCAGAGAAATCATCGTACCTAAAGGTAACACCACTTTACAAGGGGTCTACTTTCCGTCTACAGCTCGATGGAGGTAATGTCGAATTTGATGGGGTACAGCCAAGTGTTGACTCAACGGGGCGCGCAAATGATGTATATCGCCGTATAGAGAGCCGCGTTCGGTTTGATGACGCGACCGGTGGTTACCCTGAAAATGCACTTGAGACTACCGGTGACATATGTAAAGACTTTGCCGTATCTTCCGAACCTCTCACACTGGGGTCGTGCCAACCAAAAGAACTACCCTAGGTCTTGAAGCTACTTCTGTGAGTTATTATGGAACTTATCGTGGACTTCCTTTAAGTGTTGATCCGTCACGTGGGTATAAACTTGTGTAGTTGATATATTGCTATGCCCGAGCAGGCTTTGGACGCTTCTTAGGTCTGCACCGTTCATCAAAAGATCAGTGGCAAAACTATGGCGCATAGTATGTGGAGAGACATGTTTGGTGATGCCAGCCAATTTTGCATAACGGCTCACTATTCGCTGGATACTGCGCGGCGTGAGCCGACGAAAGTCACCATCACTCGTAGCCGTTCCGCTACGCTTGCTATAACTAATAAATAAAGCCGGGAGGCTATCGGTGCGAGCCTGCAAATAATTACCAACGTGATCGGCTGCGACTTCACTAATGAACACGGGACGGTCTTTTTGTCCCTTACCTCGCACCATAAATTCGCGCCGATCTGTATTGACGTGGTGTCGATTTAGCGAAACTAGCTCTGAAACACGAAGCCCGCTCGAAAATAGAAGCTCAATAATAGCCATATCTCGAAGTCCTGCCTCATTACCGACATCAATCACCTCAAGCATCCGTTGAATTTCGTCCGGGTCTAAAAAGGTGACTTGCTTTCGTTTTATTTTGGGTAGTTCTATGTTTTCTGGACCGAGCGTCTCTATGTCTCGCTTGCTACAATAGGTGAGAAAGCTTCGCAGTGCAATCAAGTGGTAACTTTGTGTGATGGGTGAAAGCTCAATTTCATTTTCGTTTTTATAGCGGTTAAGCCATAGGCGCCATTTTCGCACCAGTTCATTGTCTATACGGTCAACGGTAATATCATCTGCGAATTCGACAAAACGCATTAAATATAGATGGTAGTTCTCGGACGTTTTTTGTGATCGTCCCCGTTCTACTTCTAGGTGTTCTAAAAAGTCGACGATCAATTCAGAAACGTACATACTCTTATGATACCCCTTTTGAGGCTACTTGGCGATAGTTTTTAGTGACATCAGTGCTATAATAGGGTGAATATGAGTGTATTTGAGGCAGTAGTTCTTGGTATTGTACAGGGATTGACCGAGTTTATCCCAGTTTCGAGTTCTGGCCATTTAGTTATTGGGCAGTATCTTTTTGATGGTACTTCAGATCATTTGTTTCTAGAATTTATTAATATAGGGACAGTGCTTGCGCTGCTCATCTTTTTCCGCAAACGTATCATAGAAGCCACGAAAGATGTAATAGTGAATCACAACTTTCGTTTGGCACGAAATATTCTTCTTAGTGCTATTCCGGCCGGACTCGTGGGGCTTATTTTTGGGGATTTTATTGCCACCTCACCGTTCTTTAGTAATGTATGGGTCGTGATTACTATGCTGTTTATAGTCGGTGTAGTGATGGTGGTACTAGAAAAACTACCTAAAAAGACATTCATAAAAGACGGCGAAGACCTCCCTTGGAAGCGTGCATTAACTATTGGTATTGCGCAGGTTATGGCACTTATTCCAGGTGTATCACGATCTGGCTCCACTATTATTGCTGGGCGCATTATGGGGTTAAAGCCAGCAGCAGCGGCAGAGTACAGTTTTTTGTTATCTATCCCTATTATGCTAGGGGTGACTGTTAAACTCTTCTTGCGTGAAAGTGATCGCATGTACTTTTTTGAGCACTGGCAGCCCTTGCTATGGGGTAATATTGCTGCTCTTATTTCAGGCTTACTTGCAGTCGGTTTTTTGATGAACTACTTGGCTAAAAACGATTTGAAACTATTTGGTTGGTACCGAATTGGTCTCGCATTCGTGATTTTGATCGTTCTTTTGGTACAATAGTGACGATAACAGTAGAAGGAGAGCAGAGATAGATGAATAAGAATGTGCAAAAAACACTAGTTGTGTTTAAACCAGATGCAGTCCAGCGTGGTATTATTGGCGAGATCATGACGCGCTTTGAGCGTGTTGGCTTGAAGATCGCGGCTATGAAAATGATCGCGCCCGATCGTGCCCATTTTCACCGCCACTACGAAGAAATTGGTAAACTGAAAACCCGCCGAGGCGACCATGCCTACAATGTGACACTCGACTTTATGACACAAGGACCAGTAGTAGCTATGGTATTTGAAGGTGTGGAGTCAATTGCGTTAGTGCGTAAACTAGTTGGCCCTACTGAACCAAAGAGTGCTGAACCTGGCACTATTCGCGGTGATTACTCGCACATGAGCTTTGGTTATGCTGACGAAGAGAGTAAAGGTATTCCAAACCTCATTCATGCTTCAGCTGATCCAGAAGAAGCTGAGCAAGAAATCGCACATTGGTTTAGCGATGCAGAATTGTACGAATATCAGGCTTTACACGAAAAGTACACAAGATAGAATAAAATAGTATTGCATAAACGGTGGTAACAGTAGTTACCACCGTTTTGTGGTAAAATATAAACGGGGAATGCCTCGGTAGCTCAATTGGATAGAGCAGTTCCGTCCTAAGGAAAAGGCTGTAGGTTCGAGTCCTACCCGGGGTACCATATTATCGAAAGAGAGACTATGACGAAGCAATTTAATGGGCAACGCGACGATGAAGAGGTAGTACTGGTGTTTAGACGGCATATTATCGCCATGCGTAAAGGCTTTTATATGCTCCTCATCCCGTTTCTGATTACCTCTTTGCCTTCTCTGTTTTGGCCAGGTAGTGTTGAGCTTTTATACCTTTCCTTTGCAGGCTTAGGCGTTGGTCTATTGTTGTTCTTTTTCCAATGGGTGAAGTGGTACTTTACCATTTTTATATTGACCGATCAGCGCTTGCGTCAAATTAAGCAGCAGGGCTTTTTTGGAAAGAATGTGATTGATCTGGGCGTATCAAAGATTCAAAACATAAGCTATAATATACCTGGGTTTACTGGTGAAGTGTTTAACTTTGGTACCATAATTGTACAAACGTATGTTGGTGATCTTGTGTTGGATAAAATTCACCATCCTGACGAAGTGTATAATAAGCTCCAAGATGTTATAGCTGATACAACAAATAAGCGAGACTATGATGAAGAAATTGAAGGATAAGTTAACAAAGAAGTTAAAGAAAAAAAGCGAGCAACCACAGAGAATTACCAACGAAACGGTCGCAGAGCACCGCGAACAGATTCTTGCTGGTGGGCGCAAGTTTAAATATCCTGTACAATATGCTCGCCACAAACTCGTGATAAACACGATAGTCATAAGTATTGGTGTGATCATTCTTCTCATTGCCCTTGGCTGGTGGCAGCTGTACCCAGCTCAAAACACAAGTGGCTTTATGTACCGATTAACACAGTTCATTCCTCTGCCCGTAGCAGTTGTAGACGGAGAGAATGTTCGCTATAGTGACTATCTGATGCGGTTTCGTAGCTCCGTGTACTTCTTACAACAACAGAATATGATCACTATCAATACCGAAGATGGCCAACGCCAGTTAAACCATGTAAAACGACAATCCATGGATGAGGCGGTGGCAAATGCATTTGCACAAAAATTGGCCCGGGAATACAACGTATCAGTGAATCGTGACGAAGTCGATGAATTTATTCAGAATGAGAGAGAATCACAACAACCATCATTGTCTGAAGAAGCTTACGAGTCAGTTGTTCTAGGTGGGTTTTATAACTGGTCACTAAGTGAATACAGAGATATCGTGCGAAGTACGCTATTAAAGCGAAAGGTTGCTTTTGCAATGGATGATGCGGCGCGCAAAGAAGCTGAGGGCATTCGAAAACAACTGAATGCTGACAATTTTGCTGAAATTGCACGCGAAGTATCAGATGACCAAGCGACTAAATCAAACGGTGGTGATGTCGGGTTTGTGGCAATCAATAGCCATGATGCCAATGGTCTTGTAAAAGTTGCTGATAAACTAAGAGATAATCAAATCTCCGATATTATTGAAGGTACGGATGGCTACTATATTGTAAAGAAAATCGAGGAATCAAACGATCAGGTTCGTTTTGCACGTATCAAAATTGCTCTCAGCGCCTTTGACGAACGTCTTGAGCAAGTCCGCGCTAATGGTGGCGTGACCGAATTCATAAATATCCCCGATGAACAAACAAATAACGCGTCATAATAGTCATGACACTCCAAAACCTCAGGTCATACGGATGGAACGAAGAGTGGAATGCCAAGTGGCAAAAGATTGCCAAGCCTCAAGCCTTGCCTGGACGCGTCATCACTGATTTTGGGGGGTACTTAGTGGTTCAAACGCCTCAATCATTCCGAGCTACTATTGCGAAAAAAATGCGGCATACATTCGCTCCTGATGCATTGCCGAAAGTAGGGGATTGGGTGCTGATACGGCCAGAAGACAATGAAATTGCAGTGATTGAGGATATCCTTCCGCGTACTTCTGCAATTATTCGCAAATCTGCTGGCGCTCGTCCTGAACCGCAAGTGCTCGCGGCAAATGTTGATATCGCCTTTGTTGTGCAAGCGCTTAATGAAGATTTTAACCTCGCTCGCCTGGATCGATACGCCTTTCAACTCAAGGAGTCTGGTGTTCAGTCAGTATTCATCTTTAATAAATTAGATTTAGCTGATAAGCGTAAGATTGAAGCATTGCAACAATGGAAAAAACCTGCAGTTTTAGTAAACGCTCGTACTGGTCAAGGCACGGAAGAGCTTCTGAAATACCTTCAGCAAGGCAAAACGGCAGTTTTTATTGGGTCGTCTGGCGTAGGCAAGTCAACTCTCGTGAATAAACTACTGGGAGATGAACGTCAAAAGACCGGTGAAATAGATAACGAAGGAAAAGGCCGGCACACAACTAGTCATCGTGAACTGTTCCTGGTGCCGGACGGAGGGGTAATTATAGATACGCCAGGGATTCGTGAACTACAACTATGGGGAGAAAAAGGCTCATTAGAAGAAGTCTTCCCTGATATTATGGCCCTTGCGGCACACTGTAAATTTCGAAACTGTACACATACGCCAAAAGAGCAAGGTTGTGCAGTGCAGCAAGCGCTCAGAGAAGGTACACTTTCACAGGAGCGATTTGAAAGTTTCCAAAAGTTAAGGCTTGAACTGAGCGAGTTGTGATTACTTTTTATTCTGGATACCAAATACAGAAACGAGACCGCCAACAAATAGAAGGATAGCAATAGTAATAGTTCCGCGGTGAAAACCGGCAAGATCTAATGTAGGGCCAGTAATAATGCCAATTCCGGCAATAGCAACTAGCCCTGCGATACGTGAAACGGCATTATTTACAGCTGAGCCAATACCAGCATGCTCCTTCTTAATCGAGCCTAGAATTGCCGTTGTTAATGGAGCAACAGTTATCGCAAGCCCCATCCCGAAAAGAAGGATGCCGGGGAATAGTTGCGACCAGTAGTGAACGTCTGAATTTACCAAAATCATTGATAAAAAACCAACACCTGCCACAGCGGGACCGATTGCCATGAACCAGCGGGAGCCATAAACGCTTGCAAGTGAACCGAAGTAGGGTGAAAATAGAAACATAATAATAGTGACAGGCAGAAGCGCCATTCCAGCTTGGAATGCAGTATAACCACCTACTTGTTGGATGAAAATGGCAATAAGGAAGGACGCCACGGCAAGGGCGGCATAGATAGAAACCGTCGCTATATTTCCCACACTAAAATTCCGGACGTTAAAAAGCGAGAGTGGCAACATGGGATGAGTTGCACGGCGCTCTTGCCAAATAAATAAGCCGGCTGCCAAAAGCCCTATAAGCAAAGGCAAGTAAATAAACGGGCTATTCCAACCAAGTCGGGATTGCTCTATAAACGCAAATACGAGTCCGCCTAATGCAAGTACCCCTAGAAAAGCACCGAGAAAGTCAACTCTGGCCGCCTGGCGGGTGCGTTCATTAACATTTAGGGATCGCATCAACCAAAGCGTTATAGCGATAGGTAAAACATTAATGGCGAAAATGTAATGCCAAGATAATGTATCAACTAGAAAACCGCCGAGCAACGGACCAATAATCATCGCGATGCCTGTCCAGGCTGTCCAAGTGCCGATTGCTTTTCCTTGTTTGGCGGATGGGAAAGTCGAAATGATTAATGCCAAAGAGCTGGGTACCAGTAATGCGCCAGCAATGCCTTGTAGGGCGCGAGATATAATGAGAAAGGTGGCATTCGGGGCGAATGCGCACATAAGTGAGGTGACACCAAAACCAATAAGCCCCCATAAAAGCACTTTCTTCCGTCCAAACAAGTCTGAAAGCGAACCAGCAAGAAGCATCAATGCCCCGAGCGTCATGAGATAGGCATCAACCACCCACTGTTGTACGGCCAAGCCACCTCCTAGCTGTTCACTAATGGCGGGAAGGGCGACATTGACTACCGATCCGTCTATAAATGCAACAAACGACGCAAGAATGCTAATAACAAGAACGAGACGTTGTTGTTTTGTCATATCTGTATAATAGCATGAATCAAGAAAAATACCCCACTATAAAGTAGGGTACTTTTCTTGGCGGGCCCGACCGGATTCGAACCGGCGATCTCCTCCGTGACAGGGAGGCGTGATAGGCCAACTTCACTACGAGCCCAAAACTAGACCTCAATATGATAGCAGTTTTCTCACTTTTATGCAACATTTTTCTTAGGGGAGGATAGCTGGTATAATAATGAAACAAGTGTGCCGCTGTAGCTCAGTTGGTAGAGCAACACATTCGTAACGTGTAGGTCATCGGTTCAATCCCGGTCAGCGGCTCCATGTAAGCGGGTATCGTATAGTGGCTAATATGCAACCTTCCCAAGGTTGAGAGGAGAGTTCGATTCTCTCTACCCGCACCAAAAAGGAATAAGATATGAAATTAAAAGAAGTTTTTAAAGAAACGCTCCGCGATAGATCTTTTTTGATCGTATGGGGAATTCTGTTAATTGCTACCTTAGCATTCATTGTACTAGCAAGTTTGCGCGTTTCACCAAGTGAGCTCCAAATCCCTATCCGCTACTCCTCTTTTGGTGTAACCAACTTTTATCGAGATAATTGGCTTTATTTACTCAATTTCGTCATTTTTGGTGGTGTTATGTTCGCAGTCCATTCCCTGTTAGCACTTAAGCTATATGCTATTAAAGGTAGGCAGCTCGCGTTACCATTCCTATGGCTTGGTGTTGGTGTATTTATAATTGCTTACTGTATCGTTTTTGCGCTTTTTAGAGTAGTGACGGATATTACATGACAGGAATTGAGATACCTCTAGGAAAACGCACTAAGTTGTATCGTTTCTTTGAAATGCTCCCAGCGCTCCTAAGCTATGGGGCTATCATATTACTCATAGTATTGAGTGTTTTTAATCCACTGCTGGCGGCGGTGTATTTAATCATATTTATCATTACCTTGCTAGTAAAAGCTATTGGAATTGCATTTAGAACGGTGCAAGGACATCAGGTATTGCAAAAAGCAGAGCGAGTAGAATGGGCCACTCGGCTACACGATCTTGAGGATGTTAAAAAAACACTAGAGTATCGAAGGGAGAATAGCCGTTCGTGGCATTCACATATACATATGCAAAATTTGGAAGCCATTCAGGCCTCGCCAGAGTGGTATCCCAAGCCGTCTGAGCTTTATAATGCAGTTATCATAGCAACGTACAACGAAAGTATTGATGTATTGGAGCCAACGGTCCAGTCATTGCTTCATACAGACTATGACCCGCAGCATTTAATTCTAGTTATTGCTTACGAGGAGCGGGGTGGGGTAGAGATTGAAAAAAACGCAAATATACTAAAAGAAAAATATGGGAATCAGTTTAAGGCATGCCTACTAGTTAAGCATCCGGCAAATATGAAAAACGAAGTAATAGGTAAGGGTGGTAATATTACCTATGCCGGACATTTTCTAAAGGGATGGCTTGATCAGCAGAATATAAACTATGAACAAGTTATTGTGACAACATTAGATAGTGATAATCGACCTCATAGGACATATTTTTCGTATGTCACCTACGAGTATATTGTTAATCCTAAGCGCTTGAAGGCAGCATTTCAACCGGTATCGCTCTTTTTAAATAATATCTGGGATGTGCCGGCACCGATGCGCGTATTGGCTACGGGTAATTCTTTTTGGAATATCATTAGCTCACTGAGGCCGCACTCTTTACGCAATTTTGCGTCACATTCGCAAGGTATGGCTGCTCTCGTGCAAATGGATTTCTGGAGCGTACGCACAGTAGTAGAAGATGGTCATCAGTACTGGCGAAGCTATTTCCATTTTGATGGTGACTATACGGTTGTGCCTATCCATGTACCTATCTACCAGGATGCGGTACTATCTGATACTTACGCAAAAACTCTAAAGGCACAGTTTAAACAACTAAGCCGATGGGCGTACGGTGCCTCAGATGTTGCCTATGTGGCAACAAACATTCTTCGAAAAGACAGGAAGGTACCTCTCTGGGGGAGTATTGCACGCTTTCTGCGTTTGCTAGATAGCCATGTAACCTGGGCGGCTGCTCCATTACTTGTAGCATTTGGTGCTTGGGTGCCACTGTTCTTAAGTGATGAATCTTCAAGGAGCATTATTGCACATGAACTACCTGAAATTGTGAGTCGAATACAACAATTTGCTATGATAGGGATCTTTATATCTGTTTTTTGGTCCTTTAAGATGCTGCCTCCTCGTCCCGAACGTTACAAAAAACATCGGAATATTCTGATGATTCTACAATGGTTGTTAATGCCGGTGACATCCATCTGCTATACAGCTGCCACTGGTTTTTATTCACAAACGAGACTGCTCTTGGGTAAATATCTCGATAAATTTGATGTGACCGATAAAGCAGTGAAAAAATAAGCTATTTTTTTGTTTTCATTTGGAATCGATGGCGAGCAGCGTATTGCTGACCTGCAAATTCATCAAATTGGGTGAGCGTTGAATAAATCGCCTCCTTCAATACCTGGGTGTTGATAATCGGCGAGCCTAGACGTATAAGCCTATCTTCTATAGATTGAGATAGCCAAAAAGCATCATCAAAATGCGCTTCCTTATGCGGCTCGAAACAGGTAAGTACATCGAGAAATACTCTTCCGGGGTTGTATTTTTTCTGAACGCCTTTGCTGTTTACTACGTAGAATTCCTCATAGAAAGCCGGACGTTCGTAAGTGGTAAATACTTTATGGCAATTCATGCAAAGCCGTCTCCGCCAAATTTGTGGCCTTTTTTTATGTCCACGTGAGTTAGACACGCTTGTCTTCTTATGCAAGCAATTAATACAAATCATGTATATATATTGACATACAGCTAAATAAAAAGCTAGTGGATAACTGTAGGAAGAGTGGGGATAAAAATGACCCCTATCCAGAAGACAGAGGTCATTCGAAAACAAATTTAAGCTATCTTAATGTTTTGTTTTGTGTTTTTTTACCAAGTGGCGTGAATAGGCCACATGCGGTAGCATTTCATAATCAAGCTCAACTTTATCAAGTTTAGTCTGCTTATGCTTACTTCCTGAATGGTTCTTATCTTTAACCATACATATATATTACCATACAAATCACAAAAATGCAAGTCTAGTTATAGCTTTGCCTATATCATTAATGGTGTAGGCTGCTCATGCAAGTATATTGTATATGGGGTACGTACGCTAGAATTCGATAATTGAAATACGTGGATAAATCCATTGATATGTGTATAAAAATACCCCTCATCGAGGAGTATATTTAGGGTAATAATTTCGTGGTGGGCTCTAGAGGATTTGAACCTCTGACCTTCGCAACGTCAATGCGACGCTCTAGCCAACTGAGCTAAGAGCCCAAATACCTTAAAAGCATAGCAAAAACAGAGACAAATAGCAATAATAATTTCGATATGCTCTAGCCAGAAGCGCCCTAAGCAGTATTGGCTTTGCCTTAGAATTGCTATATAATACACTATGAGTGATGATATGGGCTCACCATCCATTGAACTCCGTGGGGAGTGGGAGCGTACGATAACGCGACCTCATGAGTGCCTTACGTTTTCAGTAAGGAAGTCCGGTGGAACCGCCCCAAGAGGGTCCGAGACATGCGATTTGTGGTTTTGAATTTTCAAATCTATACATCGCATGTTTTTATTATTAGCAAAAGGAGATGAGATGGACGAAGAAAAACTACATGCAATGCGACATAGCTTGGCACATATAACGGCAGCAGCAGTCCAACGAATTTGGCCAGATGCTAAATTTGGTGTCGGGCCTGTAGTGAAGGACGGCTTTTATTATGATATTGATCTAGGCGAGCGTAAAATATCTGAGGATAACTTCAGTAAAATTGAAAAAGTCATGCGAAAGATCATTGCCGAAGGGCAAGAATTTGAACATTTCGAAATGCCGATAGATCAAGCAATTGTCTGGGCAAAAGAAAACAATCAACCGTATAAAGAAGAGCTACTAAATGATCTTAAACGTGCAGGTACCACAGCTGCGAGTGATATCGACAGTGAAGAATTAGGCCTTGCTGTAACTGGTGATAGTGCCGTAGAAAAAGTGTCATTTTATAAAAATGGTGATTTTGTCGATCTCTGCCGTGGCCCGCATGTCGCCAACACTCGGGAGGTTGGTGTTTTTAAGCTGTTACGCGTGGCAGGGGCTTACTGGCGTGGACAAGAGGATAATCCTCAAATGCAGCGACTGTATGGAGTGGCTTTTGCAGCGCAAGAAGAGCTTGATAATTATTTAGAAATGTTAGAGCAAGCCAAACTGCGTGATCATCGCAAGCTTGGTAAAGAGCTTGATCTGTATACTATGTCTCCGCTAGTTGGAGCAGGGCTACCCATGTTTACTCCTAGAGGAACGATTTTACGCGAGGTGCTAAGTGCCTACTCTAATCGACTCCGGCAAAACTATGGGTTTCAAAAAGTATGGACACCCCATATTACCAAAAAAGATCTTTATGAAAAATCTGGCCACTGGGCAAAATTTGGTGATGAGTTATTCCTGGTAAAGAGCCAAGAGACAAACGATGAGCTTGCGCTCAAGCCAATGAACTGTCCACACCATACTCAAATCTATGCAGCAAAGCCACGGAGCTATCGCGATCTCCCACTGCGCTTTATTGAAACAACAACTGACTATAGAGACGAGAAAACAGGCGAGTTAGGCGGTTTAAGCCGAGTTCGTTCATTGACACAAGATGACAGCCATGTCTTTTGCCGTGAAGATCAGATTGAAGAGGAGATTCATTCCCTATTAGCGGTAGCACGTGAATTATATGAGTCTATCGACATGAGGTTAAAGGTTCGTTTATCATATAGAGACAGTAGCGATGGCTACCTGGGAACTCAAGAATTGTGGGATTCTGCACAACGACAATTAAAAAATGCCGTAAGCGACGGTGGACTAGAATACTTTGAAGAAGAAGGTGAAGCGGCTTTTTATGGGCCGAAAATAGATTTTATGGCCACGGATGCCATTGGTCGTGAGCATCAAGTAGCCACGATACAGCTTGACTTTGTACAGCCTGGCCGCTTTGGGCTTGAATATACGGATAGCGAAGGTAGCTTGCGGCAGCCCGTTATGATCCATTGCGCGATCCTTGGTTCAATTGAGCGCTTTCTCAGCGTGTTTATTGAACATACTGCTGGTTGGTTTCCGTTTTGGGCAGCACCTGAGCAGCTTCGTATTCTTACTATCAACGATAGTGTACGAGATTATGTTGAGGAAATAACATCTGTTCTTTCAGACATTGTTCTTATGAAACCATTAAAATTTAATGAGCTTCGTTATTCAGTAGACGCCAGAAACGAGTCATTGTCCAAAAAAATTCGAGAAGCAGCAGCTATGAAAATTCCTATTCAGATAATTGTTGGGCCAAAAGATAAAGAGAATCGCTCCATAAGTATACGTATGCAGAACAAGGAAGAGGTAATATCCATTGATAAAATGAGAGAATTTATACAACAACTATAATAAAATTATGGGGCATTACGTGGAATTGACGACAGAGGGAGAAAAATATTATATTGCTACGCACGGAATTACTCACAGTAGTTATACCTTTGTGCCAACAAAAAGCCTGGGACAGAGTGAGGAGCTGTTTCATGACTCGTGATTTCAAGCAAACGGTCTATAACATTGTAGAGATGATTCCTACAGGGAGATTGATGAGCTATGGCGATATTGCAGCCCTTGCTGGTCATCCGTATGCTGCCAGAGTAGTTGGGCAGATAGCGCATTTTGGTCCTGAGGAGTTACCCTGGCATCGCGTGGTTAATCGCAATGGTGATATGGCAAGTGGTTTTTGGGGTGGCAAGGAGGTGCATCAACAGCTGTTAGAACAGGAAGGTGTATCTGTAGAGAACTATCAAGTGGTAGACTTTGAGGAGCGAAGATGGCGACCAAATACTGTAATCAACCATTAATCGTAATTGTTGGTCCGACAGCAAGTGGTAAAACAGAACTTGCGTTAAAAATTGCGAAGCAGCATGCGGGTGAGATTATCAGTGCAGACTCTCGTACTGTATATAAGTACCTCAGTATAGGCACAGCAAAACCAGAACAGTCAGAACAAGAAAGTGTTCCACACCATCTTATAGACGTTGTTGATCCAGATGAGAGATTTACTGCGGCAGATTTTAAGTATCGTGCAGATAAAGCTATCCAGAATATCCGTGAACGAGGAAAATTACCTATACTTGTAGGGGGTACAGGCCTTTATATAAATGCGGTGCTTTTTGATTATGGATTCGGTAGTGCGGGTGATTCGAAGCTGCGCTCTAAATTGGAAGTTCAAACCATCGAACGATTACAAGAATATTGTATAAAGAACAATATTAAATTGCCGGAAAACTATAAAAACAAGCGATACCTTATTCGAGCTATTGAGCAAAAAGGCGTGAACACCAGTAGTAGTATAATGCCCCTTCCTAACTCATTGGTTGTAGGTATTTCAACAAGAAAAGCAACACTAAAAGACCGCATCCAGCAGCGTGTTCGTAAAATGCTTATGCATGGTGTTGTTAAGGAAGCTTCAGAAGTTGCAGCACGTTTTGGTTGGGAGAATGAGGCAATGAAAGGAAACGTTTATCCTCCCATCCGTCTGTTTCTTGAAGGTAAGATAAGTGAACAAGAAATGATAAATAAAATGAATACTCTCGATTGGCGACTTGCTAAACGACAGTTGACCTGGTTGCGTCGCAACCCCTCTATTAACTGGCTAGATTTAAGGCAGGCAGAGAAATTTATCGAAAGTTACCTATCAACTGTAAAAACATGCTACTATAGAACACGATAGTTATACGAGTGACAGTGGAATGATAGACGCATTATTTGGTTCAAAGACGAGAGTAAAACTATTACATCTGTTTTTAAACAACCCTAACAGAGCATTTTATGTTCGTGAAATTACCAGAAAAATTGATGAACAAATTAATTCTGTTCGCCGCGAGCTGGCAAATATGCTTAATGTTGGTATTATAAAGAGTGATAGCTCTGACAATAAGCTTTACTATGAGGTAAATCAGCAATATACATACTATACCCCTTTGAGGGCCATATTTGCAGACGAGAAGCTAGATTCGCCAGCTGCTGCGGCTATCGAGGCAAATGATTGGCAACGGCGGGTAAAGCCGCTTGGTGATGTTCGTGTTTTGCTTTTTAGCGGTAAACTTGTGCGTAGTTCAAGAAGTAAGATCGATGTTTTGATCGTTGGCTCTCTGAATAAAACGCAAGTGAAAAAGTTCATAAGAGAGTTAGAACAGGATGAAGGAGTTTCTTTAAATTACGCTGTAATGGAATATGAGGATTTCTATTATCGCTTAAGTATAAAGGACAAGTTTGTAACAGAGATATTAACCGGAAAATATACCCTAATTCTAGATACTGAACACATATTAAGCCAATAAGGAGATAAAGATGGAAATTGAGTATAAAGGTGCAAATTGTATTACTATAAGTTCAAAATCGGTCACGGTTGTGACTGATCCAAAACTCAGCTTGGTCGGGATGAAGGATGTAAAGATCAAGCATGCCATACAGCTCGGAACTGAGGCTGAATTCTTAGTGCCCGATGCTACCCAACGGCTTATAATCGAAGGGCCGGGAGAATATGAGGTTGCTGACGTATCTATTAAGGGGGTGCCAGCAGTACGCCACATTGATACAAATGAAGAAAAAAATACAACTATGTATAGAGTGGATTTCGCAGGCACACGTATAGCGATTTTAGGTCACATTCAAGCCAATGTGAGTGATGAACAACTAGAATCACTGGGCACGATTGATATACTCACCATTCCGGTAGGAGGTAATGGCTATACACTGGATGGGCATGCCGCTGCAGCGATCGCGCGTCGAATAGGCCCCAAACTGGTAATTCCTACACATTATGCAGATGAGAAGTTAAGCTATGAAGTACCTCAAGCGAGTTTAGAGACCTTCATAAAGGAGCTTGGTGCTTCTCATGAGGTAACACCAAAATTAAAGATAAAAAATGGAATATTGCCAGAGATGATGACATTAGTTGAGCTAACAAGAACAACTTAAAAAGACCGCTTCTAGCGGTCTTTTTAACGCTTGGTTATTAGCTAGCTACGCAACAGGGGAAGTATTCTTTACGCCACTCTTAGAAAGGAGACCCTTCTTCTTCAGTGTTCGAATTGCTTGCGTGCTTAAATTCATGGTAACTTTTTGACCATCAACTATAAAAGTCTTTTTCTGAAGATTGGGGCGGAATACACGTTTGGTACGACGTAACGAAAAACTTACGTTGTGTCCGTGCTGCATGCCTTTACCAGTTAATTCACATCGTGCCATAATTACTCTTAACTCTCTTTTATTACAATCTATACTATACTACTGTTTTTTGTGTTTATAGTCAAGTCCCAGTATACTATGTAGAGTATGGAACTTAATATTGCATATTTAGTAACAGTTTTTGTAGTAGTCCTTCTTTCCATGGTGCTACACGAGGCGATGCACGCTTTCACAAGCTATTGGCTCGGTGATGATACGGCAAAGCATCAGGGGCGCTTAACGTTGAATCCGATAGCACATATAGACCCTTTTTTAACTATTTTGTTGCCCCTTGTCTTAGCGCTTACAGGGGGTCCGATCTTCGGGGGAGCAAAACCAGTCCCTTTTGACCCATCTCGAGTACGTTATGGGGAGTATGGAGCTGCCTTGGTAGGGGTTGCTGGGCCATTAACCAACTTTGCGTTGGCTTTTATAGCTTTTGGTGTTATTACTGTATTTAATGTTTCGAGCGGATGGATAAGTGAGTTCTTGCAATTAGCAGTGATTGTCAATCTTGGCTTTTTTGTCTTTAATATGTTGCCAATTCCACCTCTAGATGGCTCACGAGTATTGTATGCATTCGCTCCCGAGTCAGCGAGGAGAGTAATGGAGTCGATTGAACGTTTTGGTATAGTACTTATTTTTGCCATAGTACTGCTTCTGAGTCCTTTTATAGGACAATTTATGAGGACGGCAATTAACTTTTTTATCGATATCTTCAGTGTCGTTTATGGGGTAACAGTGTTATAATAAAGGAAGCTCTGAGCCACAGTGCGTATGATTTTCCTGAACAATCATATTGATAGGGAGCTTTACATGATTCGCCTCCGTGGAGGCGTTTTGCGAGCACCCACCTTGCCAAGCAGCAGGGAATATCAAGCACTGGTGCGCTTGGAGCGTATCGGGATGTGGCGCAGTTGGTAGCGCGTACGGCTGGGGGCCGTGAGGTCGCAGGTTCAAGTCCTGTCATCCCGACCAATGACATATTTATAGGATTATTATGAAACAGAAAATTGCCGTAAGAGCTGTTGTAAAAAAAGATGATAGAATATTATTCTTGAGAAGAGCCCAGGGGCGAGATTCAATTCTCGGAAAGTACGAACTTTTAGGTGGTGATGTGGCGTTTGGTGAACAGCCTGAGGATGCCATTCGTCGCTTTGCACAGAATGATACTGGAGTTGAACTGGAAACATTACATCTACAAGATGCGATGGGGTATTTAGATCCTGAGTTTGAAGACCTACAGTATATAATCATAGTATTTTTAGCAACAATATCTCCAGAAAAGACAGCAATATCGCTATCTGGAAAATATGATAAATATGACTGGACAAAGCTATCTGATATTTCACGTAATGATGTGACTAACACAACTTCTATAATTATGGGAAGAGACTTTTTGATAGAAGAAGTCCATCTGGAAACTGAAATACGCGGGGGAGCGAAAGAGGCGCCAAAAAAGGTGACAGTCTTTACGGATGGTGGCTCGCGAGGTAATCCTGGACCTTCGGCCACAGGGTATGTTATACTTAACACAACAAATGAGATAATCGAAGAAGGTGGCGAGTATTTAGGGATTACTACTAACAATCAAGCAGAGTATCAAGCTGTGTTGTTAGGATTACAGCGTGCGAAGGCGCTCGGAGCAACTATTGTCGAATTTAAAATAGACAGTATGCTGATTGTTAACCAGATGAAGGGGGTGTATAAAGTGAAAAATCGTGACTTATGGCCTATATACGAGAGAATAAAATCATTAATGACTCAATTTGATAAAGTGACCTTTCAGCACGTTCGTCGTGAATTTAACACTCATGCTGACGGTATGGTTAATAAAGTGCTTGATGAGCATTCCTCTAGTAAACAAAACCCAAATAGGTTATAATAATAGAGCAGACCATTAGGTAATCGCTTGTTCTTTAACAAGAGGAAAGTCCGGGCAGCATAGGACACGACAGTCGTTAACGACGACCGGGGGCAACCCTAGGGAAAGTGCCACAGAAACAATACCGCCACCTTTTTGGTGGTAAGGGTGAAATGAGTGGGGTAAGAGCCCACAGTTGGGCGTGGTGACACGTTCAAGAGGTAAACCCTGTCGGCTGCAAGGAGACCTACATCCGTATTTACGGTGATTGTCCGTCAGTAGGTCATAATCCGCTTGATTATCTAGGCAACTAGGTAACTAGATAGATGATTACCCATGACAGAACCCGGCTTATAGATGGTGTGCCCAAATAAAATACTCCCCTCAAGGGAGTATTTTATTTGGGCTAGCTTTTCCTATTTTGCTGTTTTTACTATTTCCGAGAATACTTTTGGTTGCTCGGCAGCTAGAGACGCTAGTGTTTTACGGTCGAGTTCAATATTAGCTTTTTTCAATTGAGAAATCAATTTGCCATAAGTTGTTCCGTTTTCGCGTGCAGCTGCATTAATTCGGCTAATCCATAAGCTGCGAAGATCTCGCTTTTTATTGCGTCGATCTCGATAGGCGTACTGGAGTGCACGAATGACTGCTTGCTTTGCGAGGCGGTAAGAGCTTCGACGGGCGTGTTGCATACCTTTAGTAGCCTTAAGCACCTTCTTGTGCTTTTTACGGGCTGGAACACTTCTTTTTACTCGCATGATTATACTCCTAGGAGACGTTTAATGTTTTTAAGATTACGGCCTGAGAGGACATTTGCATGTTGTTTTGCACGCTTACCTCGGGAAGTTTGCTTTAGCTGAAGGTGATTAGTGCCAGATCGGCCAATCAGCAGTTTACCACCTTTTTTACCGCCCTTAGTTATTTTAACGCGACTTTTGGTGCCACTGTGCGTTTTTGGTCCTTTACCCATTACTGTTTACTCCTTACTACAATGCTCAAATTTCGGCCTGCCATCTGAGGTTTCTGCTCCACAGTTGCATCATCAGCAAGTTGCTCGATAATCTTATTCATCAGTTCATAGCCAACATCTTTATGTGCCATCTCGCGACCTCTAAAGAAAATTAATATCTTTACTTTATTGCCGTTAGCGAGAAAGCTGCGGATCTTGCGTAACTTTATCTCAAGGTCGTTAGCGCCAATTTTGAGCCCCAATCTCATTTGCTTGATCTCATTGACTTTGGCATTTTTGCGGTTCCGTTGTTGCTCTTTCATCCTTTGATACTGGAATTTACCCCAGTCTATGATTTTAGCAACCGGTGGAGATGCGTTGGGGGAGATCTCTACAAGATCGAGATTCGCCTTATCAGCCTCTGCAAGTGCCTCTTCGCGAGACATGACACCCAGCTGATTACCGCTTTCGCCAATAACCCTCAGCTCTGAAGCACGGATAGCTTCGTTGATACGAACTGACTTACTGTTAATTATGAGCTCCTCTTATTGTGCAGTTAGATATTATTCACATCATATTCTACCAGATATCAATCCAGTTTTCAACAGGGACAATCAGTTTTGCTGACGATACTGCAGTGCTTCTGATATATGTGGGGGCTCTATGACCTCGCTCCCAGCTAAGTCCGCAATCGTCCGAGCGACTTTAACAATCTTGAAATGTGAGCGTGCAGTAAGCTTTAGTCTATCAGATGCTTGGCTTAAGATATATTGAACCTCTGGAGAGAGCGTAATATGTTGCTTTATTGCATGACTACTGAGAGAGGCGTTAGTAATAGTCGAATCATTATAGCGATCCCTTTGTTTTTCTCGCGCCATTTTAATAAGCTTCTTTGCGGACTCAGTTTCAGTGTTAAGGCGTGTTTTTTTACTAAATAGATCACTATGCTCAACTCTTGCAACGGGAATTATCATATCTATGCGATCGAGAAGCGGGCCAGATAACTTCTTTTGGTAATTGATAAGTTGTACTGAGGTACAGGTACATTCTCTACTTCTATCACCATAATATCCGCAGGGGCAGGGGTTCTGTGTAGCAACAAGCATAAAGTTGGCTGGGAATCTTACCCTATCATTGGCACGCGTAATATGAACTTCATGATCCTCCAAGGGTTGACGTAGGCTCTCAAGGCTTAATCGGGGATATTCCGGCAGTTCATCTAAGAATAAAACACCATGGTGAGCTAGGCTTATCTCACCGGGTCGCGGGATCTTGCCCCCACCTATCAGTGATATGTGACTAGCAGTATGATGTGGGCTTCTAAATGGACGTTCTGTGGCAATGATATCAGTTCCACCGACAAGACTATGAAGCTTTGTGATAGCAATTTGCTCCTCGAGTGACGGTGGCGGTAAGAGGTAATGGAGAGCTTTTGCCAGCATTGTTTTGCCTGCTCCTGGAGGGCCTGTGAAGAGGATATTGTGATGCCCTGCTGCTGCTATGGTAAGGGCACGTTTTGCGATTGCTTTGCCACTTATATCATCTAAGGTTGGAGGGTTATTAGACACTGAAGAGGGTAGTGACTTTGTTGCTATTTCACTCTTTGGGATTTGTTTTTCATTCTTGAGGTGTAGGTAAAGGTCTTTCAAGGATGCAATTCCAATAACGTCGATATTATCTATAAGTGAAGCTTGATGTGCATTAGCATATGGGAGAAAAACTCGCTTAAAACCGGATCGACGAGCACATTCTACAATAGATATACTTCCACGAATGGAGCGAAGCTTCCCATCGAGGGCGAGTTCACCGACGAATAAGCTTTCTGCTACTTCATTGGCTTTGAGCTGGCCGCTTACTGTGAGAATGGCGATTGCAATAGGGAGATCGAAATGTGAGCCATCCTTGGGCAGGCTTGCAGGTGCAAGGTTAATAGTGATACGTTTTGCTGGGAATTCAAGATGGCTATTATTGATCGCACTTCGTACTCGTTCTTTAGCCTCATCGATAGCCTTATTTCCTAGGCCAACAATCTGAAGGACTGGAAGACCCTTAGAGGTGTCACATTCAACTTCTATAAGCTCGCTATCAAACCCAATAGTTGTCGCCGCATGTATAAGTGCCGTCATAATGACGCTAGTATATATCAAAGTGGGTAATTGGCAAAAATTTTATTTTTATGCTATAATGTTAATGTTATGTGGGGCTGACTATAAGCTTCGACGTAAGGATTTTAACAGATCATTCTGCAAGTCGGATATACACGTTACGTATTTTTCTAATTGCAAACTTTGTTGCAAAAGCAAAAGCTGGTTTTGCTCAGTTGGCTAACGCCTTCCGCACACCTGCTTTTGCGCCAATCGCGGCCTAAGTAGGCCCGATCATCACTCATCGTAGGTGACATGTCGGTAGAGTGGTGTTATATCTATGTCACTAACTTTATGAGCAGGCAGCAATGCTAATAAAGGAAATCGTATTTTGCGCGAGTATGGAGTTTTCTTGCCTTTTCTCCAGCTTCACTACTCGTAAATTGAGAATAGGCTAAGCTTGTAGATGGATGATAAGTTACTTTACGGACCGGGGTGTGATTCCCCGCAGCTCCACCAATATGCAGTTTACAGCAACCGGAATGAAGTCCGGTTGTTTTGATGCCTGGAAACAAAAAAACAACCGCCTGCGAGTAGCGGTTGTTTGAATGTTTTCGTCGTTTTTATTTTTGGCCCTTGAGTAAGTTTTTTATTCAAGAGCTACCTCTATAATAAGCCGAGAAAATGCTAATGTCAATGCTTTTTTATAAGAAAATGAAAATTGTGGAAAACTTTAGAAAAATACGGATAAAGTGTGTTTTCTATTAAATGCATAGCCATCACATACAAAAGATTGTTTTATATTAAATACGCCAACAGTATTTACTGAATTTAGCAAAAAACTAGTTTTATTCTATATGAGTCATGTGGTAATTTTGGTTAATTACAAAGCACCCTATGGTCAGTTTTCCATCAACTTCAATTCTAGTTTGCGGTACGTGAGTTTCGTGATCACCTTTTACCCTCGAGGCTCATTTTGAAAACAATGACATGATTGTAAAAAATCAGCGCCTAGCTTAACGACTAGCCAAGAATAATAGTAGCTTGGCCATAGGGATTTTTGGATGTACTCATAACCTACTTTTATAAAGTTTCATTAAATAGGGGATGGAGAAAAAGAGCGATGCCATTACGTAGGAAGGCTCTCATTCTTCTTTATGATAGAATAATTACAACGTTGTGTTTTAAAGCATTTTAAAAATTCTATACTGTTTACTTTTTAAATGATATATTTAAACAACAACATTCGATCATTAATAGTTGACAATTCATGTTGGTTATGCTAAAAATGAGAGTAGGCTTTTATAAAAATAAAAAGCAGTACTATCAAATAAAAGCTATCGACATAAAGATGGCAGCATTACTCAATAAAGAATAATGTTGCCATCGCTCTGTCGAAAGATAGAGCACGTCAGGCACGGAGGATGCAAAAGTCCCACCGGTCGGTGTTTTGCTCCGCTTTTAAAACGGAGCGGTCAGTAGCCGAGGCGACAAGCGCTCTTTAAGTTGTATACAGTAGCGGATTTGTCGCCTGGCACCCAAATCTCTTTTTAATGTGAGGTGTATTTGACATAATGAATGTCATGAAACGAATAATTAATAGCAAGAGCGTCCTATATATATTACCTCTCTTGTCACTTGCTCTTTTGATCACTTTTATTAATGTGACAAACCCGGGAAGTGTTGGTCCTTTGGGTATTTTTATCGTTTTTACCCTGTTATATGTTTTTTCTCTTGGTTTTGTTTTTTTCTGCCTAAACATAGCTCAATTTGCTTTTAAGAAGGTAAAAAAAAGAAAACTAGCAGTAAGTACACATAAGCAGTATTACATTTCCAGCGTGGTTGCATTTTTCCCAGTTCTTCTATTGGGAATACACTCAGTCGGGCAGCTTGAAATAAGAGATATTATTCTGGTATTAGTGTTTATTGCGTTAGCTGTTTTCTATTTTATAAAACGTACATGATTTGTCGAACAATATAGAGCTTATGTATTTTGTGCTATACTAATTGAGTATGGAACCTCAGTTATCTCCACATTCATCGCCAGAGAAAACACCATTTGCTTCACGTTCAAGCTCTCAAGAAGCTTACCCTGGTGGGCAGCAGGAGCGTACTCCATCTTCTATTGAGCAGGGAGAGCGGCATGAAAGCCGTGAGCAGATGACGGGGGCTGGACGTGGTGATGCTGGCGCTTTTCCACAGCCCATTGCACCAGTGGTACCTGCGCAGCAACCAGTACCGACTACGGTAACACAAAATGACAACCTTGCGGATAGTACACCTTTAACTGCGGCAGATGAGGATCTCATTGAAATGGAGTGGGTGAATAAAGCTAAGAAAATCGTTAGTGAAACAAAGACAGACCCCTATTTACAAGAGCGTGAGGTAAGTAAGTTGCAAGCGAGCTATTTACATAAGAGGTATGGTAAAGAGGTAAAGGTGCCAAGAGAAGAGGAGTAATGGCTGGTTTTATTATTGGAATCATCATTTTTGTGGCTGTCGTCGGGGGGGCTGGCTTTATTGTTTATTGGCAATATCAAAAAGTACTAAGGGAAGCAAAAAACTACGAACGTGGCCTCAAGATGGTTCCTCTTCTTATCCATCTTCCACCATCGAGCTCAGATATAGAGGTAGGTGGGCGAGATGAACGTGATGTGACGGAGGAGGTGATATCTCAAGCACAAGTGATGTACAATATTATTTCAAGTACAGCTACAAAAGGTTTTAAAAGTAAAGTGTATGGCCAGCGCCATATTGCTTTTGAAATTATCGCACATAAAGGACTCGTACACTATTATGCGGTTGTTCCCTATATTCTTGTTGATGTAGTAACACAGGCTGTTGCAGCAGCGTACCCGACGGCACGGCTTGAGGAGGTAAGTGAGCATAATATTTTTAGCAAAGTAGGCAAAATCAGCGGCACTATAGGGGGAGAGCTCACTTTAAAAAAAGAATATGCCTACCCTATAGCAACTTTTCAGGAGCAGAAACGTGACCCTATGCGAGCAATACTTAATGCATTAGGCTCCGCAGGGAGAGAAGATGGCGTTGCTATACAAATTCTCCTTCGGCCGGCTCAAGATGGGTGGACAAAGAATGTCATTTCTTCCGCCAATGCGATTAAAAAGAAGAAGGGGGAGAAAAAGGGAGGCTTCTTTTCTCCTCGAGAATTACTTCAGGCGCTATGGAAAGCCCCTGAAGTATCAGAAGCAAAGCCTGAAGATAAACAGCTCACTTCGTTAGAGCAGTCCACTATAGAGGCGATGGAAGAGAAAACTCGACATCCTGGATATGAAACACTGATTAGGATTGTTGTATCTTCAAACACGTCTGCGCGTTCCCAGGCCCTTTTAAAGAATGTGGTCTCGGCCTTCTCTCTTTTTGACTCATCGGGAAAGAATGGGCTTAAATTTAGTGTTGCAAAAAATATTGAGCAATTTGTTACTTCTTTTATATTTCGTTTCTTCCCGCAAACAGTAAAGAAAAATATTTTAAATAGTGTAGAACTTGCAACAATCTTTCACTTTCCTGATCAGAAAAATATCCCAACATCACAATTACAACGTCAATTATCCAAGCAAGTAGACGGGCCGCACCAGGCGTTAACGGAGGGGCTCCTTCTAGGATACAATGTGTACAGAGGGGTGAAGAAGCCGATTCGCTTATCAACTTCAGATAGGCGTCGTCATAGTTACATCATTGGGCAGACTGGTACGGGTAAATCAGGATTGCTTGAGAATCTCGCATTACAAGATATGTTAGATGGCCGCGGATTTGCATTTGTGGATCCTCATGGAGATTCAGCAGAGCGATTATTGGGTATGGTGCCGAAAGAACGAGTCGAAGATGTTATTTACTTCAATCCGGGTGACATGGACCACCCCGTTGGACTTAATTTGTTTGAGTTCGAGACAACGGACCAAAGAGATTTTTTGGTTCAGGAAGCCATTGCGATGTTGTATAGACTATATGATCCAGGTCATACAGGAATTATCGGCCCCCGATATGAACATTGGTTTCGCAATGCAGCTTTAACAATAATGAGTGATCCGCATGGCTCTTCCTTTATTGATATTCCCCAAGTTTTTAATGACGATAATTTTGCAAAAGAAAAATTAAAATATGTAACTGATCAAACTGTGCTTGATTTCTGGAATAAAGAAATGGCACAGACAAGTGATTATCATAAATCAGAGGTTCTTGGATGGTTTGTAAGTAAATTCGGTGCCTTCTTGTCGAACGAGATGATGCGAAATATCATCGGTCAAACTAAAAGCGGGTTTAATTTACGAGAAATCATGGATAACAAAAAGATACTACTCGTGAACCTTAGCAAGGGTACGACAGGGGAGCTGAACTCGCAGTTACTCGGTATGATCTTTGTTATGAAATTTCAAGCTGCTGCAATGGGCCGTGCTAATATTCCAGAAGAGCAACGCCAAGATTTTAGCCTATATGTTGATGAGTTTCAGAACTTTGCAACTGATAGTTTTGAATCTATTTTAAGTGAGGCTCGAAAATATCGTCTTAATCTTATACTTGCAAACCAATTCATGACACAATTAACAGATAAAATAAGAGAGGCTATTATTGGGAACGTAGGAACTGTAGTGAGCGGACGAATAGGTACAACAGATGCTGAACTTATGCAGAAGAAGTTTGCTCCAACCTTTGATGCCGAAGATTTAACAAGATTGCCCAACTTTGAAACAATTGCATCGGTAATGATCGATAATGTCCCTTCAGCGCCTTTTAGTATGTCACTCATACCACCAATGGGGACTTCTAATCCACAGCTTGCAGACGCACTGCGGCGTCTTTCGGCGGCAAAGTATGGTACTACACGACAACTGGCGGAAAAGCAAATATTTGAACGGCTGCGCGCAGGGGATAAAGCGAAAGAAGAGCAGAAAAAAGCAGCACTCGAACGTCGAACACAACAGATGGTAGGTCAGAAACCACCATCCGCTAGATCAGGTAGCAACTCATCTTTTCTCGATGAATGGCTAGCAAAACGCAAGCAGCTTGAAGCAAGCAAGCTACAAAACAATATGGCAAAGCCTTTGTCAGCGCAAAGAGAGGCTCCACGCCCTGTCATAAAGCAGTCTGGGGCTCAAATGCCATCTCCTCCCAGAAAACCTACAGCTCCACAATCTGCTTCTCCTATGGCTACGGAACAAGCGTTAAAAAACCAACAGGATACTATTCGTCCATTAGAAACAGAAAAGAGTAATGAAGGCGCTTTTTCGCCACGCCGTCAACGGCCAGATGAAGGTGAAGTGCAAATAGATATACGTAAACGGTAGCCTATTGTTTCATTACCGATTGAAGTGGTGGCGAATTAAACGCGTCGGCCAGTAATCATAACCCTAAAGAAGTCGAATAATATACCGAGTACAAATCCAATAATAAAGGAGCCTATAGTCTCAAAGCCCGAAAGTGGGTATCCAAAGGTGCGGGCGAGTATGTATACCGCACCTGTTAGTAAGAATGCAGCAAGGCTTCCGGCAAGAATAGCGTTAGGTCGTGCGACAGTGTTACCTACGACATCGCTGGTTTTTTCGACTGCCTTATTGTGAATGATCTTGCTAAAGGTTCGCTCCGGAGCGTTAAGGTGTGAGCGTACACTCTTCATAGTCTCTTGGAAGACTCTCTCTTTCTCTTTTGCTGTGATTCGACGTGCGGAGGGCCCTTGAGGTGCTTGCTGCTCTTTTTCGGCGCCACCAGCTTCTTTACTCAAGAGTGCCTCTTTTGAAGCCTCAACGCGAGCTTTCTCAACAGCGGCCTCTTTTTGATCAGGAGTGAGTTCGCCTACTTTCTCGTATCGGCCTTTCAGACGTTCAGCTTGCTCTCGGGCAGCTTCACCTGTTTCACGACCTGTTTCTACGCCACCTCTCAGTTGTTCAGGATTGTTTGCCATATTATCTCTCCACCCTTAGATTGCCCCTGTGTTATACTCTTTGCGAATGAACCGCACTTCTTTGTTCATGAGCCGTACGCGAGCGTAAAAGAAGGCTGCTACGGCAAGAACCACACCGGCAAAAAGTAAGTTTGCCCCTGGACCGGTCTTTGGAAGCTCTGTAACCGTTTGTTCAACACCTTTTGGAAGAGGGCAATCAACATCAATCTCGACAGTGTTACCGAAAGTGTTGGTCATAATGCAATCGTATGAAGTAAGGTTACTTACCCCTTGCGGTGTAGCGGGGATCGGGTCGGCGAGACGCACGACAAACTTGCGTATCTGGCGCTCACCGGGCTGTAGGGCAATGTTTTCCCAACGGAGTGTTTGACTTTCTTCATCGAATACTCCACCACCACTATCGAGTAGGGTAGAGTATTCCAGTACATCAGCTAGAGGCTCCTCAATTGTCGCTTGGGCTGGTACAAGACCGATATTTTCAACATATACCGTGTACTCTATGCGATCATTAGTTCGGGCAGTTACTGTTGTTGCATCTGCTTGATCTTGGGTCAAGTTAGAAGCCTCTTTACCTTGAACGATTTGTTCAGTACAACTCTCATCTTCCACCCATATAGATTCATCTCCTGGACATGGTTGGCAACGTGGATCATTAGCTTCAAGTTGGGGGTTGAGAGGACAGCGCTCTGGCGGAGCAATTTCGACTGGCGCTTCACAGTTACTACCTGATTTTTCGCCTTCGCTGGTTTGCACAACAACAGAAGCAGTATAGGTTCCTGGACTCAACTGAATGCCACCCGAACGAACGGTTGATTCACTAGAAGTGATGTTGCGTTCCGCGACAACTTCACCTGAATTTGACGTTACTTTAAAGGCGTACCCTTGTATAGTGGCACCGTTCTCGACAACAGTAGAAGCTTCAAGGTCAATAGTTGTGCGATCTATTCGATGGAGATTGAGCTGTTCACACTCCGCGACTGGTTGTGGGGTACAATTTGGCGGAATTGAGGCATTACCAATATTAACAGTGGAGCTTGTCCACCCGGGCAACGGTGTCATGACGCCGTAAATGGGGGTGGCTGTATCTGACTGTTTGTATTCCTCGGGTACTGCCAGGCTAAATCCATGCCCACTTCCTCCAGGCGCTGGAGCGTTTGGTTCAGCTTGATTTGCAGTAACTGTGGCAAGCTTCTTTCCACTCCCTGGAGGTCCTCCAGCATAGAGAGTTACTTTTACTTTCATATCAGGTCGACGGCCGTCAAATGCATACCCCCTAATTAGGTCACAGTTAGCGCTAATAGCTCCCGTAGGAACGGGTTCTGGCACTTCGCGAGTAACTAAATTGGCACAGTTCTTAATTATTGCAAACCATCCAGTTTTAGCAGAATGACCGATAAAGGCATCGTAGGTGGAACCGTTGGCACGTGTGTAGGCGGTAGTATCCCAGAGAGCTAAAGGCCGCGAATAAACAGTAGTTGTCCCACCATCGCCTTTTGGAATAACATGTTTAATTTCACCGTTGGCACTCCCGAATTGCGGGGTGCGGCCCCAAGAGATGAGACCTTTTGAGTTTACTTTTCCATTCTTTGCGTTAGCAATTTCTTGCCGAGTAATGCCCGCATATGTAAAGATATCTTTTAGGTCACCACTTGAATCATAGGCGGCTAGCATCTCATTAATTGTTTTTACGCCTCCACGAACAAAATCAGCTGAACTCGCAGCATTTGCAGGTTCGGGAGGACTAAAAATGGCGAAAGATTGAACAACAAGAGCTAAAACAGTAAAGATTAGTCCCAGTTTGCGTGTTATCTGCTCTTTACGGAGACGGCGAGCGTAAAACCCCATTTGCCCAACGAGAGCTGGACTAAAAGGTAGATTTGAAATTATTTTACGAAACATGTTGTTTTATTTTTAGTTTCTCCCCTTAAAAATAAGTTTAGCATAAGAATTATGTTCAGCGCAATAGTTGATTGAGTACAATTTGCCCGCTATAATAGAAGAGTTGTAAATATCTGAACTAGTCTGAATGTGAGGGAATATGGCTAAACAAAAACCAAATGCTGACTATGATTCAAGTCAGATTCAGGTCCTGGAAGGTCTTGAACCAGTTCGTAAGCGCCCGGGTATGTATATAGGAAGTACTGGATATGAGGGTGTTCATCACCTTATTAAAGAGATTGCCGATAACAGTATCGACGAAGCTATTGCTGGGCATGCCACTAAGGTCGAAGTTATACTATTAGAGGATGGCGGCGTAAAAATAAGCGATGATGGCCGGGGTATACCTATCGATATACACCCTAGAACCGGCAAAAGTACACTGGAAACAGTTCTGACCGTTCTGCATGCCGGTGGTAAGTTTGGCGGCGGAGGCTATAAAGTATCGAGTGGTTTGCATGGTGTAGGGTCGAGTGTTGTGAACGCCCTATCTACAAAATTAATCGCTGAGGTACATAAGGACGGTAAATTATATCGTCAAACGTACGAGGCTGGAGTGCCACAAACTAAAATCGAAGCCGTTGGAAAAACTGATCAGAATGGTACATCAATTACCTTTTATCCCGATGCTTCCATTTTTGAAACAGTAACGCTTGATTACAAATGGGTAGTAGATTATTTACGACATCAAGCCTATTTAACCAAAGGGATTTATGTTTCTGTAAAAGACGAACGATCTAAAGAGAGAACTGCCTTTTATTTTGAGGGTGGAATTCAATCTTATGTGAAGCATCTCAATATTGGTAAAGATGTCGTAACGGATGACGTATTTTATGTTGAGCGTCAAGTTGAAGGCTGTATGGTAGAGGTAGCGGTTCAATATAACGATAGTTACACTGAAACGGTAAAAGCCTTTGCAAATAATGTCTATAATCCTGAGGGTGGAACACATTTAGTTGGTTTTCGCTCTGCCATGACAAGGGTTATTAACGAGTATGCTCGGAAGAATAGTCTGTTGAAAGAGAAGGAAGAGAATCTAACGGGTGATGATATTCGCGAAGGGTTAACGGCTATTATTCTTGTAAAGCTTCCGGATCCACAGTTCGAAGGTCAAACAAAGAACAAGTTAGGTAATCCTGAGATGCGGCGTTACGTTGAACAAGTAATGAATGAATACTTCGCATATTATCTTGAAGAGCATCCCGCGATTGCTAAAAAGATCATTAACAAGGCAATTCTGGCCGCCCGTGCCCGTAAAGCAGCCCGTGCTGCACGCGAGAATGTGATTCGTAAAGGTGCACTTGATGGCTTAAGCCTGCCAGGCAAGCTTGCAGACTGCTCTAGTAAAGACCCGAAAAACTCTGAAATATATATAGTAGAGGGTGATTCAGCCGGAGGTTCTGCTAAAAGTGGTCGAGACAGTAAAACGCAGGCAATTTTGCCACTTCGTGGTAAAGTTCTCAACGTTGAACGTGCTCGTTTAGATAGGATGCTTAATAATAATGAAATTGTGAGCCTCATTAAGGCATTGGGAGTGGGTATTGATGAGCAATTTGATATAAAAGGCCTCCGATACGATCGAATCATTATTATGACAGATGCTGATGTTGATGGAAGCCACATCTCGACGCTACTCATAACTTTCTTCTTCCGATATATGAAAGAGATCATCGATAATGGTCATCTTTATCTTGCTAAGCCACCCCTCTACCTCATGCGTTTTGGTAGTAAAAAACACTACGCTTATACTGAAGCAGAGCGTGATGAGATAATTGATAGGGTAATCGAAGAACGTAAAGCGCGCGGAACAAAAATTGACCCTACCCTCGATAAGGGCAAGCAAGCTGGCCTCACCTTACTGCAGCGTTACAAGGGTTTGGGGGAGATGGATGCCGATCAATTGTGGGATACAACCATGAATCCGGATAATCGCGTATTAGTGCAAGTGAAGGTTGATGATGCAGAGAAGGCTGATGCAATTTTTACAAAATTGATGGGTGATGAAGTTGAGCTTCGTAAAACCTTTATTCAGAGTCGAGCAAAATTTGTTAAAACTGAGGATTTGGATATTTAGCTATGAAAGACGAAAATAATACTCCAGTAGAAGGTGAAATTCTAAACTCAGGGCAGACGCACTCGCGGAGTCTCGAGCTTCGTACCGTAGAAGATGTTATGGAGGATAACTTTCTTCGTTATTCGATGAGCGTTATTATTGAACGTGCTTTGCCAGATGTAAGAGATGGCTTGAAACCAGTGCATCGTCGTATTTTGTATTCTATGGAGAAGAACGGTTGGCGTCCCGGGACTAAATTTACAAAGAGTGCCCGTATTGTCGGTGATGTAATGGGTAAGTATCACCCACATGGTGATTCAGCGATTTATGATTCTATGGTCCGTCTCGCGCAAGATTGGTCGATGCGCTATATTTTAGTTGATCCGCAAGGAAACTTCGGTTCTATGGATGGCGATCCTCCAGCAGCATCCCGATATACTGAAGCCCGTATGGGGAAGGTAGGTGCTGAGCTTCTTGCAGATCTCGATAAAAACACTG
Organism: uncultured Candidatus Saccharibacteria bacterium; assembly: GCA_964599775.1. Classification (GTDB taxonomy): domain Bacteria; phylum Patescibacteriota; class Saccharimonadia; order Saccharimonadales; family Saccharimonadaceae; genus CAZRGZ01. Next base: position 3,065 of record CAZRGZ010000002.1, on the reverse strand, counting down.
TTGATTTTCGAGATAACTACGACGGTGAGGAGCGTGAACCATCCGTACTGCCGGCCAAGTTACCAAATTTATTACTTAACGGGCAAATTGGTATTGCTGTAGGTATGGCTACTAATATACCACCCCATAACCTTAGTGAATTAGTTGACGCTATTGTGTGCCTCATTGATAAGGGTGAAGAGGCAACGCTGGATGATCTATTGCAATTTGTGAAAGGACCTGACTTCCCAACTGGTGGTATTGTGTATGGTGGTGAATCTCTGCGCCAAGCCTACGCAACAGGGCGGGGAGGTATTACTGTTCGTGCGGTTGCAGAGATTGAGGAGACGAAGAAGGGCAAACACCAGATCATTGTCTCAGAGATGCCTTATGCTGTAAATAAGGCAACGCTCATAGAGAAAATCGCAGATTTAGTAAAAGAAAAGAAATTAGGTGGTATAAGTGATATTCGGGATGAAAGCGCTCGAGGAAAAGTGCGGTTAGTAATTGAGCTTAAAAAGGACGCATACCCTAAGAAGGTTCTTAACCAACTTTACAAAATGACGACTTTGCAAACGAGTTTTCATTACAACATGTTGGCATTAATTGATGGAATTCAACCGCGTATACTTGGTCTTGAAGATATCTTGAATGAGTACTTAAAGCACCGCCAGGTAGTAATACGCCGTCGCACGGAATTTGAATTAAAGAAGGCGAAAGACCGCGCCCACATCGTAGAAGGGTTGTCTATCGCTCTTGACCATATTGATGAAGTCATTGCTATTATTCGCGCAAGTGAAACGACCGATGAAGCGCAAAAGAACTTGATCGAAAAGTTTAAATTAACAGAAATTCAGGCCAGGGCTATTCTTGCTATGCAACTGCGTAGCCTGGCAGGCTTGGAGCGAAAGAAGATCGAAGATGAATTGGCAGAACTTCGAGCGCTTATTGCTAAATTAGAAGCGATTCTAGCTGATGAGAAAGAGATATTGAAGATCGTGAAAGCTGAGCTCTTGGAGATGAAAGAGAAATACGGTGACGCACGACGAACTCAGATTATTGGTCAAGAAATGGGCAAATTCAGTGATGAGGAGCTTATCCCCGATGAAGATGTAGTTGTGCTTCTTACAACTGAAGGCTACATCAAACGATCTTTGGTAAGTGAGTACCGCCGTCAGCACCGTGGCGGTAAGGGGAAACGCGGTATGGTAACAAAAGAGCAAGACGTCATCGCGCACTTGGTCACAGCAAGTACTCATGACTGGCTACTCTTCTTCACCAATAAGGGTCGTGTGTTTAGGATAAAGACATATGAAGTGCCGGCAGCAAGTCTTGCAGCAAAAGGTATAGCAGCTGTTAACTTGTTGCAAATGCAGCCTGAGGAACGGATTACTTCCATTATTCGCCTTGATAAGAATCAAAAAGATGAAGGCTTCCTTTTTATGGCAACTACTCACGGAACAGTGAAGAAAACACCTTTAAAGGAGTATAGCAATATCCGAACTAACGGCCTTATTGCTATTCGTTTAGACGAAGGAGATGAGCTGCGCTGGATTCACCATAGTAGTGGACAAGATGACGTTATAATATCAACAACATTAGGCCAGGCTATCCGATTTAACGAGAGTGATGCAAGGCCTATGGGCCGTACCGCACGAGGCGTACGCGGCATTCGTTTACGTTCAAATGATGCGGTCGTTGGTATGGATCTTGTCGCAGCAGGTAGTAAGCTACTTGTAGTAAGTGAGAATGGGTATGGGAAGCTAACGAAGGCCTCAAACTTCCCAGCGCATAAACGAGGAGGGGTCGGGATTAAAGCTGCGGTAGTCACTGCAAAAACAGGCAATCTAGTAGAAGTTCGATCTTTGAGCGAGAAGGCAAGTGAAGTTTTACTCATATCAACCAAAGGTCAGGCAATCCGTGTAAGCCTAAAAGATATCCCACTCCTCGGCCGCACAACACAAGGTGTTCGTATTATGCGAATGGGTCAGGGTGATACGCTTGCCTCATTGGGTGTTATTCCAGAACAAGAAAAACCTCAACTCGAAACGGAAGGTGAAGAGTAATGGAAGTTTTAGGGCTGTCCCCATATATTTTGGCAGCCCTATTGGCATGGTTTGTAGCTCAAGTCACCAAATTCTTGCTCGTTGCCCTTCAATCAAAGAGTTTTAAAGATGTCTCGTGGCTATACCAGTCGGGTAATATGCCGAGTGGGCATACGGCTATTATGATGTCGCTAACGGGTTGCATAGGGGCGATTAATGGAGTGGATTCAGCTATTTTCGCTGTCGTGTTTGCACTTACCGTTATTATTGCCTATGATGCAATGCAGGTTCGGCGGGCTTCTGGTGAACAGGGTATAGAATTACAAAAGCTGTTAAAAAGGGCGAATATCAACACAAAGCCACATCATGCGCTTGGCCATAAGCCACTTGAGGTATTCGTAGGTGGACTGATTGGTCTTACTGCTGGGCTTACCGTTGCATTTTTTATGACATAATTATTGCTAAAAAGGCTTGACAGGGGTGCCAGTAGTGCGATATGCTAGAGAACAGTCTGAGAGCGAGCGGAGTGAAAACAAAGCAATAAGAAGTTTCTCAGTTTGATATGTACATTCACAATTTGGTAGTGCAAATCATCGTCAGTCTATTTTTATAGACGTATCAATTTGATACATCTTTTATGGAGAGTTTGATCCTGGCTCAGGATGAACGCTGGCGGCGTGCCTAACACATGCAAGTCGAACGGCAGCACGGATAGTTTACTATCTGGTGGCGAGTGGCGGACGGCTGAGTAACGCGTAGGAATGTACCCCAAAGTGAGGAATAACTCCGGGAAACCGGAGCTAATACCGCATATGCTCTTCGGAGTAAAGCTTTCGAGCGCTTTGGGAACAGCCTGCGTCCGATTAGGTTGTTGGTGAGGTAAAGGCTCACCAAGCCGACGATCGGTAGCTGGTCTGAGAGGATGATCAGCCAGACTGGAACTGAGACACGGTCCAGACTCCTACGGGAGGCAGCAGTGAGGAATCTTCCACAATGGGCGAAAGCCTGATGGAGCAACGCCGCGTGCAGGATGAAGGCCTT
>CAZRGZ010000001.1:55713-179079 GCA_964599775.1 uncultured Candidatus Saccharibacteria bacterium | reverse complement strand
AGCATACACTTTACTAAATGTAAATATTAAGATTATATTTATGTGGAAAACTTAAGGTCTCAGGTGATGTTTTTGATGCGTATAATGGTACGCTGCAGCCTATGCTGCCCTATTTTCAGAAAAAGGCAACGTCGTTGGTTTTGATGGCAGCCAGCTGGATGGCGCGCAAGCTATCGAAGACATGCTGAGCGCCATATTTGCCCACCACACAACAAACCCGTACGTTTGGGTGGTGCGTGAAGTGCGCCAGCTGAGTGACGATGTGTACCTGCTGCGCGTAGTAGCCGGTATGGAAGTCCGTGGCGAGAAAAAGCTCAATGTCGATGCTAATGCCATTCAAACCATGGTGGCTAAAAAATACGGCGATGACTGGAAAATTGAGCTTTTCCAAAATACGCCCGCTGCATTTCACGGCCAGCCAGAGCTCGCGCAGCAGCTGACTGATGAGCTGGCGAAGGAACTAGAAAAGGGTAATTCCTAAAGTTAAAGTTTGAACTTGGCTGCTTGTAGGATGCTGTCTGTATAGGAGCCAAAATCGTACTGCCCTGTACGAATAGAATCTAAGGTAATCCACTCACCTACTTCACGATCAGGATTACTTGGGATAAGGGTGCGGTCTTTCTCAAGTACACCTCTATAAAATAGAACAACTTTACCGTCCTCGTGCAATGTAAAGGAAAATCTTACTAAGTTGGCTACAATGATGCCCAGTTCCTCCTCAATTTCCCGAAGGACGGTAGTATCGGGATGCTCACCCTTTTCGAGGTGTCCACCAGGTAGGCCACGTTTACTCAAGCGCTCATCTTCAAAAGAGTACTTCATACCAAGTACATGTGAGGTGTTGGGGGTAAATAAAACAGCTTTTGTACTAACTGGGTGAAGTGGTCTATTCTGCATATGTATTCTCTTTTATAATAGCAAGTATAGCGTATAATGGCTGTGAATTAGAAAGAAGGATTATGCCAGTAGATAAACAAGCGGTTTTGGATGCGTTTTATTTCCGCTTTGCGGCCAAAGAATTTGACCCGACACGGAAGATTAGCGATGAAGATTTTGATTTCATTCTGGAAACCGCTCGCCTTTCCCCTAGTTCATTTGGGTTTGAGCCGTGGAATTTAATAGTGCTGCAAGATATGAAGCTGCGCGAAAAACTGCGTGAATTTACTTGGGGTGCGCAAGGGACGTTACCTACTGCCAGCCATTTTATACTGATAACTGCTAAAACCAAGCAGGCACTAGCGCCAGAGGGCGAATACATCACACACATACTGCGCGATGTTCGCAAGTTTGACGATGAGATGCTAGCGAATTACCGCCGCACGTACAAAAAATTTATTGAATCGGACTTTCAACTACTCGATACCGAGCGTGCTTTGTGGGACTGGGCGGGGAAATCTGCCTATATTCCCCTAGCGAACATGATGACGGCTGCGGCAATGATTGGGATTGACTCTTGCCCAGTAGAAGGTTTTGAGGCGGATAAGCTGGAGCCACTATTGAAGGCAGAAAATATTATTGATGGCGAAGAAAACCGCCTCGTGGCAATGGTGGCATTTGGTTATCGCAAAGCCCCGCCAAAACGGCCAAAAACGCGCCGGTCTATGGGCGAAATGGTACGTTGGGTTACGTAATAATTGTAAAATTGGGCGCGTTTCATATATACTAGTTTTAAACATAAGCAGTGAGAGGAACTATGCCCAGATTACCTATTCCAGGTGCTGACGAGAACGTATGGGGGGAGGTGCTAAATGAATTTTTGCGTGTTGAGCATAACCCCGACGGTACTTTAAAGCCCAATGGCTCGTTAGCCAGTAAAGCTAATAACAACGCTGTGGTGCACAATAGTGGTGATGAAAATGTTGCCGGCACCAAAACTTTTAGCAGCTCGCCCGAAGTACCCACCCCAACTGATGGTACCGATGCGGCTAATAAAGCCTATGTCGATTCGGTTGTTTCGGCTGGCGCACCCGATGCTACCACAACCGAAAAAGGGATTGTGCAGCTGGCGGGTGATTTGGGCGGCCCTGGTACGGCTGCGACTGCCCCTATTATCTCTGACAGTGCTATTTCTAGCGCCAAACTAGCCGATGGCGCAGTCACGACACCAAAATTGGCAGATAATTCAGTTTCAGATGCCAAGCTTATTGACGGTGCGGTGACATCAGCAAAAATCGCCGATGGTACTATCACCAATGCGGATATTTCTGGTAGTGCAGCGATTGAACAGTCGAAAATAGATGGTCTTGGGGCGGCTTTAAGCGGCAAGCAAGATACTGACCCAACGCTGACAGCCTTAGCTGGGCTCGATGGTGCTGCTGGAATAGTCACACAAACTGGTGCCGATACCTTTACCAAGCGCAGTATTGATGCTGGTTCTGGTAAAGTGTCGATTACCAATGGCGATGGTGTATCTGGCAATCCAACCGTCGATGTGAACGACAATACCAGTACCCAGCGCATTGAGGTAGCCGAAGGTGGCACGGTAGCAGGCACGCGTAAGCAAGTAAACTTTGTTGAGGGCAGCAACGTTACCATTACCACTGCAGATAATGGTGCAAATGACCGCGTGGATGTGACCATAGCCGCAAGTGGCGGTGGTGGCGACCCCACTATGGGTGGTGACCTTTCAGGGACTGCTTCAGATGCGCAGATTGTCGCGAACGCGGTTGGTACCACAGAAATTGCCGATGATGCCGTCACCGAGCCCAAGCTGGCTACCAATAATGCACCTTCTAACGGACAATTTCTTTCTTGGAACGGAACCAGTCTTGCTTGGGGGAATCCATCGTCGGCCACTGGCGCATCAGGTGCGGTATTGGTTGCCTCAAACGACGCTCCTCAGGCGGTAAAAGATATTGCCGACTATGTATGTGATGGCACGGCCGATCAAGTAGAAATTAATTCGGCTATAGGCGATGCCACTGGCGAAGGTGGGCGCGGTAAGGTGCAACTTACGGGTGGGCGCTTTTTCATTGCTGCGCCAATTCTTATGCAAACAGGTGTGTGGCTTGGCGGTATGGGGCCGATTAGCGAGCTGCGGGCGATTAATATTACAGCTACTGATGGCTCAGGGCCAGATCCGGCAATTATTAAGGTGCAAGATATTAACACGCACCTTACCTATGTTTCCGACCTTTGGGTAAACGGTAATGCTTCAGCTGGGGGCGCCGGCCATGGGATATACTACGTTTCGGCATCTAGTGGTGACAATCACAGTAGCTACCCCGATACGAATCCCGACCCTGACCACAATATACGTAATTTGTATGTTTCAAACATGGGCAATGCCTCAAGCCGTAATGGTATTTTTATGGATACCGACCTGCGGGGTACTATTATCGAAAACTGCCAAATCCGTAGCGTTGGTGGCTATGGCATAAACTTTAATGCGTCGGCTGACTCGCATATCATTGGGGTGCACATGGGAACAATCGGTATTAGTGGCTATCGTATTTCGGGTGGTAATATTAAGCTCACTAACTGTAAGGCGTTTTACTGTGACTCTTGGGGTTTTGAAATCAATTCTGGCCGGGGCAGCTTGACGAGTTGTGAATCGCAAGATAACGCCAATGGCTTTTTGTTCAGCAACAGCAACATCACCGCAAGTGCTTTAACTGCTGATACCTGCCAAACCACGGCTGTAGAGGTGAACGGCTCATTCATAAGCCTCACTGGCTTAGCAGTCTTTAACCGTGGTGGTGGCCGCTACCCCACTACTACCAATGGCGTTGTCTTTACGAGTTCGCCTGCGAATGTGCAAGTGGTAGGTGCCATAAATGCCAATAACGTTACCAATGCTGTGGTGGGTACCTACACTAATGCGAATAACTTTATTCGTCTTTCAACAACTGGTGGTTTGGTGTCCCAAGGGTAAAACTATACACCGATTAATTTCTTAAAATCTTCCACCATAGTGTCTAAACTATAGTGAGCCATGCTCTGTTTGGCGTTCTTGTGAAGGGCGCGGCGTGCTTCTACGTTGAATAACTTTTTAAGTTCTGCTGAAAATTGAGTGGGATCAGCAACGAATATAAAATTATTGCCCTGGGCATAATCCCGATTACCTATTGAATCTAAGGCAATGCTTGGCATGCCAAGGGTAATTGCTTCCGCCAGTGCCAAACAAAACGTTTCGTTAGTAGAAGTATTGAGGTAAATATCATGGTTTTGCAGAATGCTAATCATTTCACTAGGTGTGCGGACGGTGATTTCAGTTACTGGAAAATGGTATTGGTTAAAATCACGACCTGTTGGCTGGCCAGCGACTAAGGTGAGGCTAAAGTTACTGTTTTCTAATGTATTCAACTCATTAAGCAAAAAATCTAACCCTTTACTGGTGAGACTGAAATCTGATGCCGAACTTACTAGTCGTAATTTTGGCTGGTCTTTTACTTCGAATGAAGCTTTATGGTAGGCGTCGGCAATAAATAAATTAAGGTGTGGGTACTTTTTGTCGTATCGCTCTTTAAACAATTTTTGAATATTTTTTGAAACCACAATCCGCTCGAATGGGAAATATGGAACCATTTCGAAAAAAAGACTCTTCCAAATTTCGGCGTCGCTTTCGGGGACAAAATACGGGTCGCTTTGCACAAAGTGCACCGTTTTTGCAGTATCCAGCTGCGCCAATATGCCTGCTGCTGCAGTGTACCAGCTATCAAGAATGATTTTATCGTATTGGCGGTGAATGCGCCGCAGTGTTTTGGCCATAGTATGAATATATTCTTCTAGCTGGGTATCATTGTTTTGATGTTTTTGTATAGGGATAATCTGTGCATCTAAGCCTTCAAAGAGTGCCTCGCAACCCTCGAAAGGCGGCTCCCCTTCTGGTTTGAAGCCAATGAGGTCGAGTTGCACCCCTTGGGCTTTCAGCTCACGGATAAGATGAGTCAATACCACCTGGCCACCACGGTTCGATGGCGTACGCGTCATAAATAAGAGTTTCATGTAATCTGATTATAGATGAATGAAGCTGATTTATTAAGTATTAGAATTGGGTTTTACGCTTACAAATACTTTGCTATAAGCGCTTTTTTGCTTTTGACGCAAACTCGGCCTTAATATTGCCGATTCGTTATGTCTTACCCTACTGGGCATAAAAAAGTCTCTACCCCCACAGAACTCGCCCGTTACACTGGCCTGACAACTGGCTCAACTACCGCCATGCTTGACCGTCTAGAAAAGGCCAAGCTCATTCGCCGCAAGCCTAACCCTAAGGACAGGCGTGGTGTATTAATTGAAATTAGCGAGCAATCGGCCGAGAAAATGGTGCCACTTGTTGCTGGTATTCAAAAAGCCCATAAAGAACTGATTGCGGAGTATTCAGCTAAAGAATTAGAAATTATTGAAGATTTTCTGACCAAATTTACCAAAAATATTAAAGACCATACCGATATAATAGAAAAAGATCTTACCTAGAAGGAGGTGCTATGGTGCAGCTAATATTAAAAGAGAAAGAACACTTAACAGATAATATTTGGGCTTTTCGATTTACCCCGAGTAAGCCACAAACCTGGATCGCCGGCCAGTATATGAGTGTCGAATTACCACACGAAAACCCCGATGGCAAAGGCACCAAGCGCTGGTTTACTATTTCATCTGCCCCATATGAAGATATTATACAAATCACTACCCGTATTACCGACAGCTCTTTTAAGCACGCACTAGCGGCGTTACCGGTGGGTGGCGAACTAAACTTGCTCGATGAGCCTCATGGCAAGTTTGTATGGCAAGACACCGACAAGCCCATGGTGTTTGTGGCGGGTGGTATTGGCATCACCTCTTTTCGCAGTATTTTGCGCCAGCGTGCACATGAGGGCTTGCCGCTTACCGTGGAACTAGTCTACGGTAATCGCACCGATGACATTGTGTTTAAGGAAGAATTTGACCGTTATGCCGCGAATGATCCACATTTCAAAGTGCAATATGTGGTGGGCGAACCACTCACCGCAGCTAAGCTAGCTGAATTAGTGCCGCACCTGAACGACTCAGTAGTATATGTATCTGGCCCTACCGCTATGGTAAAGGTGCTGAACGCCGAACTGACAGCTGCAGGCCTGCCTGAGGAGCAATTAAAGGGCGACTTCTACCCGGCGTATACTGCCAAGAACTACTAGATGAGGTTGCGACAAATTGACAGACAAAATTCGCTTATGCTAAAAATAGCAAACGAGTTGCTGCTTCGATTCGTGAAGCTGGTGGCGAGGCTACGGGTGTTGTTGCCGACGTTGGCAAAGAGGAAGCGAACAAAAAAATGGTGCAAGCTGCTATTGATACATTGGTGGCCTCGATATTCTGCATAATAATGCAGCAGCACTTAGTAAAGAAGGCGCCGGCCAAGATGATGATGTGACGAATATGGAAGAAGCAGTATGGGACCGCACCTTGAATGTCAACTTACGTGGCCCCATGTTTGCGGCAAAGTATGCTATTCCACACATGGTTGAACGCGGCAGTGGGGTAATTATTAATACTTCTTCTCTTGCGGGTACGCTTTCCGAGGGACAGCGTGTGGCTTACAGTGTTTCTAAAGCAGGTCTTAATGCTCTTACTCGCCATATTGCAACGCGCCACGGCAAGCAAGGTATCAGGTGTGTCTCGATCGCGCTTGGGCTGACAAAAACTCCTGCTGTGACTGAACTAGTTCCGCCCGAAATGCTTAAAGGTATGCACTCTACCCCCCTACCTTGGCGAGCCAGAAGATATTGCTAATGTGGTGGCTTTTCTTGCTTCCGATGAAGCTCGTTTTATTACCGGCTCTACTATTTTTGTCGACGGCGGGGCGGGAAGCCGAGTTGAGGTGGCAAGGCTGGTGACTGACCGAACTGAGAGTACTCATGAAGAAGGATAAACTTTGCCTTATTCTTCGCAGGTAATATTACCAAAGCCGTGGCCGGCATTAGCAACAGTATTATAGTTGGCATTAAATAGATGTAGACCGTAATCACCACCGGTTCCATCGGTTGCGGATGTCACCGGAGAGTGACTTGAAACCCTTATCCGGTGCGATGACTAGGACGTCACCGAACGAAGTCTTCGTTGCGGACATGGCGTTCCTTTCGGTTGGCTGACTGGGGCTGCCCCAGTAATTCCCATGTTCTGCCCCACGCACGTATTGTGCGCGAGAACCTTAACTATCTTGCCATATTTTTATCTATCTGGCAATGCTATTATTTCAGCCACTCATCTCTCATTGTTCTGCTTTTCTATAAAATCTAGCGCATGCAGTATGCAGAGCAAATGCATGCTCTGGAATGTATGCTTTTGCTGAGCTTCGACAAACCACTTCTTGAAGTTCTTAAATGGGATACGCAGTATCTCAAGGCTCTCTCCTATCTCCAAATCTTGTGATTTTGTACAGCTTCCACCGAAAGCGATAAAGGTATAGAGTGTATTAGTATGGGATGCCGCATTGGGGTGGCTTACGCTCGTTTGCTTTATAGTACCGCCAGTATAGCCGAGCTCTTCTGCTAGCTCGCGTCGCATGCCAGTCTCGGGCGAATCGTCGTGCTCTTCAATGCAGCCACCGACAAGTTCCGGAAGGTATTTATGGACAGCAGGCCGGTAATGATTTACCATCAATACGTCATCATTCTCATCTATAACGAAACAGTTCACCCAGTCAGGAAATTCTGAAACGTAATACGGTGAAATTTCATGTCCATCAGGCGTTGTATAAGTATTGGCGCGCAAACGAAGCCAGCGATCATTGACAATATCGTGTGAATTCATTAGTTGCCATTTTTGCGGATCAGTCTGATTCACTTTAGTTTTCCTATCAAGTTTTTATCCATAAATATCACGTATCGGCAATTTGGCATGCAAATCCTCAATCGTAAAAGTGCCATCATTATGCCGGTTATATTCAACGTCAAACACCGCTCGGAAATAATCCCCTTCACCGCGCGTCTTGTAGTCAAGCCAGGCTTCATGATCTTTCTCGCGATCAAAACGTGGGCCTTTATAAATAAGTATTTCCTTTTCTTGCCCAGCACCGAGGTGAAAATGCAAAGAACGTGTCGTCCCTGCTATGCGTAAACTATGTAACTCAACATCGCGGCTAAAGGTATTATGAACCCAACAATAAATAGCTACTTGATCGCCCTGGAAGCGCGGAATCGTTTTCTTTACCTGCACTACAGGAAATGTTTTGTCATCCCCTTTCTTAATGGTCCCTTTTTCCGGTTCAGCCGATGCGTTCCCGCCAGCTTGTGGCTCATTTTCGGGTGTGAAAGCGGGTTGGCCTTGCATAACCCTATTAAAGGCGTCGAAAAAACCCATATTCATCTCCTCTGTGATATTTCATTTGTATTACAATTTCTCTTTTTAAGACTATCATACAGCAAAAGTAGGCAGAAATTCATGCACGATAATATACCTAGGACTTAGGCGAGGCCCTCCGCTTTGTTAGGGAGAGCCTCACCTTTGCCCGGTGACCAGGTCAGGCGGCGCGCGACGGCGTTTCGCAGTACAGGTGCTCCCGGGTTAGCGGGCCATCCTGTAGCTTGCCTTTGGTAAAGACGAACTGGCCCAGACCGAGCTTACCGTGGCGGAACCCGGCGGCTGAACCGGCCAGCCAGAAGTCCCGCATGCGGTAGAATGTCTCATCGAACATCTCGACGATCTCGCTGCGATGATCTTGATGGCGTTCACGCCAGTGGTCGAGGGTTCTGGCGTAGTGCTGCGCCAGGTCCTCGAAGTCCTCCGGCCAGAAGCCATGCTGGGCGATTTCCTGCTGGACTTCCGCCACCGTTGGCAGGTGCCCGCCCGGGAAGATGTATTTATCTACCCAAGCGTCAGCCGGTCGTGGCTGGAGCTGCGTGATGGTGTGCAGCACCGACACGCCACCTGGAGCCAGCAGCTCCTTCACCTTCTCGAAGTATCGGCTTTGATTGCCCTTGCCGACATGCTCGAACATGCCGACACTGATGATGCGGTCGAACTTTCCCTCCACGTCCTGGTAGTTCGTGAGCTCGAACCGAACGAGACGGTCCACGCCTTCACGCTTGGCGAGGTCGCGAGCTCCCTTGAGTTGCTCTTCGCTCAGGGTAACACCCAGCCCCTTAACGCCATACTGCTTCGCAGCAGTGACCAGCAGGTGACCCCAGCCACAGCCGATGTCGAGCATCCGCTGGCCCTTGGCGAGCCTGAGCTTACGAAGCAGGTGGTCGATCTTCTGCCGCTGCGCCTGCTCCAGGGAGTCGTCGCCCTGTTTGAAGTAGGCACACGAGTAGATCATGCCCACTTTATCCAGCCACAGCCGGTAGTAGGCATTGCTCACATCGTAGTGGCGGGCGATGTACCCCTTCTGTTTACCTTGGCGGTTGCGCGCCCTCAGGTGTGGCTGCCGCCGGTTGGACTGGGGCGAGTTCTTCGCCACCAGCTCGAAAAATAGCGGCAGGTCGTTCTCGTCGATCTCCAGGTCACCATGCATGTACCCCTCGCCCACGGCGAGGCTGGCGTTGACGATGAGCTGCCGCGCGACGCGAGGGCTCTTGATCCGCACACGCAGGAGCGGCTCATCGGCGTTGTCTTCGCCGTAGGCGATGTCTTCGCCGTCCCAGTATGTCACCTCGACGCGGCCGTAGCGAACCATTCGCCGCAGTGCATTATCCGCGATTGCCTTTTCAAGGTACTCGAGCATCTGCTCGCCTTTCCTGTCGTTTTCCGGACCACTTTAGTATATCGAAAGGAATTACTTAAATAAATATTCTATGTGGAATACTAGCGTAGTCAACAAGGGACTTCTAATTATACCTGAATCTTGAACCCATCACCGGGATGCCCCCGGCACACCAAAAAACTGTAGTCCCTTTACATAGAATGTGCACTAAATGCACAACAAATATACACGGTTTGAAAATATTGTTACGCTGACAGTACTATCAGTAGGAGGAGGTTGTCATGGAAAGAACATCTTTTGCCCCAGAGCAAGAAAAACCAAAAGATACCAACCCGGATACTGTGGAGCAATTTAATGAGCTGGATTGGGGTGTTTGAAAGATGCGTCTTAACGAAATTCCAGCCGGTGGCTTAGAAGCAACCCGCTACGCTGAACGATATGTCAATACAGTAAAAGGTGAGCACAGCAAGTACTCCGATACTTCTGTAGAGTACAGTCCACACGAAGGTATAGATGAGTTTGCAGCACCTGTGTTTTATATGAAGCCAGAAGACGTGCGTGTTCTGCAAGCCGACCCCAATCCCGATTTGGCAGAAGAAGTAATGGGCGATGATGTGGTGTTTATTGCACATCCAGAAATGCTTCAGCACCAAGATTATCTAGAGAAAACTGGTCTCGACCCAAAAGATGCTGACACCGAGAGGTATACGGTTACCCCTACTTCGTCCACCCGCACCCTTCTCACGAAAGATTTACCAGAAAACTTTATGGCAAAAACCGACCTTGATCGCCGGCATTATAAATACATTCGTCGATTAAAAGGCAGCTCGGTTGAGCACAGCGTTGCTATTTCCGCTGAATTTGACCGCTTGGCAGCGGATGGGCTCCTGCCCGAAGAGTTTGCCTATATGCCAGAGTCAATTGGCGTTACTATTGGTGATCACGAGAAGGGAGCCGGTGTGGTTTACCGCGAGCCAGAGCCGCGCCCGCACGCGCCCGATAAACGTACGCTTATACCCTACTTCTCACTCTACGCAAAAGACTTGAAAAATCTTGATGACCTTACGCTCATGGAGCAACTTGTTAGAGAGCACGCCAAACCCGGCGAAGAGCTTGATTTCTTTGTTGACGCACTTGCAGGTAAAGCCATTCGGAGCTGGGTAAAAGTTGTAAGGAATACCGGTTTATTGCCCGAGCTACATAGTCAGAATGCTCTACTAGAAATTGATGAAGACCTAATGCCGCAGCGTGTTGTGTATCGTGACTTCCAGTCTACTTACATTGATGCTGAAATTCGAGAGGCTAATGGTATGGATGTACCTTTTACGAAACACATTGCAGGTACTGAAGAAGGAACAGATAAAGCGCGACAGTATAGCTATGTATACGATGACAGTGTCGGCCACTTTAATTTAGAAAAGCTTACTGACAGTTTTACGTCTTCATATCCGCGCTATAGTACAGGGACTGTGGAGTCCGAACTGCGCCGAATTTTCCGTAAAGAATTTCCGTTTTCGGATGTATTCCCCGAAGCCGCTTACAGAGCAACCGTCATTAAAGATAATGATGTCAGTCTGGATCTATCACCCCACCAACGATTATTCAGATAGCTACCACTGCTGGTATTGTAGCTCCCGTTTTAGTTTTAAAATGAAGCTTATTTTACTATAATAGTTACAACATAGCTAAACAAATAGGAGGGTATATGTGTTTACAATGCGGGTGCGGCCTGCCGTACGACAAAATGGGTGACGAAGATAATCTGGTGGTAGACGACATCAAAAAATCTGTTGAAACCAGCAATGCCCAAGGACTTACCACCGATGAAGCCATCAAAAACATCGTGCAAACATGGGACAAGGTAGACAATGGTGACAAGGAATATAAGGCTGAATCAGCTAAGAGCTAGGCTGCTGTTCAGTTCCTAGCTCATCAAGCGGGAAGGCCTCGCCCTCCTTCACTTTGTAATCCCCAGAGCCTATATCCGGAATACTTTCCAATTCACCTGTAAAATATGATCGCTGACAGTTGGCTGGCTGACTACAGCAATCAGCGTCTCCTAGCCGTTTTCCGCCAGGACATTCAATGTTAACGATATGGGCTACCGCAAGACCTCCCACAGCCTGCTCTTGTTCCTCGGTAGGGGTTGGTGCTACTAATGTATCATGAAATTCTAGCTTTTCCATATCTCAATTGTACAACCTTAAGCATGAAATGCTAGTGTTTTTCGGTCTAACGAAAAACATCCCCTCCCCTGTTAGTCACAACTTTTTGCAATTTCTTGTTTAATAAAACTTTGAACACGATGTAATTCGGTGATCTTTTTCTCTATTTTATGGAGTTGTTCGGTTAATGCCTGCTTTTTTTGCTCGGTACTCATAGTACTATCGTCCCAGTGGCGTAGTTTTTCGGCCATTTCGCGGAGCGAAAAACCAACATGTTGCCCAAGCTTAATAAGTTCTATGCGCCTTGATGCATCGGAGCTGAACTGGCGATACCCATTGTGACCACGTAAAACATGATGGTCAAACAGCCCGAACTTTTCGTAGTGTCTTATAGCAGCCGGCGTTATGGCATGTTTTTTGCTAATTCGTTAATTGTCATAAGTCTTGACCTTGCAGTTACTGCATAGTTTATAATGAGGAGTCTATCTTTCTTGATAATGTACCCGGTATTCTTGATGGCATAACTCAAACAGCCGACGGAACTATTTACTTGCCTATGTACAATTGTGTTGATGCTCTTGAGCGCTATGTACTCCCCTCGTCGTTCATGCGCCATTTGTTCGTGTGTGTCCCTTCTGCAATTATCAGTGAGCGCGAGCCCCTAGCCGGTTCGATATTGGTTCTCAATAAAGGTGGCCAGGTGCAGTATCAATATACAGACATCTGGCCGTCGCCTTCAAATATCGCTTTCTTTAATAATACGCTTGTTGCTGGAATGCTGGAGGGAGATAAGGTGTATAAGATCGAACAATAGACGCCGAAGTGATTCATTTATTTATAATTTTAGATTCCAGCCAATCCGGTGTATTATCAAATTGAAGCATAAGCGAAAATTATGAAAATATACCTTTGGAAAATAATACTTGGTATGGCGGCGCTTGCCAGCCTTATAGCCCCCTCCGCGCAAGCAACGCCGAACTTGCAGGCCACCCTGGACGCTAATGACCCAACCCGCCCGGTGCTCACCCTGAAAAACACTTCTGGCGAGCCTTGCCAGATTGCCAACACTGCACTTGGTACTGTAGCAATTACTGAGGTGCGCCAGGCTGACAAACCCGTTCAGCCGCACTACATGGAAACTTCGTTCGATCAGCCGCTCGATATAATACTGGAGGAAGAGCTACAGACGCTAAAGCCAGGCGAATCCGCTACCATTGATTTGCGTAGCTTCCCGATTGGTGATGGTCATTCACTAGAATCTATTAGCTGGTCACCGGAGGCAGGGGCCTACGGGCTGCGCTACCCCATTAGCGCTGGGCAGCCGTTAGATGTCGAGCTTTCGTATAGCGTACCGATAGAGGCTGACGGAGCGCCGATCTGCTCGCCTGCCAGCATTATTCACCGGCCGCCAAGTGCTTTTTCGCTTCACTGGTTTTATGTGGCTGGTATCGGTTTTATCATCCTTTTGGTTATGGCGCTTGTTGTTTGGCTTGTCCGCAAAAAAATTATCTCGAAGAAACAAGCCGTCAGTGTGCTATTGCTTTTTGGAATTTGTGGCAGTCTGGCAGCACCGCCCCGCGTCTTCGCCGACGTTAACGTGCCCGAAAGCCTCTCCGGCCAATGGGCGGAATGCATGGCCACGCTCGAAGCTAACCGCGACATCACCGGCCCGGTGCTGGACGTGATCAACAACCCCGACATTACCATCGACATCGTGCCAGATGAGCGCAGCGATGCCGCGAGGTATGGCGAAAACCACTACCGGATCTACTGGGACACGCGCGAAAACACGGCCTATGGCGGTGGTGGCAATCTGGTGCCGCGCGACCCGTGCACGGGCCTATACCACGAAATGTATCACGTTTTTGATATGCACAGCGGTACCTATAGTCGCAAACCGTGCGGAAGTAGCGGCATCGACACTAAGGAAGTCATGGCGACCCGCGCCCAGAATGTCCTGCGCGAACGGCTGGGCATGGAACCGCGGACGCACTATGGTCACGAGCCGCTACCCGAAGGCGACTGCACTGATCGCGGCGATGAAAAGCAGTGCCCGGAAGGTGGCTGTGGCGAGTCCAACGGCGACCCGCACCTCACCACTTTTGACGGTCTGCGCTACAGCTTCCAGGCGGCGGGCGAATTCACGCTAGCTAAGGGCGGTGACTTTGAAATCCAGGTGCGCCAAGAGCCGTGGCTAGACTCGCGCCGGGTGGCTGTCACGACGGCGGCAGCGATGCGGCTCGGCCAGGATAGGCTTGAGCTTCGCCAGCAAAGCGGAAGCTTACGCCTACTTATAAACGGTGAAACACGCGAGCTAAAAAACACATCTCTCGCTGCTGGCTCAATAAAATCCGGCTCAAACAGCGCGACAGTGCAGCTACCTGACGAAACGCGCGTGACTATTCAGACGCTCGGGTCGTACGGCCTTAGGGTGCTGATTGGCCCTTCAAAAGACCGTCAGGAGGAATTCACTGGTTTGCTAGGTAACAACGACGGCAAGAAAGAAAAAGATTTACAATATCGCGATGGTAACGAAACCGTCGAACCGGAATTTTCACAGCTGTACCCCGGCTTTGCCGATAGCTGGCGGGTGAACGCCGAGACTTCACTTTTCACGTACGAGAATGGTCAGAACACCGATACGTTCACCGACCGTTCTTTTCCGGACGAAGCCGCCACGCACACAAACGCGCCAAACCGCGCTGCCGCCGAGCAATTTTGCCGCAGCCTCGGCGTGCACGAAGAGGTTTCATTACAAAACTGTATCGTTGATGTCGGTAACACCTCACGGCCAGAGTTCGCCCGTGCTGCATTGCAGAGCCAGCGATTAACGGCCGAGAAACGCAGCAGCGATTTGGTAGATTTAACCGTGGCAACACCCGGTAAAGCTGCTGCACATACCTTCATGGCCGAAAAAGGCCAGCGGGTCTTTATCACGGCTACCACGCATATGGCCAACCAGTGTAGCCCCTTGCAACTTGTCGATCCCAATGGCAGGACTATCGATTCATCCTGTATTACCGATGGCCATGGCACGATCAGCAGCGATATTCTAGAAGTCTCAGGCAAATACGCGGTAAAATTTAGCCCTACAGGCAACAGTACCGGCAGTCTATCCACTGAAATTACATTGTCACGCGATATCACGCGGCCAATTAACATCGGCGATACTGTAGCAATAAGCATCGACCGTCCCGGTCAAGTGGCGCATTTTACTTTCAGTGGCGAGCGTGGCCAGCGGCTACAGCTCGAACTAATGACCACTCTGCCCGATCAATGCGGCGGTTTTGGTGTACGGGCAAAGAATGGTGAAACTATCAGTTCGTTATGCCTATCTGGCGGCCACGCTACGTCTGCTGTCACTTTGCCCGCCACCGGCAGCTACACGCTCACCGTCAATCCCAGCCAAGACGCCACCGGCGACGTCACGCTCAAAATTACGCCTGGGTAGTCTATGCTTTGTGATTTTGAGCTTGCTACCAGTTGGTTTAGGTATGGAACTTCGTAACGGCGAGTTTAGTTTTAGATGATAGCTATCGAATCCCTTCGGACTTCGGGATTTCCACGTGGAAATCCTTCCGAAGTAAAATACCCATCGCGAGGATAGGTATTTTATTTTGGTGACCTCACGGGGAATACTAAGGTATAATCTGCAGCGATTCTCGAAAGCCGCTGGCTTTCTGCGCCGTCGCTTTGATTAGCGAACCACCGATTTGCTTGCGCCGCTGAAGCGTCGCACAATCGGGGTTCGACTTACCGCAAAGAACTACCAAGAAAAATACCCATCGCAGGGATGAGTATTTTTCTTGGTGAACCTAACGGCGAAACAGGTCGAAACCCTATTCATTTTTATGCGTAACAATGCACCTCTTTTTGTAAGGTAAATATATGAGTTTTTTCTGAGTCCGAATCGAACTCTTTGGCAAATAGATCATTCACGAGATTAAAAAGAAGACTAATTTTTGGGCCGTAATGGTTATACTCCATCGCAATATAACTCTTCTCGTTGTCCAGAGTCATAATCGTAAAATGTGTCTTTTCATTCACACCTTCGTTTTCTTTTAAGGAGATGGGTTTTGACTGGTTCGTCCCGAGCGTTCCAATACTGGGAGCTGTATCGCGTAAAAGTCTAATTGTGCCCGTAATAATCTGCTGGTCGTTAATTTCTATTTGCTGTGAACGAATATTTAGTGTTACATCCTTATGCTTGTACTCGCGCTCCCCTTCTTGTAGTGTACATACCTTACGCAACTTATGGATGAATTTTGTATCTTTATCATAAATTCGGTAAAAATAGATAGATTTTTTCAAGCCAGACACGAATCTGCCGCCTTCCTGAAGTGTTAGAGGTTAGATTAGAAGGAATTAAACACACCTTCACAAGAATATTTGCTTAGTGGTAAAAGTAACAACAAAATCGTTGTGAACCCTTGGGCTCTATTTAACTAACTTTCAAATACACCAACCGCTGCCGCCATACTTCGAACATCGTGTAGAGCATTATGAACATGGCCTTGCATATCTAAACCGGCAGCCCTATAAAGAGTACCGCTTGAATAAGCGTTCGGATCAACTTTCCATCCTGGCAACAGGGATTTAACGCGAATAAACTTATCCTTAAACGGGAAGTCTATTCCATAGTATGTGCAATTTTGCTCAAACACTTCTTGATCCTTGTCGAAAGTCCACACAGGATAGTCTCGACAAAATTCCGCAAACTTTTCAAGTGCTCTGGGGAAGGCCATCCCCTGTTGCTTGATCCCCTCCTTCGAAAAGCCTGTTAACTCCTCAAAGAATGGAGTAATACATCCTTCATCTAGCGGTAAGACGAATTGATCAAATGACGCTACCTCCCTTAGCGTTTCGGTGTCAAAAAGTATAGAAGCTATTTGAATAATCTGGCGTTTATCTTTGCTCGTGGGGCGAGGATCGGTACGTTTCATGCCGGGGTAGCAGTATTCTGTGTCGACGTAGATACGGTAGTTCATATTTTGAGTATACTCGTTCTTATTCGTACCTACCAGGCGAAAGAATTGCCTTCCTCGGGTACGCATTTAACAAGGCACTGTCTGGATTAGTTTTTCTTTCCTCCTCTAAACGCGCGGCAACTATATCTGAAAAATTAGCAGCGATTTTGGAGGTAAACCCTTCCGAGTCGTACGCAGGTAATGGTTGTCCTTTTTATTGACAATCAAGTATAATAACTAATAATCAAATCTAAAGGGAGATTATTGTGAGTAAAGACAAAACAGAACGTAAATCAGGACTTGCGATAGCAGGGTTTATCATTGCTATTTTAGCTATATTGGGATCAGCTATCCCTATCTTTAATAACGTCTCCTTCTTTTTTGCCGTTGTCTCTTTGATATTCGGTGTTATTGGTCTTGTAGCAATCAAAAAAGGCAAAAGGGTTGGTCAGGGATTGGCTATTGCAACAATAATCCTATCTGTTCTGACATTTGTCGTAGTGCTTGCAACACAATCCTTTTACGGTAAAGTTGCCGAAGATGTAGGCAACTCTGTTAATGAGTCAATGAACGACTTTGACGGCACTAATACCGATAAGCTACTAGAGACTAGCGTAGATGTTACAATCGGCAAGTTTGCAGTAACAAATGATGGCTATATCGACTCAACTGAGCTGCCTGTTACCGTAAAGAACAAGGCTTCAGAAAAGGCTAGTTACACTGTCAAAATCGAAGCTGTAGACGCTGACGGTACTCGTGTAGCTGATGATACTATATATGTTACAGACTTGAACGCTGGACAAAGTGTTTCAGAGAAAGCATTTCAGTATGTCGAATCAGGCAAGGTAGAAGCTCTAAAAACTGCTACATTCAAGATCCTTGAAGTTACTAAATAAGTAATAAGCGTATCTAGATAAAAGCCACCTATAAACGGTGGTTTTTATTATGCCCAGCATAACTAACAAATAAGCGTAAGAGCCTTGTAATTTTGGTTAAAATAAGGTATAATGTTTACAGAATTAAGTGCATATATTCTACTGCACACTTCTAGTAATCTCTAGGGGACGAACAGCCTAGAACTCCATTAGTAAGCCTCTATAAGTTCAACGAGGTAGAGTTTGGATTTTCTCCAATGTCTACTCCTGGACTGTTAAATGAACAGCTTATTATATCGACTAATGAAGCCCGTAAGCTCTTAGGACAAAAAGCAAAAAACCTAACCAACGAAGAGCTAGAAGAGCTTATTAAGAACACCGAAACACTAGTTAGACTATCGGTCCGCAGTTATATTAGTTCCAAAAATAGCCATTTTGATGATATGCTAAACACCAAGTAATCATGAAGAAAGCAATTATCTATCTTAGGGTATCGACAGGCAAGCAAGCCACCGAGGGTGCAAGCTTAGATGTGCAAAAGAAAATGTGTCAGGAGTGGGCATTTAGGAATGATTTACTGGTAGATGAAATCTACCATGATGACGGTGTATCAGCGAAGAATCTAGAGCGTCCAGAGTTAAAAAAGATGCTGAAGTATATTAGTGAAAACAAGGGTCGTATAAGCTACCTAGTGACCTATCAGACCGACAGGCTATCAAGAAACGTTGCCGACTTCTATACACTACTTGCCCTACTAGCAAAGCAAGGGGTTGAGTACAAGAATGTTAATTCAAGCATAGAAACAGACATCAACAATGAACTAGTCCTAGGTATCGAGACGGTCATGGCTCAACACGACAACAAAGTGAAGTCGGTTCGTGTCAAAGACAATATGAGGGCAAAGGCAAAGAGCGGCTATCGTATGAGTAAAGCACCTCTAGGCTTAAAAAATACAAGGGATGTATTCAATGGATCCACGGTTGCTCCCGTAGATGGTGTCGCCGACAAAGTAGCTACTATGCTTGAAGCATACGCAACAGGTACACATACGGTATCTAGTCTTATGAGGCTATGTGATGACATAGGGTTAAAGTCTGCTAGTGGTAAGACTATGCAAATACAGGCTATTAGTAAGATGTTACGCTACCCTATCTACGCAGGACTTGACCAGAGTCAACATACAGAGGGTGAACTAGTTCCATCTGCTTTTAAAGGTATTATCACCCCTGCAATCTTTTACCGCAACCAAGAGCTTCTGGAGGGAAACAAGAACACCGCAGCAAAGTACAAAAAGAATAATCCTATGTTTCCTCTAAGGAGGTTTATATTGTGCTCAGGGTGCAACAAGCCTATCACAGGCAGTAGCCCAACAGGTGGATCCGGCAAGTCATCGCCTCGCTATCACTGCTCAAGGTGTCGTGTCCCATCTATTAAGGCTAGTGAGCTACATGAGCAGTTTTTACACCTCTTATCTTCTCTGAAGCCAGACTCAGATATGGAGAGGTTCCTAAAAGAGGTTATAGTACGTGTTTGGCGTGATGAGACTATAAGACCCTAGCTAATAAGCAAAAGAAGCTCCACAGAGCCCTAGAACAGCTTACAGAGCAAAAGAATAAGACTCCAGAGCTGCTAGTGGCTGGTAGTATAACGGTAGATGAGAAAAATGACCTTATAGCGAAAATAAATGCTGAGTCTGAGAATACCAAAAAGGAGCTGTCAAGTGTCAGTGCAGTATCAGACCTAAAATCTAACGCTATAGATTATGCCCTGCAATTTATGTCGAACGCCCCTAAGATTTGGAGTAACGCCTCTATAGAACATCAGCTTATATGCCAAAAGCTAGTGTTTCCGGCGGGCATAACTTATGACCTATCTAAAAATGAATTTGGAACGGCTAAATTAAGTGCACTTTACACCTTAGCGAATATCAAAAAAGACCCATCTATGACAGATGAGTCTCTTGTGGTGACCTCACGGGGAATACTAAGGTATAATCTGCAGCGATTCTCGAAAGCCGCTGGCTTTCTGCGCCGTCGCTTTGATTAGCGAACCACCGATTTGCTTGCGCCGCTGAAGCGTCGCACAATCGGGGTTCGATTCGTCACGAAGAACTACCACAGAAAAACACCCACCACAAGGGTGAGTGTTTTTCTGTGGTGACCTCACGGGGAATCGAACCCCGATTGCCAGGATGAGAACCTGGTGTCCTAACCGTTAGACGATGAGGCCCTGTAACGGATATAATATACCAAATTTGCGCCGTTTTGTCTACTTTAACCACCCTAAGCTCTACCTGTGTTACTATAAAAACATGACATACGTCGCCCTACTACGCGGGATTAATGTTGGCGGTAACAACAAGGTCGATATGGCGCAGCTCAAGGCGCTGTTTGAGCGGCTTGGTTTGGAATCGGTCAAGACGTATATAAATAGTGGCAATGTCGTTTTTCAAGATAGCAAGTATACAAAGAGCGAGCTTCCAGGGTTGCTAGAGGCTGAAATTGAAAAAGAATACGGCTTTTCAGTGAAAGTGCTGATACGAACTGCCAAAGATATTGAACACATTGCCACTACTCTCCCCGATTCTTGGGTGAACGACGCGACTATGAAGTGCGATGTGATGTTTCTATGGGAAGATGTTGATAGCCCAAAAGTTCTTGATCAGCTCACAATTAAATCAGGTATCGACGAGGTCAAATATGTACCCGGCACTATCCTTTGGTGTGTCGATAAAAAGCTCGTTACCAGAAGCGGTTTGATGAAGATTGTCGGGTCCGAGCTGTACCAGCATATGACAATTCGTAACTGCAACACAGTGCGGAAGCTGCATGGCTTGATGCAGCTTAGCGTAACAAAATGAGATATTCGCCATAGTGCGGCGGATTTCAGCTTGTCACCTATTGCATATTGTTAATGATCTCAATCAATTTGCGGGGTGTAAGATCTGCCTTTATAAGATAGCCATCGGCGCGCGCCTGGAGGGCAAGGCGAGATTCTTCGTCTTGGTCGAAATTGGTCAATACTAGAACCCTCGTGTTGGGGATGAGATCTTTTTCACCGCGTAACCGCTCTAGCACTTCTGTACCTTTGCGCTCTGGCAGCATAATATCAAGTAGTAGCAGATCGTACTGTTTACTTTCAGCGGCAGCTATGGCATCGTTGCCACCTAGCACCCAATCTACTTCAAAGCCAGCTTTGCGTAAACTGCGCACGTACATTTCGCCAATAAAGCGGTCGTCTTCGATGCAAAGTATTGTTTTGATGGGGGTATTTTCGGTCATGTCATCCTCTGTACATGGCGTGGTTTTTTATCCAGCCGTTTGAACTTTCTATTATTACTTCATTTTTATTATCGCTTGCTAGCAGTTTATCTGCAACTGTGCTGTAGATCGGCAACGTAAAGGTAAAGGTGGAGCCATGCCCTTCGACGCTTCGAACGGTGATAGTGCCACCATGCGATTCAATAATAGCTTTAGATATGTAAAGCCCTAAGCCAGTCCCGGCCACTGTTTCGCGCGAGCGGTGTGAACGGTAAAATTTGGTGAAAAGCTTATGAACCACATTGGCTGGCATGCCAATACCACTGTCTTTTACCGATACTTCAACAAAATTGCCAGATACTTGTGCAGTGACAATCACCTGACCGCCTTCGTTGCTGTATTTTATAGCGTTGTCGACCAGGTTGGTAATAACCTCACCAATACTGTTTTTATCGGCCGCAACCGTGGGTAGATTGTTAGGAATGTTAACGCTCAGCAAACGGTTTTGGGTACGGGCACGCATTTGTAAATCCTCAGCAACGCCCCGGTAAATATTTTGTAGCTTGTATTCACTAAGGTGAAGCTTAAAATGCCGCCGGTCGAATTTAGAAGCATTCAAAATATTATTTACATAGCTACTGAGGCGACTGGCCGAAACCGTCAAGCGCTCCAAAAGTGCACGGTAATCATCATCAAGCTGGTCATGTAGCTCGTCTGATAGTACATCGAGATACCCATGGATCACGGTGATTGGCCCGCGCAGTTCATGCGCTGCCAGCGCAATGAAATCCATCGCCTCCTCATCGGGTGCGTATTCTTTCGTGCGATCGACGGTGATAATAATGGTATCTACACCGCCCCCACCGTGTTTGTTGTAGGATGCCAGCACGTCAAAATATTGGCGTTTCTTTTCCTCCCCTGGTTCCAGTGGTACGCGGGCCCAGGTATTTTGCGCCTGGATTTCGTTTTCTTCACACTTTTTAAGCCAGTGTTCGAATGTGTCATTTTGCTCGAATAACAGATCTAAATCGGCTAAGTATTCAGCATTTTCGTGCAGTGGTGCTTGCTTGTTGCTATATAAAATTCGATGATTTTTATCGAGCATAATGGTACCGACTGGTAGGTGTTCGACGATTTGTGATACAATCTCTTGCCCGGTTATTTCGGTAACATGTTTTGGTTTGAGATCGCTCAGCTCGTAAATCGTTTTTACAATCGACTGTAGGCCGTTTTTTTTGTATTTCCGCTGCTCAACATCAGGTGGCTCCGTACCTGGTTCGCGGGCGGCATGTGCCACGGCGCTCGTAATAAGCCGTGCTGGTTCAGCTGCGACAACCGTGGTGGCCGTAGCGGCAATTAGCTCCAAGAAACCAAATGGCGCAATTAAAAGCAATAAATAGTTATCTGGCGCCACGCCAAGCAGTAATGCCGTGAGCGCCCATAGTGCGAGCAAAAGCCCTACAATGATTTGCACGCAAACGGCAAAAGCGAGGGTGCGTGCCCGATAACTCCGAAAGAAACGCGCCGTTTTTACTGCCATGACACGCTCCTATCTGTGGGAATTGCAGTGACCCAGGTTTGCCCGCGCTCGAGTGGGATGGGTTTGTTATCTTTGGTGAGGAATTCGATTTGTGCTTCGTGGCTCTCTTTACGCCACTTCCCTTCTACGACGGTACCATTTTGGAAAATGAAGGCTTCATTTTCGCCAATGGTATTCATTTGCTCCCGGTATCCATCCTCAAAACCAAGCGTGGTCGGGACTTTAATCACAATCGCAACTTTAGGGGCGATTTGCCCGGCTTCGCGGTCCATATGCGGCTCGCCACCTTGGAAGCGGTTGTACTGCTTGTTCTCGGTGTTATATTCGTAGCGAACGTTAAAGGCGCCGTAAGAAACATTAATGTCAATATTATTAGCGACTGGCGGTGGGGGCGCTTCCTCCTCCCCTTCTTTGGATTGTTTTTTCCTTTTGTCTGATTCCACTCGTGGAAAGCCCTCAAACTCTGAAGAGGTGTAATCTTTTGCTTTATTGAGTTCATCCAGTTTGGCGAAGCTCGTGTAAACATTGTGCGGCGCATAGCGGTCGGTGGTGCGCCAGAAGAAGTCACCATTAAAAAACTGGTCGAGGTCTTTGTAATTGCCATTTCGGACTTCATTTAAAGCGTTAGCGCTGCCACCCACATGCACAATACTGGCATCAAATGGCCGCATCCACTCAAGATAATATGGGCGTAAACTACGCACTGGACCCACGAGTTCCGGTTTTTGCTCTTGATACAGCACGGCAAAGCGGGTAATGCCGCCTTCGGCAATAGCTTCAAATACGACTCCAGAGTCCTTTAGTCCAGATTGCGGCCGTGCGTCGGGGCTGTTTTCTATCATAATACCAGTGACTTGCTGTTTAGTGGCGGCTTCATCTGGCACTTCTACGCCAGTGAGTGGTGAATAAAATTTGGGCGCTGGTTTAGGTGGTGCCTTAAAGTCGGTATTGGAAATATGGAACGCCGGTGGCTGCAAAAGAAACAGCAATCCTACCCCAGTAGCAATAATGATGCCCAAACCCGCAAAATAATATCGCAACCCTTTATCGTCGCGCAGAAATTTTCGTGTTTTATCAGCGAGTTTGCGCCACCATGTTTGTTTTATTTCATCCATGTAATTTTATTATAGCAAATTCGCTTATGCTTGGATACGCGCGCTGATAGTACCTGAATCTCAAAACCCACCCCTCAAGGTCCTGTCACCCGGTCCGCCCCTAAATTATTTTTGATAAGCAAAAAACAATTTTGGGTGCTGCCCCGCCGGGCGCCACCCCCGGTGGTGGGTTTTGAAATTCAAATTGATAGCCACTAGTGCTTGCCTTAGTTAGATTGCGTCAATTGCTTGTTGTATTCGCTTCACAGTCGTTTCTTTGCCAAGTATGGCCAGCGTGTCATTGAGCTGCGGACTAAATGGCGCCCATGTTGTGGCAATGCGGATTAAACTAAAGAGAATGCCGGGTTTTTGGCCGGTAGTTTCGAGTAGTTTATTAAGTGCCTCCTGAGTTTTTTCGGCGGTAAACTCGGTGTTTCCTAGTGTATCCATAGCAGTACTTAGGAGTTCTTTTATTTCCTCTGAGGTAAGTTTTTTTAGCTGCTTGTTGTTGCTTATGAGCTCCATATTGATGGTAGGCTCAGTGAAAAAGTAACTAGTCAGTGTGGGTAAATCTTGCAAAGTTTTGAGCCGGTCCTGCACGAGTGCTAGTACTTCCCGCTTGCGTGATTCATCGGCCTGGGCGGCTTCGGTGGGCCAGAAGTTTTTTACGCGCGTATATAAGTCGTCGAGACTTAGCTGGCGAATCCATTGGCCATTAAGCCATAGCAAGCGGTCATCGTCAAACCGGGCGCCACTGCGTTGCACGCGGTCAAGGCTAAATTTCTCGATCAGTTCTTCACGAGTAAAGATTTCCTGTTCAGTACCATCATTCCAGCCGAGAGTGGCCAAAAAGTTCATCATAGCTTCAGGCAAGTACCCTTCACGTTGATAGTCGAGGATATCTTTAGCGCCATCACGTTTGCCGAGTTTCTTTTTGCCGTCAGGGCCCATCACATATGGCACAGTCGCCATAATAGGCGGAGTAATATCGAGCGCTTCGTAAAGGTTTAGGTACTTCGGCACACTCGAAACAAACTCTTGGCTGCGGATTACGTGAGTTATTTTCATAATCGCGTCGTCGACAATATGACAGAAATTATACGTTGGGTAGCCGTCGGCCTTCATAAGGATGAAGTCATCAACTGCACCTTCATCAGCTTTCATTTTGCCCATAATGGCATCGTTCCAGCTATAATTCTTAGGTTCAGACTTTAAACGAAGCGGCTGCGTCCCGTCCCATACCGGTGGATTTTCTGGCCGATGATGGCGGTACAAAAATGGCCGTTTTTCGGCTTTTGCCTGCTCGCGGAAAGCTTCGAGCTCGTCTTTGCTGTAGGGGTCGGCGTAGGCTCGCCCGCTCTCTACCAGTTTTTGTGCCCATTCGCGATAAATATCGAGCCTATCGGATTGGCGATATGGCGCATATGGTCCGCCAATATCGACGCCCTCATCCCAAGTAATGCCTACCCAGCGCAGGCTATCTTGAATGTGCTGTTCGGCGCTAGCAACATGCCGGGCACGGTCGGTATCTTCAATACGCAGTAAAAATTGCCCATTCGCCTGCTTAGCAAGAAGCCAGGCGTAAAGTGCAGTGCGAACACCACCAACATGTAGAAAGCCCGTAGGGCTGGGAGCAAACCGAGTACGTACCATAACGTTCCTTATCTTAGCACGTATTTTACTTCTTATCTACCTCTGGTGCCCGCTTTTTAGGAACTTCACCCCTACATGCTGGCAGCAATTTGCTCAATCTGATTGTATGATAACGGTGCGTCGCTGTAGTCGACCTCGTGTAGAATCCCACGATTCACCCACACTGCCTTACTGTCAAAAGTATAAACCGTCAGACCCTGAGTACTGTGGATATTGTATTTGCCTCCAGATGCATCGAGAACATAATTATCAAGTACTGCTTGTGAATCCCAGTCGCTTTCCTTTTGGGCTAAACTATAACCGTGTTGCCCGCCATTGGCTTTATATTGCAAAGTAACTTGCCCGTTGGCAAAGGTGATGGGACCATTAAAGCGGTAACCATCTGGGTGGTAGCCAGGCATAGACGCATCGACGCCAGCTTGTGCGGCGGCAACCCGGATGGAAAGGTTCGGCATATTGAGGTAGGTTAAGTACCCACCAAGCAATATAAGTGCAAGTGCAGCTGTGCTAAAAGAGGCAAAACGAGTACCGCGGCGCAGTTTTTTTGGTGCTTTGTGGTCAGTATACTGGCGGCTGGTGTCGGCTTTGTCGAGTTGGTCTTGTATGAGCTTTTCTTTGATTGAGCGCGAACTTATAGGGGTAGCATGGTGAGCCGAAGGCTTTTTAGTATTAACAATTTTTGTGGCAACATTATGAGAAGCTGGCGCTTTTGATTGCTTTTTGCTCTGCTCTGCCTCTTGCTTTCGCGGGGCAAACTTGCTGATGTGCGGGCTTTTTGGCACTACTGCGCGCTGTCGTTTAGTTTCGCTAGCGTGTTTTGCGGTTGGTTTTTTTAGGGCTGCACGATGTAAAGTTTGTGAACGTTGTGCCTTACTATGGACATTGTGAGCCGGAGTATGATGGCGTTTTTTCTCTGCCGGTGCTGGTGCCTCTGTAGTTGTTGCTGCAGGCTGCTGCCTGACAACACCATCTACCGTGCGGCGTGATGACCGCTTTGGTACATGTGACGAGCGCACTGCATCAACTGGCACGCCGGTCGTTGCGTCGTATCGTCTCCCATCGATGGTGATTGTTCGTCCCCTCATAAATCTCTTTTTTGAATAAAGCTCGTGCTTATTTAGCTACTTTCTATTTTACGTGCCTAAAAAGAAATAAGCAATAGTTTCCGTAGCTTTATTCGCTGGGTAATATGTTCTATAATAAAAAGGTATGAATCATCACGCCTCCAAGCGACGGCAGATTGCCTTGCGGTTTTTTACGTATGGCGTCATGACAGTTGCCGTTATTGCCATTTCTGTTATTTGTATTTTATTGGTACTTGGGTACCGATTTGATCAAACGAGCGGGCAAATCGAACGCCGATCACTCCTACAATTTCGTAGTACGCCATCAGGCGCTGCTATCGAGATGGACGGTCAGCGACTGAGCTTTAACACACCCGGTAGACGAACAGTCGAAGCTGGCGAGCATACGGTCGCAATGCGGTTAGAGGGATACCGCGACTGGTCAAAGACATTCACGGTCACGCCGGGTAGTATTTCATGGCTGAACTACGCGAGGTTTGTACCGAATACTATTACTACTGATGATGTGAGGAGCTTCCCTCAGCTGACTGATATGGAGCCATCGCCAGACAGGCGGTGGCTTGCCATGATTGGTAAGCCGGCTGATTCTGAAGTAATAATTGCTGATGTGCGGGATGAAGAGCAGCCAAAATTTAGTTCGATCAAACTTTCACGAAAGGTGCTAAACCTTAAGGAAGGCCAGAACCCTGGCAAGCTTACTATTGCTGAATGGGATTTTGGTAGCCGCTACATTTTGCTCAAGCATGAAATAGATGACCGTGTAGACTTTATACGCGTTGATCGGAGCGACGAAAACGCTACCCGTAATATTAGCCAGATGATGAACGTACGTGTCGAGAAAGCGCATTTTAGTGGCACCAGCGGCAATGTCTTTTTTGCGCTGGTAAATGGTGATGTGCGCAAGATTGATCTCGGGAATGAAACCATAACAGGCCCGCTTGTGCGCAGCGTTAAAGATTTTATGTTGTACCGATCCGATATGGTCGCTTTTACCGCCACTAGAGATGGCCGAAATACGGCTGGAGTCTATAAAGATGGAAGTGATCCAGTAGTGGTGCGTAGTTTCGATGACGATCAGCCCCTACGAGCAGCAGTGAGCAGTTATTTTGGCGATGACTATTTGGCGATCGCCCATGGACCAGAAATTGAGATTATTAAAAATCCACGCGAAGATAGTGACGTTGCGGGGCGTGTATTTGCCAGTTTCACGTTTGATCCAGGCGCAAAATGGCTGCAGTTTGCCAGTAGTGGCCGTTTTGTTGTGGCACAGCATGGCAATACCTTTAAAATTTACGATTTAGAGGAAGACAAGGAATTCACAACGACTTTGGCCGAAAATGAAGGCGAAATCACCTCTCGCCTTCGCTGGTTAGACGACTTTTACTTGTGGACAGATGTGGGCGGCTCCTTCCGAATGAGCGAGTTCGATGGTGCTAACCAAAACGTTATTACTGAGGTAGCGCCTGGGTTTGGAGCGACGTTGAGTGAAAACGGTGAACGATTATTTACTATTGGTCGCGAGGGCGATAAGTTTGTGTTGCAGAGTACGCGGATGATTATAGAATAAGGTTTAGTATCAGTCGAACTCCGTTCCATATCCTTCACTAACATCCGAGCTTCCCCTGCTAAAAATAGAAAGAGTTTCCTGGATCGTTGAAGGCCAGTCCCGAAGGGACCGACCAACGGGAGTTCCTGAGGCGACCAAGGAGCGCTTTCTATTTTTAGGAGGCGGGAGTGAGGCGTTAGTGAAGGATATGGAACGGAGTTCGAATTCTCGAATTTAAGCTAAGAACCACCGCCAAATAATCGTTCAAAAATAGTTGGCGAATAGTACGAGCCGATTTCTTCAGGATCACCTTCAGCGTTCCCGTTCGCTGGAGCTTTGGTAGCTTCTGCGGGATCAGGACTAACTTGCTCGGCATAGACAATAAGCCGTTTTAAGGCAGTACCGGGCGGCGTACAGGTAATAAGCGTCATCATTGGTTTTTTTGTATCGAGCACCAGTTTGTTAACTTCAGTTGGCTCAATTACTTCTTTGCTGGTCACGCTGTATGTATAGCGAGTACCCTTATAATGTGCGTAAAAGGTATCACCTTCGTTTAGTTGGTCGAGCTGTACAAACACGAACTTGTAAGCACCAGTATTGAAAACATCGTTGCTGGAGTGGCCTAAAATTGCCGTATTCCCTACTTGCCCGGGAACGCTGTTGGCACCGGGTATAGGATAATGCACCACGCCGTCGTTCAACGCTTCTTGAACAGGACCTTCAGCGATAGATTCCAGCCCATAGACAACCGGTGCATCCACATTAATTTTAGGGATGATCAACCGGGGCTCCGGGCCTACCTGAGTGCTGGCCATAGGGTCAAGTACAATATTCTGGGGTGCAATACTACCGGGGCTTACATAGGCTTGTACTTGGGCGACAATTTGGCGATTATACTGCAAAAATACAAAAATAAGTGCTACCACAAGCGCGCTCACAATCGGCACGAAATGACGGCTCCGCCGGGCTTTTGTTGCCTGCTCCTTTACTCTTCCCAGTAGTTTGCCCTTCAATTCGCTGACGGCTTCTTGTTTCGTCATCTCTTGTGGCTGAGATGTTTGTGCTGGCAGCTGCGGCGGTGCGGCAGCTTTTTCAGCACGCGCCTGAAGCTGGCGGTGTGAGGCCTGTAATTGCTGCATGTAGTAGCGCTCGTAGTACTGCTGGTAATAGTTTTGCCAGGCTGAATGGTATTGCTTGAGTTGATCACTGGTAGGATGCGCGTAAGCTGCTTGGTTAGAATGGGTGCGGTCGTAGGCTTGCGGAATGCGTTGTTCGGTTTGTTGGGGCTGGGTTTGTTCAGAGCGAATAGCATTTTCGGTTGCTTGATATGGTGAATTTTGATCGTAGATTCGATCAATTTGTTGCCGCATAATATTCGCTGCTGCATCGCGTTGTTGAGGAGTTTCAGAGGTAGGAGCTGGAGTAGAAACCATAGGTACGGGTGTATCTGATCGCTCGGGACGCGCAAGAGGAGGCACACTGCGCGGGTGTGGCTGGGGGCCTGGTGGGCGTTGCGTATTTCTTGGCGATTGTGGTTGCATAACTATGGATTATTCTTCTTGTATATTGTACAATATATTAGTAACCACACCAAGCCGAATACGCCGCGGTGGTGGAATTGGTAGACACGCTAGACTCAAAATCTGGTGAGCATTAGCTCGTGCCGGTTCAAGTCCGGCCCGCGGTACCACGAAAATAAGCCAGACCACAAGGTCTGGCTTATTTTTAACGAATGAATAGATAGATAGGGCTTAAACCTTTGGGGTAGTAGACTGCCAGGTGCGCTATTTATTTGGTTTTAAGCAGCCTTCTGTATACCATGATATTTAATCTTCTGCTTAATTATTTCACCGCAAGAGTCAATAAAACCCTCCTCTGTTTTTGGTATATAGCCACCCTTGGTTTCGTTTATAATGCCACTGACTAACGGATGGGAGGCGATATTCGTTGCATTTATGATATTATGTGAGGAATCTTGAAGTTCGTTAAGGCCAATAAGTAATATAGTTGAATCATAACGATCAAAGTCACCTGCCCGTAAGTTGGTTTTAAATTGTGCTCGTGTTTCTGTAGCGGTATCGGTACTGATGTCGATAAAAAATGCATCAATAGCAAATTTACCGCCCCTGTCCTCGGCTAATGTTGCTGGGTAAGGAAGATATATGGGGCGAATGTTGCCGCTTTCCCCTACTGCTTGCAGATCAACAGAGAACTGGCGTGCCATCGTCGCAAGAATGGTTGTTTCGGTAATCTGCCCCACAAGTTGAGTCGTTTCTTCTGCTTCTGGAGTGCGCGCCAGCACATTGATTTTCTCGACATATCTTCCAAGATGCTCAGTTAGGTCACTATATACACCCTCCATTGCGGTCATAAGATCAAAGGCATCAATTCTTTGTTCATAGAATTGTTTGGCTCGCTGAAGCCAGTTCTCATACGTTCCTTTATAGTACAGCTGTGCGCCTACGAGGTGTTCATACTTATCTTGTGGATCAAGATGGCGATAATGCGCTTCTTGAAAAGGGAGTGTCGCCTCCTTGCGATGAATATATGGAGAGTCAGCGGCATCTTGGGCGAGTCTTTGCGCCCAAGAAAAATGCCCACCCGAGGTGAGCTCATCGATACGTCGCTCAGTTGCCTGATTCTTTATCTCTGACACGTTATTATTATAATATTTTTTTGCTATTTTGTTAAGCTTGTCGTCACTGCTTCAAGTGGTTTTGTAAGATTCCACGCCCAGTAAACTGCGGCCTTCGTGGCCACGCTGCCCCGCCAAATCGCCATCGGGTTTTGCCAGGGTGTGGTCACTACATTGCCCGTATGCGCCACGATAAAGCTTTGCTGATGTAGCACTGCAATAGTAGCTGGGTATGTGATAGTAAACTTATGTAGGGCCTCCACAAGGTTACTTAGTTGCATGCTAAACGTCAAAATTTTTGGATAATAAACAGATTGGAATAATTTTTGAAGCTGTGCAAACGAAAGAACAAGTAGTGTATTATCGCGTGATAGCAGCAGTTCGCTGCTATTTTTTAAAAGATCGAAATTATCCCGGGTGATCACGGCAGGAGTGCTATTGGTGCGCAAAAGCTCTTCAAGCGTAATGGCAGTTTCTGAATTTCTACCGGTATCGCCAATCAGCAGAAGAATATCAGCCCATGTGGCCGCTGCTTGCATTTCGGCTAAACCATCTTTTGCCATACCGCCTGATGGATTGGTGGGAACAAATAGTGTATCAGTAATGTTTGTTGGGATGGCCCGTTTCAGAACATCTGGCAACACGACGCGGCATTGGCCGATGCCAGCCTTTAAGGCATCATCATAAGCGGTCGCAACAGCGGCAAAACCAATTTTATTGCCGCCGATAATAGCAAGGCGGCCCGCTTGATCACGGCGCTCGGGTTTATTCCACTCTACATCTGGAAAGAGTGGCTTGGCGGGGTCTTGGCGTTGCCAGTAAGACGGCGTCATAATCCTTTTTTGGTGTGTTTTAGCTTGGCAGCGTACCAAGAAGAGCTGCGTTCTTCGGTGGATTTCCCTTTAAATTGCTCTGCTGGGTACTTTATGGCGGCTTTCTCTAGCTTATCTTTAATCGCTGCCGGTATATCAATGTCGTTTGCTTGCGCAAATTCAAAGGCATAGATGAATATATCAGCTAATTCTTCGGCAATCGCTGTTTTATCGCCAACTGGGTCGCTACTCCACTGGTAGTGTTCGAGTAGTTCATTTGCTTCTAGGGCGATAGAAATTGCTAGTCCACGCGCTGGATTGTGGTGCCAATCGCGTTCATAAATATGCTGCCAAATCTGTTGGTTGATCTCCTCGAAGGTAGCATCACTTTGAATCGGTGGGGTTTGCATATTACACCTCTAGTTCAATACTTATGGGGCAGTGGTCCGACCCCATGACGTCGGAGTGGATCTCTGCTTTTTTAACTTTATCTTTTAGTGCTTCCGATACTAAAAAGTAGTCGATCCGCCAGCCTACATTATTGGCGCGAGCATTTGCCCAGTGCGTCCACCAGCTGTAGTGACCGTTACCTTTCGTGAACATGCGGAAGGTATCAACAAAACCTGCATCAAGGAATTTTTGGAAGCCTGCCCGCTCTTCATCGGTAAAACCTTTTTTGCCACGATTCGGACCGGGTCGTGCAATGTCATCCTCGGTGTGCGCAACATTCAGGTCACCACAAAAAACCACTGGCTTTTTCTTTTCGAGTTCCTTCATATACGCGAGAAAACCAGGGTCCCAGTGTTTTTGACGTAGCTCGAGCCGACTCAAGTTGTCTTTGGCGTTCGGTGTATATACCGTTATAAGGTAGAATTTTTCAAATTCTGCGGCAATCACCCGGCCTTCTTTGTTCGGATCGCCGTACATATCGCCGGTCATATCGTACTTTTCTATAATGCTTTCTGGGAAACCGTTTGCGATGCTTATTGGCTGGATTTTGCTAAAAAGTGCGGTGCCAGAGTAGCCTTTTTTAACTGCTGAGTTCCAATATTCTTCGTATTCTGGCAGGTCAATCTCGGCTTGGCCGCGTTCGGCCTTAGTTTCTTGTAAACCTAAAATATCTGGCTGGTGTTTTTCTATAAATTTCGTAAAATCGCCCTTCTTGACGACAGCGCGAATACCATTGACGTTCCATGAGTAAATCTTCATACCTCTAGTATAACATTTACGAAAACTTTTTAAGGACGCGTTTCGTGTCGCGGTCTTGGTCACGGCGTTTGATAGTTTCACGCTTGTCGTATTTCTTTTTCCCCTTACCGAGCGCAATCACCAGTTTTATATGACGACTTTTATTTAAAAGCCGCACGGGTACAATGGTCATGCCGGCCTTTTTGCGTTCTTCAAGTTGTTCTATCTGCTTGCGGTGCGCCAACAGCTTCCGCGGGCTGGTGTCGACCGCTTGCTGCTCCCCTGTTTTGTGGTGGACCGGCTTGACACTAAAACTCGCGTTATTGAGCCATAGTTCATTACCCTTAATCGTCACGTATGCACCTTTTAGTTGTGCCAGGTTATCCCGCGCCGCACGGACTTCGGGGCCAGTGAGTACAATCCCTACGGTGAGCTCATCTTGCAATTCGTAATCAAACCGTGCACGGCGGTTGACGATGCTGCCAGTAGCTTGGGGCTTTTTTTTCTTTGCTTTGGCCATGGTACCTCTAGTGTAGCAGTATTTGTCTACATTTTCATCTCTGTGCATGGTATAATTCCTAGTTGATCGGGAATGAGGTGACCAATGCCGGAGAAGCCACAAAGCCCGAAGCCCGACAAGGAGGAGAAGCCGCCAATCGTCGAACCAAAGACAGATCCGAAGCCTCCTCCCAAGCTACCCAAGCGGCCTGCACGGTAGCTATCCTGCCCTGGCCACAGGGCCAGGGCAGGAGCTTTATCTTAAACAATATTATGTGCTTGTTATTCGTCGCTTAAATTGATCGTGGTATTGATTGGTTTGAAGATGTAATTACGGTATACTACAGCCATGTACAAACGAATTTTACTCAAACTTTCAGGCGAACAATTGCAAGGCGAATTTGATAGTGGCTTTGATGTTGAACGGGCAACGTGGATTGCCAATGAAGTAAAGCAAGCGACTTCCCAAGGTACGGAAGTCGTTATTATGGTGGGCGGTGGTAACTATGTGCGTGGCGCGCAGCTAGCAGGGCGCGGTATCGAACGTGTGACGGCGGATAATATCGGTATGCTAGGCACGCTTATGAATGCAGTGGCGCTTGCGGATGTGTTTAACCACCACGATTTACCAGCTCGTGCACTCACTAATGTGCGGGCCGACCAAGTGGCAGATGATTTCACGCATCGTCGAGCGATCAGCCACCTGGAAAAAGGCCGTGTAGTGATAGCCGCAGGCGGCATAGGCCGGCCTTACCTGACCACTGATACTGCAGCGGTTAGTCTGGCGCTTGAGTTGGAATGCGATATTATTCTGAAAGCCACCAAGGTAGATGGCGTCTACGACAAAGATCCGGCAAAGTTCCCAGATGCCACCAAATACGTGAACCTTACCTATGAAGAAGCAGTTGCCAATGGCGATATTAAAGTAATGGACAAAGCTGCCATTGGCCTCGCCATGGAGCAGCATCAGCCGGTGAATGTGTTTGCGCTGCTTACTCCAGGTAATATTGCGCGCGCGGCGGCCGGTGAGGCGGTTGGGACGACGATTCGCTAATACGTCTAATCTGAGAAGAAGCCTGATTATTTTGTGCGCTCTAAACTGCGCCGTGCTCCCTTTTGCTTTCGTGCTTAACGTCCAATTGTTCAGTTTCCATATCTAATGGTAAACGGTGAGTTCTGATATATGAATTATTCTAGATGCATTACAATTTATAGATATTGTAAAAAATAAAAAATATGATATAATATTGTAGTCCCAATCGTACGCGCTAGGAGGCGCGTTGTTCGTTACAAGAAGGAGGCGGCGACTGATGGTCGTTGCAATCGTGGTGGGGTTGGCGGTAGCCTTCCTCACGCACGGGGGAATACTCATCCGTGCAAAAGCCCCCCAGATTGGGGTCGTCCTGAAGGGCGACTCCCGGCTCGTCGTCGGCTACGACGGGTTCCTGGGCGACTTCCGTAGCCGCATCTGGCGCCTGGATGACGCCTGGAGGGGTGCGACCGTCGTCTCGGTAGGTCGGGGCGCTTCCAAGCGCTTCGACCCCGAGCTGACCATCGACGCCATCGTGGCGTGGGTCAAGAGCAGCCACAAGGCGTACGACGAGATCCTCTTTATGGGGCTCTCGATGGGCGCCAAAATCCAGCACGAGGTCGTCGTGCGCCTGCAGGACGACCCTCAGGTTGGCCCGAAGCTCGTGGGCCTGGCGCTCATCGACCCGCTCCACGATGGCAGCGGCTCGAAGCTGAAGCTGGGGCCCTTCCGAATCGCGTCAATGCTGCGCTGGTTCGGCATCCGGCCGAGCTGGCTGAGCAACATCGCCCTGAAGTGGGCGCCGGGTATGATGGTGGGCGTCAAGGCATCGAAGCGAAACCTGCACCAGCGCGCCGGCGCGGCTCAGCCCGTGTCATACGTCATCGACCAAGCCCGCTACTCAGCGGGTCCTGCGGTGGAGGGCAAGGTCAAGGTGCCGGTGTTCATCCTCACGGTGCCGCCTGAGGACGACGAAGTTCTCTACGGCCACCAGGCCGAGCGGTGGCGCAAGCGCTACCCTGACGCCTGGTACGAGGAACTGCCCCCCGGAGAGACCCGGCACGCCGGGTTCGACACCGAGCCCTGGGTGTGGGAGTCACCCACCGGTGACCTCGTCACCGCAGCCTTCTCCTGAGCCACGACGATGATGGACAGCCCCGCCCTGGCACGCGCCCGGGCGGGGCCCGACCCCTGAAATTATAGTAAGTTTTGAAGCTCAGCAATGAGCTTTTTATTTTCCTCTGTCTCCCCTATCGTTATGCGTATGTGGTTTGGCAGGCCATAGCCTGCTAGTGGCCGCACGATGATACCCCGCTGCATGAGCTTTTCTGCTATATCTTGTGCATTTGCTACCTCGATAGTAATAAAATTACCATATGCCGGCAGCGAAGCAATACCTAGCTGTGTAAAAACATTAAGCAAAAACTGTTTTTCAGCAAGATTCTTTTCGTAACTTTTTTGTATAAAGTCTTGGTCGTCGAGTGCGGCAATGGCGGCAGCAAGCGCGAGGCTACTCATACTAAACGGGCTGCGAACTTTTTCCAAATGTTGAATAACCTTTGGTGCGGCAATCCCATAGCCGGCACGAATACCCGCCATGCCATATGCCTTAGAAAAAGTGCGAACGATGATGAGATTAGGAAATTCTGTCAACCAGCGAACGGTATCCACCCGAAGTTCATGAGGCACATATTCATAGTATGCTTCATCGAGCACTACAATAATATCCTGCGGCACACGCTGCAAGAAAGCTTTAATATCCTGATACGGCGTAAAAGTTCCCGTGGGATTATTAGGGTTGGTGAGCCATATAACATGGGTTTGCGGCGTGATAGCTGCTTCGAGCGCTGGTAGATTGTGATTATATGCTTGGGCTGGCACGACTATATTCGCCGCACCGACTGTTTGCGTTGCCACCTGGTACATCGAATATGAGTACTGCGTATGAATAGCCTCATAGCTAGGCGCAAGATAGGTTCGCGCAATCATTTCGATAACATCGTTCGAGCCATTACCAGTAATGATATGCGCTGGCGTTACGTTGTAAAATGTGGCCAATTTTTCCCGCAATTGTATAGGCTCTGGATAGCGGTTTGCTGCCACCTGCGCTATAGCTTCACCTACCTTCGGACTCATGCCGTATGGGTTTTCGTTCGATGCGAGTTGGACGATATTCTCTGGTTTGATGCTGTGTTTTCGTGCCAGCTGCTCCAATGTCATACTGGTTTGGTAGGGC
This sequence comes from uncultured Candidatus Saccharibacteria bacterium, assembly GCA_964599775.1. GTDB lineage: Bacteria > Patescibacteriota > Saccharimonadia > Saccharimonadales > Saccharimonadaceae > CAZRGZ01. The sequence goes on along the minus strand of CAZRGZ010000001.1, from coordinate 142,873 downwards.
GAGAGTGCGTTGATGTGGGGTTGAATACGAGGCATGTGGTTTCTACGTGTGTTATGTGTATATGGTTATGATAGCAATATTTTTCGGTTGCTGTCAAAATAATAACTCGGATATATTACGGTGAGCGTACTTCGCGATTCAGATCATATTATTGATTGGGCCTACAAACCAAAAATACGCTACACTAGAAAGGTAATGCAGCAAAGGAGGCAACCCTATGTTTCAGCTCCCTAACAAACAAGAAATGCAAGAATTACGGGCCAACGACACACCATACAGCGTTAGCATGTATGTACCATATATTGAACCGTCGGGTGGCATGTCGAACCCAAATTGGATTGAATTTAAAAACATCCTGCGCGATGCCGAAGTGGCGCTGAGCGAAGCTGGGGCTGATGGTCAAACAATTGCACAAACACTCCAACCGGGGTACGATCTGCTCGAGCAAAACGACTTTTGGCCGAGCCTGCATACAAGTTTGGCCGTTTTTGCCCATAAAGATTTCTTTCGCTATTACCACATTCCGCAGCCTAAGGTGGAATTTTTAGTGTCGGTAGAAAAAGGCTTTTGGCTGGAACCGCTCGAACAAATAATCGCCAACGATACCACATATTTGGTACTTGCCCTGAGTCACCACGGCGTGCAGCTTTACCAGGGCGATAAATACACTGTGCATCAAGTGCAGGTGGATGATTTATCAAAAAGCCTACAAAAAGCGCTGATGATAGATGAAAAACCGCGTAGTCTTGAGCAGCATACCGTAGCGCCAGCAAGCCGTGGTAAGTATTCTGAAACTTTCCATGGGCAATACAATCAAAAAGAGGTAGATAAACAATGGCTGGTGAAGTATTTCCGTATGATAGACGAAGCGCTACACGACTTTTTGCGAGGAAAAGAAACACCGCTTGTTTTGGCTGGTGTTGAATACCTTCACCCAATATATCGAGAAGTAAATACCTACCCGCACCTGATCAAGAAGGGTCTCACTGGTAACTTTGAGCATGCCAAACCGGAGGAAATTCGTGATAAAGCACGGCAACTGCTCGAGCAAGCGGTCTAAAATTTTTCGCTGACGATGTCTTCCATGGTACTGAGTAAAGCTTGGGCAGATTTCTCCCAATCGAACTTTTTGGCCTGCTCTCCCCCTCGCTTACTGAGCTTGGCACGAGTAGCCGGGTTTTCGAGCGCCTTGATGCTTTGGGCAAATTCTTGGGGTGAATCGGGCGAGAAATAAAGGGCGGCATTGCCCCCGACTTCATGGAAAATCTCTATATTGCTGCATACTACCGGTGTACCAAGCGCCATTGCCTCAATAATTGGGAGGCCAAAGCCTTCGTCACGGCTGGCGGTGGCCAGTGCTGTAGCATTGATTAGCAACTCACGATAATCTTCATCGCTAATGCCGTTCCAAAACACAACCTGAGCATTATGTGGAATACGCTTTTCTAGCTCTTTACGGCGTTCGGATGTAATTTTACTAAGCAAATGCAATGCGTAGCCAGGTAGCTCCTTCATGCCATCGATCAGCAATTCGACATTTTTGTATGGCATAAACGACCCCATGTACACAATGTCTTTTTTAGGGGTGTGTGGGCGTTTGGTCTGCATTATTTCGCTAAAAGGTGCGTTGTATATTACTTCAACTGGTCTTTTTGTTAAGCGCGCCTGCTCTATCTGCTTTTTAGAGGTATGGCTAACGGTTGCGACCCTATCTGCGCGGTTAAGGAGTAGGCGTTGTGGCCAATAATCCATATGAAACAGCCGCCAAATAACGCGTTCATGTAGCGGGAGAAAAGTTGGCGCTTTGGGGTGACGGTAATAAATTAGGTCTTGCAAAGTAAAAATAAGTTTGTATTTGCGGCCCCAAAACCCCATAACCTGTAGTGGCGAAAACACAACATCAGCCCCATGTTTATTGAGCTGGTGCGCCACAAACAGTTCCTTTAACGAATTTGGTGGATTCACCACGACATACGATATATCTTTTGGGAAAAGTCGCAATTGGCGCCGATCGTGCACAATAAGCGTTATAGGGTGTAGTTTATGTAGTGCTGTCGCTAAACTTGCTCCATATCGGCTTGGCCCATCAATGGTATCTACGCGCGTCCAGCGGGCATCAAAAAAGATGTTCATACTAGTGTTATTTTACCATAAAAGCTGCGCCAGTTCGTAGCAGATGTTATAATAGAGTGTATGAAAATCCTTATTGCTGCCGACCTGCATTGGCCGACTATTAACGGAGTGGCAACTTTTAGCCGGAATCTTGCGAAGGGTTTGGCAAGTCGTGGTCACGACGTGTTAGTGATTGCCCCAAGCCAAACTGGGAAAAAATATAAAGAAGTAGACGAGAATCATACGGTAATGCGCACGGCGGCATTACCGTTTCCGTTTTACCAGAACTTCCGTATTTCGGTGCGCCCACAGGCTGAAGTACGCAAAATTATTGATGATTTTCAACCTGATGTCATCCATATTCAAAGTGTGCTTGGTATTGGCCGCGCCGCACTAGGGTATGGTAAAAAACTAGGTATTCCCGTTGTGGCGACTAATCACGCTATGCCTGAAAACCTACTCGATAATCTATACTTACTGGCGCCCTTCGCTCGCCCCATTGGCTATATGATGAAAGAATATGGCGCGCGCTTTCACAACAATGCCGATTTTGTGACACTGCCTACCCGCGCGGCTATTAGCATGTTTGGCGATAACGCCGAAGATATAAAGGTGCCGATTAAAGCTATTTCTAACGGTATTGATCTCAGCCGCTTTAAACCAGGCAGCGTGCCAAAAGGGCTCCGCGAAAAATATGGCATTCCCCTTCGTAAGCCAGTGGTTACCTACCTTGGCCGGCTTGATAGCGAGAAGCATGTCGGTGTGCTGGTGTATGCATTCCAGAAGGTGCGCGAGCAAGTAGATGCACACCTACTGATTGTGGGCGGTGGAAACGACTTTGAGAATTTGCAGCAGCTAGTAAAAGCACTCGGGCTTGAGGGCCATGTCACACTCACCGGTCGCGTACCTGATGAAGATATTCCCCCGCTCCACCGTGTTGGCAAAGTATTTGTCATGCCATCCCCTGTGGAACTCCAGTGTATTTCGATGCTCGAAGCTATGGCGAGTGGTCTGCCAGTTATAGGGGTCAAAGATGGTGCCTTGCGTGAGCTTTGCAAGAATGGCAAGAACGGCTACCTTATTAAAACCGACGACGAAGCTGCCATGACGAAAAAGATTATAAAATTGCTTGAAGATGAACCTTTGCGCAAAAAAATGGGCAAAGAAAGCATCGAAATTGCTAAAAAACATGATTTAAGCCATACCTTGGATCAATTCGAAGCTATTTATACGAAGTTGACGAAATAGCCCCGTAACTATGGGAATATCTGATCTGGTTATTAGGTCGTCTTCCTTAAAAAGATAGTAATTGCTTCTGCAACAACAGACGGAGCTTCATAGTGTGCCAAGTGTCCCACCTTTTCTATGGTGGTAAGATCTGCCGAAGCAAGCGCTGCATGGAGCGCTTTTTGGTGCACAAGCGGCGCAATATCGTCACGTTCACCAGCAATCAAGAGCGTGGGCATGGGTATTTCGTGTGCTTTATCGGCGGCAGTGGCTGTGGTTGAAGCCTGGAATGCTTCTAATACCACTTGGCGGTTCTGGAACGAACTAAAATGGGTAAGATGATTCTGGTGAATTTGCCTACGTAGCTTCTTATCTTTGGTTTTTGCCAGGAGCGCGCTCATCGCGAGCACAATAGCATTGTTGCTGAGCAAAGAACGGCCGACCTTTTCAGGCACCTTACTACTGACCCAGTAATAAAACACCGTCAGTTGTGTCAAAATAGCACGTGGACCCTTCAGCGGTGACGAAGCAATCGGATTAACGAGGATAAGCTTACTGATACTGGTAGGAAATTGTGCCGCAAAATGGGCGGTAATAATAGAACCGAATGAATGTCCTAGCAGTACGGGTTGTTTGACATCTAGTTGGTTTATAAACTCATGAAGAAATTGGATATACGCCTCAACATCGTGCCGGTCTTGCCGAAAAGGTTTAGATTCGCCAAACCCAGGTAAATCTGGCACGATGATGCGGTAATCTTTGGGCAGTTTGGCTATAATGTCTTCGAGCCCATGGTGGTTTCCGCGAAAGCCGTGTACCATCACAATGGTGTGTTTGCTTCTGGGGTTATACACCCAATAAGTGACGTCGGCTGAAGGCAGTTGCGCGTGGTGCTTCATTATCTTTATTATACAGGAGGTCGGCTATGGTTTAGAAATAAATGACGAATCAGTAATATAAAACCGTAGTAGTTCATCGACAGCCTTCGATATACCGACGCGAGTGGTGGTTGTAATATTGCGCTCAGGGACAGTGCCACCGTTTACTACCAATAGTGGCGGTTGCGACAAATCATGCCCATACAACGATTTATCTATTGCCAGCGCCTGCGCGAGTTTGGCGGGGCCATTGGTAAGCTGCGACTCTGGTACATTATGGCGTAGCTGGCGCATAGTAGCTGTCCCTTCCAGCGGTTCGGCGGCACGAATTAGCACACCAGCCCCCTCGCCTTCAGGCCCAGCGGTAATATTAAAACACCAGTGCATGCCATAGGTAAAATATACATACGCATGCCCCGGTGGTCCAAACATTGCTGCATTTCGCGGGCTTTTACCATGGTGGGTATGGCTAGCGGGGTCAGACTGGTGATAGCTTTCTGTTTCTACAATACGAGCTTTCAGTACCTCGCCACTTTCGAGAGTCCGGATAATAGTAGCGCCTAAAAAGATATTGAGCCGCAGGGGTGGGGTGAGAAAGTTTCGTTATATCAAGTGTTTGCATGCCATAAATGATTTCAGGGAATGACCCCGGGCTGCGGGTGCAGGGCAGCTCGGGGGAGTGCATTACGGGTGCCAGTGACCCTGGTTGCACTCGGTCCAGCCATCTACTTTGATGGTGGACGAGCCGCCTTCACTGCCGGGGCAGGAGGGCTTACGCTCTTTTTCGGGCAGCGAGTCTATCGCCGATCCGACCACTGATTCCGCGGCATCGCGGAGCCAATCGCCCAAACCCATTGGGATTCACCTCCTCTCTTTCAAAGAAGGTTTTGATATTGTACAAATTGTATGAGTTCTTGTCAACTCATTATCAAGCGTTATGATTGTCTCTATCACCTACTTAGGGTATTATAAGCCTTAACCATCTACCTGAGAGTGGAGAGGGCTGTGACTCGATCGTTTCGTCAACCAAAGCCAACCTGCACCCATGGCAAAACGGGGCCGCATACTGTAGGAAGGTGCCCCTGTGGAGCGGGTACGGAGGCCCATGAAGTACAGGGTTCAGATGGGAAGATGAAGACCTGCGCACCAGAAACGTGCGGCGGGCCGTCAAGGCGGTGAAATGGGCCATCGTACCGCGCCAAAGCGCGGTACGATGGCCTCAATGTGTTATTACCCCGAATACCGAAGAAAGGCAATGTATCACTGGCCTCTATATTTAATAGTTCAATTAGTATACAATCGTATCTGTTATGATTGCCGATATCACCATCACCGAAAAATCCTTTGGCACCAAAAACCTGCTATCTGGTGTGCGGTTTAGTATTGATGATGGCGAGAAAGTGGGTGTGATTGGTCGCAATGGCGTGGGTAAATCCACTCTTTTTGGTATTTTAGCAGGAACTGATAAGGATTTTACCGGTGAAGTCATTTATAAGCGTGGCACAGTAGTCGTTGCGACGCAACAGGAGCACCACGATTTAGGCGAGCAAACCGTACTGCAATACATTTTGCATGGGCTACCAGAATACGCTCGGCTCAGCCATATTATCGAAACCTATCCTACCACCATGGGTGAAAACATGCATAAAATCACCGAATATACCGAGGCACTGCAGCGCTTTGATGATCTTGGCTACTATCAAGTGGAAGAGCAAATTACGCGCGAGTTGGATAACTTTCAGTTGCCGGATGTTGCACACCGTCCCCTCGCCTCTTTAAGCGGTGGGCAAAAGCGCTTGGTAGAGGTGGTAAAAATCATGCACAGCAACGCACATTTAGCACTGGTGGATGAGCCCACTAACCACATGGACTTTGTGGCAAAGCAGCAATTTATAGACTGGCTGAAGGATGCCTCCGAAGCAGTGCTGGTGATTACCCACGACCGTGATGTGCTGCGTGAGGTGGATCGGATTGTTGAGATAAAAGATGGCGCGAGCGTGAGCTACCCGGGTAACTACGATGCCTACTTGAAGCAAAACGCTGTCAGCACCAGTACAAAAATGCATGAATATGAAGTAGTACAACGGCAAATCGAAAACGCCAAAAACAAATTAACGCAGTTTCGCCGCCTGAAAGAAAAGGCGCGCGACCCCGACACCATCAAGCAATTTAAGCGCCGGGAAAATGAGGCAGCTGCCGAACTCGAGCGCTTAGAAAAAGTTGAAAAACCAACCTTTTGGATAGACAAACAATCGGCAGCGCAGCTTGATCACAAAGCGGGCATGCGGTACGAAAAGTATAAAGCAAAGAATATTCGTATTGGCATGAAGGGCGACGTTTCACGTTCTAAGCGAGTGTTGGTATCGGCGAGCAAGCTATCGCTTGGCTATGATACTCCCCTTTTCACTGATGTGAATCTTGACCTGCGCGAAAACGAAGCCATGGAACTGCGTGGGCGCAATGGTGCCGGAAAAACCACGCTCATTAAGGCTATCTTGGCGCGGGCCAACGGTGAAATTCCTAAAACACTGTTGGCTGGCGAGCTCACGACTGACCCGCATATGATCATTGGCGTGTACGAGCAGGAGATCTCCCCAACCTACTTCCACCTCGCGCTAGGCGAAGCAATTGAACGGTTGTATCTAGACCGCAAGCAAAGCATTGGCCGGCAAAAGATCATGCAGCTTATGAGTGATTACTTGTTTGACCCAGTGGCCGATGCAAATATTCCGCTGAGCCAGCTTTCTGGTGGGCAAAAAGCACGTTTTCAGCTCATTGCCATGCTCGCGAGTGATCCGCAACTACTCATACTTGATGAGCCGACCAATCACCTTGACCTGCCAAGCATTGAAGAGCTCGAAAACGCGCTCAAAAAATACACCGGTGCCATTCTCTACGTCAGCCACGATGGGTACTTCCGCGAGGCTATAGCCGGTAGTGTGGTGCAGATTGGCGCGTAGTAAACAGCGTCCAGGCACTGAGGAAAAAGGCATTAATAATTTCGCCGCTCGCTATCATCTGCTGAATTTCGTCTGGGCGTGCCCAGTAGTATTCAAAAGCTTCCTCAATATCACCCATGGCAGACTTTTCAGAGAGGTCGCGCGCAATAACGACACACTGGCGATGGTTTGAGCGGCGGTTGTTCGTCAGGAACTCCCCTATCACCTCAAGCTTACGCGCCTCGTAGCCGGCTTCTTCGGCGAGCTCACGGTTAGCCGCTTCTTCTAGGGTTTCGCCTGCTTCAATACCACCACCTGGCCATTGCCACAGGAATTCGCCCACGGGGTAGCTGAGTTCTTTCTGTAGAAGTATTTTGCCGTCATCGCGCACGGCAATAATAGCCACGCTATTCGTGACCTTTTGTGTGCCAAAGTGAACATACGATGTTTTGCTGCCATCAGGAAGCAGTACATCGTCCTCGTACACTTTTAGGCGCGGGTGCTCAAAAAGCGTTCGCTGGCTAAGCTTTTTCCAATGTTTTAGCGCCATTTAGGCTTCGGCAGTGATGCCATTTTTCTCAATAGCGGCATCAATCTTTGGGCGGTCAAAACCAAGGATAATCTCGCCCTTAATATCTGTTACTGGCACGCCCTGGAAGTTACCGCCAATCTTGCCCATTAGTTCGTTGTAAGCGGCTTCGTCTTCTTCGACGTCCTTCATGACGTACGGGATATTCTTGCTTGCCAAATATTGTGCTTCGGTTTTACAAAATGCACACCAGCTGGTGCTATAAATAATAATTGGCGCCTCTGTTGTTGCGTCTTGTGTGGCTGTTTGTTCGTCTGCCATAAAAACTCCCCTCTTTATGCTTACTTTCATTATACATTATTTATTTACTGCGTGTCAGGTGCCAGCCGCCGCAGGATATACAACGGTAAATGCTCAGCTGTAGCTCTTTGGCAAAATTAATGAGTTCCTGTTCCTCGGCTACTTTCTCGGCCTCTTCTTTTGTCGCATAGCGCCGCTTCCCGCCGCATAGTGTGGGGTTATCTATGAAATATTTAGGGCGGTGCTTTTGCGGCATGAATTTATTATACGCTATAAATGAGTAAGGAAATCTCTAAGAATGCTTCGGTACTGGTCAATCGAGGCAATCTCGGTATATTCATTATCGCTGTGTAGGCCTTCGCCACATAGACCAAAGGTAACGGCCGCCCTCCCCTTATCGCTATAGTAGCGAACATCAGAAGCGCCATTCTTCTTATACAGCCGTGGTTGCTCGTGCATAACGTTTTTGATTGATTGTGCAAGTTGTTGAACGTATATATTGTCTTCTTTAACTTTATGGCAGCTTTCGAAAAATGGTATATCTACTTCTACTTTGTCGCTAAGTGATTGAAAAAACTTCTTGGCAGTCTCCAGGTTTGCGAAGTGGGAATCCTCTGGAGTGTAGCGGATGTCAAAAGTTGCTTCTGCAACATCTGGAACTCGGTTAGTGGTGGCATGCGGCGTCGTGATTTCTGCTAAATTTACGGTTGTTTTCCACGCCTCCGTTGCAAGTATGGGGTATGCCTGCATGAGCTTGTTAATAAAATCATGCAAATGATGCAGCGCGTTTTCACCTTCCCATAAGTAGGCACTATGTGCGGAGGTGCCATGCGCCCTCGCCTTTAGCCAACAGATACCTTTCGAAGCAATATTAATATCGAGGTTCGTAAACTCTCCAGCCAAGATAAAGTCGGTATCTACGCCATGCTCTATTTGATATTTTGTTCCATCTTTACCGCCAATCTCCTCATCAGTCACAATTTGCAATCCTAATGGGTAGTCGACTTCGTTAACCAATTCGGCAAAAACTTCAGTAAGAGTATACGCTGCAACCTTCATATCTAACGCGCCTCGTGCATAAAGCCTTCCATTTTTCATGTATGGCTCAAACTGTTCGTCACGAGCAGGCACAACATCAAGGTGGCCATTAAGGAGAACTTTAAACTTTTCTGGGCGCTTACCTTTTTTGTAAGCGAGAAGACTGGGTTTTTCGTTATGTAAAAACGATTCGACTGTTATTTCAGTATGCTGTTTCAGTATGTCTTTAATAACCGCTAAGGACTCCTCTAATGACGGAACATTTGATGCGGTAGATCGAATGCTCAGTAACTTATTGATATTTTCATGCTCTTCGTTTTTCATGTTGTCGCCTTTTCTTTCATTTCTTGATACATATTATCAAGCTTTTTTCTTGTTTCTCCAAGTCCGGCCTCATCAAAATACTCTGGATGATGTGTTGGCGTAATGAAGTGATCGATTTCTCTTGCATTAACACGACCGAACGTGGGGCATATCACGCCTTTTTCCAGGCGCGAGGGTTCCCAGCCAGTTAAAGTCCAGCCGTTCTCCTCTAAATATGCACCCAGTATAGCGCCTTTCTGAGTTGTTGCCCAATCAGCCTCTATGGTGACTACTTGTGAAAACGTTTCAGAATGCTTTTTCGATACGACATCATATGATACCGATGGCCGAGTGGCACGGTCGGTGACGGCGAACTTTCCGGTAACGATTTCACCACCTTCTTGGATCTCGCAAAATTGTGGCTCGGGCACCTCTAGGCAGCTATCCACTACTTCTATTTTGGGAAAAAATGCGCCGTTACTGTGCTCGTAAAATGTAGTTAAAAGAGTGTCCGCCTGCGTTTTACTGCCTACATATGTCGTCTTTTCCTTATTCATTTGTTGCCATCTTTCAGAGTCCATAGGGATGGCAAAACTTGTAAAAGGTTCAATTTCACCTAAGCGGTAATCCCAGCCTACCCTAGTGGTCATAAGGTCTTGGTTTTGTCCATATCTTCTCCCGCCCCACCACACGCTTTGCACGCCTTTACCGCTGCTATTGATTCCGGAATGTGTGACTCCTGCAGAGCGGGTTGTTGACTCTAGGAAGTCAAATCGAGTGTGCAAACGCTCGCGCGCCCAAGTAACACGCTTTGTCAAAAGCTCTCGCACGGACGCGTCATAGTCAGCTCGTTTCCCTGCTCTTCCAAGCTCGGCGAATTGCACCTCACCGCCCAACTTATTCTCTTTTTCAATAATAGTTGCAAGTGCGAGAACATTGGGGTTGTGCGCCTCATCTTCTTCCAATAAAGTAAATACATGAGCTTCTCCAAGACGTATATCTTGGTCGAATTGCTCACCGTCTTGGGCAGACAATGGGTAAACGTTACCATATACACTGCGGATGACATCGCCTGACTTGTCTGCAACCTGCCGACGTATCTCAGGCGGAAATTGTCGCAATTCTACTGGATTAAATTCTTCTACAGTCATAGTTCTTCTCCTTAAAGCAAAAAAAGACCGAGCTTGATGCTCGGTCTTTTGCTGAAACTAATTATTTTAATTATGCAAAAGAGCCGAGCTTACTCGGAATAATGAGAATGAGGCTAAGGGTCTGGCTCTGGATTGTGTTAAAATTTTGCATTGACGTTATTTTAGCACTATCTCATGGGAAAGCAAGTATTAGCTTATTAAGTACTCGCTTGACGATAGAAAGGAGGCCATGCTATATTACAGCCATGACTACCACTGTCGCAAACAGCATGCATATAGTTTGGCTCATTCTCGTGAGCTTTATTCTCATGTCGCAGCGGGCAGTAGTTGAGTCGTCAATGCAGTAAACGCATTAAAACAGGAAATCATCTACCGCCCGTGTGAACGGGCGGTTTTTCTATCGTTCTAAGTCAGCGCTTTCCCGTACGAAAGGAGGTTGAGAGCGCTGATCGGTACGATAGTACCAGCACTTTAAAGTGACAGATCAGAAGAAAAGGAAGTGATCAGAGTGGCTAAGCCTGCTCCGTTCAGGGTTAATCAGGACACCCACGTCCTCGAGCTCGCTCTCGGCAAGTTCATCGAAGGGATGAGTGCGGCGCTGCCGCCGCTTATCGCCTACGTCAACGACCCGCTCCGCAACCACCCGAAGTGGGGTAAGCTGATGCCGTACGGCGTACCGAGCTTTGCCGAGGCGTCGCCGGGTCACATCGTCCGGCCAGACATCATGATGTCCGGCGACAAGAAGGTCCGGCTCGTCGTCGGTGAGCTCGACTTCGTGCCTTCAGGTCGCGGCTTTGTTTGCGACGCGCTGGACGCCGCCACCCGACGCGAATTCCTGCGGGCGTTCGCCGACTGGTACAAGAGCATGGGGCACTTTCCCGTGCTCTACAGCACCGGGACGGTAACCGTCTGCAAGGAGGAGGCGGCCTATTTCGCCTCTTGCCTTCAGCAAGAGTTCGACGTCGACATCGCATCGGTGAACGTGGACGAGGTCGCTGAGCTGCCGAAGGGCGCGCTCGTCGATCGGCTGTTCTACCGTTCGGAGCTGCGACGACCGTTCGATGATCGTGGCCTCCATGTCGCTACGGCCGAGCCATGGCTCGACTCCAAGATGATCTTCGCCGTGGTTCACGACCCGGCGATGACGCAGGAACTCAAGCGAGAGCTGGGAGCTGAGAATCTCATGTTCCTTCGTTCTGCCCTCGCCGAAACCTACCTGGTCGAGGACATCGTCGGCCGACCGGCAACGAACGTCGCCCTTCTCCAGCAAATCGTGGATCGCAACGACTGGATCCTCAAGCCCACGGAAGTGGAAGGAGAGTCAAACTGGGGCTCGCGCGGGGTCATGATCGGTTCCCGCTTCTCTCAGAAGCAGTGGGCCGAAGCGTTGGAACGACCAGATCGCGCCAAGAAGCCTCTCGGGGAGCACCCGATTGTGCAACGCATGGCGCCCTCCCGGGACTTTTCGCGCCACTGGAATGCAGTGGTCGCCGGTGAAGTCCGCATGGCCTCCGCTGAGCACCTCGGCAAGCAAAGTAGTGAGGAGACGCGCCGCTCCGCTGTTCGCCCGGTGCACGCCCGCCTGGGCCCCTACTTCCTCGTGAGCAATACCACGAGCGAGGTATTCGTACCTCCGGCGGGCATCATCACCATGCGTCAAGACCCACTGGCTCACGGTGCCGGTGATGCTCAGATGGGCGCCTTCCACATCACCTGATCTGTACCGACTGGAGAGGGGCGGGCTTATTCCGCCCCTCTCCCCTACACCTTATTGGATTAATAAACTACACTAGGATATATAACTATGACCCTCGAAAATCTTGCCCAAAAACTAGCTCAGTTCGAAACCACACACGAAAAAATGAGCGAAATCAAAAAATGTCTGGATTTTTGTGTTGCCTACCTAAAAGACCTTCCCATTACCGTAAAGCACTACGAGAAGGATGGTGTCCCTTCAGTTGTCATTCAAACAAAAGACACGCGCACGGTCGATGTGCTTCTTCTTGGCCATATCGATACCGTACCTGGCAAACCCGAACTTTTTGAAGGTAGGGTTAAAGATGGCAGGCTGTATGGCCGCGGGACACTCGATATGAAGGCATTTGTGGCTACATCTTTAGTTGTGCTTCGTGAACTACTCGAGGGAGGCTATAAAGGAAATCTAGCGCTGGCGATTGTAGCTGATGAAGAGCTGGGTGGCATGTATGGTGCAAAATATCTTGTCGAGGAGGTCGGCTACAAGGCAGATACAGTGCTAGTGCCAGATGACGGTGAAGGCATTGAGCGGTTGGTGCAGGCGTCAAAGCATATTTTACAGTTACAATTTACTGCGCGGGGTAAAGAATCGCATGCTGCACGGCCTTGGAACGGTGATAATGCTATTTTGAAGTTATTTCGCACCTATGAGCGATTGGAGCAAAGAGTTGGCAGCTACTCTACGCCTCCGAAAGATATGTGGGTAAACACAGTAAACCTTGGCAAAGTTAGTGGCGGCGTCGCGAGCAACGAAGTACCTGAAACGGCTACGATGTCGGTTGATTTAAGGTTCACGCCGGATACCACTAACCGCGAGGAGGTTTTACATTGGATAAACGACTCGCGAGAACCAGGTGTAGAATACGAAATTACTATGGAGGGCTTCCCTACAACGGTTGACGTGAATGACCCGATAGTCGAGAGCTATATAAGTTCTATCGAGAAAACTATTAAAAAACCAGTTGTACTGGCGCGTCATGGCGGTGGTACAGATGGTCGATATTTTGCTGCACAAGGAATGCGCACGATTGTGCACCAAGGAACAGGTGGTGATTGCCAATCAGATACGGAACATGTGGAGCTAGCTAGTTTACGACAGCTGGTTGAAATACAAAAAGATTTTTTAAAGAACAATTATTGAATCAGCACCCTCCGTCTTATCGGCGATCCCGATGGGAATCAGGAGGATGATCTGGCGTAGCCGGATCAAGGAACTGAGCCGGTCGTCCTCCACAAGAGGACGACCGGTACGGTCATTGTATAAGAAATGATAAAATGAATAAGGTTATGGTTATAGATACGGTTAAAACATCGAAAGAACTCATCGCTATTGAATCGACAGCAGATAAGCCGAAAAAGATTCAAGCAGCATTGGATTTTATTGTCGCGCTGCTAGAGAAAGATGAGCACATCACCATCGAGCACTTCAAGCGCAATGGTAAACCAAGCATCCTTGCCTATTATGGTAGCGTCCGCCCCGATAGATTCAAAGTCATCTTTAATGGTCACGTTGACGTGGTGCCGGGTAGCTCAGGGCAATTTAAGCCGTTCATAAAAGATGGCAAACTGTATGGCCGCGGCGCGGCAGATATGAAAGCGGCGGTAGTTATAATGACAAAAATCTTCCTTGAGCAGGCGGGGAAACTCCCCTATCCTTTAGGGCTGCAGATTGTTACCGATGAAGAGATAGGTGGGTTCGACGGCACCAAATATCAACTTGAACAAGGTGTGAAAGCGGACTTTGTCATTGCTGGTGAAGATATTGTAGAAGGAGCTGCCTGTACAGAGATGAAAGGCATTAGCTGGGTTGATGTCACTATTCGAGGCCAGTCTGCACACAGTGGTTACCCGTGGAGGGGTGAAAATGCGGTAGTAAAAGCCCAGCATTTTATCGGTAAGCTCCTTACCCACTATCCGGAGCCAAAGAAAGAAATCTGGCGAACCACGGCTAATATTGCCGCTATAGAAGTGCCGCAATACGCGTATAATCGTGTTGCAGAGACGGCTATTGTGAAGATTGATTTTCGTTATATACCAGACGATTCAAATTTTGCAAGCAAAGAGAGGCTCCGAAACTTCTTACAGCAACTCGCAGGCAAAGATGCAAGTATTACAATTCATGCATACGAAGCCAGTCATCGGGTAGATGCAACTAATGGGTTACTGAAGCAATTAAGCCAAGCCTACAAAAAAGTAACGCACAAAGATATAAAATATATCCAGCGACATGGTGCGGCCGATGTACGATACTATAGCGAACGGGGCATACCAGCGGTCACATTCGGCTTGCCGGATCATAATACTCATGCTGAGGGTGAATACGCCGAGATTGCTAAAATGGTACAGTATGAGGAAGTGCTCACTGAATTTGTACGAAACCCAGAACTGCTCTAGTAGTAGCTACTTTACCCTGGTATTGCATAAGCAGACGGTGCTATAATACTAGCCGGATTCCTACGACTAGAGGAAGGAGAGAAATGCGTGTCATTGTAGTGCTCGTAAGCCTACTGCTCGCTGGTTTTGTGGCTGCTTTTGGCCTCAAAGTCGCCGGCGTAGAATCGGTGACGCCGCCGAGTGTGCTGATTAATCTGCTGCTTGGCAGCGATACGACAGTTTGCAGCCTCGGAACCAAGTAGCGGCCTTTGGCCGCACTTTGGTTCGGCAGAGCGAGCACCAGCCATATTCACGCTTCCATGAGATACGCCCATTACACCCTACGCACCCTTTCTGTTTTGTAAGTAGCTCGTGAATGAGCTGCTTACACCGGGCTTCGCCCGGTGCAGCATCTAATGCTAGACTAGTCATTAGGAACAGTCCTTTCGAATTAGTTTGTTTACACTACCAATTCTACGGGCTGTTCCGTTTTAGTTTAAGGTATCTGTAGCGTATTTTGTTGACAGCAGATACCACCGTATGATAAATTACGGCCATGACTAACACTGCTATGCACAGCGTGAACATGATTTGGCTCATTCTCGTGAGCTTTATTCTCATGTCGCAGCGGGCAGTAGTTGAGTCGTCAATGTAATAACGCATTTAAAACAAGAGATCATCTACCGCCCGTGTGAACGGGCGGTTTTCTTATCGTCGGACACCGGAATTGACAGATATTCTGTAAATTCCGGGGCTCGATGAGCCCCCTGGCTGCAAAGAGCCAGGCCGCGCCACACAACGAAAGGACCCGGTTGATGATCACCATCCCGGAAGTTTCGAATCTCGAGATGGCTGCGAGCCGTCTGGTACCTACTATCTGCAAGGGGGCGCCCAACCTGCGCACCCTGGCAAACGACAAGTACGCTGACGCCATGCCGGCCGCTTGGCCGCTGAGCAGCGGCCGAGCAGTGCTGACGCCTCTGCACGCGGACGCGAGCCTGGTGCACCGGATCGCTACCGAAACCTTCGACGAGTTCGAAGAAACGGCAGCGGCGCTGGTGCGACAGAAGCCTGAGGTGTCTGCCCAACTGCTGTCGGGGGTAGATGTGGATCCAACTCTGCGGGACGAGTACATCCACGCTGCGCCATTCTCGGTGCGGCGCCTGGATGTTCTGCAGACGGCCGAGGGCCCACTCGTGACGGAGAACGACGAACAGCCCGGCGGTCTGGGCATCGCCTACCTCTACGACCGGCTGTACGGGCTGAACCACGAGCGCTGGCACGAGGTGTGGAAGCACCTTACCGCTGAGGGCAAACTGGTGTTCGTGGTCTCTGACGACTGGAGCATCGGCTATCACGCCGAGATTCGGTGGCTCGTCAAGACCCTCAAGGAAGAGGGGTACGACGCCGAGTTCCTGTCTACGGCGGAGCTGCATCGTCTGACGGTGCGACGCTGGCAGGTGCAGCTGGATGACAGCGTGGTGGGGACGGTGTTCCGCCTGTTCCCCATCTTCGAGGCATCCGACAAGCTGGCCGAGCTCGTCCAGGCTACCAAGCGGGGGGCCGTGAGGCTGGTGCCGGAGTTCGCAAGCTGGGGCAACAAGACCTGGGGTGCGATCTTCTATCAGTACCAGGAGTTCTTCCGGCGCTACATGAGCAAGGAGAACTTCACGCTCCTGGAGGGACTGCTGCCGCAGACGACGCTCGTGCAGAACGGTGAGTTCGTGAGCGCGTTCTCGCTCGAAGACACTGCTGTCGAGAGCATCGAGCAGCTCGGAAACCTCCCCAAGCGCCTCCGGCGCAAGGTCGTGGTCAAGGTAACCGGAGCCAACCGCAAGGCGGCACGTTCCTACGGGGTGCGGGTCGGGAGCAGCTTCAACAGTGGTGCCGATTTCAAGCGGCATCTGGAGCTGCTTCAGGAAGAGGGGCTGCCGTTCGTCGTCCAGGCTTACCGAAAGGGCCAGGAGTTCTCGCTCCCGGCCTACTCGGTGCTGGATGGTCAGGGCACCACCGAAATGTTCCGCTGCCGCATGCTCATGCGTCCGTGGAGCATCTTCGGTGTTAACGCTGGCATCGTGACGGCCTCTCCGGCAACGAGTTCGCTCATCCACGGTACAACGGCTTCAGCCTTCGTGCCCATGGACCTCGGGTACCTGAGATAGTGGCGTGGCGGGCGGCGGCTGCGGGGAAACCTGCAAGCCGTCGCCCCGACGCATAGATATTATTATGAAATGAGGATAGATATGAAAAGCAATACACCCAGCCGTTTTCGAGATTATGGCTTTCGCCCCGGTTTCTTACCTACCGGAAAGCTCAATCTTATAAGTGATGTCCCGGGCGTAAAGGTAGGTCATAAAACGAAACATGAAAGTGATGATGTCCGTACTGGGGTGACGATTATCGATCCTGGGGTGAAAAATCTTTTTCGCACAAAGCTACCGGCAGCGGTTTCGGTTGGCAATGGGTTTGGCAAGATGGCTGGAACTACGCAAATTCAAGAATTGGGAACATTGGAAACACCAATTGCGTTGACAAATACTTTAGCGGTTGGGCCAGTGCTACGTGGGTTGGTTGATCTTGTGGTAGCCAATACAAAAGACTTAAAGCCAATTGAGACCATTAACGCTGTGGTTGGTGAAACTAACGATGGTCTATTGAATCGAATCCACAAAAACAGCATTTTAGGAGAAGAGGTTTATCAAGCGTACACGGCACGCCGGAAAGACTTTGCGCTAGGATGTGTCGGCGCCGGTACGGGAACTCGTGCATTTGCCTGGAAAGGGGGTATCGGCAGTGCTTCCAGGAGAATAAAGCTTAATGGTAAGTCTTATACGGTCGGCGCTCTGGTGCAAACAAACTTCGGCGGCAGTTTAACTATAATGGGTGTGCCTATTGGTCAGCAACTGGGTAAAACCGATTTCGATAGCTTCATTCATGCGCCAGATGGTTCATGTATGATTGTGCTTGCAACGGATGCTCCCCTTTCCGATCGTCAGTTACGCCGTCTTGCTAAACGCGGTCTTGTCGGCATGACAAAAACCGGTTCCGTAATGGCTAATGGAAGCGGTGATTACGCTATTGCCTTTGCAACCAAAAAACAAGGGGGAATAGATGATAATGATTTAAATACGTTCTTTCTTGCTGCAGTAGAAACAGTTGAAGAAAGCATATACGATGCCTTGTTTCTCGCGCAAACCACAGTGGGTCGTGATGGTGAAAAGTTAGAAGCATTACCCATTGATATGGTAGTAGAAAGGTTGCGAGAGGTGTATGGCAAAGTTTAGAGTTGGCATAATTGGCGGAATGGGTCCAATGGCTGGCGTTGAGCTACATCGTCTTATAGTAGAGGCGACACCTGCTATACGTGACCAAGATCACCTACAGGTGCTCCTCTATACAAATCCGCAAATACCCGATAGGACGACTTCTTTACGCGACGATGACGGGCGAAAATATGTATCAGTAGTAAAAGAATCAGTCCAATTACTTGAGTACGCCGATGTTGATATTATGGCAATGGCCTGCATGACTGCACACGCGCGTTTTACAGAAATTCAAGCCGCGACACGTATACCTATCTTGCACGGAATAGAGCTCACGGCCACTTATCTTCAAGAAAAATATCCAAAGAAAAAAGTAGCTTTGCTGGCTACTGATGGGTCAATAAAATCTGGAATCTACACCCAGAATACCAAAGTGCAATGGGTGATTCCAGCACCAAATGATCAAACTCGCATTATGCAAGTTATTTATGCTATTAAGGCCGGAGTGCATACTCGAACCAATCTACGATTATTATCGGAAACGATGAAAAGTATAGGTGCAGAGTGCTTTGTTCTTGGCTGCACTGAGCTTGGGCTGCTTCATGGCCAGCTTCGGCAAGAGGGTTTTAGGGTAGTTGATCCCCTGCGTGTACTCGCAAAAGAGGTCACTATGCTTGCTGCACAAACAAGTGATCTCATGGGTAGTAAAAGACGTAAGCAGATTGGAACTATACTTTCCGTGGCATAAGCGCTCCATGAGGACTAATCCTAATCTAGTACGGTTAATTAGCAACGTTGGTTTAAAGCAGCGGCAACAGCTGCCCAGAGGAAAGATTGGATACTAATCAGCGACGTGGATGATACTTTGTTAGATTCAAATTTGCGCTGGTATGAACTATATAAATCGTATGCAGGGCAAGAAAACCATCCTAGTATAGAGGATTTTAGAAATAACGGTCCAAGATATTACTATCAGCATGTTATTAATGATTATGATTCATTCAAGGAACGTTTGATGATTGATAGTAGCTTTAATTCAAATATGTCTCTTATGGCGTCAGCCTCTATCTTATGTGACACGATCGATATAGTCGATGGATATATCAGTGCACGAGATGAATCACTTTCAAAAGTAACAGGAGATAACTTGCGACAATTAGGTCTTCCTCCATCCCCCCTACTGCTAAGATCGTCGAGTTATACCTTTATGGAGACTATTAAATTTAAGTTAGACGGAGTAAATTAGGTATTATGATAAAGAAGTGGCGTACGACGCAGACTAAAAAACTAGCTGACTACTTTGTGTTCTCGGCACTTGCGAAAGAAAGAACATCACCTACAACAGGTAAGACCCACACCTTCTATACGCTCGAAGCGCCAGATTGGGCAAATGTTATTGCCTTAACTAAAGATAACAAGACCATAATGGTGCGTCAGTATCGTCATGGGATTGATGATGTAACTTTAGAGTTTCCAGCGGGAATAGCAGATAGGGGCGAAAATATCGTTGACACTATCCAGAGAGAGCTTTTAGAAGAAACGGGTTACCGGGCACATGAAGTATTAGAGATAGGGAGAGTGACAACGAACCCTGCCTTCATGAACAATCAGTGCTTCACGTACTTGGCGCGTGATGTCGAGAAAATTAAAGAACAGGAACTCGATGACACGGAAAACATTGATTTCATAGAGGTGCCCATTAAAGACATACCCCATAAAATAGCAACTCACGAAATAACACATAGCCTTAGTATCGCTGCCTACTATTTTTATGCCGAAAAGACCCGAAAGTTTTCTATCTAGAGATAGTTCTGTTGAAGTAATCTCTAACCCTGGTATAGATGACCTTGTAGCTTTAGCATTAGTGGATCGACTGACGCAGCGTCATAAGCTACTAACGGCAACATTTGGAAATGTTGCTGCCAGTATTTCAATTGAGAACGCAAATACCTTTTGTAATATGACTGGGTGGTCTCTAGAGGTGCTTGGAGAATCGGGCGAACGAAGCTGAAATTAATGTTGTTCCGTTAGACGTCACGCGTCGAGTCGCTTGGACTAAAGAACATATATATGATATACCCGTCAATAATCAACTAAGCAGATGGATCAAAGATGCATTGATTCAATGGTATTCGAACTTTCGGCCAGAAGATGACCAAAAACTTTTTAAATTGCATGATCCATTGGCAGCTTACCTTGCTTATTATCCTGAACAAGCCGACTGGGTAAGCTCTGGTGTCGCTATTGTGCTAAACGGAGATGAGCGTGCTCGAACTATTCTCGACGACAACAGTGATCCGTGTAATATTGCCATGGAAGTAAAAAATGCTGAGAATATTTCAACTACCATATACGATGCGGTATTTACTTAGGCTTTAATCATATACTTCACTTTTCTTGCCTTAAAAGCCATTCAATGCTAAAATGCACCTGTAATGAAACAGACGCAGCCATCTGATGACCCTGCGCCAAGAACCGCCAGTCGTTCGACGGTTCTTTTGTTGCTCGGGACAATGGGCGATACGAGTTTGCGGCTGTTCGTGCCGACCATTGGTGGCACCGCACTGGGGCTATGGATAGATAACAACTTTGCGACAAAGCCATGGGCCACGGTAATTGGTGTTATTATAGGAACAGTGCTAGCGATCAGTTTAGTGCATATGCAATTAAAAAAGGTTAATCGAGAACAGAAGAAATGAACCCACTCACCTCCTTTGCTGCCGAATCTTCACCGCATGTGAGTCTACCTGCAGAAGCTATTTTCCACATTGGTTCGTTTCCGGTGACAAATGCACTTATCTTAGGGGTGATTGGCTACGCCCTATTGCTGTGGATACTGTTTTATGTCGCCAAAAAGGTGAAAAAAGGCGAGCGCAATCGCTTTGTCGCTGGTATTCACTGGGTATTCGAAATGCTGTATGGCACGATTGAGCAAGTCACCAACGATAAAAAGACCGCTCGCCGCTTAGCGCCACTGGCTATTACCCTCTTCTTCTTCATTTTCATACAGTATGTACTGGGTATTTTGCCAGGGGTTGGGCCAATCACGGTGAACGGCGTTCCCCTTTTCCGGAGTTTAGCAGCCGACCTAAACACCACCTTTGCCCTCGCCATTATTACTATTGTAATGGCGCAGGTGTACGCTATTCGCAAGTTTGGTTTTAAAAAGAACCTTGGGCGCTACTTCCGTCACCCGGTGAAAGATCCAGTCGGGGCATTTGAAGGTATTCTCGAGTTAATTGCCGAGTTCTCGCGCCTGATGGGCCTGAGTCTGCGGCTTTTCGGCAACGTGTTTGCTGGTGAGATTTTGCTGATGATGATTGCGTTTCTGGCGCAGTACGCCACCCCGGTTGCTTTGCCGCCATTCCTGATTTTCGAGATTTTCATCGGCGGCGTGCAGGCCTATATCTTCTTTATGTTGACTGTCGTGTTTATTTCCCTGAGCCTTACCGATCACCACGACAGCCATGATGAATCCCAATCTGATCATTCTACCCCTGATACCCATAAGAAAGCACCCGAGAAGGCTGCCGCTTAAAGGGTAGATGATAATTAAGTAAGTAAATAAAATAAAGGAGAAATAACAATGGAAGATTTAGCATTTGGTTTGACCTACGCCCTACCGGCACTTGGTGCCGCACTTGGTGCTGGTTTGGTTGGTATGGCCGCACTGGGTGCAGCTGGTCGTAATCCAGAACGCATTGGTGACATTCGTACCCTGATGATCTTGGGTATTTCATTCATCGACGCTTTGGCGATCATCGGTATTATCGCAGCTATTATTGCACGATTTATTTAAGCCTTAGGGAAGTAACACTTTATGATTATTAACCTAACCTACATGGCTGCAAATACTGCTGAAAGCGAAGCATCGCTATTTAGCGCACTGGGTATTGATTGGCGTTTGCTTATTCTACAGTTGATTGCGTTTGCTATTTTGGTGTGGATTCTAGGCAAGTTTGTCTACCCTCACCTGAAGAAAGCTATCGACGACCGCGAAAAGGCCATTGCCGAAGGGTTTGAGGCTGCTGCTGAGTCTGAAAAGAAGGCCGAAGAAGCGAACAAGGGCGCCGAAGCTGTGTTGCAAAACGCCCGCGAAGAAGCACGGGAAATCGTGGCACTTGCCAAGCAAGAATCAGCCAATATGGTAGAAGACGCCGAGAAAAAAGCCCAAAAACGGGCCGACCGCATTGTAGAAGACGCCAAAGCGCAGCTCGACCGTGATATCGCCGCTGCGCGCGAAGACCTTCGTAAAGAAACGGCCGATCTCGTGGCTGCTGCAACGGAAAAGATCATCCGCGAAAAGGTCGATGCCAAAAAAGACAGTGCCTTAGTTGAAGCCGCTATCAAGGAGGCACAGTAAATATGCAAACGATTTCGCGCCGAAAACTTGCTGCCTACGCTGCTGACCAATTGCACGCCGGCGAAAAACCTCGCAAACTGGCGCAGCAGCTTGCCGCCTATCTTATAGAAAGCAAGCAGGTACACAACGTTGACTTACTGGTGAGCGATATTGAGTCTGCACTCAGCGTTCGCCACAATATTTCAACCGTTCGTATCGTCTCTGCGCACGACCTGACGGCCGCATTACAAAAAACCTTGACCGATTTTGTCCGCAAAACTGAAAATGCCAAAGAGGTCATAATTGCCGATGAAACGACCAATCCCGACCTCATTGGCGGTGCAACAGTCAGTACCCCGAACGGATTTTTTGACGGCTCGGTGCGATATCAACTGCAACAACTTAAAGTAAGAGGAGAATAAGCGTGGCTGAAATTGCTATCAAAGAATTGACCCGCGACCTCCGTGAAGCTATCGAAGGCCTCCGTGCAACCGAAGGTCTCGAAAAGACCGGTATAGTTACCCGAATTGGTGACGGTGTGGCCTGGATTCACGGTTTAAGCAGCGCTGGGTTTAACGAAGTTATAAGTATTGAAACGGCCGATGGTGGCCAAGTAGAAGCCTTTGTGTTGAACCTCATGGAAGATGAGATTGGCGCGGTACTTCTTGGCGACGACAGCAAGGTGGTGGCTGGTGCGAAAGTACGCCTGACTGGTAACGTGTTGGATGTACCAGTTGGCAAGGAGCTACTCGGCCGTGTGGTAGACCCACTGGGCCGCCCACTAGATGGCAAAGGGCCTATCAAAACCAAAGAGCGTGGTCTTGTAGAAAAGCCTGCACCTGGTGTAATGACCCGTAAGCCAGTGCACGAGCCAATGATGACCGGTATTATGGGTATTGATGCGATTGTGCCGATTGGCCGTGGTCAGCGTGAGCTTATCATCGGTGACCGCCAAACGGGTAAAACTGCTATCGCGATTGACACCATGATCAACCAAGGCCGCCAAAAGTCTGGCGTGGTAAACGTGTACGTGGCCATTGGCCAGAAACTTTCCAAGATTTCTCGCTTAGTAGAGCGCCTGAAAGAAGAAGGTGTGATGGATAACACCATTATTGTGGCGACTGGCCCATCCGACCCAGCCTCCCTGCTCTATTTGGCGCCATATGCCGGTACCGCTATGGGTGAATATTTCCGCGACAACAAAGGCCACGCGCTGATTATCTACGATGACCTTTCTAAGCATGCCGTTGCGTATCGCCAGATGTCACTCTTGCTTCGCCGTCCACCGGGGCGTGAAGCCTTCCCGGGTGATGTCTTTTACCTCCACTCTCGCCTGCTTGAGCGTTCCGCAAAGCTAAACGACGAGCTTGGTGGCGGGTCACTCACGGCACTGCCGATCATTGAAACCCAGGCCGGTGACATTTCTGCCTACGTACCAACCAACGTTATTTCTATTACTGATGGCCAGATATTCCTTGAGACGGACCTCTTTTACAAGGGTATTCGCCCAGCGGTATCGATGGGACTTTCAGTCAGCCGTGTCGGTGGCTCGGCACAAACTAAGGCCGTCAAGAGCGTGAGTGGTAATCTCAAGCTTGGTCTAGCCCAGTATCGCGAACTTGCTAGTTTTGCCCAGTTTGGTTCCGACCTTGATGAAGCAACCAAAAGCCAGATTGAACGTGGTCAACGCCTCACCGAACTCTTGAAGCAG
The DNA here is from genome assembly GCA_964599775.1 of uncultured Candidatus Saccharibacteria bacterium. Lineage (GTDB taxonomy): Bacteria > Patescibacteriota > Saccharimonadia > Saccharimonadales > Saccharimonadaceae > CAZRGZ01. Next base: position 118,952 of record CAZRGZ010000001.1, on the reverse strand, counting down.
CCACAATACCAGCCAATGAACGTGTGGGAACAAGTCGCCAGCATCACCGCTGTGACCTCTGGCGTATTTGACGCCGTGGCAGTTGAAAAGATTAAAGATGCCCAAACTGCCCTGCTGACTGATCTCTGGACTGACCATAAAGACGCCATGAAAGAGCTCAATAAGGGCGGCAAACCAACCGATGAACAGCTTGAAACTATTAAAAAAGCAGCCGAAAAAGTCGCGAAAGGCTTTAAAAAGGCGTAAGGTACAGGTATGGCTTCCACGCAACAACTAAAATCACGCATTCGCTCGGTCAAAAGCACGCGCCAGATCACTAAGGCGATGGAGCTCGTGGCGGCCAGTAAAATGCGCCGTGCACAAGATTCTGCTAAGGCGACGAGCCTTTACGCCCGCGCGGCACGCGAGCTCCTCACCCACTTAGCAGCCAGTGGCGCGACGGATGGCCACCCGCTATTCGAAAAGCGCGAGGTGAAAAAGCGCTTGCTCGTGCTTATTACCAGCAACAAAGGTTTAGCGGGGGCGTATAACTCAAACGCCATCAAACATTACCTGGGGCGGCTGCGCGAGGATGAAAAGAATGGCGTACAGACTGAAACCATTGCCATTGGCCGCAAAGGCGCACAATTTGTGGCTCGTCTCAAGAATGTAAAGGTGGCTGGAGTGTACGAAAGCTTGTCAGAAAAGCCCACCGGTGGTGAAATGCGCCCGGTTCTAGAAACCGTATTAGATAAATTTACTTCGGGTGAAGTTGATGCGGTCGAAGTAATTTTTACCGAATATATCAACAGCCTCACGCAAACTGTCACCGCACAAACGGTGCTTCCGGCTGGTTTTACTGAAGTGAAAGTGAGCGACAATATTGCCGATGCGCGTTTTGAGCCATCGCCCGAGGCAGTGCTAGAAGGCGCCACGCAGCGATTAATCGAGGCGCAGCTTTTCCAGGCGCTACTCGATTCCGCCGCCAGTGAACAAAGCATGCGCATGGTGGCCATGAAGAACGCCACCGACAATGCCAATGAGCTGGTTGGTGACCTGACGCTCGAGATGAACAAATTGCGCCAAGCAGCCATCACGCAAGAGCTAGCCGAAATTAGTAGTGGTGCCGAGGCGGTATCGTAAAGAGATGAATGAAGGATTAAGGAGTAAATAATGGCAGAAAAGAATAAAACAGCCGGAAAGGTCACCCAAGTCGTTGGGGTGGTGGTGGACGCCGAATTCGACAAGGGTCACCTGCCCGCGATTTATGACGCGCTAGAGGTAAAACGAGGCGACGATACGCTCGTACTAGAGGTGGCGCAGCACCTTAGCGAAAGTGCCGTGCGTGCGATTGCCCTTTCTACCACCGATGGTATTGTGCGAGGCCAAGAAGTAAAAGCCACTGGTGCGCCGATTAGCGTACCCGTTGGGACGAAAACTCAAGGCCGCATGTTTAATGTGGTCGGCGAACCAATCGACGACAAGCCAGCGCCAAAAGATGCACCAACGGAGTCAATCCACAAAGCACCGCCAAGCCTGACTGAGCAATCTGGTAAAACCGAAGTACTTGAAACCGGTATTAAGGTAATTGATCTGCTCGCCCCTATCGCGAAAGGTGGTAAGGTGGGCCTCTTCGCTGGTGCGGGTGTGGGTAAAACCGTGCTTATTCAAGAATTGATTAACAATATCGCCAAATTCCACAGTGGTAGCTCCGTCTTCGCTGGTGTTGGTGAGCGTACGCGTGAAGGCTACGACCTATACGAAGAAATGGTTGAAGCCGGCGTGTACGACAAAACATCGATGGTATTCGGGCAAATGAACGAACCACCAGGGGCGCGTTTACGTGTAGCGCTCTCTGGCCTGACTATGGCTGAATCTTTCCGTGATGAAGGTAAAGATGTACTGCTCTTTGTCGATAACATCTTCCGTTTCACCCAAGCTGGTGCTGAAGTTTCCGCCCTTCTTGGCCGCTTGCCGAGCGCGGTGGGTTACCAGCCAACCTTGCAGCAGGAAATGGGTGCGCTGCAAGAGCGAATTACCTCTACTAAGAAGGGTTCGATTACTTCTGTACAGGCAGTATACGTGCCAGCCGATGACTTCACTGACCCAGCGCCTGCCACGACCTTCTCACACCTTGATACCACCATCGTGATGAACCGTGCACTGACTGAAATTGGTATTTACCCAGCGGTTGACGCGCTCGACAGTAACTCTAACATGCTCGACCCAGAAGTAGTCGGCCAAGAGCATTACGAAGTCGCGCGTGAAGTACAGCGTATCTTGCAGCAGTACAAAGACTTGCAAGATATCATTGCTATCCTCGGTATGGATGAGCTTTCGGAAGAGCAAAAAACGACGGTTAACCGCGCTCGCCGCTTGCAGCGTTTCTTGAGCCAGCCATTCCATGTTGCCGAGAAGTTCACTGGTAACCCTGGTAAGTATGTATCACTCACCGATACGGTTGCTGGCTTTAAGGAAATCATCGAAGGCAAGCACGACGACAAGCCAGAAAGTGCCTTTTACATGAAGGGTGGCATTGACGAGGTGAAGGCGTAGTATGAAATTCGAACTCATTACCCTGCTCGGCAAAAAGCTCGACACAGAGGTGTATGAGGTCATCTTGCCCACGGCAGACGGCGAAATCTCCGTCTTCCCTGGGCATGAACCGCTCGTGAGCCTGGCGGTGCCAGGTGTCATTTCGGTCCGTCACGAAAAAGGCGATCTGGATGAGCAGCTCGAGTACTTTGCCACCAGCGGCGGAATTATCGAGATTGACCAACAACGCGTGCGCGTGCTGGTAGATGCTGCCGATAAAGATGAAGAAATTGTGGAAGCCGAGGCCAAAGCTGCCCTTGAACGCGCCGAAAAGATGAAGGCCGAAGCCAGCGACCAAGTCGACATCGAAAAGGCTCACGAAGAAGCCCGCCTACAAGCCGTACGCCTACAGGTGGCCGAGCTTCGCCGTCGTAAGAAGCGGTAGGTTTTCCAAGGGGGAAAGACTCTTCGCAAAATTTATATGCCTATCCCACTACATGCGTCAAGCATGCGTATATTAAATCGCTAAGGCTATTATAAAAATAAACTATGGAGACAGCCGAAAGAATATCTTACCAAGCCGAAGAGGCCAAGCCTAAAACTCCTCCAGCCTCACCTGAGCGAATGATGGCGGCGATGTCGATCATACTTGCTGAGACATCAATCAGCATGGACCAACCCGGTTGTGCCGCGACTAATTCCAAGACATGCTACTTCGTTCAAAATGGCAAAGAAGCCTGCATGAGCTGGTGCGGACGCATCTGACTTATTTAACGATAACCGCGATCTTACCCTTCACCGAATTGCTCTCGTAGGCCTCAAATGCTTGCCGTATGTCAACAAGTTGATATGTTTTGGTGATATGTACCGTAATAACCTCTTCATCGATGAGGGTTGCAAGGCGTTGTAAAGACGGGGTGTTTACTTGCGTGTTTTGTAGTAGCGCAACGACACCATATTCTTGCATCCATGCCTCATTAGGCTGTTCGAGCATTGAAACAACCGTACCGCCCGGTTTGAGAACTGTAAATGACCGCATATAAGTCTCGCCGCCAATTGTATCGAATACAAAGTCATAGTCGCGTAGCTCGGCGTCGAATTCTTGGTTTTTGTAGTCTACTACCTCGTCAGCACCAAGCTGCTTGACGTACTTTATCTGATCACCAGTGGCAGTGGTTGCTACATAAGCTCCAAGGTGCTTGGCGAGCTGTATCGCCGCTGTGCCAATACCGCCTGCTCCGCCATGGATAAGGATTTTCTGGCCTGGCTGTAATTTCATCTTATCTTCGATAGCTTGTATTGCACTTACTCCGGTGAGCGGGATGGCGCCCGCCTTGGCAAATCCGATGCGTAAGGGTTTTTTAGCCAGCTGGGTAGCTTTAGCGGCAGCGTACTCGGCGAATGCCCCACTGGCACCTGCTACCGCATTGGCCTGGCCATACACTTGGTCGCCTACGGCAAGACCCTCTACATTATCGCCGACCTCAGTTACTACTCCGGCTATGTCTCCGCCAAGCGTCACCGGCAGTTCTAGAGGGATAAAATCTTTCATAGCGCCGCTGCGCACTTTGGCGTCAAAGGGGTTGATGCTTGCGGCGTGAACCTCGATAAGCACTTGGTCCGTGTTTGGCTGTGGTTTTTCAATCTCATCGATGACAATTGATTCGCTGCCGCCATAATTGTGAATTCTTGCTGCTTTCATACTTCCTCCTACCTTATAGTACGACTATTCGATCTTACTGTGAAGAGTATCTAGCAAAGGACGTACCACTAAGAGGATCTATAAGCTATTTCATGATGGCTCGTCTTATGTGGTCCAAAGAATACTTTTGTATACAGGCGTATGGAGCTTACACCCACAAGGAGATAAGAGAAGCAAAAAAGCGCTATCTGAAAAGCGTGGTCCCCTGGAATGAGACTCAGCAGAATTTCTTGCACTAAAAAGGATGGACTAATAGGAAACGCCATAAAAACAAGCAACACGATAAAGAAGAAATTACCAAGACCGGCAAATCTATAAATAGAGCCCTGGTAGTCGCGCAGCGCATCCGGCTCACCTTTTGCTTTAAGGTAGCGAAGGCACACATGGCCCACTATAAATGCTACCACCACACCCGCACCGTACATAGCAAGATAGTGCCAGTTTCCTGCCGACGCTAAGACTAAGAAGAGTGAGCCGAAAAGGTGCCCAAGCATTATAAGGTTCCAGCATGTCATGGCAGTATTTTTTGTGGTATATGCTCGTATGTAAAAGATGATACTGACCATGACCGCGATCGTAGAGATTACGAATAACAAACCCGGGGATAATACTGCCACTGCAGCAAAGCCCGAGCAGAAGACTAAAGAAACCGCTTGAGCAAGGGGCTTATCAAGGAATGCAAATACCCGCCCAACAGATTTCAGCGGCTTCCATACATAGTGGCTCACCGCCGTGTTCATATTCCATTCCTTGATACCGAGGATATACAGCGTCGCGCGGAGCTTCCCTAAAAAGGTGTTTTTGATCTTTTGCAGTGGAGGCACAAAAGAGTAAAACTGATCATGGACAAGATAGCTGACCACCGATGGAGAAATAAGCAGCTGGTACGTTCGTAAAGAAGCGTTGCTCACAAAATGGAGCAATACCAACCAGTGAAGCCCAGCAGCAAGCTCAATGAACATAATACCAATTTGGGTGATAGATGCGTACGCGATCTGTGTCTTGATGGAGGATTGGACGCGAGCTATTGATGAAGCAATGATTGCTGTAACAAGACCCAGCACTGCGATGGCGATTCGAATCTCAACACTGCTCTCCCAGAGCGGGTATGTCCGTAGCAACAAGAAAAGACCCATATGCACGGAGAGCGCACCATAGAAAATCGCACTAGATGTCGTAGGGCCTTCCATAGCACGTGGCAACCAGTACGAGAATGGGAACTGCGCCGATTTAATCATGGCTACTATTAGCAATAGAAAACCAAGTATGATAATACCTTCCCCATGTTGCGCGGCAAGAAGTGTAAGTTCAGAAAAACTAACGCTTTTCTCAAAAATGTGGTGTGCATACCAAATAGCTGCGAGTAAAAAGGCATCACCAATCCGATATAGTGAGAAAACTTTTAAAGCGTTTCGCGCTGGCAAGAACCGATCTCTGTAAAAAGCAATCAGCAGTACCGAGCTTATGCCAATGAGTTCCCAGCCTATAAAGAGCACCTCGAAGTTACCGGCCAGGACTATAAGTAATAGCCCAAGAAAAAACAGAAGAACTGTACTATAGAATCGTTTAAACCCCGGCTCGCGGTGTAAGTAATACTTGCTAAAGATAAAAATAAGAGCCGTCATAACTATCGCCACCCCCAAGAACACCGCCGCCAGCGCATCAAAGTAGAAATTAATATGAAACGTGTAATTATGGCTGTGATACAGAGATCCAACATCCACAAGTACCGGGGTAGCGCCTGCACTAAGCCACTGATACCCGCAGGCGAGGAATGTTGCAAATACCAAAGCTATCGCCGTCATTGCAATTGAAAAGATAGCACGCTCCCACTTCTTGGGTGTTACAATACTGGCGACAAAGCCGAGAACCGGAATGAGCGCTAGCATGATGAGGAGTTGCGTTAACATATGATTATCCTACTTTATTATGTGAACAGGTAAGTTTTCTTGCGTGGCATCCAGAATGTGGTTTGTTTTCATCTTCATGGTTGTTTCAAATGTATGGGATATATCATGCATAATGGGGAGGTTTTTAGTGAGTGGCTTATATGGAGTAAACCCACCGTCCTTAAAGACATATAACTTTTTCTCGTCCGGATGCAACGCAACCAGATGAATCCATTCATTGGTAAACCATTCATACAAGTCGGGTTTTGTTTGTATGACTGTGTTGATTACCTTTGGGTAGTGCTCGACGACCATCAACAGCCGGACGGGGTCGTGCACCTCAACCATTTGCAGGGGAAGCCCAGAGCGAAGGTCGCCGTCACTACTATTGGCAACCCCCACAAGCCCCATTACATTATGCGGCAGCTTTGTGCCAGCACCTAGCTTGTAGTTGTCGACCCGTGAAAAGTAATATTCCAAATTTATACCGCCGCATACCGTCCCGAGCGGAGCGAGCACGTCGAGCAACAGCGTACCTTTCGGATCTGTCGTATAGTCGTAAGAGTTCAAAAAAGCCCTTCGGTCGAGAAATAAGTGTTTCGTGAGGTTCCTTCGGCCAACGATGCACAGTGCATTGGTGCCATGCCCCAGCTCTGGCCGCGGTTCAAAATACGAAACAGAGCGTTTCTTTATGTTTTTCCTGATCTTTTTTATATTTTGCTTGGTGTTGATAGACATAAATCGGCGCGAGCGCTCCTTGGCGTCAAGGTCGAGCGCCTCTTCGAACAAAGAGATGTTTTTATCGTGTCGCTCTTTGTTATCCTCGGTGAGCGCACTCTCGTCATAAAACATGATCTCATTAGACGCGGTATCATGCAAAGCACCGACAAACTGCGTAGAATCAGGAATTGAAAAGCCACGCGCCGCAAGCAATTTTCGCACTGGCTGATAGTTTGCCATATAGGCAAAAACACGAGCGTTCACCAAACCTGGCCGGCCGCTACACGCGCCGCAATCGTGTGCGCCGTGATGAGGATTATTAGCGCTGCTTGACCCATGGCCGATCACATACACAATCGGTGAAAAATTTTTGATAAGCCCGATGGATCGAAGCATTTTTTCAACACGGTCCGCCATTTCTTCTACTGTAAAGCCGATCTGCAAGCCTTTCTCTGGGTCTTCTTCGCCGGTATGTACTATCGTGAGGTCGGCACCCGGGTCCATATGGGCAAACGCATCGGCAATAGCTGGACTCATGGTCGGATTTATAAGGTCCGCGATAAGTTTGCCGAGTGCTGGAATCCCCAGTAGATAAGAAAAGAGAAACCCCCTCACTAGCCTATGAGAATATTTGTGATACATAATTTCTTTTTCGTGTGCATGCGAACTCTCCTTTGATACCTCTTTTATGAGGTACTTGGGGGTAACGGGCGCAGGGCACAGTTTGTCGTAAAATTTTGCGCCTGCTGGGTGAAAATAGAATTCCACGCCAAAAAAGCCAGGCGCACCGAATGTTTCAGCGCGGCGGTCTAAGCTCTCGACATATGTTCGTAAGGAATATTCGCGGTCATCAATACAAAAGATAGATTGAAAACTCTTTGGCTTAGCGCTTTCTGTGGTTGGCTCGGTAGGCAATGTGAGCCCGTACAGCGCCGTGTCATAGTAGCTCCATTCAAACGCATCCTGCCATATTGTAATGACTTCATCCAATTCCGTGAGTGGCTCATCGGCAAACATATCTATCGGTGGCTGTATGAGGTCGTTGCCAAGCGGTTTCCAAGCCTCGCCGAGACGCTCTGTCAGTGTATCGAGCTCCAGCAAGAGTTCAAGAATAACCATATCTTTCAAAGAAATGCTCTTTGCAAATAAGAGCGACTCCGGCTTGTCCTCCAGTGTCGATACAAGTCCCGACCACCCCCGATGTGCAAACTGTTGGTCATAGATATACTGTTCAAAATAGGCCTCATCGCCCACCAGCATCCCAAGGAGCTTTGTGATAGTGCATGAGTTATCATAAAGAAGATCGCGTGCCTTTTTCGTTTTGAAAAAACCGACCAAACTATGGCTTTCCAGGGTTCTGAGCGCATTTAAAAGGCCCTTATCCTCGAAAGGAAAGGGCCAAATAGCAATACCTTGATCAATGTAGCTGCAAATAATACGAAAGAGAAGCGGTTGCACTGCATTATCCATATCTATAAAGTATCGTTGCCGCCACTCGTCGCGCAGCCTGCCGATACGCGGCTCAAGCATCCAGTCGTATTCCTTGTAGAGAGCTCGGGTATACCATTCATCAAGACCTTCGTTGCCCTTCCTTTGCCGGATAACTCTGGTGAGCATCTCTGGTGTAATGCGCTTGATAGCGTAGAGATCTCGGTATTCAGTAAGTGTTAGTGTGGTCTGATAACCAAAAATTGCAGATGCCTTGTGGATAGCATCATAAAATTTCATATCCTGAAACGCGTGCAGGGTATTATGATGAACGAAATCTTTAAGCGGCCCTTGCGTGGGCAAGTAGTGCTTTAGCATGTGTAAAAGATGTGGCTCATCGAAATGATGGCTATTTTGGGCAGGCATAATGAAGTTTTTACATCTTAAATAATGTGATGTCCTTTGGATGTAACCCGCGAGACAGTTAGTAGTATCTACTACTGGTATATTTTACTCTTATTAGTGATTTTGTAAACACATACTATACGTAATTTTGTTGTCCAGCGTATAGGCTTACCAGTTTGCTCTTTTATGCGTGGGAATTGCTCGACGTTGTGCGGCTCCACGGCGAACCCGCACCCAGCTCCGCACATTGAGACATGCATGATCTCTGATAAGTCGCGCCACGACACTGGCGCAATATAGGCGCAATTGTAGGCACAGACGTTGGTGGCTTCGCAAGCCTCCCCGGCCGACCAGATCAAGCGCATTGAGGGGCATATCTCTTGATGTAGAATTGCCTGGTGTACCTCGCTATACTCTGCTTCAGTGAGCGAATCCTTGAGTTTAAGCTTCATATATTGCATGAAGCGTTCTACTGTCTCTGGCCAGCTCTCGCGCCTGCCCAGATCGTCACGCCAACGGGCATAAAACTGGTAAAAGATAAACTCCTGGTAGGAAGATGCGAAAAACTTCCGTTGCTCCTTTTTATCCTGTTTGTTTTTTGTGTGATCCTGCACATTCTTCACTACATACCCTACTATATTTAGTGTGATGAATTACAAAACACATTGTATATAGTGTGGAGTGACTTTTATGTGACACGAGTCACAGCTGACTTATATAATTTGAAATTCGATATTCTCGCTAGTGCCAATCTTTACTTCTACCTCTTGTCCCTCGCCGATCTCACCATCAACTATTTTCATAGCCAGTGGGTCAAGGATTTTTTGCTGGATGAGGCGCTTGAGAGGGCGCGCGCCAAAAGCCGGGTCGTAGCCTTCTGCGGCGAGAATTTGTTCGACACTCTCATCAACTTTTAGAGTGATATCCTTATTCTCCTTCAGCTGCCGCGCGGTGACTTTCAGTTGTACGTCGACTATCTTGGCCATTAGGTCCTTGCTGATACGGTGGAAGAGCACGATGTCATCGATACGGTTGATGAATTCTGGCCGCATATTCTGGCGCACGATCTCCATGACCTGATTCCTCAGCTCAGTTTCGTTGTCGCCCTGCCAGTCTTGTATCAGCCCAGACCCCATATTGCTGGTCATAATGATAATGGTGTTGGTGAAATTTACTGTACGACCCTGGCCGTCAGTTAAACGGCCGTCATCGAGTACCTGGAGTAGTATATTAAATACATCAGGGTGGGCTTTTTCAATTTCGTCAAACAGTACTACGGCGTACGGGCGGCGGCGGATTTGTTCGGTTAGTTGCCCACCTTGTTCGTAGCCGACATAGCCGGGTGGCGAGCCGATCAGCCGTGCCACAGCGTGCTGCTCCATGTATTCGCTCATATCTATGCGCACCATGGCGTGCTCGTCGTTAAAGAGCTGCTCGGCGAGCGCCTTGGTGAGCTCAGTCTTGCCTACCCCAGTTGGCCCGAGGAAAAGGAATGAGCCTATCGGCCTGTTGCGGTCAGAAATACCAGCGCGCGAACGGCGAATGGCATTGGCGACTGATTCTATGGCTTCTTTTTGACCGATGACTCGTTTGCCGAGTTCATCTTCCAAGTGAGTTAATTTATGCGATTCACTTTCCAGTAATTTTGCTACCGGAATCCCCGTCCAGCGGCCCACTACTGCGGCGATATCTTCGGCAGTGACTTCTTCGCGCAGCATGCGTTTGTCGGCGGGGATTTCCTCAAATTTCTTACGGGTTGCTTCTACTTTCTTCTCAAGCTCTGGAATTTTGCCATACTGAATTTCAGCGACCCGACCCAAGTCGCCTTCACGTTCCGCTACGTCACGTTCCACGCGTAGATGTTCAATTTCTTCGCCAGCGTCGTTAATCTCATCTATGAGCTCCTTCTCGCGCTGCCATTGCTGCTCCATGCCGCCCGATTGCTCTTTCAGATTGGCAATTTCAGTGTCGATTTCTTCTTTGCGGGCTTTGGCCGAATCGGACTTATCTTTGCCGAGGCTGGCCTTTTCGATCTCCAGCTGTGTCATACGGCGTTTTAAGCGGTCCAGCTCGGTGGGCATACTATCAATTTCAATCTTTAGCGATGAGGTAGCTTCATCGATTAAATCGACCGCTTTATCCGGTAAAAACCGCTCGGTGATGTAGCGGTCACTCAGGCGCGCAGCTGCGACCAACGCGTCGTCGGTAATCTTCACGCCGTGGTGCACCTCATATTTTTCTTGCAAGCCACGCAAGATGGTCAGCGTATCCTCCACGCTTGGTTCTTCTACATACACCGGCTGGAAACGGCGCTCCAGAGCGGTGTCTTTTTCGATGTGTTGGCGGTATTCGTTTAACGTTGTGGCGCCGATCATATGCAATTTACCGCGAGCGAGCAAAGGTTTGAGCATATTGGCAGCATCGACCGCGCCTTCGGCAGCACCCGCGCCCACAATGGTGTGAAGCTCATCAATGAACAGGATGATCTCGCCATCACTCTTCTCGACTTCATCCAGTAGGGCTTTCAGGCGCTCTTCAAACTCGCCGCGGTATTTGGCGCCAGCCAGAAGTGAGCCAATCTCGAGTGCTACTAGCCGTTTATTCTTGAGTGTGCTCGGCACGTCGCCTTTTACGATTCGTTCGGCCATACCTTCTACAATGGCGGTTTTGCCCGTGCCCGGTTCGCCAATGAGTACCGGGTTATTCTTGGTACGACGGCTAAGCACCTGCATACAGCGGCGGATTTCTTCATCGCGGCCAATTACTGGGTCGAGTTTACCGTCACGCGCCAGCTGGGTAAAATCTTGGCCGTATTTTTCCAGGGTGTTCATTTTGTTTTCGGGGCTTTGGTCGGTCACGTTCATACCTCCACGTACATCATTCACATTTTCTTTTATGGCTTCGTAAGTCAGGTTGGGGAAGGCTTGGCGAAATTTGCCGTCGTTTTTCAGCGCGCCAAGCAAAATATGTTCGGTGCTGACATGTGTATCACCAAGGTTTTTCGCTTCTTTTTCGGCCTGGCGTAGCATTTTTATAAAGTCGCTACTGGGGCGAATATTAGTTTCGTCTACCGGTTGGCTGCTCACCGCAAAAGATTTCATTTGCTGATGCAAGAAATGCTGGAATTCGCTAGGCTGTACACCCGCTTTTTGTAGCAAACCAATAAACGCCGTATCGCTCTGCCCCGCTAGTTCGTAGAGCAAATGCGCTGGCTCGAGTGTGGTATTATGTTGCTCGGCCGCAGAAGCGATGGCGTCCTGAAATGCTTCGAGCACTTTTTGAGTCATCTTTTCTGGATGCATATTTATATCTTCCCCGCTTATGCCTTTATTATAGCAAACTAGCACTCATGGTGCTAGAGTGCTAATTATTGCTTGACTTTATAAAATATTTATGATATAATACAAAACGCGACAAGGAGAGGAGACGTATGGACCTGAAAGAGCAGCGCCTGCAAGCCCTCCGAAACATCCGGGAAGGTATTGGGGGTTTGAAGCTCGACAGGAAGCAGCGAAAGGCGTATCTGAAGCTAATCGACGAGACCCAGAGTCACGTCGAGAGTGGTGCCCCCGACGAGAAAGCAACCGAACAGGTACAGAGCTTCCTTCGTCACATCGATCAGACCGCCCTTTAGCTTCCCCTTTTCTTGAATTTTAGCCCGTATCAACAATACGGGATTTTTATTTGTTTATTTTTTGCACAACAGGTAGTGCGTGTATAAAAGTCTATGTTACACTGACAATATAATATTATTTTGTCTAGGAGGACTCCCGTGGCTGAGACGCTCAATCACCCCAATATAGAATCAGAAATGTCAGAGGCGCCGAATGCGACGCTCGCCGAGCTTGAAGAGGTGATCGAAGATGCAGCTAGGTCCTTATCTTCTGAGGAGTTAGCTGTATTAAACGCACCAGAACCAGTGTCGCCCGAGCTGCAGCTGAACAAGGCGGAAGTATCTACGGATGAAGCTTTTAATGAGATTCTATCGCGCACCCCTGAAACTGAATCTCCAAATCATAGCCATGGCAGGAAAGCTGCTATTGTTCATGAGGGGAATGGTGGCTGGAACTATAAGGCATGGTAGTAGTTACTAATGCCCATGATCATTAGAGTTATTGAAGTGGCCTATAGGAGTTAGTATATAGACCCATGTTTTTAGTTATTCAGCGTCATGATGGGATTGAGCCAGCATCGCCGCTACTACCAGTGCACCGTGACACGCATTTACAACTTGCCAATGACAGATTAAAGATACAGCTCAGTAAGCGAACTAGCTTTCCAGAAACATATTGCCAACAAGTAAGCAAAGAAAGCTTTCAGCTTGGCTATGGGAATATAGACCCAAAGGCTAATGAAGAATTCCTTAAGATTACGGTTCAAAATAATGGAACTATAGATGTGCAACGTGACACGCGTGCCACTCTGCCTATTTTTTACGGCTATAGTGACGGTGTTTTCGTGCTAAGCAACGACTACGCTACGGTGGTTGAAGCCATGCCACGCCTAACGCTTGCCGACGACGATATTATTCTTAGTTTAGCGCCACGCCGTTTTTACCACCCTACCCTCTGGCGGGAAGTGGGAGTGCTACGTAGCGGCGAACTTCTTCACGCCGAAAGTCGTAAGTCTCCGACTAAATCCAGTTTTCTCACCCGGACATGGGAAGGCGTTCATGACGTCCCAAAGTCCGACCCCAAAGAGTTCATACCACGACTGAACAATACGTTAGCTCGGCACATACGTACCTATCAGCCATCACCAACGGCCAACCCACCTGCTTTCGAAGTGAGTGGTGGGCTAGACTCTTCCACTACCCTTTTATATTTTTCCCAGATGTATCCAGATACGCCTTGGCATGGTATGACTATAGTATATCCAGGTGTTCAGCAGGTAACACAACTAAACAAGCTACACGCTATTTCAAAATATGCGCCTAACGGCACGCTTAATTTTTGTGGGATGGAGCACATGCTCGATGGCGCGCTCGAGAGATTCGCTTCGCCCAAACCGCGCCCACTTTCACCTCGTGAAAGCCCATCGAATGCAACGCTCGATAGTATGGCGAGTATGTTTGAAAAGGCAGGGGTGGTATCAGTTTTTAATGGTGTTGGTGGAGATGAACTTTACGATCATAATATAACAGCAAAAGCGCAGTTAGACATAGGCGAAGAGCCAATGCAACACATAGTAAAACAGTTACCGAATTTTCTTACTGGTCGCTTTTACGATCGTCTCCGCGCTCTCAATGAAGATACTGAAGAAACAGTTACGTTACCTATGCTTTCAACCGGAGCGTCTGGCTCAGACTCGGTTACTAATATATACATACACCGAGGTATTTGGCCGGTTAGCCCGTTTCTCGATAGTGAGTTTTACACATATTGCCAAGGGCTCCCTTACAAATTCAAGCACGAAAAACATATTTTACGGGCATACTATAGTGCCAACGATTGGCCAGAGATTTTATATGGCAACATATATCCTAATGAGGTAGCGAAGCATGAACTTGAAGAGCCGTTCCTGACTGATGATTTTGCCCAAGTTATTGAAGAGTTTGCTCGTACATCTATGCTCGCTGAGCTCGGCTACATTGACACCATTTCGCTGCTTCAGGCATATCGTGATATTCGAAAGGGTAAGCGAGATATTGAGCCTGGAATTTTCTGCATATCCTTATGGCTTAACCTGGAACATAATCTGCAATTTGCACTTAATTCTGGCAAATGGCGACCTAAATAATAGCGTGGAACTACACCATCACTTGTTTGATAGGTCTTTATATTGTGCGTAGAATTTGCCGTACTTCATCAGTACTTTTGGTGTGCATTAGCTTATCACGTAGTTCGCTGGCACCGGGGAAATCACGGACGTAAATTTTAAAGAAGCGTTTGAGCGGGTCAAAGCGGCGCGGTTCGAGTTCGCGGCTGTATTTATCGAACAGATCAAGCTGGAGTTGGAGCAACCCCAAAAGTTCTTCCCGGCTATGGTCGCGTGGCTGCTTTTCAAATGCGAAGGGATTATGGAAAATCCCGCGGCCAATCATCACGCCATCTACCCCATATTGTTCAGCCAGCTCTAAGCCATGTTGGCGATCACACACGTCACCATTGCCAACAATGAGTGTATGCGGGGCGATTTCGTTGCGGATTTTTACCACTTTACCAATCTCTTCCCATCGGGCTGGTACTTTGCTCATTTCTTTTTGTGTGCGCGCATGGATGGTAAGCGCGGCGATGTTTTGTCGTAAGAGAAAACCCGCCCATTCTTCAGTTTTTTGCTTTTTGTAGCCCAGGCGTGTTTTTACACTGACTGGCAAACCACCCTCTTTGGCAGCAGCGATTAATTCGGCAGCCAGTTCAGGCGTTTCAATCAGCGCTGCCCCGCCGCCAGTTTTGTTCACCGCTTTATCGGGGCAACCCATATTAATATCGATGCCGGCAAAGCCCATTTCGGCCAAACCTTTGCTCATTTTGGCGAAATGCTCGGGCTTGCTCCCCCAAATTTGCGCCACCATTGGCTGCTCGTCTTGGGTGAAGGTCAGGCGCCCCCGCGTGCTATGCTTTCCCTCTGGGCTGCAAAAACTAGCGGCATTGGTAAATTCGGTAAAGTAAAGATCTGGCGCAGCAGCATGAGCCACCACATGTCGAAAAACCACATCTGTGACCGCTTCCATCGGTGCCAGTATAAAGAATGGTTTTGGTAATTTTTGCCAGAAACTCATTATACTATTATAACATATTTTTATTGTTCTTGCTAATCTATCACCACTTCTTCCGCTGGTGGATAGGAGTTGTACATGCTGGCGCGCATATTAGCGCAATAGGCCCCTACACACTCAACAGCTATAATGTCGCCGATCTGGGGTTCTATCATATGGCGAGGTTCGAGCTCTTCTGGGTTGCCTTTGGCGGTGGTAAGTACATCGCTGGATTCACAGCAGTGCCCAGCTATAACGTACTCCCCTTCCTGGCGAGGTTCGCTATTCATCGGTACGGTAACGAGTGGATGCTGGGCGCCGTACATGGCAGGGCGCAAAATATCGGTCATGCCGGTATCAACGCGGGCGAATTGGTGGCCGTTAATGCCGGTATCGGTGCGGTCAACTACCTTTGTGAGTAATGTACCCGCATGCACGACGAGCCATCGGCCAGGTTCGACTTCAAGATGTAACTGCCGACCTGTACGTTGAGCAAATTCTTCGAGCCGTGTGGCGAGAACTTTCATTATGACCTGCATATCGGCGTCATGTTCGCCGGGCATGTAGGCAGATTTAAAGCCGCCACCAATGTCGAGCGTGGTGACATCGGGCAGTTTTTCGACCAAGTGCAAGTTAATATCCAGCGCCGCCTCCCACTCGGCTGGGTCTGTGCCAGTGCCAATGTGCGTATGAAGACGGGTGATTTTTACTTCATTATTTTGGGTTATGTTCAGTACTTCAGGAATATATTCGTACCAAATACCAAAGCTGGCATTGACGCCACCGGTAGTGAGCCGATTATTCATGCCACTGCCCATGCCCGGGTTAATGCGAACACTTACTTCGGTACGGGGAAAAAGCCGACAGTATTCACGTAACTGATGCAGGCTGGTAGCGGTGAATTTAACCCCTTCGGCAATAAGTGCCCGAAAACGCTCATCAGTAGGCGGTAATTGCTGGCTGGTTAAAAGAATATTCTGGCCAGGAACCTGTGCAGCCAAGGCTTGTTCGGCCTCGTAGCTACTGCTTGCGTCGATGTGAAGGCCTGTTTCGGTGAAAAAATGCAATATCTCTGGGTGTGGGTTGGCTTTCATGGCATAACGCACGGTTGCCCCATAGGGTAGTTGCCGGCAGGCCTTTAGAATGTCGTTCGCAGCACGTTTCAGCTCGTGTTTTGAGTATATGAATAATGGAGTGCGATATTGTGCGGTGAGCTGTTGAATAATTTCTGGGGTAAGGAAGCGGAGTTTATCTTTTTGCATAACAGGCTACATTGTAATCTATTTTTCCTTAAATGTGAAAAACCACTCGCTGTACAACGAGTGGTGCTATCTCAGACCCTCATGGAGGGGAGATCTTCTTAGTGTTCGACTCCTAAGCTGCGCGTGTGCAGCGAGGAACACCAGGGGCTCAGTTTAACCTGCGAGCTCAGGTAAAAGGAAGGCTGGCCCAGGGCACAATAGGGGAAAGATCCCCGAGCCAGCCTCCCTGCCAGGAACCCGCGACGCATTGCAGAAGCGCCGTCGAATCCTGGAGCCTCAGGGTGGCAGCAACCGGTATGCCGGCGCTTGCGGGTTTCGCCCCCCGGCGACCCAACCACCAAGAGGGGAACTTCTATCGCATCCTCACAGCTGCGAGAGTTCCCTAGGTGAAGCTTATATCAATGTTAATACAATGTTTAATAAATGTCAAGTATATGCCGCCATAAGCTTTAATAGCTCGCTATCCTGTTGCCAGTAGATAATCTTCAAATGCCAGAATACCCTTATAATTTGCTGGGAATGCGGAGGTGTCAGGAAAGTCCAATGCATGAATGCGCTGCCAAATGGCAGCAATCAGCGCCTGAAAACGCTCCAGCTCCTCACTGCTGTAGCTTAACTCTAGTTGAACAATTTTACCCTCATAATTAGGCTCAACAAACTCTAAAACGCCACGTTCAACACTATACTTGCCGCCGAAATCGCGTGAATTTTCAACCAAAAGCTTGTAGAACATCAATTGCTGCTTGTATTTGTGTAGTTTTATCTTCTCGTATTCACTACTCCCCTGCCAGCGGTGAGCGGGTTTGCCCGTTTTGTAATCGGTGACCGTGATGATTTTATTATCAGTATCTAGGTGCATAAGATCGAGTGCGCCAGTAAGCATAGCATTGCCCACGGTGACGCCTTGATTACTAAAGTTACGTTCCACAATGTGCGCCTCATGAAAGCTATCATAGCGCTGGGCGAGGAATACCTGCAACACATCACTCCCTTTTTGCAGATACTTGCCGTGTGTGTCGGTGTCGAGCCGATGCTCGGTGAGCGCAAGCTCGAAATCATGTAGCACATCCTCAACTGGCCGCCTGGTGCCGGTGGCGCTGAAGTGCGCGTGTGCCCGCTGCAAGGTTTTATGGATAGCTGAGCCAAAAGCCGCGCTCGGGCTCATTGCTTGCGGGAAACGCAGCAGGTTCTGCAACAAGAAGGCGCGCGGTCCGCCGCTGGTGACATCGATAAAGTTATTGAGGTGGGTTGCACTGAGTTTGTAGCGCTCAAGAACTGGCTTTAGCGTGGTGCTCAGCTGCTCGGTCGGGCTCGCGAGGGCGTGTTCGTGCCAACTGGTTTCGGCTTGCTGTATCTTGCTGGCGGTATCTTCGGCGACGGGTGGTTGTGTGGCGACCAGATCTTTGAGCTGCAAAAAATTCGCCCGTAGGGTGGATTTGCCTGCTAAATCTTCGGCGGCATAACTCATAATAAGTTCGTGTTTGGCCCGAGTCATCGCGACGAAGAATAGTCGCAGGCGTTCGTCCTCGCTCTCACCCGCTGGGGCAATTGGTAGATTATGTGGATAAGAGATCAAACGGTTGCGGCTACGCGCCTTGCTGCCCCACGTGGCATCGGTGGCGTTCACGACAAACACGGTGCGGAACTCTAACCCTTTGGACTTATGCGCGGTCATAACGTTTACGCCTTGGCTTTCGGTGGCAGCACTCCGTTGACTGGCAATAATGGTATTAGTGCGGCGATGAAGATCGATGAAGGCAATAAAATCACTCAATTTTAGGCTTTTATTTGGCTTAAAATCGCGTAATTTCTGGCGTAAAACACGTAGCGCGCTTAGGTAGCGTAAATATTCGGCAGGGTTTTTCTCTAGTGCGTCGTGGGGGAAGAAATAATCGCGCAGGGGTGACACAAAATCCTCGTGTAATCTAGCAACATCAGGCGTTGGTTCGACGTCGTTTTCCTCTGGTACTTGCGGCTCGTGCGTACCAAGCATGATATCTAGCACCTGCTCAAGTGGCTGTTCGAGTGCAATATGGGCAACAACTACCAGCCACTGGGCGATGTCTTTTAATGCATCTTCGCGGCTTTCTAGCATTATCTCGAGCCAGTACTTTTGCGTGCGGTGCGCTTCTAGGCCTAATTGCCATATTTTGACCGGTGGAATATGAAAAGCCGGATGTGCCAGCAGCTCAGGTAAACGAGCGTTTAAATCTTCGTAACGCTGTTGGGTGATGTCAGTCATGGTGCGGCCTAGCAGCTCGAGCGCGACAATCGGCGGTAAGTCAAGCACATTGTCGCGACGCTCGTAATTAACCGCAATATTTGCTTGCTGAAAATAAGGCAATAGCTCGGCAATTTCGCGGTGATGGCGCGTAAGTACGGCGATATCTTGTGGGTTTTCACCAGCTTTCAGCCGGCGTTTTACTTCATTTGCGAGCCAACTATATTCGTTTAACCGCGAGGGCAGCTCGACCAGCTGTACTTTCGTCGTGCCCTTGGCATGGGGCGTGAGCGTTTTATCGAGTGCTTCTATGTGTGTTTCTAGCCGGTCTTGCCCTTGGGTTATTACCTCGCGGGCGGTGTGCAAAATAGGCGCGGTCGAGCGGTAGTTATCGGTTAACGTAATAATAACAGGCTCAACAAAACGGTCGCGGAACGTCAAAATATTGCTAATTTCCGCACCCTGAAAACTATAGATAGCTTGGTCGTCATCCCCTACCACAAGAATATTGGGGCGCCCTTCGTTCACTTCGTTTTCGGTAAGGTTCAGCAAAATACGTAGTTGCGCACCGTTGGTGTCCTGAAACTCGTCGACCAAAATGTATTGGAACTGCTCCTGCAGGTTGTAGCGAAGCTCGGGAAAGGCATCCAGAGCATGGGTGACGCGCAGAATCATGTCGTCGAAATCGTACAAAGCCCGATTTTGCATTTCTAATAAGTATTGGTAATACACATGGCTAACGGCGCGAAGTTTTTCGGTGCGGCGACGGTCTTTAAAAATGAAGTTTCCGCTTTGGTTTTTTTCGAGCCATTTATTGCGCCACTCAGTGATGGGCGTGGTTTTACCGGATCCCAAAGCAGTATCAAGGGCGCGGGCGAATTCATCGGCGCAAACAGTTGCTAACGGAACGTAGCCCGGAAGTTCCATTGGCTCAGTGGTAAAGTTCCTGAGGTGGTGACGTATGGTTTCAAGCTTTGGCAGGTCCTTTTTACTCCGTATGGTGGTCGCGAATGCTTCCTGAAGTGTAGGTTCGAGCTCGTCTATAAACGCTTGGTTATGATCAAGCAAACTGGTGAGCTCATCTGGGGTGAGGCCGCTGCGTTTGAGCTCGGAAATAGCGGTTTGTGTGTCACGTAGGTGGGTAAACTCATCGTTTAGTTTGCCTGCCAGAGGGCTATTTAAAGGGAGCTTGTCGAAAATGCTGTACAACACCTCGTAACTACTCAGTTCGTCGGCAGGCCGGAATTCCGCGCCTTGGTAGAAAAAGGCCGGGTGTGTATTAATAATTTCCGTGCCAAAGCTATGAAAAGTGTGAATAGCCACTTTGTAGGCATCTTTTCCCATCAGCCCTACTAGCCGTGCGCGCATCGCTGCTGCGCCACTTTCGGTAAAGGTTAAACACAGAATATTTTGTGGTAGTGTATCTGTTTTCTTTAAAATATTGGCCACCCGCATACTCAAAAGTTCAGTCTTGCCCGTGCCCGGCCCAGCAATAACCATCACAGGCCCGTCGATGGTGTCGACGGCTTTTTTTTGAGCTTGATTGAGTTTTTGGTAGCGACTCGCGAACGTCATTGCTCTTTATTGTACAGTAAAATGAGGTCTTCCTGAAGATAAGGCACCGAAGGACTCGGCTATTCCCCCGATTAAATATATGTCATATGCTATTCAGGCTAAGCCGATGCGAGCCTGGCGTGAGTTGTTATTTATGACCATTTTACTGGTAGGATCGTTGTATATGCTCATTGCTGAAGGGTTTTTGGGCTAGGTAGGCCTCTATGCTCCCCTATCGAAAGCTGAATGCAGGTGAGCAGTGTACAGACCTGAATCTCGAAACCTCACCACCGGGGGTGGCACCCGGCGGGGCAGCACCCAAAATTGTTTTTACTTTTAGTAAAACAATTTTAGGGGCGGACCGGGTGACAGAACCCCAGGGGTGAATTTCGAGATTCAGGTTTGTACAATAGTGGCATTTTGCTTTATTACATTGTATAATTATGCTCAGTTATGAACAGCGACATCTATGATGACATCGAAATCGAACGCATGGCCAAAGAGAAATTTGGCCTTGGTGTTGAGGTAAAGCAAGTCATCGTACGGGCGGTGCCGGTGAGCCATACTTCTGAGGCAACGGTGTTTCTTTCGACGAAAAATCAGCTCTATGCGCTGGTTTCAGGCAAGGCACGTTTGACGCTGGGTGATGTGCGCAAGATGATTATTCGTATGGGCATGAAGGCTGAATATTTTTTCCCGCCCAAGGGAGAGCCCGATTATTTCGACCGCATTGGTAACGAAAAGTTCCATGAAGTCTTCCCTGGCCGGCCGATTTTAAGCAAAGATGATACGGCGTTTTATCGCACACTTGCCCCCTATAACCCGGCCTTGGTGCAAATAAATGAGGTCAAAGACGGCACTATTAAAAAGTTCGACCCCGATAGTAAACGGGATTGGCGTGTGGCAGCAGAGTTTAGCTACCGGCGGATTATGACGAGTTGAGTGTGGCGCCCACTCATAGGTTATATGCGTTTCGGAGAGCAGCTGCGAATTCTTGGACGGTGGAGGTACGTTTTTTAGGGTTATCTGTTATCGCATCAATGATAGTTTGTGCTGCTTTGGGATTATTAAGTTTACGGTTTATTTTATCCTGAGAGAGACCACGAGCGGAGCATTTTGTGAGCAAAACCGCAGCTGTTTTGGCTAAGGCATAGACATCAGATGTCTCAGTCGCTTTCCCATCATACTGCTCTGGAGGCGTAAACCCAGGGGTCTCTACGGTATACCATTGCGTTTCTGTGGGCGCCAGGCCGCCAAAGTCTCCAAGCTTATGGTTCTTCTTACCGTCTCTCATAATATTGGCTGGTTTGACATCGCGATGGACGAGACCGAGGCTGTGAAGGTACTCTAAACCATTGGCAACTTCATCTACCACTGCACAAGTTTGCTCTGGAGGCAATCCTCGGTATCGTAGTCTATGTAATGAATGACCGGAAAACTCCATCGCCATAAAGCGTGCATTTATAACGGTATCCCTTGCTGCTATTCGACCCATCCCACACGCTCGTACCATTGTAAGGTTTGGGTGCCACAATTCTAAGGACTGCATCTCCGCCTCAACCATATCTGGGTAGGGTGGTTCATTATTTTCGTGGAATATTTTCACGGCAAGATGCCCCATTTCCACGTCCGCATCAGAAAGCCGCGCCCTATATACTTCGGCTTGGCCGCCCTCGCCTATTTTATCGCTCTGTTCATACTTATACCTACCGGTAGAATGTTCTAAAGTGAGCGTTTCGTTTTCTGCCATAGTCTTCAGTGGCCTCCCTTGAGGTTGAGGATTATTAAGTCGTTTGACCCATCTCATTTCTTAAAATACAAGTCTTTTCAATATATATAATACAATATATTTATTTTGTTGTAAAGTGTTCGATAAGCCTCAGAAGACCTGAGGCGACTTTGCTGAAGGCCCTCTTTTATTGAAATTTTTACTGTCTCTCTAGCACTACTAAATGCTCAATATGCGGCGTACGTGGGAAAAAGTTGTAGCCAGTGTGCGCTAAAATGCGATATTTTTTTTGCAACCGCATTATATCGCGTGCTTGGGTAACAGGGTTGCAGCTGAGGTAAATAATGCGCGGTGGCACTTTTTGCAGTAGTTCATCCACCACCTTTTCGTGCAATCCAGCGCGCGGCGGATCGACAATGATTGTGGCCTCAGATTGAATATATTCAAGCGCTGTTTCGCTACTGGCATGCACAATTTGTGCGTTTTTGCCTATATTTTTTGCGTTTTTGCGCATTTCGCTCACTGCCGCGTCGTTTATTTCTACCAAAGTTGGGCTATCGCCACCAATAGTTAAGCCTATACTCCCCACACCGCTGTACATATCTATCACTGGGGTATTTGGTAAAATATAGGTGGCCATATCGCGTAGCGCCATTTCGTACATAGGGATATTTACCTGGAAAAAGCCTTCAGTGGCATAGTTGAATGGTACTCCTAGAACTTCATCAGTTAGTGTGCTATCGCCCACGCTCTGCAGGCGTTCGGTAATAACGCTGGCTGGCGAGCGGTAATCTGAATGAATAACCTCTACACCATGCAAATTAAGTTCCGCCAGTTTGCTTACTGGTAACTCATTTGCGGCCGACTTATCTTTTATATATAGCTGCGCACTTATCTCCCCTGCTTGCGAGGCACGGATGAGTAATGTTTTTAAGTTACGTGCTTCAATGTTCGTGCTGCGAATAAGCGCTAAAATAGCTTGCGCAGCCTGGTTAATTTCTGGCATCGCCAAACTCGTACCACTCACCGGTATTTTACCTTTGCCGCCACGCTGGAAAAACGCTAGGTCAATCTGCTGGGTGTCGTTACTCCACCAAAAGCTAACTTCAACTTTGTTACGATAGCCGTATTGTTTTCTATCTGTTTTTATTTGCGTTTCATGAGGTAGTGTAAGCTGATGCAAGGCAAAAGCCTCATTTATAAGTGCGGCTTTATGCTGTTGTTCGCTGCCAAAATCCATAATTTGCCACGGCGAAGTAGATAAAAAACTTGCCGGGTCTTTGGGTGCAATGCGATTAGGTGATGTGTTATGTACCTCTGTCACGACTCCTTCTACAAAGCTATTTTTCTTTTTGGTGATGCGAATAGTGACGGTTTCGCCGGGTAGACCGCCCCATACAAAAGCCTTTTTGCCACTTTCAAGCTGGCCGAGCGTTTGCCCGCCCCCAACCATCCGCTCGAGCTGGAGTGTTGCAAATTGTGGCTGTTTCATAATTAGTACAGGTCAGTATTATGCTGACTGCGAATCTCTTCCCAGGTATTATTCTGCGTATCCCTATAGCTTAATATAAATGCCTCACAAAAGCCACCGGACGCAGTCACCAGGCAAGGGGTTGTATCGCCACTTTTGAAACCCCGATAGCGGTATACGCTCTCAGTACTAGAGGAATAATCGGCGTAATCGACTACCGATAAAGTCTCACCAGGGGAAGCAGCAGGATCGACGAGGTTTTCTTTATCAATACCCAATAAATTCGCCACCGCATCGGCAGTATTGCCCCCTTCGTTGACGAGCATATGAACACTTGGATATTCGCCATTTTCGCTGTAATATTCTTCGAGTGATGCCGCAATGGCTTGGGCACGTGTAGCGCGGGTTTCGTTGTTTGCCCTACTTTGGTAAGTAATGTAAGATGCGCCGCCAATCCCCACCAAAATAGTAATCACCGCAATCACCACCACCACTTCAACAATGGTAAACCCAGGGTGCTTTTGCCACGTAAAAAACTGCATATATTTAGTGTATCATGCTTACGTCTTAAGGGGCTATACACACCCCCTGAAATCTGTTACAATATACACACACTAATATTGGGGTGTGGCCAAGTGGTAAGGCACTGGGTTTTGGTCCCAGCATTCGGGGGTTCGAATCCCTCCACCCCAGCCATGAAATAATTATCATTATAAATATCACCTCTGTAAAAAGGTGCTCTTACGGTTTGGAATTTTTAGAGGAGAGGCGGGACGTTCCAAACTTTTGCCTAGATCGTTTACTTACTCTAAATTCATTCAAATAGACTTTAGAAAATGGTATAATAGGCATATGAACAAGTAAAAAACAAATACAACTGACCGTGCCAAATCAGTCGCAGCTGCTGTCGGCTCAGTTCGTGCGGAAGGTCTAACGCCTTCAGACACCACGATACAGCGGTTGAAGCAATATGCTGAAGGTAAAATAACTGCCCAGCAGCTTCGTCGTGAGACAATTAACGAAGTACGCTCACGCAACAAATAGTCTATGTTCTATAATGCAGATCCTGATCCGTATATTGACCATGAGACTGGTATCTTGCAGAATCTCTTAAATATTACGACGAAACAGGAGCTTGAAGACGCTGAAGCGGCTATTACGTCAGCTACTATTGCCTCTATCCCCGACCAGCCTCCTACGGATAATTTTAATCTGGGTCACTTGCAAGATATTCACTGGGAACTTTTCAATGTTATCTACGGCTGGGCTGGTAACCTACGGATTATAGAAATAGCGAAAGGTAATACGCGTTTTGCCAATTCTGACATCATTGAACAAGCGGCGCACAATGTGTTCAAAGAGCTGCATGCAGAAAACTTGCTCAAGGACCTGCAAAGAGAGAAATACATCCAGCGGCTCGCCCACTTCTATTCAGAAGTTAATGTCCTCCACCCCTTTCGTGAAGGCAATGGACGCACTCAACGTGTTTTCTTTAGTCAATTGGTGGCTCAGTCTGGCTAAAGAGGTAATGTTAAATGGTAATGATCGTTAAGGGGGGGCACTATGGCTGGAGAAAGCTATACGATAACGGATCATCAGAAAATTAAACAATGGATAGAAGAACGTGGCGGCAAGCCGGTGCATGTTATAGGGACAGGCGACGCCAATGACCCGGGGATTTTGCGAGTAGAATTCCCTGATGAAGACCTTGAAGATATTTCGTGGGAAGATTTCTTTCGGAAATTCGACGAAAGCAACCTCGCGTTTTTGTACCAAGATACACTAGTGGACGGTAATGAAAGTCGTTTCCATAAGTTCGTGAATCGTCCGTAGTATTAAAAGCGCCCTAGGCTGATATGATTTGGGATTATTCGAGATTTTTCTCTATATTCGCTACGTACTGTAGTAGTGGTAAGAACTCATGAAAAGTCATGGCTAGCTCTTCTAGCAAGTTCTCGAAATGTTTCGGATTATGGTAATTCTCAATTATAGGGGCTAGCTTTTCCAGGAATGTCATGGGCGTCACCTCAAGTGCATCATCGATAATTAGCCTGAGCTCTTCGCCAGAGCCCTGCTGTTGGTTATGAATATGAAGCCTGGCCCATATCCATAACCAGCCTGCAAAATGGCGTCCGACTGGATCTCTTGTAACATCTTCTTTTGTGAGGTTAGCGAAGGCTGCTATGTTATCGGTATCGTAGCAGCCCTTAAAAAGCGTGATTATGTTGCGTTTGACTCTTTCTTGGTAAAGGAACGCTTCCGGCTTGGTGAAAGTGCGGCACTTTTTCCTGATTGCATTGATGAATCTTTCATGTGGCTCTATCTTCTGGCCGGGGGGAGCGAGCGCGGTTTGTCGATTGAGTCCCCCGACTTGGCCAAGATTCACCTCGATAAGATAGCTTTTCGCATCCTCACCAATAATGACATCGACGCCCGCTATGCCTCCTTCTATGACCCGCGCAAGCTTATTGCCGTCATGTATGATCTGGTTAATTATCATGTCGGCCCTTTCTTTATCTTCAAGCATGTCGCGGAATTCCTCTAGGGAAATGTTTTGAGAACCGTGTGATTGATTTGTAGGCTCCCAAATAGTGTTGATTCGAATGTACGTGCCCAGTAGTTCGTTGGCACCAATGTTATGTCGTACACTCCAGCTCACTTTGTTGCCATGGCTATCGTACAGCGGGAAGCTTTCTATATATTGCTCCTGGTAGGGTTCATACCCCCCCGCCTTAAGGAAGTACCAATATCCTTCGACATTGGATCCGAACGCACCTGAAAAGAGCGATTGAGAGTATCGGGTACTTGATTCGGGATAATTTTCCTTACCGACTGCAATCCGCATACTCTCCAAAAAACTAACATATGTATTGTATACACGTACTCCTTTGGCGCCACCGCTTTCATTACGCGGTTTAGTGACCATTGTTCTAAATTGATGATTGTAAAATTCTGGGAGCCTATCGAGCCGCAGAGGTGATTGTATACCAGCCTCGGCAGCTAAAAGTGAAAGATCCTCTTTGTACTCGTACATCCTGAAAGAGTCGGGGCGGTTCAGTGTCTCTATGCCCAGTTCCTCACATTGCTCTAAAAATAGCATATTGTTTGTCTCAATCGTATCTGAGTGCACAGCCTCAGGGAGCTCACCTGCATAGGTATTCCCATCGGCGTCAATCAGGATACCGTGCGTGACACGTACGGCGCCTTTTACCCCTTCGTCGTCCTCCGCTACAACAAGCGATACGCTGTCAGTGTCTGGCCGAGCATAGACAATATTAATACTCTCCCCTACCCTGTCGCGAATTATTTGGGCGGCTTGCCCTGTGAGCTCACTATTACGATAACTACAGCACAGGTCAATCACTAGTGTTGGCAGCTCCTTATCGTATAGACGATCAAAATGAGCTTTATCAAGCCGATAAGCTTCGGGAGACTGCTCGCCATTTAACTTATATTCAGCAGTATCGCGTGCCATTCGTCTTGCTTTCCTATCGAGAATAGTAAAAAGCGCCTCTTTATTATCTAGCAGGGCCTCGACTTGTTCGCGCGACGACCTTTGTTGACGCTCAGGACTGAATTCATATTCTGTCATTAGGTGTCTTTACTCTACTCTCTTCTTGTATGTAATTGTGTACTTCCAAGAGTCCATCGAATACGGCTACGAGGTTATCTATAGTCTTTTTAAAATAATGGGGTGCGAAGTGCTTACTCACTATCTCGTCGAGATTCTCTATAAACGCCAATGGAGCGAGGTCGAGTGCATCCTGGCAAATCGCTTCAGCTTCTTCCTCTGAACCGTTAGTTTGATGGTGGATATAGAGCCGCGCCCAAATCCATAGCCAGCCGGCAAAATGGTGACCGAATTCACGTGTGCTGATTTCATCTTTTGTTAAGGCAGCAAAGGCTGAAATATTGCCAGTGTCGTACAGCCCCTTAAAGCGCGCAATCATATCTCGCTTGATTTTTTCTTCATACAGTGTTTGATGAGATTCGATGTTTATTGCATTAGTGCAGTGTTTATCATGTAAAGCTTTGATAAACTTTTTATACGGTTTCAGTTTTTGTGAATGAGGCGTCAACTCAGTTAATCGATTGAGCCCACCGACTTGACCTAAGTTTATCTCGATAAGATAGCTTTCCATGTTTTCGCTCATGATAATATCAACACCTCCGACGCTTGTATCTAAGGTAGCGGCAAGCTGCTCTCCGTCTTTAAGAATACGTTTGATCATGGCTTCTGCTGCGCTGCTATCGGCAATCATCGTGCGAAGCTCCTCAAGAGATAGGTTAGATGCGCCCTGATTAGCGTTTGTGGGCTCGTCGAGCGTGTTCATCCGGATATAGGTACCTAACAGTTCTCCACTGCCAATAATGTGGCGAACTGACCAACTGTGTTTTTCGCCGGTTTCCTTGTTGTAGAGCGGATAATTTTCTATATATTCTTCACAAACAGGTTTGTAGCCGTAATGTTCAAGAAAAGAATAATACGCTTGTGCGTCTGATATGATAGCCCTGCTTGTTTTCGAGGCACTTACCCCGATGCTACGTATTTCGTCCCATCCTCTTTCATGTTCTTTAAATGATTGCGTAGATAGTATGGGGTGCTTACTCGAGCCATATATGTACACCCCCTTACCTCCACCATTTACTGTGCCGGGCTTGATTACAACTCTTTTAAGCTTTTTATAAACATGGGAATAATCGACCACCTTATGTCGTTGCGGACTTTTTATGCTTGCCGCAGCGGCAAAGTCTTCAATACCTTCTTTGTAATGACACTTTTCCACCATAACCGGGTTGTTGAGGGTTTGTATACCGAGGTCTTCACACTGCTTGAGTAGGTGCATATTATCTGTATCGATAACTTCGGAATGTATGGGCTCGTCAAATTCACCAGCATATGTATTGCCATCGGCATCAATAAGTATGCCATGTGTGACACGGACGGCGCTTTGGAGGCCCTCTTTTTGATTAGCCACCACAAGAGAGGCACTATTGGTATCTAGTCGTGCGTAAACTATATTTACATGCGACCCCTTGTTATTCGGGTCGTCACGAAGCATCTGAGCTGCTTGACCCAATAGCTCACTGTTGCGAAAGCTGGCACAAAGATCTATCACAAGTGTCGGAGATTCTTTGTCGTACAGACGTTCGAATTGCTCTTTGTTGAGCCGGTAGGTTTCAGTAGGTTTTTCACCATTTAGGTGATACTTTGCAGTGTCGTTGGTCATCCGTTCGGCTTTTCGGTCAAGAATGGTAAATAGTGCTTCATCGCTATCTAGCAAGGCTTCAATCTGTTCGAGCGGTGTACGCTCGTGCTGCTCTGGACCCTCCTTCTCTATCATACTGTTGTTCTCAGATCAAACCTATGCCAGATATTCTAGTGAAACGTTTTTCTGTCTTTTAGTTTTGGGCATATGCAATTAGTTACGATACAGAGTACGCTCATATTGCCGAGGCGACATGCCCACAAGTTCCTTAAAATCATTAGTCAAAACAAACGCATCGTAATCAAGGATTCCTTCAGCAAAATCTTGTTTTTCTACAAATTGTGGGTGTGTTGCGGTTTTTTTCAATACTCGTTACCTGCTTTATGTATATTATAAAACTCAGAAGCGTTTCTTACAAATAAGGAGTCTACAGTATGAAAGTGAATTAGAGTTAGTCCCAGTACCCATGAGTGCGAGATAAAGATATAGAAGCCAGTGAAATTGTTGACACCGGTGGCGGAGTAGCCAGCCAATTTTTGTATAGAATAATGAACTTACTGGATGATGTACAGAGGCTCCGTTCAAGATGGAGTTCTAGTTAGCATCTCCTTCCGGATTCTTCCAGAAGCCACTACGCTGTTGGGATGACTGCGAAGGCTCCTTGATTCTGTCTCTGAAGGTGATGTCGTCGCGTCCGATGCTGCCTGGTGTCCTCATAACCATCTCGATAAGCTCTTTGAGCTCACACTTCTGGTAAAAAAGGGGGGGATGGCCTTGGCTTTCGCTGATGCATCCGCCAGGACGGCCGTGACACCGAAGGCAATCTCGCCTGCCTGAGGGTCATTTCGCCAGTCGGCAGCCTTTACCGGTCGTGACAGCTCTTCCACCCACCCGAACTCACAGACGAGCTTGAAGGCCAACCTTGTGGCCTCCTCCATGTCTGACCAGGAGGCAGAGGTGACATTGCCGTATGTCATCTCTTCAGCTACTCGTCCAGCGACCTCGAACACGATGAGCTCGAACAGCTCCTGAGAGTCCTGTGGGTAGTCGCGACGACGACTGGACAGCAGTATAGTGCCGTATGAGTCGCCACGGCACTGCTTGCTGACGAGTACCAGATCCGGCACATGCGACAGTGCCAGCCCAACGAGTGCCTTTGCGGACACCCGCTCAGCGGCGAGCCGTTCGATCGCTTCGGGGAACTCCCGGATGGGACCGAATTGAATCTTAAGCATCACCTCCTGACAAAGATCCCACGAGTGCTCTGCGGTTGCATCGGGCTGATGGTAGAGCTCCTGCCCGGCTTCGTTGATGACATTGGCGATGTCTGCACCGCCCATGCCACCAGTGAGCTCCGCGAGCATAGTGATTTGCTCTTCGTTGAGGCTTAGACTGGAGCGCCTAAGATGGATCCTGATGATCTCCTTTCTACCTTCCAGGCCCGGCAAAGGCACCATGATGTGTTGACCGAGACGGCCGCCACGGAGTAGTGCGGGGTCGATTACCTCTTTTCGGTTTGTGATCCCGATGGTGACGACTAGAAGGAGCGGCTATTATTATTTTAGACTGCCGTAACACGAGAACAAAGCGTGCACTTAGTGAACTACTATTTAAGGAAAATTGAATATGCGTATATTATGTGTTTAAATAGAATGCTTAAAGGTACAATGGAATTAAGGGTAGTATGCTAGCAGTCTCACAAGATGAATTATATTTCAAGCGGGTTATTAGTGCGGTTTTTTCTCATTCAGTAGATTTAGAGGGATTGCAATGGGTGGTCGTATCACACATAGTAAAAGACGTTGAGATTTTTATTGATATGCTCAGTACCCTTGCGCCCGTTCGGACCGTATTTGCTAAACAACGTACTATAGATAAAGCTACGAAAAACCATCTCATTGAAATGGGGTATAGAATAGCTTTGGCAGATAGAATAGCTTTGCGGCAGCCTACAAATCTGGAAGAGCTTTTTTCCTCTGGCGGAAAGTACCTCATTATCGATGTAGGTGGTTATTTTGCAAACAAGTTACCGCCGTCTGTTCAAGACAAGGTGGCAGGAATAATTGAATGCACAGAGAATGGGTACCAGCGATACGTGACATTGCTCCAGACCACTACCTTGCCCTACCCTATTTATTCAGTTGCACGCAGTCCACTGAAAGAAAATGAAGATAACTTAGTAGGGCACAGCGTTGGCTTTTACGCAGAATTTGTTTTGCGCAAGCAATATATTGCCCCACGTCAATTAACAAAAGCAATTATTGGCTATGGTAAAGTGGGTCGAGGAATTGCTGCATATCATTTACAGCAACATACCCCTCCCCTAATATATGATAGCGACCCACTTGCAATGCTACGGGCGCTCACGGATGGATGTACTCCTGTCGAGCGTAATGAACTGCTAATGCGGGCTGATGTTATTTTTTGTGCCACGGGATCAAAAAGTTTGTCTGCTCGAGATTTGCCAAGGCTTAAAGATGGCTGTTTTATCGTTTCATCAACTTCATCCGATGATGAATTTGCCTTTTCTCTAGAGGATTTGCGATCCGAAGGATACGAAGTTTTGCTAATGCGTAATGACATACAAAAAATACGAAAAGATCAAAAGCATTATTTTATGGTTAACCAAGGCAATGCAGTCAACTTTATGACACCGGGCGATCGGGTTGGCAGTTTTATCCGTCCTGTCCAGGCTGAAGTGCTTGCTGCAGCCTCTCACCTTTTATCTCACCACAGTACTGTTAAAGAAATTCAAACCGTGGATAGAGCAACGCAACAAACATTAGCGCAGATTTTCTTACATACCTATTTTGTATAGTTATACCTTGGTTAGCAATTGCCAAACCGCTTTAAGGCGCATGCTGTAATCGACCTTAAACACGTCGGCTCGTCGTACAAGGAACGCTCATTTTGAGCGTCCCTTTTGTGCTTCGGTTGGTTTTTATTCAGCGAGAAGAGCTTCAAGCTTGTTTAACTGACTTGCAAAGCCTTCAATCATGCCCATCTTAATAAACTCTTCTAGCTGTTCGGCGGTTTCGGTAACGCTGCAGTCTATCATACGAGTTTTACCGTTTTCTTCCACCAGTTCGATGGTAAGGGCTTGTGGCGACATTTCTTGGTTGATATTCCCATCGGCATCAGCAAAGAAATCTTTAGCGGTAAAGCTATTTGGTGCGTCGATGGACTGAATCTCCATTAACCCCCATGATTCTTGACCATAGAATTCACCCTGGTTTTCATCAACGCATTTCATGCCATAGTGAATCCGGCCACCAGGTGTGAAATTGAACTCCTTTGTGGTGGTTTGCCAGCCTTCTGGCCCCCACCACTTTTTAAACCATTCTTTGTCGGTATAGGCACGCCAGAGCTTTTCTTTTGGTGCGTCAAAAGTTCGTTCGATAGTAAGTGTTTTATTTTCGAGATCTTTTGTGACTTTGGTCTTATCCATATTACTCCTCTTCTTTTAATAATGATTCCAGTTTGTCGTGACGGCTTTGCCATTTGCGACGGTACTGCTCTAAATAGTAGTCTGCCTGTTGTAATGCTGCTGACTCAAGTGTGACTATATGTCTCCTCCCCTCTTTTCGTTTGCGTATCAACCGGGCTGTTTCCAGCACCTTCAGATGTCGTGATATGGCTGCAAAGCTAATATCGTATTTCTCGACAAGCTCACCTACCGATAACTCACGCTGTGCAACGCGGTGCAGTATGTCGCGTCGTACAGGGTCAGCAAGCGAGTGAAAAAACTGAATCTAGTTGAATTGCATATTTAACCATATAGTTAAATATTATTTGAGTGCCGGGTCAGGTATGACCACCCCGAGCGCTTTATAGGTCAAATAGCCGAGGCCTTTGCGCACATTTGTTTCAGTTTCTTCACCTATTGCCTCATCGTCATACTTTAGCCACTTGCGCCATTTTATGACAGTCCATACGTATACACCGTAGGTTAAGGCGAAAATAATTGCTTCATACAGCATGATTTTGCCATCGCTAAAGGCCACCAGCATCATGACAATGGTGAGCACATAAAACAGCATATCGCGCACCACTGGCTGCCACTGTAGTTTGACAGACTTAAACAACGCCGATACGCCAACAATCACCAATACATTAAAAATAGCCGAGCCCACAATGGCACCCGTTCCCACGTCGGCAATATCCCCACCGCCCGTAAGGCCAAAAACAGCAATAATGGCGGTAAAAAACTCTGGTGCACTGGAGCCCATTGCAAGTAAGGTAGCACCAGACGCGTCACTACTCATACGGAGTTTTTTTAGCAAGCCGGTCGATGGCCGGGATGAAGAAGTCTTCGGTGAGTGCGGAAAGTAGATACAGTGAGCCTAGGATGGCGATAGCAGCAATTGCAATGGTCATGCCTACGACTATACGATGGTGTGGATAGCATTGCAAGCTCCAGGTTTATTGTCCGAGTCATTAATTCTGCAATGTAATGCCTCGCTCCCGCCTTGCCAGAATTCGCAGCACTTCTTTGTTGCCTGTGGAACGACCCACTTCGGGGATCGGTCCCAGCATAAATGCTGGGACTGTCCTCGGCAAGGCCAGGAAGCACTTCGATTCTGGCTAGGGGGACCTCGGATATTACATTGCAGAATTAATGACTCGGACTTCAACTAAGCTGACGCCCGCTTCACCCGAGCCGCCAACCCATATTTTGGCGAAAAACAAAAGGTGAGTATAAACTCTGCTGCCAGCGCCAGCACCATCGCCCCACCGGTGGAGACATCGGCATAATAGCTGGCATAGGCGCCACTAACACAGGCGACAACACTCATAATAACAGCAATAGCGAGCATGTGGTCGAATTTATCTGTTAATAAATGTGCGGTCGCGCCCGGTATAATGAGCATCGCGACAACTAAAATAACCCCTACAGTTTGCACAGCTGCCACAATTGTTAATGCCAGAAGTACCAAGAGTAGGTAGTGGTAAAAATTGACTCGCAGGCGAATGCTCTGGGCGTATGCTGGGTCAAAACAGTAAAGCAATAAATTACGGCGAAGTATCAATAGGGTCAAGCTGACTACGACAGCAATAGCGGCAATCTGCCAGGCATCGCTATTCGAAATTCCTAACACGTAGCCAAATAAAATATGCATTAAATCAATATTGCTGGGGATTTTCGACACCAACACAAGCCCAAGCGCAAACAGTGTGGTATGCACCAGCCCAATGACGGCGTCTTCTTTTAGCCGAACTTTTAGCTTAATAAACCCAATTGTGAGCACACTTACCAGGCCAAATAGAAATGCTCCAATACTAAATGGCAATCCGACCACATAGGCCAGTACTACGCCGGGTAGTACCGACTGCGACACGGCATCGCCCATCAACGACCATCGTTTAAGCAGCAAAAAACACGATAACAAGGCGCAAACAACCCCCACTAAAACGCTGACATATACTGCTTTGAGCATAAAGTCGTATGCTAACGGTGCAACGAGAAAGTTTACGACATCCATGGCGCCCCTTTCTTCAATAAGAAATCGCTTTCGTACGTTTTGGCGATATTTTTAGCGGTAAACACTTTCTTGGTGGGCCCAGCGGCTATTACCTTTTTGTTTAGTAAAATCATGTGCTCACAGTAGGTGCCAATGGTGCTTAAATCGTGTGCAGTAATAAGAATAGTGATGCCGTGGGACTGCAGCTCCTGTAGAAGTTCTACCAATGCCGCTTCAGTTTTGGCATCAACCCCAGCGAAGGGCTCGTCAAGCAGCAAGATCGCCGCACCCTGCGCTAAAGCTCGTGCCACAAAGGCGCGCTTGCGTTGCCCGCCCGATAGTTGCCCAATTTGCCTATCGGCAAAATCGAGCAAATGTACTCGTTCCAGCGCCTGTTTGGCGGCATCGATATCGGCTTCACCAGGGGTGCGGGTAATACCCATAAACTGATACCGCCCCATCATTGCCACATTCCATACCGAGACCGGAAAATTCCAGTCTATTGCTTCGCCCTGGGGTACGTAAGCTACTAGCCCTTGCTTTTGCGCTTGTTTCACCGTGTGGCCAGCAAGTTGTACCGATCCCGTTTCGGGCTGAATTTGCCCCATAATTACCTTAAAAAGGGTGGATTTGCCAGCACCGTTCATACCCACTAGGCCAGTAATACTGCTTTTAGGCACCGTCACCGTGACGTTTTCAAGCGCAGAAGTACTGGCGTAGCGTACGCTAATATCAGTCAGCAGGATTGCAGCTGCTTTTTGTTTACTCACCTCGTAACCCCTTTATTAAGGTATCGGCGTTGTACTTTAAAAGGTCTAAATAAGTAGGAACATTGCCCTCGGCATCAGATAGCGAATCCACATAGAAAACACCACCAAAACGCGCTCCCGTTTCTTTGGCGACTTGGCGCTGAGCCTTGTCGCTCACGGTACTTTCGCAAAATACTGCCGGTACTTGCTGTTTGCGCACAGTTTTAACAAGGTTTTTAATCTGTTGCGGCGTGCCCTGACTATCGGCGTTAATGGGCCATAAGTAAAGTTCCTTTAAATTATAGTCACGTACCAGGTAGCTAAAAGCACCTTCACAACTGACTAAATAACGCTTTTCGTCGCTGAGTGGGGCGAGCTGGGAGGCGAGTTTTTGGTCAATGGCTTCAATTTGCTGCTTATACTCGGTAGCGTTATTCTGATACACTGTGGCATTAGCTGGGTCGATATCACTCAGCGCTTTAGCAATATTATCGACATACCTTAAAGCATTTGCAGGTGACATCCAGGCGTGGGGGTTTGGTTTGTCTTTATATGGGCCTTGGGCAATGGGGATGGGTTCTACCCCTTCGCTGACTGTTGCATGTGGGACATCAGGTACATTTTCGTACAATTTTGTGGCCCACTTTTCTAAGTTCATGCCGTTGTCTAAAATGATGTCGGCATCTTGGGCGCGCACCATATCTTGTGGGGTGGGTTCGTAGCCATGGATTTCTGCCCCAACTTTAGTGAGCGAATTTACTTCGGCCGCATCGCCGGCGACATTACGCGCCATATCAGCCAGTACAGTAAAGGTGGTCAGAACGTGCTTCTTTTCACCACCCTGTGGTGCGCCTTGGGCTTGCAGTCGCATAAATAGTGCCATACTAAACCCTATAAATATAAGGCAGCCAACAATAACAAAACTCCAAAATCTAATTTTACGCAGTGAACGCGGCATACTCCCCTACTTTCTGATGCTACAATTGCAGCTGTTTATTTCCCTCACTTGGTGTAGCGAACTCCAACGCTACATATAGTGTTAGTATTTATGATAATTGCTATATGTATACTATGTCAATGAAAAATAGCGACTTTTTAATCTAATGAGTATAATAAAATTATGCCAACACAACGCTTGCAAAAAGCAGAGCTATACCACGATAGAGTAGCTGATTCGTTCCAATGGAGCGTTTCTGTGCTGGTGCCGGTGATGGCAATTATTTGCGGCTTGCTCGCTCGGCAGGGTATTTTTGACCCTAATTTTTATGAAAGCGATATGACCTTTTTCATTCTTAGCGCCGCCTATTTACTGGTTTCAGCAGTCTTTTTCTATTTTCGCTGGCGTAAACAGCTCACCACTTCAGTGGTATTTATCTGTCTATTAGCGCTAAACATCATCACTCTCTTTTTTACGCTGTTCGTGACGGGGTTTGTGAATGTTTTCCTGATTGGCTGGGTGCCATTAATGGTAAGTACCGACCTATATTTTGGGCGGTTAGGCTTCTTCTTTAGTTTCTTGGCTTTAGTGGTGAGTGGTGTTTTTACGGCAGTACTTCACCCTAACTTAAGTGATCCACTTTACCTTATCGTACTCACACAAGAAGTATTGGGGCTCGGCCTCTTGGCGCTGGTTATAGCTATTATTCGCCGAATTGCCGAAAAAGAAGGTCAGCAGCTTATAAAAGTCAGCGCCAAAGAGGAATTACAGCGACAACGGCTGCTTTCGCTGATTAATAGTATGAGTGATGCCGTGGTGTCGGTGAATGAAAAAGGTGACATTAAAATATATAACGCCACTTTTCTCTCCTTGCTTGATACAAATGAAAACATATTAAATAAGAATATTGACGAAATTTTGCAGCTTCACAATCGGCATGGCCAGCCGGTAAAAATTACTAAAAAAGCGACCAGTGCTGAAAAAGCCAAACCATACATTCGGCGCGATGTTTACCATACCTACCCCAACAAAGAACATATACGGCTTTACATTAACGTTTCCCCCATTCAGCCAAGCTATCAGGTAGAGGGTGAAGGCGGGTTTATTATGGTGCTTCGCGATATTACCAAAGAAAAAACTATTGAAGAAGAGCAAGACGCCTTTATATCTGTTGTGAGCCACGAGCTAAGGACACCCATTGCCATTGCTGAAGGTAACCTTGCCAATGTTGATGTGCTACGCAAGCAAGGTGCGAGTCAAGCCGCCATCGATAAAATGGTACACGATGCCCACACCCATGTAATGAGCCTCGCAAAAATCGTCAATGACTTAAGCTCACTCTCCCATTCTGAACAAGGTGCTGCTGCCACGAAAGAAGAAATTCCCATCAAGCCGCTGCTACTTGAGCTATATAACAACTATCAGTTGCCTATGCGGCAAAAAGGTTTACAGTTTAAGCTAGATTTGCCAGAGAAGCTGCCAATCGTATTTACCAGCCGCGAGCAAGTAAAAGAAATTTTAGATAATCTTTTAAGCAACGCCATGAAGTACACCGCCGAAGGTGTGGTCACTTTTGGGGCGCACGAAATTGACAGGGTATTGCAAATTTATGTAAAAGATACGGGCATTGGCATTGGCAAAAGCGACCAGCCGCATATTTTCGAAAAATTCTATCGTTCAGAAGATTACCGAACGCGTGAATCTAGTGGCACTGGCCTCGGGCTGTACTTAAGTGCGCGTTTGGCGCATAACTTAGGTTACACATTGACCTTCGAGAGTGAACTGAACGAAGGCTCAGTCTTTAAACTCATTTTTAGTAGTCAAAAATCATGACCAAGCTACATCTTAACCATCTCATTCCCAATTGGCAGACGCTCCTTGATGAAAGTCAGGAACTGCAGAGCGCGGCCGCGCTGGTCTCGCTATTAGAAGCAAATGGTTTTGAAGCCTACATTGTGGGCGGTGCAGTACGGGATATGCTTCTGGGGCGCCCCGTAAAAGATGTTGATATTGTGACCAATGCGCGGCCAGAACAAATTTTGGCACTGGAAGATTTGCAGCAAGCCAGTTTTAAAGATACCGCCCAGGCTTATGCCGTGACTCGTGTGCATTTCCATGGCAAGATGTTCGAAGTCGCCACCTTTCGCCGCGATATAAATGCGCACCAAGGCCGTAAGGCAACTGGGGTAGCTTATGCCACGTTAAGCGAAGATTTGCAGCGCCGTGATTTTACCATCAATGCTATTGCACTAAGGGCGGGTACGAACGAAATTGTCGATGAAGTGGGTGGCTTGGCAGACCTTGAGGCAAAGTATATTTGTTTTATCGGTGACCCAGCGCGCCGAATCCAAGAAGACGCTTTGCGGATTATTCGCGCCGTTCGGTTTAAGGCAGTACTTGGCTTTCAGTACGAAGCTGCTACTTATGAAGCCTTGCAGCGGGCCGTGGCGGAAGGTAAAGGAGAAGCAATCGCGCGGGATCGCTTGCGTATGGAGCTCACTAGTATGCTGGTTTCCCCTGCCCGACGTGACGCCATAATAGAACTCGATAAATTAGGAATTCTTGAACGTATTTTACCTGAGATTACCGCCGGTAAAGGCGTTGAGCAACCGCGCCGCTATCATGCCGAAGGCGATGTGTGGCAACATCAACTCGAAACAATGAATATGCTGCCACCCCATCCAAGCGCCCAGCTTGCCTGGGCAGCGCTGCTGCACGATATTGGCAAAGCAAAAACGCGCCAGGGTGAGGGCGAAGCAGCCACCTTTCATGAACATTATAGCGTGGGGGCTGAAATGGCACGTGCGCTATTAAAGCGGCTACACTTTTCTAAAAAAGACGTCGAGGCCATTGTGTGGATGATTGACCATCATATGAATATCGACGATCTACCAAATATGCGACGCAGCAAGCAGTTGGAAATGTTGGGCCACCCAGCTTTCGCCGACCTGCTAGCGCTACATAAAGCCGATGCCGCCGCGAGCTGGCCGGGGCGTAAACGTACGCAGCCGGTATTTTTCCCGCAACTGGAAGCGCTATGGCACGATTACCAAACCATACCGTACGAGCAGCGCCAACCTTCACTCAAGCACGATGTGGGCATTGATGGCCGTTGGCTGCAACAAGAATGGGGCCCTATAGCTGGCCAACGCCTCGGAAGGATTCTCGCCGACCTAAAGGAGTGGTATCATGATACAGGGATCACTGATATTGAAGCCTATCGTCGCAAGGTTGATGAATTAATGCAGCAATACAAGTAATCCTCTGCCTAAATAAAAAGGAGAAACTATGGATACAAAAGATTACGGCCCACACCCACATGTGGTAGATATTGAACGCTTAACACTTGAGAATGAAAATTATCGCACCACGCACTGGACGGGTAAGAACTTGCAGATGACCACCATGTCTATACCGGTGGATGGTGAAGTCGGTCTCGAGAAGCACGATGAGCTTGACCAATTTCTGAGGATTGAACAAGGTGTGGCGCGAGTTGAAATGGGCGAACGTGAAGATAGCCTTGATTTTGTCCATGAAGTTGGCGATGACTTTGCTATTTTTGTGCCAGCTGGCATGTGGCACAATATCGTTAATACCGGCACTGAGCCACTAAAACTCTATTCTATTTATGCACCACCAGAGCATGCGCATGGGACTATCCACGAAACCTTTGCTGATGACCCTGAACATTAGAACATGATATACTAAAAGTATAGAAGCTTAAAACAAAAAAGGAAATTCTTTCTATGCGGTCATTATGGAGTGGTTCAATCAGTTTCGGCCTAGTGAATATCCCAGTTAAAATGTACAGCGGTTCGCATCCGCGCGAGGGGCTTGACCTTGATATGTTACATAAAGAAGACCTTTCGCCCATTCGGTATGCGCGTATCTGCCGCAAAGATGGCAAAGAAGTGCCGTGGGAGGATATTACTAAAGGCTACGAGTACCAAGAGGGCGACTACGTAGAGCTCACCAAGGCGGATTTTGAACGCGCCGATGTTAAGATGACGAAAACGATTGATATACAGCAGTTTGCGAATTCTGATGAAATAGATATCCGTTATTTTGAAAAACCTTACTATCTTGAGCCTGCTAAGGGTGCAGAAAAGGCGTATGCCCTACTGCGTGAAGCGCTAGCAAAATCTGACAAACTGGCCGTAGTCACTTACGTGTTTCACCAACGGGAGCACCTAGGTGCTTTAATGGCAGTTGGCCCGGCAATTGTACTCAACCAGCTTCGTTTCCATAGCGATATTCGCGAGCCGGTCGATCTGAACTTTCCAGATAAAAAGGAGGTCACTAAGACCGAACTCGATATGGCGCTATCGCTCATTAAGCAAGAAACCAAAGCGTTTGCCGCTGAGGATTATCACGACACCTATACGGAAGAACTGCAAGAAATCATTGCTGAGAAAGTCAAAGGCGTCAAACCGAAGAAACGCGGTAAGGCTCCGAAGAAAACCGAAAGTAAAGATTTAATGGACGCATTAAAAAAGAGCTTAGCTAAAAAGTAAACTATTACGTTGTCGTAAGGAAAAGATATGAAAAAAGATAAAACCACCAAAATAATAAATAATGGTGGTCCTAGCGGTGTCGTCTTTTTCGTAGCGGGTTTTGGTGCATTGGTATATTTCATTAATCAAGCCAATGGGTTCTGGGAAGTAGTGCTAGCCTTTTTACAGGCTTTAGTGTGGCCGGCAATATTATTGTACCGGGTATTACAGTTTTTAGGCGCCTAAACTATAATGTCTCTGCCATAGGAATAGTGCAAGCATCATGTCACTAAAAAAGTACCATCAAAAGCGGGATTTTAAAGAAACGGCCGAGCCGCGAGGTAAAAAAGCGGCCGCAAAAAAGAAGCAAAAGCTAGAATTTGTGGTGCAGGAACACCACGCTACTGCGCTACATTATGATTTCCGTCTTGAGCTGGATGGTGTGTTAAAAAGTTGGGCCGTGCCGAAAGGCCCTTCGCTCAATCCGCATGACCGGCATTTGGCCATGATGGTGGAAGATCACCCCTTTGAATATCGTAAGTTCGAAGGCACCATCCCGAAAGGCAATTATGGCGCGGGCGAAGTAATTATTTGGGACAAAGGGACCTATGAGCCATACGACGGTGGCGATGATCCGCAAAAAGTCTTGCGCAAGCAGTTAAAAGACGGCCACCTGACGTTTATCGTACATGGTCAAAAACTACATGGTGAATTCGCCCTGATAAAAATGAAGAATGCCAAACAGCCAAACGCTTGGTTGTTGGTGAAGAAAGGCGATGAATTCGCCAGCGAAAAAATAGATATTACCAAAGAACAAGATAAATCAGTTGTGAGCGGCAAAAGCCTAAACGAGCCCAACAGGGATTATAAACAATACCCCAAACGAAAATTGGCAGAACCAGTAAAACCCATGCTCTCCACCCTTGTGCATGAACCGTTTAACGATAAAGAGTGGTTGTTTGAAATAAAGTGGGATGGCTACCGGGCGATTGCGAGCAAGCAAGGTAGCGATGTGGCGCTTTATTCACGTAACAATCTTGATTTTCGCGAAAAGTATCCGGCTGTGGCCGAGGCGGTGCGTGATATACAAAAAGATGTCATTCTGGATGGTGAAATTGTGGTAACCGACAAAGATGGCCGCTCGCACTTTGAATGGCTACAGGGATACAAACCGAGCGGAACGCTTACGGGTGAGCTTTATTATTATGTGTTTGACCTTCTGTGGTTTGAGGGGCACGATATTCGCGATATGCCGCTTATCGAGCGCAAGCAGCTTTTACAGTCAATTATCCCCGAAAATTCGATTGTCCGCTATAGCGACCATGTTGAAAGAGACGGCAAAAAGTTATTTGCGGCAATAAAAAAGCAGCACCTAGAAGGCATTATGGCCAAAAAATCCCAAGGTGCGTATAGAACAAACATCCGTAGCAAACATTGGCTAAAAATCAAAACGCATGAACGGCAAGAGGTTGTCATTGGTGGCTTTACTGAACCGCGTGGCACGCGTAAACATTTAGGGTCTTTAGTGGTTGGCGTGTACAGCAATGAGGGCGAGCTAATTTATGTGGGGCATTCTGGTGGTGGTATCCCTGACGCGCAGTTAAAAAGCTTACGCGAACGGCTCGAAAAGCTCGAACGCGCTGACTCGCCGTTTCAAACTGAGCCAAAACCAAACGCACCAGTCCATTGGGTAGAGCCGAAGCTTGTATGCGAAATGGAATTTAGCGAATGGACGAGTGAAGGCTATATGCGTCACCCTAGTTTTGTTGGTTTGCGGGAAGATAAAGACCCGAAAAAGGTACATAAAGAAGAGCCAAAAGACATCAAGCCAACTAAAAAGCGGGAGAAAACAATGAAAAGGCAACCGACCGATGAGCTAAAACTTACTCACCTTGATAAAGTGTTTTGGCCAGAGCATGGCTACACTAAGGGCGACCTTATAGAGTACTATCGCTCGGTCAGCAAATACATTCTCCCCT
Source organism: uncultured Candidatus Saccharibacteria bacterium (assembly GCA_964599775.1). Taxonomy (GTDB): domain Bacteria; phylum Patescibacteriota; class Saccharimonadia; order Saccharimonadales; family Saccharimonadaceae; genus CAZRGZ01. Next base: position 76,530 of record CAZRGZ010000001.1, on the reverse strand, counting down.
ATCTCAAGAACCGGCCTCAATCTATGAAACGCAACCCTGATGGTGTGGATGGATTTTCGTTTTTCCAAAAAAATGTTACTTTCGATGTACCCAGTTTTGCACATACAATACGACATTTCTCTGATAGCACCGGTGAATATATAAACTATTTAATCTGTAACAACGAAAAAACGCTGCTTTTCATGGCGCAGCTTGGTTGTATCGAAATTAACCCTTGGAATTCGCGGGTAGGTCATTTAGAAGACCCGGATTGGCTAGTGATCGACCTTGACCCTGAAGGGGTCGAGTTTAAAGATGTCGTGCAAGTTGCCAAAACGGTACACGAAGTATGTGACGAATGGAAGATACCGAACTTTCCCAAGACTAGTGGTAAGCGCGGTATCCATGTGTACGTTCCTCTGCGTGCCAAATATAACTACGAACAAGCACGCAACTTTGCTCATCTCATTGCCATGGAGGTACACAAGCGCGAGCCAGAACTTACTAGCTTGGAACGTTCGCCTTCAAAACGCAAGCACAAAATTTACCTTGATTATTTGCAGAATAGCGAAGGCCAAACTTTGGCTGCCCCCTACTCCGCCCGTCCCAGTAAAGATGCCACAGTTTCAGCGCCTTTGCACTGGGATGAAGTGAATGGCCATTTAACGCCGCAGCGCTTTACCATAAAAAACATGCTAAAACGAATAGAAAAGGAAGGTGATCTTTGGAAGGGGGTACGTGGTAAAGGCGCTGATATAAAAGCGGTCTTACGCCATCTTGGTTAGCTTTTTCAATAAGAGAGCGCCAGCAGCTGGCAAGATAAAGCTGGGACTACGCTCAAAGAAAAGCCATATACCTTCGGGCACGCCAGCCAAAACAAAACTAAAGCTGGTGAAGAATTGCCATATAGCAGCGATAATTAAGAGGACGAGGAGGCTCTTCCCCCAAGCTGGATGAAGCGGTTTAGCCGAAAAACAAACGATAGCTCCAACGAGTAGCAACAAACAGCCAAAAATAATATCAAGAATACCAATATTTTGAGTAAGTGATGCCACCTGGGTATGCTCTAGAACAATAAAGGGATTTAAAATGGTAGCAAATACCGTCACCCATAGCTCGTACTGCTGCGCGGCGAGCGCACCATGGCCAATAAACAGAAGTCCACTAGCAAATACCGCGAGTATTAACGTGTAGTTTCTTTTCAGTGCCACTTCCTTCATATTTTTATTGTAGCATAGTGTGTATAGTATTTACGCTTATTTTTATCATGCTATACTAAAACTAGTGATGTATTAATAACAAAACAAGGAGGGGTAAAGTGGCGAGTAAAATTCGCGAATTCGCAAGTAGCCTGTGGTGGCTATTCACAGTTCAAGGGGTGGTAACAATTATTTTTGGGTTAATAGCACTTTTCTGGTCCGGCTTGACGTTAGTCACGCTTGTGATGCTGTTTGCATTATTCATTGTGGTTTATGGGCTCGCCGATTTAATAAGTGCATTTGTTCGTATGAAGAATGATTCAGGCTGGTGGTTGTCGCTAGCGGCTGGTGTAGCAGCGATTATTATCGGTACTTTCTTGATAAGTAATAGCGATATTGCGTATGTCACCTTTGCTATTTTGGCGGGCTTGTTCTTTGTGATTCGCGGTGTTCTAGATATTGTGGTTGCTGTACTGCTTGAGGAAGGTGAGGATAAACTGCTCTGGATTTTTGCAGGGATCTTGGCATTGATCGCTGGTATTGTCATTTGGCTTTTCCCATATGTGGGGGGTGTGACGTTTGTATGGGTACTAGGGCTGTACGCGATTATTCGGGGTGCGGTAGATATCGCGCTCGCAGTTCGTACCAAAATCATGTTTCGTGATGGTGAACAAGTGAAAGGGCGGCTTGCAAAGAAAAAGTAACTCTTTAGGGTGATACTAAATAAAGAGATACCCTAGGGTATCTCTTTATTTTTCGAGTGGTGTAAATAGTGCGGTGAGTCGTTCAAATTCGCTCTTCAGGGCTTTTGAATGATTAACAGTTTGCTGCAAAAACCCATATTGATTGCCAATAAAAGCATCTCGAATAAGGTAAAGTAATATCAAAAAGCGTGGTGTTTGTACTTGTTCAAGAACTTCGTCGAGACGAGCCACGAAATGAGATACTGCTTCTTGCTGGTCGCGGCTGAGCGGCGGCATGAGTTTGGTAATTAAAGCTCGAGCTAAACCCCATAAAATAACAAAGAAAACCGTAAAAGAAAAAACCGGAATTGCGAGCAACCACCACCAAGCACTGACATTTTGTATAAGGTAAATGGTAAGGGCAAATAGTAGTAGTAAAACGGCTGCGCCAAGCCAGAAAAACCACTGCATGCGCTTTTTGACGTAAAGCGCGCTTACGGCACGGATGGCTGTTATATGCGCGATCATTGCTTTTTCTTGGTTGATTTAGATTTATTTATGATATCGATGGCGGTATGATAGCCGCCTGTCCCCTTTTTAAGCCATTCGCTAATACGCGCTATGGTGCGGCTGCTGAGCCGGGTTGACTTTATAATATCGGCGTACCGTTTGCCGGCATGTAACATTCGAGCGGCCTCAAGCCGGGCACTTATTTCGGCAATTTCCTTCTCTGTCATGACATCGCGAAGGAACTTCTGTAGGACTGCTGTGTCTTTGAGCTCGCTTAGAACTTGAGCCAGCTGTTGTGTGGTTGCATCCTTCCAAATAGGAGTCTTGTTTGTCTCCATGTTTGTATATTCTATAGTGAATGTTAAAAAATGTCGAGTGGCATGTGTACTAAGTGGTCATAGTTGTGTTTTTGTAAAAAATCGTTGCATTCGTGGGCAACGTTTGGTTATATAAGGTTCGATTAAGCTTATGGATAATCGTAAAGGCATGGAGGGAGAATGCTATTGAAGCATCATGATGGGAAATCGATAAGCAAAGTGCAGTTTTGTGCGGCCTTTGTGTTGGTTTTTATGAGTGCGGTGGTATCGTATCATCTGTTTGCGCTATATGTTTCATCGACGGTACAGGCTAAAGCGCCGTCGGTTGAGGCGCAAAATCCATCTTCTTCCTTAGACTCACCAAAAGAGACAAAAAAGAGCGAAAGCCAAAGCCAAGACCACGCACATAAGACAAACACTGAAAACCCATCCCAGTATGGCGCACTGACTGGTTCGCACACCTCATCCTCTCGACAGGTAGGATCGCCATCCTCAACGCCGGATGCTATAACAGTGAACCCAGAACGTAGTATTACAAGTTCGTCGCTAACATTTCATACCGCTTCACAGTTTCGCGCAAACGGCTGTCGAGCTATTGGCACGGTAAATATGTCATATCAAGGGCGTATGCTATCTTGGCGTGACTATGTGCAGCAAAGCGAAGGTTCTCAAGGTGAATGTGTGACTGCAATACAGCAAAAGCTGAATACGTATTGCAAAAATAAGATTGCGGTTGATGGCATATTCGGTCCACAAACTGCAAGTGCGGTTCGTTCCCTGCAAGCCTATGTACACTCGTTTGAAGACATCACGGCTGGCGGTGCTGATATTTATATTGATGGAATTGTTGGCCCGCAAACTTTTGCCATCTTACAGGCTTTTACAGCCTCTGCTCCGTTTCTTGATTGCTAATAAACGCCATACTTGTCAAATATATTTTAACATGTTAACATTGTAACCATGGCAAAAAATCGTGAGATTGAGAATCTGATTGACGTTAATCGTCGATTAGCGCGGCTTATGTTTTGGCATATTCAAGCGGCTTTGCAGGGCGAAAAGGGTTACACACTCGCATCCATGGCTATATTTAAAGTTTTGGACGAACGAGGCCCATTATCGCAGCATCAAATTGCGCAAGAATTGTGCCATTCCGACGCTGCAGTTTCTCGTCAGATTAATTTACTTCTCGCGAAAGAAGAAGTTATCGTACGCCATGATTCCCGCAACCGAAAACGCTCTATTGTTGAACTAAGCGAAAAAGGGCGACACGCTGTACGTGGAGTGCGCACACGGGTAGAAGCATACTTCAAGGAAGCGCTGCAAGAGCTATCTGAAGAGGAAGTAGCGAGCATGGTGCAAACGAATGAGCGGTTACTGGCTGTACTAAGTAATTGGCAATCAAAGGAGCATAAATAATGAAACAACAAAATGTAGACATGGATGGGATTGAGCCCTCTATCTTTCACCGTCGGTGGAAGATCTTGGCCACACTTTGCGTAAGCCTTTTAGTGGCAATGCTGGCAAATAGCAGCTTGAACTTGGCTTTGCCCTTAATGGCAGAAGAGCTGCAACTTACCTCGCTTGACCTGACATGGGTAGTTGATATCTATCCACTTATTTTCGCGAGCCTGCTATTTACCGCTGCTGCTATAGCTGATCGTTTTGGCCGAAAGCTCATTATGCAGATTGGGCTGGCGATTTTTATTGCAAGTACCCTGTACGCAGGTTTTTTTGCGCAATCAGGCCTGGAATTGATTATTGCGCGCGGCATTATGGGGCTTGGTGGCGCGATGGTGATGCCCACCACTCTTTCTATTATTGAAAATATTTTCCCGCGGCGTGAACGACCGCGTGCCATTGCGGTATGGAGTGGTATCGCCGGTGGTGGTGTGGCACTGGGTTCGATTGCTAGTGGGTTCTTACTCGAGCATTTTAGCTGGGAGTCGGTATTTATTTTGAGTGCAGTCATTGGTGCGATTGGTTTCATCTTTAACCAATGGTTGACGCCAGAGTCAAGAGACGAAAAACAAACCCCTATTGACTGGATTGGCGGTGGATTGTCGTTTGTCGGTATTCTGGGCGTGGTGTATGGGATTATCGAAGCACCATCGCATGGCTTTGGCGGTGATGTGATTGCGGCACTGATTGTGGGTGCATTGAGTCTTATCGCATTTGTATGGTGGCAACTGCGTATTGCACACCCTATGCTAGATGTTCGTTTGTTTAAAAACCGTGCGTTTTCGGTGGCGTCGCTATCAATTATGCTCGTGTTCTTTGCGCTCATGGGGATTTTCTTCTCTATGAGCCAATTGTTCCAGCTGATTATGGGGTATGGCGCGCTAGAATCATCACTGCGGATGCTGCCTATCTTTGCAATTATGATCCTTTTCTCCCCTATCGTTCCCACAATCGTGAAGAAAATTGGTGTGCGCTGGACGGTTTCATTCGGGCTGCTTGCTGTGGCGCTTGGCTTTGTGCTGATGGCGCAGTGGCCAACTATCCCCGGCTACTGGGAAGTGATGGGCGGTATGATGGTGATGATGTTTGGTATGGCGCTGGCTATGACACCATCGACTAATATGCTAATGTCGGCAGTGCCCAAAAACCGTGCTGGTATGGGCTCGGCGACGAATGATACGACTCGTGAGCTGGGCGGCGCGTTGGGTATTGCGGTGCTGGGAACAATCCTAAGTTCGGTATACGCCGATAAAATATCTGCAGCGCTGCAGGGCTTACCGGCGCAGGTCGCCGAAGTAGCTGAAAACTCACTCGCTGGTGCACTAGTGATTGGCGAGCAAATGGGCGCTGCTGGTACGGGCATTGTGGATGCGGCAAAAACTGCATGGATGAGTGGACTTTCGCAATCTATGCTGGTGGCAGCAGGTATTGTTGCAGTAGCCGCCGTCGTGGCAGCAATCTGGTTGCCGCATAGGCACCAAGAAGACGAGAATGATTCGAATATTGAGCCTGTGGCGAAGGTGTAGCTGTCGTACGACCTATAGTGTCGACCACAGGTCAATTGGATTCGTTAATTCCGGCACCATATAAATCTCCTCGCCAATCCCATATTGCGCTGCGAGCTTGTAAAGCAGTACGAGCGTCGTGAAATCTTCTAGCGCAATGCCGACTGAGTCAAATAGCGTGATTTCGTCGTTGCTCTCCCTCCCCTTTTTCTTGCCAGTGACGAGCTCATGAAGCGTGGCTGCAACCAGATTGCGTGCTTCAGCCTTACTCCAGCGTTGGATTTCACCCTCAATGTAAGCTTGATCAAAGTATTCAACCGCAATGCGGGATCGCTCCACAAGCGAGGTTTCAATCTCGGTTTTACCAGGGCAGTCACCGCCTATACCATTGATGTGCGCGCCAGGCTTGACCCATTCATTCTTCACGACATCTACATGCATTTTGCAAGCAGTACAAACAGTGATGATGTCGGCATTCCTGACTGCTTGTTCCGGCGAGTTGCAGCGAATGAGCGAAATGTTTAACTGGTGTGTATTGCGTTCGAATTTATCCATAGCGGTTGGATCGGTATCGTAATAGTATACCGTGTGAATATCACGCACCGTGCGAATTGCGTGTAGCTGGAACTCGCTTTGCGCACCCGTGCCTATCATTGCCATGCTGCTGGCATTTTTTCGCGCCATATAGTTGGTGGCAAGTGCGCTATTGGCGGCAGTACGAATGGCGGTAAGATAGGTCATCTCAGAAATGAGCAAGGGCTCGCCATCATCTACTCTTGATAATTGTCCGGTCGCCATAACGGTGAGTTTATTGCATAGCGGATTTTTTGGATGGCCGTTGACGTATTTGTAGGTATAGTATTGCTGATCAGCGACCGGCATGAGCTCTATGACGCCATCGGGTACATGAATTGCTGGACGGGGCATGATTTTAAAATCATGCCAGCGCGCGTAGTCTTTTTCGAGCGCTTGCATGAGGTCGTGTGCGAAGGTATCGCGACCATGCTTGGCGAGTAGTTCTTTTAGGTGATCGATGGTGATAAGTTTGGTCATAACTATTCCTTTGCTCAGGCACCTCAGAGTCGCGCCCTCCATTCGTAAAAACAGACTAAAAGCGAAGAGCAGCCCACGGACTTCTCGGCGCCGGGGTCCGAGAATGTCCCTGGCGCGTAACGGTCTGTTTATCGAATGGAGGGTAAAGGCGAGCTAAGGTGCATTTATTATACGCAGAGATCATAAGCGAGAAAACACCCCTTGACCGGGGCTATCTGCGTATATTTTATAAAAGCGAAATCACCCCGGCTGCGATGTCGGTGGCGGCGTGACTGGTAAAAAGTTGATAGCGCAAGTAGTCATGCTAATCCTCTTTACTGCCAAGATGATGAATAGTTTGTGAAAGCAGGAAGAGGCTCACATCATCCTTCGTTTTGCCCTCATCTTGGAACGGTGTTTTAATAACCTGAATAAGGATAGAAACATATAGTAGTATAAATAAGATAGCACCAGTCACCATCATACTGCCAAAGAAGGACTGCATATCAGTAAATAGCAGAAGCAGAATACCGATGATAATGATCGACCAGGCAAGAATACTAGCGGATGGGATAAAGGTGATACGCTGAATGTAGTTAACGCGAAACAAATGGCGCACCAGTGCTGCTTGCTGTTGCTTCAGCTTGACAATAAAGTTTGCCGGCACGCCAGCACTTTCCATATCAGCATTGAGCTGGTTTAGCTCGTGTAGTTGTAGGCGTGCGGTGTGGCTTTTACTGTTGCGTAGGTCGGTACGGAAAGATTTCGCAACTTTTTGTAGTTGCAGTTTGTAAGTTTCGAAATCAAAATCGGGGTAATTCTTTTTAATAGAGGCAGCGTCTTCGTAAATATTTTCGAGTGTGGCTGCAGCTTCAGCCGGAATACGCTCGGCTTCTTTGTAGTCGCGAATAGTGGCTGAAAGCAAGAAACCGATCACAAAAATGGTACCCGAAATAACACTACCGTGCAGCCGGTCAAGGTAAATAATCTCCCAACCAAGAGTATGCAGCACGAACTTAACGCCCAGAAGAAGCAGTGTTAGCAGTATAGTAAGAATAAAAATACGATAATGAGCGATTTTCATGTGTCAAAGTATAGCATAATTTGGCGCGAGAGGTAATTCAGGTATGTAACTTTGGATCTCAAAACCCCACACCGGGTGACAGGGCCCCAGGAGTGCGTTTTGAGGTTCAAGGGTTTGTACGATTGATCATGTAATATTTTTTGGGAATATAGCGTACAATGTGTCTATGACAAAAAACATTCACCCACCAAAGAAGATAACAAATTGGAATGGCCTTGGGGTTGGTACGGCAAAAATCATGCGTTATGTGACTGACGATTTTGGCGTTGGCACCGAAATATGGCAAGAGGTTACCGAACCATGGAAAGAAGGTGACACAATTATTGCCGATATCGACTATCGCTGGATTACGAAATGGGAACATGGCAAGCCCTACCTTATTACAAAATTTATGAACGCCGATGATGAACTTGTAGGAGTGTACTGTGATATTACGCGACCAGTAGTATATAACAGGGTTGAAAGTTATTTTGAAGATTTATATTTAGATGTGTGGCAGCCGGCGAATGCAGCGCCAGTGATACTTGATGAAGATGAGTTAGTGCTCGCGGTTGCGGCTGGCCATGTAACGAGAGATGAAGCAAACGCAGCAAGGAAAGTTGCCTTGCAGTTGGTTCGGGACTTGGTAGAAAAGCCGAGTTTACTTGAGTTTGACCCGCTTATGGAGCCCCCCAAGCCAATTGGGGGTTAGGTTCTTTCATCTTCATTTTCTATCATGCTATACTATGTCAAATGTCTGTTAAAATTACCTACTTTGTGCATAGCATCACCCGTGACAACGAAGCCGGTATTGCCACCGGCTGGCAGCCTGGCGAACTATCACAAGAAGGGGTGCGTCGTGCGCGCGAGGCAGCAAAGCATATTAATGCGAGCAGTTACGATGCTATTATCAGCTCGGATCTTGCTCGTGCGGTAGAGTCAGCGCGACTCTTTTTTGGCGAGGCGTACGATGGCATAACAGATGCCCGGCTGCGTGAAGCCGATTATGGCGACTTTACGGGCAAGCCGGCCAGCCAGTTTAAGAGTGATATCACGCAGTATATTGACGAGCCGTTTCCTAATGGCGAGAGCTATATTGACGTGCAATCACGTATCGAAGATTTTCTGTTTGACCTCAAGCGTGACTACAGCAACCAACATATTGCCTTGGTAGGGCATCAGGCGCCTCAGCTGGCGCTCGAAGTGATTGCGCATCGTAAAACTTGGCCGCAGGCACTTGCTGAAGATTGGCGTAAAACGGGCGCTTGGCAGCCGGGCTGGGAATATTTGGTATAATAGTGCTATGGCAACCTTTAGTTTTGATATCGTTTCAGAGTATGACAAGGCCGAGATGAACAATGTGTTCATGCAGGCGCAACGTGAAATAGAAAACCGCTATGATTTTAAGGGGACGCCAGCTGCTTTGGATTGGCTAAACGATAAGACCGGTTTTAAAGTGATTGGCGCCAACGAGTGGCAAATTGAAAGCATTATTGATATTATTCGTAAAAAATTAGCAACTCGCGGCCAAAGCTCGAAAGTGCTCGACCTTTCAAAAGCCATCGCTGAAAGTAACATGAAGGCCACGAAAGAAGTCTTGTTCAAAGAAGGACTCGACCAAGAAAAGGCGAAAAAAATTACTAAGCTGCTACGCGAGCAATTTCCAAAGGTAAAAGCACAGATTCAAGGTGATGCTGTACGTGTTTCGAGCGGCAAGAAAGATGATCTGCAAGCAGTAATGCAACTTGTGAAAGAACAGGATTTTGATTTTCCGGTGAACTTTACAAATTATCGATAAGTTCATCGTATTTGTGAGCTCTCATGCCGCTAATGCTATAATGAATACATATGGCAGTCAAACGTCGCAAAACCTGGCTCGATAGAGCAATCCGTTATGCTATTTCAGGTGGCACTGCCTATCTCCTGGAGCTACTCGCTTTATTTGTGCTGGTGGGAGTATTCTATTTCGATTCTATCGCGGCGGTAGCGGTGAGTTTTTGGATTGGTCTTATTGCCTCTTTTACGCTACAGAAGATACTTGCTTTTCAGAACCACGTTCGTTCAACTCAGCGGCTTCTACAGCAGGCGCTACTGTATGGCGCATTGATTCTATTTAATTATGCTTTTACGCTTCTGTTTGTCGCGATTCTTGCACCGGTTGCGTCGGTATTTGTTGCACGCACTGGCGCGATTGCCTTTACTGCCATTTGGAACTTTATCGCGTATAGAAAGATTATTTTTCGGTCAATGCCGCAATCACAAGGGGTTCGAGCACCAAAATCGTAATTCCGATATTTTTTGCTATAATGGTAATGTTTACCACACCTTAATAAAAACTAGAGGGAATTATGGGCAATACAGAAAGCGGAACTCCAGTAGAGCCACCGCAAAATACTGCACCCGGAGAAATGGAGCGATTACTGAACGAAGCGAAGCCAAAAATCTGGCGTAATCGTATCGTATTTAGTGTTATAGTCGCAATTTTGTTTTTCGTCGCTATTATTGGGGGTGCGTTTGGGGCATCGCTCTGGTTTCGAAATGGTTCGAATCAAAATGAAACTTATAAAATTGGCCTTATGATGCCTTTTAGTGGTGGTTCAAGTGCAATGGGATACGGCACGAGCAAGGGCGTGCAGCTTGCACAGCAGCAACTCGAAGCGAGCAATATCGAAGTCATTCAGGCGGATTCCAAATGTGACCCCCAAGAGGTATCAGGCGCGATGGAGCATCTTATTAATCAAGGCGTCGTAGCTATTATTGGTGAAGGATGTTCTAGCGCTACCACTGCTGCTGTTCCCATTGCCAACAATGCGCAAATTCCGCTGGTAAGTCCTTCTGCCTCATCGCCAGCGCTGAGTATCCCTAATGATTATTTCTTTCGCGTGATTCCATCAGATAACTTCCAGGGTGAATTTCTTGCTAAGGCACTATATGACAGGGGTGCTCGCAGGGTGGCGGTGTTTTATACTAATGAGCCCTATGGAAGCGGTATAAGTAGCGTCTTTCGCGAGCGATTCGAAGCATTAGGTGGGGAAATTGCGGCTACTGCAAGTGCCGAGCCAGATGTTATAGATTTAAGTAACGAGATGCAGTCGCTCGCGGCTGCGAAACCCGATGCGGTATTCATTGCGCCCAATTCTGTTGTATCTGGTACGGCAGCGTTAAAGATCGGCCGTGAGGTGGGCATGACTAACATCCCCTACTACGGTGCCGATATTTTTTATGACAATACTATAATTAGCAATGCGCCAGAGGCTGTTGAAGGACTGGTTGTTTCTACTTTTCCTACCGGTGCCCAGTCGTTTAAACGTGATATTGCGGCAGAATTCCAGAGCAATGAGCAGCTCTATGCAGCTTCACAGGCTTACGATGCATTTGAAGCAATTTATCGTGCTATACAAATGAACGCGACAACTGGCGAAGAGATAAAAAACACTTTGCCGAATGTTTCGTTTGAGGGCGTATCTGCGTTGATTCAGTTTGATGAAAACGGCGAGATCTCGTATGATCAATACGAATATGATCTCTTTCAGGTGCGCAACCGTGAGTTTTATCTGCTTGCACCGGGGGAACAATAGCTTGTGAGTATACGGCTGAAGCTTACTATTCTTCTTTTGCTTATTGGTCTGGTCCCGGCCATTATTGTGGGTGTGTTGGCTTATGTCACAATCGACCGAGAAATTGAAGACACAACTATACTACAACTAGAAGGTGCAGTTGCGCGGCAAGAACAGCGAATTGAAGCGCAGCTACAAGAACATCAAGAGGTAATGAGCCAGTTGGTGAATCAGTTTGATTTACAAGTTGCCTTGGAGCAGTTCCTTGAAACGAGCAATGCGTCACGACAGAGCGAATTGAATAACATTTTGCGTCACCGAAGCTCGCAGTCATTAAATATTCAAAACATTTATCTTACCGATACGAAAGGTGCTGTATTAGCCTCGACACTCAGTGATCAGCAAGGGAAAAGTATTGCCGACAAAATAGATGTATCAGGTACCAAACAATATAGCATCCGTGTTTATCCCGATGAGCGCGACGGATTAAACCGTGTCTACATGACGACCCCAGTCAGTGTAAATAACGAGCGTGTTGGGTTTATAACCATTATATTTCGGATTGATTCCATTATCGCTGCTGCTCAAGATTATACTGGTTTAGGCGAAACTGGTGAAACAATTATAGCCGGGCGTAACGAAAATGGTGGTGTGATAGCGCTGTTCCCACTACGTTTTGACACGGATGCTGCGCTTAAGCGACAACTTGATTCACTGGATCTATATAATAATGCCAATACCGTCGTGACAGATCTTACTGATTATCGTGGTCAGCAAGTTTTAATGACGGCAGTAACTTTAGATTCTGCTGATTGGATTGTTGCGACAAAGATCGATGTGAGTGAAGCGTTTGCACCAGTGCGGAGCCTGCAGAATGCCTTGGTCGTTATTGTACTCATTGCCTCTATTTTGATAGCAGGTATTGCCCTTTTAGCAGCTCGCCATTTCACTGGCCCGATTGTAAAAGCTGCTCAAGTGGCACGCCGTATCGGAAAAGGCGATTTTTCTGCTCGGGTAGAGGTTGCTCGCCATGATGAAGTGGGAGTACTGGGTGAGAGTGTGAATGCTATGGGTGAAAACTTGGAGAACCTGGTAGCGCATATTAATGAACAGCGTACCCGGCTTGAGATAATACTGAATAATGCCACCGAAAGTATTCTCGCAATAGATAAAGATGAAAATATTATTATGGCGAACAATGCGGCTGCAGAGCTTGTGGGCCAGCCAGCGGATACCATACTAGGCCAGCATATTAACGATGTTTTTGCTTGGAAGCAAAATGACCAGCCAATCGCCATATATTACGACACGCCAGATGTTCGCACCTACCCTAACCTACAGTTCACCTCGCCTGACGGAACGTTACATTATTTAAAGCTCATTATTGCGAAAGTCAAGCATGCTGACCCTTATGCTAAAACCCAGGCCATTGTGACAATTCATGACGAAACAAAAAGCCGTGAGCTTGATGATATGAAGATCGACTTTGTTTCGATGGCGGCACACGAACTGCGCACACCGTTAGCATCGTTGCGTGGCTATCTCGAGCTACTGCAGTTTAAAGAGGGCGACAACGTGAGTGATGAATCTAAGCACCATATTCGTCAGGCACTCAAGAGCACGGCAGAGCTCGGCGGGCTGATAAATAACCTGCTCGATGTCACGCGTATAGAGCGAGGCGCATTGGTGGTGACCCCCGAGAAAATTGACCTTGGTGAAATTGTGGCACAAGCAGTCCAAGATATAAAATTTAGTGCCGACGATAAAAAAATTAGCATATCGTATACGCCGCCACCAGAAAGCTATTTTGTAAATGCTGATGTCATTGCAATTCGCGAGGTGATGAATAACCTTCTGACTAATGCAGTGAAGTACACGAGTGAAAACGGGCATGTTGAAGTGACGCTTACTCCTCGTGGGGCAGACTATGCAGTGGCAGTGCGTGATACAGGTATGGGCATTCCCGAGCGTGCACTTAAGCATTTATTCACCAAATTCTATCGTGTGCATGGCGGTTTAGATAGCGGCAGCAATGGCACTGGCCTTGGGCTCTATATCGCAAAGTCGATTGTTGAACGGCATCATGGTACCATAGAAGTAGAGTCTGAGGTCGGCGTTGGTTCAACATTTACCTTTACGCTCCCTCGCTATGAAGAGTCCAGCGATCAAGATGGCAAAGACGAGGACGGCAACACAACAAGGAGGCACCGTGGCTGGGTTACAAAAAATATTACTCGTTGAGGATAACTTACAACTGCGCGATATCTACAAGTACTTTCTTGAGCACCATGGGTTTATAGTGCAAGACGCGACCGATGGTAAGAAAGCACTCAAAGCCGCCAAAGATTTCCAGCCAGATTTAGTACTTCTCGATATTATGATGCCTGAAATGGATGGCCTTGAAGTATTAAAGCATCTTAGGCACAATCCAGACTATAAAAGTACCAAATCGAAAATCGTTATCCTCACCAACCTGGGGGATTCTAGTAAAGTCGATGAAGCAGTCAGCCGCGATATTGATGGCTACGTAGTTAAAGCAGAGATTGTGCTCGGTGATTTACTGGATATCATCGACTCGTTAGAGAAGTAACTTGTCATAGGTTCCAGCGGAATGACGGTTACACGAGCACTGCTTTAATACGCCGTACCCCAGCCGAACTAGCCTCTTCTTTTTTGATCTTGAATACTTTACCACCCTCGGCGAGTTGCCCGGTGTGTTCTACATGTGGGCCGCCACAGATTTCAAAGCTAAATTTATCATCGCCTTCACCTGCTTGGTAGACTTTTACCGTATCACCATACTTGTCACCAAAAGCGCCCAGCGCACCTAGCTTTAGCGCCTCATCAGTAGGGTATTCTTTCCAAAAAACTGGCAAATCTTTGGCAATTTGCTGGTTGACAATATCTTCAACTTGTTTGATCTGCTCTTTGGTCATTTTTTCTGGATGGCTAAAGTCGAAACGTAGGCGTTCTTCGGTAATATTACTCCCCCGCTGTACGACGTGGTCACCTAAAACTTTGCGCAATGCAGCATACATCAGATGGGTGGCAGTGTGATATTTTTTGTGAATGTCGGACGAGCCGCCAAGCCCACCTTTGAACACGCCTTTGGCGGCGGTTTGTGAACGTTCACGCTGCTCTTTCATCTTGGTTTCGAATTCTTCACGCCAGTGGTCAGTCAGGGTGATATCTTGCGTGAAGGCTTCTTCAACGCTCAGTTCTACGGGGAAGCCGTATGTATCATATAGCTTAAAAATTGCTTCGCCATTAATTTTACCGTCACTAACGAGCTTTTTCATTTCATGAATTCCCTTGCGAAGTGTCTGGCGGAAGATCTTCTCTTCTCGTACGAGCGTTTCAATCACTTGCTGGCGATTGGCAGCGACCTCTGGGTAGTCTTGATGATACATATCGGCAATGACTGGCACGATTTCTTGTAGGAAATTTTGCTCAATCCCAAGATCAAAAGCAAATCGAATTGCACGACGCACGAGACGGCGCATGACGTACCCTTGCTCTTTATTACTCGGCGTCACGCCATCAACTGCCAGGAAGGTCGCCCCACGTAAGTGGTCTGCGATCACACGCATGGGGCTGGTGTGACTTTCGTATTTTTTGCCGCTCATTTGCTCGAGCTTTTCAATAATTGGCCATAAAAGGCTTATCTTGTATACATCTGGACTATCGATAGCGGCTGCGGCGATACGTTCAAGACCGCCGCCATAGTCAATATTCTTTTTTTCGAGTGGCACAAAACTGTCTTCAGATTCACGGCGATATTCCATAAAAACATTGTTGCCGATTTCCATAAACCGCGGCGAGTCGCTAGCGGGGTGTGGCTTGCCGAAAGATTCGTCGTGGTGCTGCTCGCCGAAGTCGTAAAACACCTCGCTGTCTGGGCCACAAGGGTCGCCAATCGGTGTTTTGGCAATCCCGCCGTTGCGGCTCCACCAGTTTTCGCCGTCGTCGTAAAAGAAGATACGTTCGCCAGGGTTAATACCACGCTTATCGCCATCTGCTTGTGAACCAATTTCGGCAATTTTAGCTTCAATACCCTTACTTGCGAACAGTTTTTGCCATACTTGCGCGGCTGCATCATCACGAGGAATGCCATTCTTTTCATCGCCAATAAAGCAGGTGACGTAGATTTTTTCTGGGTTGAGGCCGACGATTTCTACCAAAAACTCCCAAAACCAGCGGATTTGTTGCTCCTTAGTGTAGTCGCCCAAACTCCAATTACCAAGCATTTCAAAGAAAGTAGTGTGGCTGTTGTCCCCTACCTCATCGATATCTTGTGCGCGGATACAGGTTTGACTGTTGGCCAAGCGGGTGCCTTCGGGGTGTTCCTCGCCCAAAAGGTACGGGATGAGCGGCTGCATACCGCTACCAGTAAAAAGTGTGGTGGGATCGTTGTCGGGCACTAATTTGGCACGGGGAATGATAACGTGATTTTGTTTTTCTAAAAATTGAAAATAAGCTCGGCGAATTTCTTGTGCGTTCATGAGGCTAATTTTAACAGATGTGAGGCGGGAAAGCTAGTGCTTGCTGCACGTGCCTAAAATAAGTATGCTACACTAAAAAGAGCGTAAGTAAACTTAGGAGGGCAAGTATGTTTACACTCCCAGAACTCGAGTATGACTATGGTGCATTAGGCAAATATATCAGCAAAGATATTATGGAGCTGCACCATAAGCACCACCACCAAACCTATGTCGATAAACTGAACAAAGCTTTAGAAAAAGCACCCGACCTGCAGGGCAAAGATATTGTAGAGTTAATTGCTAACCTCGGCGAAGCACCAGAAGAAGTCCGCATGGCGGTGCGAAATCACGGTGGTGGCCACTATAACCACACGCAATTTTGGCAGTGGATGTCACCACGAGGTGGCGGTGAGCCAAGTGGTGAGTTGGCGACACAGCTAAAAGAGAAATATGGCAGCTTCCAAGGCTTTGTTGATGAGTTTAGTGGCAAAGCAGCTAGTGTATTTGGTAGTGGGTGGGCCTGGCTGATGCCGGATCTTTCTATTATGACATCGCCAAACCAAGATTCACCTGTCATGAACGGTGAAGCAGAGCCAATTTTGGGGCTAGATGTGTGGGAGCACGCCTATTATCTTGATTATACCTACAAACGCCCCGATTATATTAAAGCTTGGTGGAACGTGGTGAACTGGGATGAAGTGCAGCGGCGTTTTGAGCGCTAAATAAAATAATATTGAGGAAAATGGCATGAAACCTGTCGATGAAGTTGGAAAAATATTAATGAATATTTACTGGGGGCTCGGCGTCGCCGGTGTCATTCTCGTAACGCTTGGAGTGTTGATCTTCCTCATTCCGGCGTTACTGCCTATTTTGGTGGCGATTGGGTTAGTTGTATTTGGTATTGTACATTGGATGCTTGCCTATAAAGTACGTCAACTTTGGGAAAAACTCCCTAACTTCATGAAGTAGCAAAAGAGATAACAGCGATATCCTACTAAAGCCGCTGGCTGCTTTAGGGTTTCTTTTGCTATACTTAAAGAAACCATGAGCAGGATTACTCCACAGCAGCGTGAGCGGGTCACACATTTGATCACAGAACGTGCTGGCTTGAATTGGCCGTACGTTATTATGAACTTTTTAGCAGCAGTAATTGCCAGTTATGGCTTGCTGATTAATAGCCCAGCGACGGTTATTGCGGCTATGGTTATTGCCATGCTGCTCGGGCCGCTTATGGGTGTAGCGCTGGCCCTGATGCATAACAATCCGCGCTTATTACGCCGTAGTGTCTTAGCACTTGGCGCAGGAGCGCTGATTATTTTTGCAGTTGCGGTGCTGATTGGACTGATGAATCGTGATGTACAAATTACCGATGCGGTTACTGGCCTCACCGAACCAAGCCTATTTAGTCTTATTATTGCATTGGCTGGCGGTGCCGCTGGTGCTTATGCAACTGCTTCACCCAAACTGGTGGGTGGTTTTGTGGGTGTTGCGCTGGCAACGTCATTGGTCCCGCCTTTAGCTGCGGCAGGATTACTAATTGCTCGTGCTGAATGGCTCATGGCCTTTGATGCACTCTTTTTAGTGTTTATAAATATTGTGGCGATTCAGTTTGCGATGTCGGCAGTATTGTGGTTTACTGGTTTTCGCCATGTAACGCGAAAAGAGGGCGCGACTATAAAAACATTCGTGTTGCGCAACACTTTAAGCATTGGCTTGCTTATTATCTTAGCCGTGGCACTGACCTTCAACTTACGCACAGTATTAGAACAACAGGCATTTCGCAGCGAAGTACGAAGTACGCTGCAGGAACAAGTGGCTAAACTAGCTGGTGACGAGGTAGATACTGTTAGTTTCGATAGTAAGGATGACAAAACGATTGTTTTAGCACAGGTATTTGGGCCACGCTTTGAAATCCCGCCCCAACAGGTGACGAACATTACAAGTAAGCTGCCAACTGATACCAATGGGCGTAAAGTTGATTTACGGATCCGTTACATTCATGTGCAAGCCACCGATAAAAATGGTGACATTTACCCTGACTTCGAATCACTACGCGATGACAATGAATCACTACCGGATAGTACAGATTAGATAGATTATGCAGAATATTCAAGACATCCTGACCGTTGCTTTAAGCGTGATTATTGGCGCCACACCATTCTTGGTGCTTGGTGCTTTGCTTTCGGTGGCATTGCAAAAGTATCATTTTTTTGACAAAATTATCCATCGGTTGCCAAAAAATGTCGTGGTGCGGCGAGTTTTGGTAGCTTGTTTTGGTTTTGCCTTACCGGTGTGTGAATGCGGTAATGTGCCGCTGACTCGTGGTCTCATGCGCAAAGGTTTTACCGTGGCTGAAGCAACTACCTTCTTATTGGCGGCCCCTATTTTAAACCCTATTACGATTCTCACGACATACGAAGCCTTTCGGAATGTGCCCTGGATGCTACCGGCACGGCTTGCCGGTGGTTTTGTGTTAGCTCTGTTGTTGGGAGAGCTGGTAGGGCGTTTGGGCAAAAAAGCACTGACGAAACAATTTGCCGAAACTTGTCATCCCGATCATAAAAAAGGTCATAGTGAATCGTACGCACTGTCGTTTGCAGCTGAATTTTGGACAATGTTTAAATTACTTTGTGTCGGTGGCTTTTTGGCGGCGGTTATACAGTTTGGTTTAAGCCAGGAGCTACTGAGTGGCTTGGGTGAAAATTACTTCATTGGCACCGCAGTTATGATTGCCATAGGGTTTATTATTTCTATTTGTTCCAATGTTGATGCGTTCTTTGCGCTTGCTTACGCTGGCCTGTTTCGCTATGGGGCACTTTTGGCCTTTATGGTGGCCGGACCGCTGGTGGATATTAAAGTGCTCGCTATGCTGAAAGGAACGTATACAGTACGGGCGATTGCGCTTATTTCTGTTGGTACACTAGTGTTAAGTTTGTTGATTGGTATTGGGGTGTCGTATGTGGGGTAAAAAGAAAAAGCAACCGGCTTTGTTTCAGCGAAATCCACGGCGGTTTTGGTATGTAGTTTCGGCTGGAGTGTGCTTAGCCATTTTACTCGTGGCAGCACGTGGTGAGCTTGGTATGTATATTCACCCGCGCTACCAGGTGTTTACTATATTGATGATGATGGCGGCTGCTTTGTTGCTCCTTGTGGCAGCGGCACAGTATCACTACAAGAAGCAAACGGATATTGAATTTACCAGCTGGCCGCAGCTAATTTGGCTCTTTACCCGTTGGCTGCTGCGGCGTAGTGCGTGGATTCCACTTTTAGTCGCACTACTGATTGTGTTTGTGCCTGCCAATCCGCTCCTTTCGGACGCGGCCGAGCGCCGTCAGTTGAGTGAGTACGAGCAGCGATACGTGCGCGAAGCGAATTGGTTCTATAAACCTGAAACAGTGTATCAACTGTCAAGTGTGCTACAACTTAATGAAGGTCTGACGGCGCAAACTGGCAAAACCTTCACACTGTCAGGCTTTGTAGATGATGACCCTGACCCGAACATTTTCCGCCTATCGCGCTTTGTGGTATCGTGTTGTACGGTTGATGCGCGCCCCGCCACCATTGCCGTGTACCTCCCCGGCTGGCAAGAGCAGCTTAAAATAGATGAATGGGCAGAAGTCACCGGTAAAATCGAAGTCACCAATACTGGCGCCGGTCACCGTCCCGTACTTATCCCTACCGAAGTAAATGCTATTCCACAACCGAAAGACCCGTATAATTATTTATAGTCTCTGGCTGGATTTTGCTGTTCACGGTTTTCAAGTTCACGAATCAGCTGTTTGATTTCACGCCACATCTCATTTAATTCTTCGGTTGTGCCATTTGACCACTCAATATTACCTGCTAAATCGCCAACTCGCTGAACCTTTATATTGTTTTCGTAAAGCCCAGCGTATTTGTTCTCACTATCACCCATAAGCTCGCCTACGATATATCCGCTCAGTTTCTCTATTGGTTCATTTTTCTCCGATGAAACTATCTCATTAAGCTGATTTACAAGATAATCAATTTGACTTTTCATATAAGAATTTTACCATAAAGCTCTCTGTTTCAGGGATGAAGCTCCATTAGGCTCTTGAAACATGGAGGGGCTAAGAAATTTGTTTGCTATTGAGCATCTCTTATCAATTATTGAACTTCCTCTGCAAGCTCAAATAGTTCTAGCCATACTTCTGGCTTATCGACGCCGATATCTAACTGACTAAGCACACTTACCATTTCATTTAGTACCGGATCGTCGTCAACCCAGTCTTGGCTTAAGAGCAAGGTTAGCGCTTTATCAACTATATATTCACCCTTTGTCTGAGGGTACTTTAGGTCGGGATTACTTTTATAATCGCCCGTTTTACAAATTTCTTCAAGAGGTGTCGTTTGAGCACTATTAATTAAATCCTTGAGTTTTACTATTAACTCAGACTTGGAAGGTTCTATTTGTGGCGCCTGATTATTCATATCTACATTTTACCAAAATAATACAAAGTGAATGAGCCAGTTTATAGTCATGGCTCAGGACTGCTCGCTACTTGCTCCAGTCGAGATCGGGGGGAAGGTAGCCCTTACCATTCTTCTTGTCGTAGAGCACTTCACCGCCAATGTCGCGGACATATACGATTTCGCCATCAGCATTGACGGCAATGTGAGCCTTTGACTTCTGACTCTTGCCGCCCTTGATGCCGATGTAGTTATCGCTCTGGAATGTGCCACTGTCTCTGTCGAAGCTCATCTTCACCTTTTGCCAGTATACCGGCTCAGTGAAGTTCTGCGCTCCATGCGGGTCGAACGGATCCCGTCGATAGATGACTCTATCGTACTGGTCCATGACGTAGTGGCCGTGCCCTAGGCCGTTCGGCTTACCGACACCACCGAAGTAGATGTTGATGATGCCGTCGGCCTGCTTAGCGACCCACACGTCGTCGAGGTACTGGTGCGGAACCCCGGCACGCTCAGCTACAGCGCGCTTGTCGTCCTTTTTACGCTTGCGTTCGGCGCGGACTTTCTCCAGCCGCGTGTGAAATGCTTGCTTCGCGCGCTCG
>CAZRGZ010000001.1:0-55613 GCA_964599775.1 uncultured Candidatus Saccharibacteria bacterium | reverse complement strand
TCGCGCGCTCGATTCAGCGTATCGCGGGCAGAAGAGCGGCGATTCCAGGCGCGCTGCATGGCCTGGTAGGCATCTTGCTTGCGCTGAAATGCGAGATCTTGTGCGGCCTTAAGCCGGTCGAGCTCGGCATCGCGTGCCATTTATACCACCTATTCTGAAAGGAGCGAGCTACATCATCTGATGTACTGTATGCAGTTATAACACTAAATGGTAAAATATACAATACGCTGCTATAGCTGCACCTTACGTAGCAACTGCGCATTTATAGCCACAACAATGGTTGATAGCGACATAAATACCGCTCCAACAGCTGGTGAAAGTATAATGCCGGCGCTGGCAAGTACACCGGCGGCGAGTGGTATAGCGATAACGTTATAGCCGGTTGCCCAGGCAAGGTTTTGTACCATTTTGCGCCAAGTAGCTTGACTAAGGGCAATGACCTTCACGACATCTCGCGGGTCGCTGCGCGTTAAAATAATATCAGCCGATTTAATAGCAACATCTGTACCGCTGCCAATGGCAATGCCAATTGTAGCCTGCGCGAGGGCTGGTGCATCGTTGATGCCATCGCCCACCATAGCGACGCTTCCTTGCTCTTGCAGCTCTTTTACTTTACTGGCTTTCGCCTCTGGTCGCACTTCGGCAAAATACTGATCGATCCCAAGCTCACCGGCCACATAGGCTGCCACAGCTTCAGAATCACCGGTGATCATGGCGGTCTTTATGCCTTTTTCTTTCAAGTTGGCAATAGCGGTGTATGATTCCTCCCGAATTTGATCAGCTAATGCCAACACCCCAATAACCCCTCCATCCTTGACGAGGAATACTTCCGAGTTGCCAGTTTCACGGGCGCTATTGGCGTGTTTTTCTAATTCTGGTGGAAGCGAAATGCCCTCTTCGTTTAGATAGCTGCGGCTGGCCGCAATATACATTACGCCATCGATTGCTCCCCTTACACCTTTGCCGGCAAGTGCCTGAAAGTTTTTCACCGCTCGTAATTTTTGCCCCTTGGCGGCTGCGACGATGCCTTTACCAATGATATGCTCGCTGGGCTGTTCCAGGCTAGCGGCTAAGTTGAGTATGGTATCTTTTTCGTACCCTTCTGCAGGCCAAATGTCCGTGACGCCATGTTCGCCTTTAGTCAGCGTGCCGGTTTTGTCAAACAATACCCAATCGATGCTACGAGCAGATTCCAAAGCCATGCGTTTACGCACCAGCAATCCATTGCGAGCAGAAAGCGCCGTAGAAATTGCGACCACGAGTGGAATTGCCAACCCTAGCGCATGTGGACAAGCAATGATCATCACGGTAACTGCCCGTTGTACGGCAAAGCTAATGTCGGCAAAAAACAGCCACGTAATAAAGGTAATCAGCCCAGCACTGAGTGCGACTATCGTGAGTGCAAAGGCAGCTTTATCTGCCAGCACTTGCCCGTGCGACTTGGAGGCTTGTGCCTCTTGCACCAGTCGCATAATCCCGGCGAGTGCAGTATCTTCGCCAATCTTCGTCACCTTAACCGTGAGCGAGCCATCTTGATTAATAGTGCCAGCCACAACCTCATCACCCATTTGTTTACTGACCGGTTTTGATTCCCCTGTAATAGCTGCTTCATTGACCGATGATTCACCATCGATTACCTGCCCGTCTGCCGGTACATTGCTGCCCGGCCGTACGAGTACCCTATCCCCTACTTTTAGCTGGCTCACTTTTATTTTTTGCGGCGTGCCATCGACTAATTTTTCAGCCGTGTCAGGCAAAAGCTGGGCGATGGCATCGAGTGCACTTTCTGCTTTTTGAATAGATGCCATTTCGAGCCAATGGCCGAGGATCATGATAGTAATTAACGTAGCTAACTCCCAAAAGAAGCCTGTTTGTCCCGGTGAAAAGAGTGCAACGGTACTATAAATATACGCCACACTTATTGCCATAGCAATAAGTGTCATCATGCCTGGCTGCTTGCTCTTTAATTCATAAAAAGCGCCTTTTATGAAAACGCTGCCAGCGTATACCATTAAAACGGTACTAAAAATAAAGGGAATGAACTGGCTGCCAAAAAACGCTGGTGGTGTAAAATGCAGCCACTGCTGGATCATTTCTGAGTAGACCACCACTGGGATAGTTAATGCCACGCTCCACCAAAACTTATCACGAAACATTGCCACCGAGTGACCAGCGTGTTCATCGTGATTGTGATGTTCGTGCTCGTGGTGCTGCATATGGAGGAGTCCTATTCTGTTTCAAAGATGAGTTTTGGCGGATTTTTATAAATTTCTTCCTCGCTTACGCCCAGATGGCGAGCATAAAGCACCGAATTTGCATCCGAAATGTGGTCTTCCCAGTCTAAATCTAGTTGTTTTGCAACGAGTTGTACGGCGGCAGCGCTACTGCCTTCAATCTCAAGATAGGGTGGTAAGTTGGGCCATGTTTCCAGCTCTACAAGCGTCCCATCTGGCATTTGCCAAGTCTCGCGTTTATTTTGTTGCTCGCCTTTCGAAATGAGGCCGGTATATTCTATAATACGCTTTGTCGCTTCAAAATCACTGACGGTTGTTTCAATCTCACGCCACGATTCGGCGCCATTGCCGGGGGTATGAAATTTTGCGCTCATTGTCACTTTATCCCCTTCATGGCGGACGCGAATATAATGACACTGTAATTCGGCATTGTCACGGTGGCTGAATACAGCTCGACGCATAAGACGCTCCGGTGTTTTGATAGTCGCGTTCAGCTTTTTTAATTTAGATCGAATTTCGTTATGATCGACCGGGAAAAACTTGACCTCATACTCAATTGGTGCATCTTGCATAAAGCCTATTATACTACAGACATCTGTTCACGGACACTAGGTGTGGTACGCTCTGTCACAAAACTAAGCTTTTCAAATGGCATATTGGCTCCGCTGCAAATGGCGGCGATGCGAGTGTTTTTTACATTATGCTTTTTGGCGTATTGCGACACGCCGGCTACCGCTAATGCGCCTGCTGGCTCAACAATACTGCGTGTTTCTTGAAATATTGTTTTTATGCCAGTACAAATTTGGTCGGTACTTACGGTTATAAAATCATCCACCAGCTCGCGGGCAATAGCAAAGCTATATTCGCCGGCTTGTTTCACCGCAACGCCGTCTGCAAAAGCGCCCACTTCTTTCAAGGCAATGAGCTCGCCTGCCTGTATGGCAGCTTGCATGCAGTTGCTGTCTTCTGGTTCGACGCCAATAATTTGTACATGCGGGCAAGTCTTTTTCACTGCTTGTGCCACACCGGCAAGGAGCCCGCCTCCCCCGACAGGTACGAAGATATGTGTCAGCGCCGGTTGTTGCTCGAGAAGTTCCGTGCCAATTGTCCCCTGCCCAGCTATTACCAAAGGGTCATCGAAGGGGTGAATAAAGGTACGTTTGGTTTCAATAATACGCTTCTTGCAATGTTCAAAGGCGTCGTTAAAGGTACTTCCTACAAGCTCAATTGTTGCGCCCAAAGATTTTACCGCATCAACTTTAATTTGCGGTGTGGTGCGCGGCATAACGATGAGCGCAGATAGTCCAAGCTTTTGTGCAGCCAAAGCGACACCCTGAGCGTGATTACCAGCGCTGACGGCAATAATACCTTGAGCTTTTTCCCGATTTGTTAATTGGTAAATCTTATTGTAAGCACCGCGTAGCTTAAATGAGTGTACACTTTGCGTATCTTCACGTTTTAAATAAATAGTGGCTTGCAGTTCGTGGCTTAACCGCGTTGCTTTCTGTAGTGGTGATACGCGCGCGACATCATAAACATATTGAAGTGAGGCTGTTTCTTGTAGCATGTCTTCTCCTATAGATTTCGTTATTGGGCAATTTTGCAAGCCACGGCTTCAATCTCTACCTTAAGCGGTACACTAGCGATGCGAGGTAGTTCTTTGACAGCAACCGTACTTCGCACTGGGCGTGGCTCGTGGAAGAATTGAATGTAGACCTCGTTCATAAGAGATGCATCATCCATATCGGTCAGAAAAACGGTGGTTTTCACGATATGCTCGAGTGTTAGATCGCAAGACTCCAGCGTTGTTTCTAGGTTTGCTATCGCCTGTTTGGTTTGGGCGACAACATCTTTTTTAGCTTGGTTAGTGCGAGGGTCTACACCAATATGCCCGGCAAGGTAGAATGTATTGCCAGATTGTCGAATCGCGCTATAAGGGCCGAAAGTATAAACCATAAAAAAGCTCCGTTAATTGACGTAAGCTTGGAGCGCGCAGAAAGTGGAGGGCTGCGTGCGGTTATCGAGAAGGGCTCCAAGCGTGAGCAACACAGCCTCTGTAGAGGATGCCATCAATAATCATAATGATGCTGCTTGTGCTTGGATACATTTATTTCAGTGTGGCAGTTTTGTCATTGTTCGTCAATATGAATTGCTCCTCTTCCCTGCCGCGTTGTGCTACACTTAAAATATGAAAACAGTGCGGCGCAAATGGCTCATACCTCTTATCACGCTTGCGGCGGTACTTCTCCTTTTGCTCGTCTTATTGCTAATTTTCCGGCAGCAGATTACGGCATTTTTCTTTCAGCCTACAGAGAGCTCGGTTGAGATTGGTGCAACGAATGCCTCAGAAGAAGCTCATGAAATTATTGCACAAGATTTAACTGTGCCTTGGGCAATGGCTTTTTTGCCATCGGGTGATATGTTAGTCACGGAACGGCCTGGTACTTTACGCCGGGTTGGCGAGCAGCCAGCAACCTATACGGTGCCGGGAGTGAGTGAAACGAGCGAAGGTGGCCTACTAGGGCTTGCTCTTGATCCAAACTATGAACAAAACCAGTTTGTTTATGTGTATAAAACGACTAGTACCGATAATCGTGTGGAGCGTTACCGCCTGGATGGTGGATTAGTAGAGCTGCAGGTGGTGATTGATGGTATCCCAAAATCGGGTAATCATGATGGCGGTCGAATAGCCTTTGGGCCGGATGGTATGTTGTACGTGGCCACTGGGGATGCCGGCGTTTCAGAGGCTGCACAAGATACTTCATCTTTAGCGGGCAAAATCTTACGTGTTACTGCCGATGGAGGTATCCCGCCGGACAATCCATTCGGCAACAAGGTGTACTCGTACGGCCATCGAAACCCACAGGGTTTGGCATGGGATGATGAAGGGCGTTTGTGGTCGACGGATCATGGGCGCTCAGGACTTAGCACGGGATTCGATGAGATAAATTTGATTGAACCTGGCGGTAACTATGGTTGGCCAGTTATTCAGGGCGATGAAGCTCATGAAGGGATGATAACGCCAAAACTGCACTCTGGCCCAGCAACTACTTGGGCGCCAGCGAGTCTCGCCTTTGCTCATGGGTCACTATACTTCGGTGGCTTGCGCGGACAGTCACTGTATCAGGTAGAGGTGGCAGGTGTCGAACTGCATAATTTGCGAGCACATTTTGCTACTGAGTATGGTCGCATTCGAGCGGTTATGGTACATAATGATGAGCTTTACTTCTCTACTTCTAATCGCGATGGCCGTGGCTCGGTGCAACCACATGACGACAAAGTTTTGCGAGTACCTTTACTAAACTTCTGAACTCGAATTAGCGTAAGATAGTGAGATAACTGGCATCATAAAGCAAAGTTCGCTATAATATAACACCTAAGGTGCGTCAGGGCACCACTATTTTTGTGAGATATATGTATCAACCAAGTTTGCGTCCAGAAGCACGTGCGTTTTGTGAGCAGATATATGCAGTGCGGCTCCATCACGAAGCAGTGCGTGCACATATAGAACAAGCCCCTAAGCTACAGGTGGCTGGTGTCGGTCAGTCTATTTCTGCACTTTATGAACAACTGCGCAATGCGGCTGAAAATGCTGAAGAACACCTGTTGTTAGAGCGGGCAACGCGCCGATTCTTGACGCGCAATCTGTCTTTCCATGTACGTAAAACACCGAAGAATATTGGCGAGGAGTTGGTGGTTGAGCTCACGCAGGCTGGTTATTTAGGCAATGGTACGGTCGCGCTTGCGACAGTAGAGGCCATCGATCAATTGATCATAAAACATCATGCTGATTTTTGGTATTTGCGTGATGCTAACGTTGCGCAGGCGGAGGCCACGGCTTGGACGCTCGATGTTATGTCCGTGGAGGTCGAAGAGCTACTTGGGGACGACCACCTGATGCAGAATGCGTTGGTGCACTTTGCGCATCAAAAATACCGGACACTGCTGGCAGACGATATTGTTCCTGGTGAAGAGCAGGCTTTCGATCTATCGCTTTTTGTGGCAATTCATCAATCACTTTTACGGTCGGACCGTGCACGTATTCGGCGTGAAGTGCTGCGACTTTATGTTAGTCAGTCACGCTCTGTTGAGAGCTTAATAGAGTTTAACAAACGTGTTGACATTGTCTTTACTTCTGAACTAACTGGCAAGCTGAATCGCGCTGTGATTAAATATGGCGCGCCACTACGTGTTCTAAAAGAGATGATTCGTGAAACCGAGTCGGTTGATGTGTTGCTGGCTGATCGCAAGAAATTCCTTGCTGCTTATGAAACTCGACTGCAAACAGTGTATGACGATGTGGCAAAACGCCTGAATAGAGGTATTGTAAAGAGTATTATCTTTTTGGTAATCACCAAGGTTATCATTGGGCTGGCGATTGAAATCCCCTACGATATATTGATTCACGGCTACATCATGTGGCTCCCATTAGCGATAAATATCCTTTTCCCGCCGCTATACATGGCCAGTCTTAAGTGGAGTTTTAAAATGCCCGGTGCGGCGAATAAACAGGCAACTACTCAAGCCATTGACCGTATGCTTTACAGCCTAGGCGAAGATGATAAAACTGTCACTTTAAAGCCAAAACACGCCTCTACGGTAATGAGTGTTTTGTATGCCATGATGTTTGTGGTTTCATTCAGTATTTTGGTGCTTATTTTAGCACTGCTGAAGTTCAACATTGTTCAAGGGATTATCTTTTTCGTATTTCTTTCGACGGCCAGTTTCCTTGGCTTTCGTTTATCGCGCATGGTGCGCGAGCTCGAAATGTTTGCTTCAAGGCAGAATTTCTTTGATGCAATCCGTGACTTCTTTTACACCCCCTACATTATGGTGGGGCGATGGATATCCGATAAATATTCACGCGTAAATATTATTACGCTGCTACTTGATATGCTGATCGAACTTCCCCTTAAAACGGTGCTGCGAATGGTACGGCAATGGATGCGCTTTTTGAATGATAAGCGCGACGAGATGTAGCCTTGAGCTGACTATAAGTGCGTGCCAATTATGTGTGCTACCTCTTTGGGGTAAAGCCGTGTTATATTTTCCGGGTAAAGGGTAGCATAGCGAAGTGCTAAAAGCGCACCCATAGAATGCCCAACAAGCGCAAAAGGACTGTTTGCAGTCATTTCCTGCGCGAGGGTCGCTTTTATCACACCCAATGGTCCCTGTAGTCGTACGCCGCCTGTGCTGGTTTTGGCGACCGCCCGAACCCTAATAAATCAAGGGCGATGGTTTGATGTGTTTTACGCAAATACCACTGTGGCCACCGCCAGTATTTTGCTGAAGCTAAAAAACCATGCAGGAAAACAACAGACTCACCGTTTCTTCCTTGGCGGTAAACGGATAATTTCTTTTTATGTAATTGCTTATAGTTCAATTTCTGATGCATCTGGCGTCGATATAATAGATACTGAATGTTTGCTACCCCATACAGCCATATGATGAAGTATTGGTACGAGGTCAAGGCCTTTTTCAGTTAAGGTGTATTCGGTGTGTGGCGGTATCTCGGTGTAAACCTTTTTCGCGACGACTCCCTCAGCCTCTAACTTTGTGAGACGTGTCGAAAGTGTTCGGGGGCTGATGCCCGGTGCAGCTTCGCAGAGTGAACTGAATCGTTGTGGTCCTTCCGTAGCTAATACGCGTAAAAGAATGGGTGTCCATTTATCGCCCAGTATATGAGTTGCCGCTTGCACGCAGCCCAAATCCCGTGTGCTCTGTGTGTGACTCATGCTTTATTTTTATTATACACGATGTAGGTACACATATGCTATGTTTATATGATTCTAACCTGAATCTCAGCCCCACCCCTGGGGGTCCTGTCACCGGTCCGCCCCTAAAATTGTTTTTGGCAAGCAAAAAATAATTTGGGTGCTGCCCCGCCGGGTGCCACCCCCGGTGGTGGGTTTGGAGATTCAGGTATAATTCTAAAGTTGCAGAATACGCTACTTATTTATATACTAAATATACTATGGCACGAAAACCATCAAAAAAAGCCTCTTTCACCCAGTTTGAGCCAAACAAAGTAGCCTTTAGCGTCGCAGCGATTGGCGCGACAGTTATACTGGTGATGGCAATTATGCTGGCTGTTTCGGTGTTGCTGTAAGCTACTGCTTTGGTTTAAAAATTTCCTTCAGTGAAAGCATGCGGCTATACTGCAAAGTACCGTAGCGGAAAATCCGTGATGCAATAGCAATGGCGACAATACCTGCAATCGTCAGTACCACAAGCCCAATAATTGCTTCTGGTGCACTCAGGTTCCCTACAGCATTTCGCACCAGTAGCGTGGTTGGTGCTGTAAGCGGAAAGTAGGTAAATATCTGTACAATCAGTTGGCTTGGGTCGGAAACGATGGCAACTAACGCATAGGCGGGAAGAAAAATACCAAGAATAGCGAAACCAAGGAAGTTATTGGCGTCTTTCGCGGTTGGGACTGCCGCGCTAATAGCAACAAGCAAACCGGTGAAGAATAGCAAACTAGCAACGGTGTAGGCAGCGGCCAGTACTACTCGCCAAGGGTCAATATCAAATACGTTATTCAGGTCAATTGCTGGTAATGTGATGACGTCTCTAAAGAATATAAAGCCAATAATAAGTGGCGACAGCAGCACGACCGCCTGCACGGCACCAAGTGCTAATATAGCCACAACCTTCCCGACAATCAAAGCTCGGGGCTTGACTGTTGTCAGGATCATTTCTATAACACGATTCTCCTTCTCTTCGGTAGTACTAGTCAGCATTTGACCACTCAAGAAAAGCATTACAAATAAGAATACAGCAATGAAAGCGCCGGGAATAACAAGCTCCTCAAAGCTATTCACTACTTCCCCATCACGGTACGAGATTGGAGTAACGCTCACCGAGTCACCTTTTATGAGCTCGAGTGTTTCCGATGAGCCAATCCGCTGCTCTGCGCCCGCCGTCAAGAGCGACTGGGCGATGCCAGAAAACTTAAAGTTTTCAAACAACCCTTCATCCTTATGATATACTTCGGTCGGTTGCTCAACAGGATCTGATGGGTAATAGAAAAACGCATCGAGTGTACCATCTTGTACGCGCTGAATCGCTGCCGCTTTATCGTTGACTCGCTCGGCTTGCTGTGCCGCCAATTGCTCATCGGTGATATAGCCCGATTCGTCCAATATAGCTAAGCTAAATTGCGATTGGGCCTGCTCTTCGCGAACACTCTGGCCAGAAACGCTCGAAAGATAATTAAGGCCAATCACCACCCCCATTATCACAGGGACAGAAAGTACGCTGATCCAAAAAGCTGGCCGCTTTATAGTGCGCAAAAATTCAAAGCTAAAAATGGTCGTGAAATTATGCATGTGCCTTCTCCTTGCGCTGGTGATCTTCCTGGTACAGCGAAATGAAAATATCGTCTAAAGAGGGGCGCTCCATGGTGAAAGACTGTACCTCGAGTTTTTTGTGGTTAACCAAAAATTGCATAATTTCTTGTGCTGCGGCGGGGTCATGTGGAAGTAGCTCGGCTAGGCGAGTTTCTTGCTTTTTGATATGGTAAAGTTTGTCGTTCTGTGGTAAATCACCGCTGTATCGCAAATTAATAACCAAGCCGCCAAACTCATTCTTTATAGTGTCGATATCACCGTATGCTCGGCGCCGCCCATCCTTTAGTAGAGCAATGCGGTGGCATAAGCGTTCCACTTCTTCCATCTGATGGGTAACAAACATCACCGTACTGCCAGCTTTGTTTTGCTCGTCGATGATGTCGAGCATAAGCCGCCGGTTGACTGGGTCAAACCCCTTGGTTGGCTCATCGAGAATGAGTAGCTCAGGGTTGTTGATGATAGTCACGCCGAGTTGCACCTTTTGTTGTTGGCCGCCCGATAGTTTTTCCAGCTTAGTTCCTGCCTTATCGGCCAGCTCTACGCGCTCCAAAAAATCCAGCGACCACTTGCGGGCATCGCTGCGGGTTCGGCCTTTCAGTTGGCCAAAGAACACCATAATATCTATGACTTTTTCCTTTTTGTAAAGACCGCGCTCTTCAGGTAAGTAACCAAGCATACTCCCCATCTCAGGGGTGAATTGTTGCCCGTCTACAAGGAGCGTGCCTTTTGTTGGCGCGTAAATTCCAAGTAATGTTCTGAGTGTGGTGGTTTTCCCCGAGCCGTTTGCGCCCAAGAAGCCGAACACTTCGCCACGTTTTACCTCAAATGAAAGATCTTCAATAACGGTTTTGCTGCCAAATTGCATAGTGTAATCGGCAATGTGGATCATAGCGTGATTTGCCATATGAATTATTGTAACATAGCCCAACGAATCACGAATGTATTGGGGTTTTTGCTAGGGGGTTCGGATGGCCTTGAGTGAGCTAGCATTCATGATTCGTAAAGTATATGCTACAATATAGTGAATAAGGCAGGAGAAAAATATGAGGGTACGAATCGAGATAGACACACGAACGTTTGTGCGTTTTTGGTTGGTCGTGATTGGATTTGTACTGGCACTTGGTTTGCTTTACTTTGCCCGCGGGGCGTTGCTGCTCGTCGGGATCTCATTCTTCTTAGCGATTGCACTCAACCCGCCTGTCAATTACATCTCTAAGCGGCTTCCCGGCAAAAGCCGAGCCGGGGCAACGGCGATTGCCTATGTATTGGTTTTGCTACTGCTTGGCGGTTTTATTTTTGCGGTGGTGCCGCCTGTTGTTGAGCAAAGTGCGCGTTTTGCTGAGCGTGTACCGAATTTCATTCAATCCCTAAGCGAACGTACATTTATTATTGATAATTTTGTCGATCGTTATGGCATTCGTGAACAATATGAAAATGCTATCGAAAACGCCCAGAACCAAGCAGCAGCTTTTGCGACCGAGTTAAGTAGCTCAGTAGTGACCGGCGCTGGCGCTATCTTAAATGGTGCAGTGAACGCGCTTATTGTGCTCGTGATGACTTTCCTAATGTTGGTAGAAGGACCGGCATGGATGAAGCGGCTATGGGGACTTTACCGCGATAGTGCTCGATTAAAGCGTCACCACGAGCTCGCCGGGCAAATGTATAGAGTGGTAAGCGGTTACGTGAACGGCCAGTTATTGGTAGCCGCCATTGCCGGGACTGGGTCTGCGGTAGTGACCCTTATTTTAAGCGCTTTCTTTAACCTCCCACCGAGCCTTGCTATGCCTATCGCCGCCGTGGTATTTATCGGTGGGCTTATTCCTATGTTTGGTGCCACGATTGGGGGGATCATTGCAATAATCTTGATAGCCTTTAATGATTTAGGTGCGGCTGCTATATTCACTCTATACTTTGTTATTTACCAGCAGGTGGAGAATAACTTTATTTCGCCGGTAGTTCAGTCTCGCACTGTCGAGCTCTCGGCTTTAACAGTACTGGTATCGATTACAGTGGGTATTTATCTTTTTGGCATTGTGGGCGGTATTGTTTCCATCCCGATCGCTGGTTGTATTCGGATTCTCACCAACTACTACTTAGAACGCCGGGCGCGTGAGCGTAATAAAAAATCACCAAAGTCACTACGCAAATTTGCAAAAGAAGTCACAAGCACAGAAGCCTGAAAAGTTGCTATGTGAACGCGAGTTACTAACTATCTCATAGATCGAGAATCTATATAGCTCCAAGTTGTACCACGTTGATGGTCTTTTACTGCAATACTCATGTCTGCCAGGCGATCACGTAATTTGTCAGAGGTATGCCAATCCTTGGCTTCCCGTGCAAGGTTTCGTTCCTGAATAAGCTTTTTAGCTTCTATGCTAATATCAGGAGTGGCTGAACGCAGTTGCAGCCCCAGCTGTGTGTCGATTACTTCAAGGAGCGAGTGGAACATCTCTAAATGAATATCAGTCAGTGGCCACTTTTCTATAGAGGTGAAAATATCATCAATAATTCGGAGCGCTGCGGGGGTGTCAATGTCGTTGGAAAGGGCGTCATTGAGTGATTGTATCGCGCCCATTAGTTCGACTCGTTGTTCATCGCCATCGTAAGTATTGTCGTTCACTAGTGTGTCTTTAGCTTGCCAGCGCAGGCAGGCGACATCTTGCCAATGCTTCAGGCGATTACTCGCTGCATCCATATTGGCCCATGTGAAGTTGGTTTGGTTTCGATAATGGCTCTGTAGAACCATGAGCCGAAAAGCAAGCGGGCTATACCCCTTGTTTAAGATATCGACGAGGGTATAAAAATTGCCTTTACTTTTACTCATTTTTACTCCATCGACAAGCATATGCTCATTGTGACAGAAAAACGTGGCATATTCTTCAGGTTGATTACCCGCCGTACTTTGTGCTATTTCATTCTCATGGTGTGGAAATATGAGGTCAACACCGCCAGTATGAATATCGAACGGCTGGCCAAGCTTATGGGTGCTCATAGCAGAACACTCAATATGCCACCCTGGACGGCCTTCAATGTTGCTGCCCGCTAGCTCAAAAGGCCACGAAGGTTCATTCCCCTTTTTTGTTTTCCATAGGGCAAAATCTTGTGCGTTTTCTTTATCGTATTCGTCGTTTTGGATACGGTGTTGTGCTTCATTGGCTATGGTAATATGTGAAAGCTGCCCGTATTGGCGCGTTCTTTTATACTCACTGAGCGAAAAATATACGCCATCATCGGCAACATAGGCTATGCCATCATCATGCAGCTTGCGTATGAGATTTTGCATTTCCTGAATGGTGTCCGTGGCGCGCAAAAAATCAAAAGCCGCTACATCATTACCTACCGCCTCCATGTCTTCGAGAAATACTACTTCATAGTACCGCGTTAACTTTTCCAGTGCTTCCATAGGCGATAGCGTGGGGTGTTTGAGCGCGCTGTCACGGATGGTCTTATCGTCAACGTCGGTAAAGTTCATGACATGATGCACCTTATACGAGCGCGATAAAACCCGACGCAAAGTATCAGCAAAAATATAAGCGCTTAGGTTGCCAATGTGTGCATGATCATAAACCGTTGGCCCACAACTGTAGAGTTTTACCTCTTGTTCATCCAAGGGAGTGAAAACTTCAGTTTTACGCGTTAGCGTGTTATGTAGCCGTACCATTTTTATGCTCCATTAAGATTTTATCAGTAGCTTGAACCAATTCATGCAAAGTTTTTTCATACGTTTCGTAAATACGAAAACCTGAAGCATACTGGTGGCCTCCGCCGCCAAAAAAGCCAGCGATTTTATCTGCTATTGGTAAGTTAGTACGAATCTTGCCGGTGAGCTTGCCGTCGGGATAGGTTTTGATGGCTACGGCTATTTCAACACCATATACCATACGCATTTCATCTAGTACGAGTACACTTGGATTGTACTGGTCGCTGTAAGCATGAATCTCCTCCCAAGGAATATGTACATGTGCCAATGCGCCTTCTAGCTCGTATTCAATTCGTTCGATGAGCTCGCCTTTATACTTTAAGATTTCTGGTGATTTTTTCATGAAGTCGCGGCGGCGATTTTCAATCTCAGCAGGGCTCGCGCCGAGGGCGGTTAAGTCGCCAGCTACATGGAAGCTTTGGCTCGTGGTACTTGGGGTGGTGAGCCCTAGGCTATCGGCTAAAATAGCGATAAGCATATCTTCGGCCGCCTGCGCGTTAACAGGCCAGCTGCAGGCAGTCGCGAGGCGATACAGCGCTTCGCCAGTGCCGACCGCCTCTTTATCAATAATAAGGTCATGCGGGAACGGTAAAGTTGAAGCCACTTCGCCGTGATGGTCGAGTACTAAAACGTCGCGGGTTTCAAAGAATTGCCGTGCCCCAGGGATTTCGAGGGTTTTAGAAAGCAGTGTTGCACTGGTCGTATCAACAATAATCGCCAGCTCGGCCGATAAGTCAAAATCGTCAACAATTCTATCCCAGCCTTGAATGTAGCGCAGGTACTTTGGGACGGCAACGGGGCAATGAAGCGTTACTTTTTTGCCAAGGTCGCCAAGTATTTCTTCTAGCGCGAGCGCAGTACCGACGCTGTCACCATCGGGGTTCTCTGCCTGTATGACCATAATTTTATGGGCAGTGGCGACCTTTTCTTTAAATAAGGTAATTGCTTCTTCTGTCATAGTGATTGTCGCCCTTCTAGCGCGTGGCTTAAAGTAATTTGGTCGGCATATTCAAGGTCCACCCCGACTGGAATACCGCGGGCCAGGCGCGATATCCGAACGTCCAGGCCGGCGTCGCTAATTTGGCGCTGCAAAAAGAGTGCGGTTGATTCACCTTCTACACTGGCATTCATGGCCAGGATGATTTCCTCCACGGCATCGGTGCGTAACCGCTGTAGAAGCTCTGGAATATGCAGCTTTTCAGGCCCAATGCCGTCTATGGGGCTAATGGCACCACCCAGCACGTGGTAAGTGCCTTGGAACTGATTCGTTCGCTCGAGTGCAATCACATCGAGTGGCTCTTCAACTACAGCAACTAGTTTTTTATTGCGGTTTTCATCAGTATAAAGTGGCGATACATCGTCGGCGGCGTCTATGAGCGCAAAGGTAACCGGGCAATATTTGACATTGTGGTGCAACTTTGTAAATGCTTCAGCCATGCGGCTGGCGATACGTGGTTCAGACCGTAACAAATAATAGGCATATCGCTCGGCAGTACGTGGCCCCACGCCAGGCAATTTCCCAATCTCTTCAATGACATCAAGCAGTGCTTTGGGTAACTTCGTGCTCACAAATACCCCGATGCTACATACCTAGATTACCAAGACCACCCATTAGGGGTTTCATCTTCTCGGCAGCAATTTCTTGTGCTTTTTGAGTGGCATCGCGGACGGCAATTTCAATCCATCGTTCCAGTTCAGCGATATCGTCGAGGTCGACTTGTTCTGGGTCGATTTTTACCTTTTTGAGCTTTAGCTCACCGTTCACCTGCACAGTCACTGCCCCGTCACCTGCTTCAACTTCGACAATCTCTTTGGCGAGTTCTTTTTGTGCCTTTTTTAGCTTCATTACCATCTTAGCTTGATCAAGCATGTCTTTTCCTCCTAGAATTCTACTTGTACTATTGTAGCATAGAGGGTGAGCCTGGCCCAGAGGTTGAGGCGCTACTTATACACAAAAAACCGTAAAGCATTATCGCTATAGCTATTGACCACCAGCTGGCTGGGGTTGCCATAGACGCGGCGAATAGACGGCCCCATAATATCAGCCGCAATAATCATCGGTGTTGATTCGCGGGGTGCTTTAGTCGTAACGATCAGCTGCGGATGCTTTTTGGTAAGAATACTGTAAAAGGCATGATCTTCTTGGGGAACCACAAGCACTTCTGGCGCTGCATCTTGCTTTAGTTGTTCACGGACAAGCGAGAGATCCTTGCTGTAGTACTGCCCAACAGCTGGACTGTACCGGTAGGAGCCTGTGTATCTGTCTACGCCGGTAAATACGATACCGCCGAGTAGAATAACCAACGGTAGTAAAGCGGCGATACGCGCATAGGGGTTACGGGGAAAGAGGCCATACCATTCTTGAATAAGTGTATTAATACCCACGGCCAACATAAGGAGCATAGGGACGAAAATAATCGCAATATATTGCGGTTGTAATATAAGAAGGACACCCAGGAGGATTAACCACAAGCCAATTGTATACGTGCGTGCGGAATGGTGGTCAACAATAAGCCGGAAGAGCCCTAGCAGCATAAGTGCTGCCGCAGAGATGCCGTAGAGTGGCAAAAGCCCTTCCTGACGAACGACCGGATCCATAAAACCGAAAAGTGCATGTGCCAAATACTGCAAATTACCCCAAATAAGTTCCCAGCTTAGCCACGAATCCGGTAAGCCAGCAAGCGTGAATAGGGTGTGCGGCGACTGGATGAGATGCCAGATTAATGGAACGAGCAGTACGCTCGAGACTACGATGCAAGCCGCGATTTTCAAAGGTGAAAGTTTCAATAGCATAAAACGAAGATGCGGATGAAGTACCACCGCTGCTGCCATAGCGGCAAGAACATACAGGCTAAGTGGCGTGTATAGGCTCAAAGCTGCACAGGCAAAGAAAAGCAGCTTCCACCAGAACCCTTTTTTATGATTGATAGATACATATGTGGCCGTCAGCAGTAAGAAGGTTGACCAAAAGAGCATTAAAATAACCGAAGTTCCATCTTGCGCAATGACTAGGAATTGGCTAGCTGTGACGGCAATGATAGAGGCAAGAACAGCGACATTTTGCTTAAACCAACGTAGTAAAAGTAACAAAAAGCCTACAGCAGTTAAAAGTGCAAGTATTAACGAAGGGAGCTTTATAGAGAAATCTGAAAGGCCGAGTAAAGCAATACTTGCTTTTTGCAAAAGATGATACGGTAAATCAACTATTGGCCAAGTTGAAAAGTTAGTGAAAGAAAACGAAGCGCTTGTACTCGCACTTTGCATTTCTGCTTCTGTGAGCCCCCCCGGAATGAAAAACCCAGCGATAATAAACAAGCTAATCAGTGCTAGTGTGAATACCCCATACCCTATCGCGTAACGATAACGATATAAAATCAATTCAGTGAAAACGTTTTTCTTCATGGCTGAGCTCATACGTTGTATTTAAGTATAACCTTATTCGTGCTGCTTGTCGAGCGACATAAAGCGCAAGCGTTCTGGGTGGAAGTAAAGCTCTACTCTTCCCACGGGACCATTACGATGTTTAGCAATAATAAGGTCGGTAATACGCTGCCGGTCGGTGTCAGGATTGTAATATTCTTCACGATAAATAAAGGCCACAATATCAGCATCTTGCTCAATCGAACCAGATTCACGAAGATCGGCCAGCTGAGGAATTTGTGGTGTTCGGGTTTCTACTGTACGGCTTAGCTGTGATAGCGCAATGACGGGTACGTTCATCTCACGGGCAATAAGCTTTAAACCCCGCGAAATCTCGCTCACCTCTTGCACGCGGTTGCCATCGCTCCGCCCGCTCGGTTGCATGAGTTGCAAGTAGTCCACGATAATTAACCCTAATGGGTTATTGTGGGCTTCGCGGCGTGCCTTAGTGCGCATTTCGAGAACGGTCACACCAGGGGTGTCATCGATGTAGATGGGTGCTTCAGCCATCTCTCCCATCGCTTCAGATAGTTTGCCGAAATCTTCATCACTTAAATTACCGGTGCGAATATTCCAGGCATCGACCCCTGAAGCATCGGCCAGCATACGATCAACGAGTTGTTCTTTACTCATCTCGAGGCTAAAAAATAGAACAGATTTCTTCGCAATTGTTGCAACATTGTAGGCAAGGTTGGTGACAAGCGTTGTTTTACCCATGGCCGGACGCGCCGCTAGAATAATCAAGTCCGATGGTTGTAAACCGGCGGTCATGTTATCGAGGTCGCGGTATCCGGTCGGGATGCCGCGCAGCGCGCCTTTGTTACGGTGTAATTCTTCCATGCGGTCGAAACTATCGGTAAGGATGTTCTCGAGACTGGTTAAATCTTGCTTCAACGACGTATCGCTCACTGCGAAAAGTTCAGATTCCGCTGTGCCAAGTAACTCCTGGATGCTTTTTTCTTCATCATACCCTAGCTCGGCAACCGCTGAGCTCGCTTTGATGAGCCGTCGCCGCACTGCTTTTTGCGCCACCATTTCGGCATAAGCTTCGGCGTGTGCTGCTGTCGGTACGTAGTTAGTAAGCTCTGTTAAATAGGCCGACCCGCCAACGAGCTCTAGCTCGTCTTTGCGCTTTAACTCATCGCTGAGTGTGAGCAAATCAACCGGTTGATGGCGCTCGTACAGGCGAATCATCGCATCAAAAACGGTTTCGTGGCGTTTATCGTAAAAGTCGTGGGCCTTTATTTTATCGGAAATGCTTGCCAGCACATCTTCATCTATAAGTACTGCGCCAAGAAGGCTCTTTTCAGCATCGAGGTTCTGTGGTGGAATTTTAGCCTCAACTTTTTTCTGGCTTTTAGACATCGACAGCCTCCCCTCCCCCCATGATAGCAGCAACTGATGCTGCTGTTTCGTCTTTAAGCGGTGGCGTGCCTACAATGGTTTTCACTTCGGGGCTGGCATTGTAAAGCTCAGCAAGACACGCGGTGAACTGACTACTATATTTTGCGTTATCCAGCTTTTTGCGGTGTAGCTCGTAGGCAAAATAAATCGTCAGCACACCTTTCTCGTACTCGGCCTTACCATGCTTTAAAACACTGTAGAGGGGAACGTTTTTCTGCCGCACAAACTCGAGTACCTCAGGCCAGTCGATGTTTTTTGGTGCTTTATGACCGCTGGCTTTTTGCGGCGCTTTGGGTGCGATGGCAGCTTGTGGGGTCGCCTGTTTAGCCGCTGGCGTCGGTATAGTTTCAGAAACAACTTGCACTGGTGGTGTCGCAACAGTAGCAACCGTTTTAGCTGTCGGCTTTTTCGACGCATATGCCACCAATGTAGTGAGCAGTTTAACTTGTGGATGGTGCGATTTTGGCACTTCAAGCAGCGTATCAATCAAAGGAAAATGTGCTGGTTCGGTGCGTAGTATGCCAATCAGTTGTTGGGTAAGTACAATGGGTGAAGTGCCAGCGTTTTCAAGTTCCGACAGTAGATCTATGACCTCTTTTGGCTTTTGAGTAACAACGGCCTGCGCTAGCGCGTGAATGGTTTCTTTTGGCGCCAGGCCAAGTGTTGTTTCGACGAGTTGAGAAGAAATAGGCGCATCCCCGGAAAGCGCTGCCAGTTGATCAAGCAGGCTAATGCTATCACGGAAACTGCCTTCGCCGTGCTCGGCAATGAGCTGAAGAGCTGCATCATCAATCTTAATGTTTTCTAAGCCGGCGATATTTTTTAGGTGCTCTACTACTTTACTGATTGCAACGGGCCGAAAATGAAACCGTTGGGTACGGCTAATAATGGTTGCTGGCAGTTTGTGTACCTCTGTGGTAGCTAAAATAAATACCACATGAGCAGGCGGCTCCTCAAGGGTTTTTAGCAGCGCATTAAAGCTTTCACCAGTGAGCATGTGGACTTCGTCGATGATATATACCTTATATTTTGCGCTTGTCGGGGCAATATGAACCTTCTCGCGTAGTTCGCGAATATCGTCGATACGGCGGTTGCTGGCGGCATCAATCTCGATAATATCGAGGTGAGTCACTTCATCTGCGTAGGGCAGCGCATTAATATCGTGTGCCAAAATGCGGGCAATACTGGTTTTGCCCACCCCACGTGGCCCCGTAAAAAGCAAGGCGTGACTTATTCGTTCTTGTGCCAATGCTTGAGTAAGCACGTCGGTAATGTGCTCTTGGCCAACTATTTCACCCAAATTTTTAGAACGATATTTCCTATAGAGCGCTTGGCTCATCTTTTACTCCCTCTCCGCATTTCTTCCAGTATAGCGAATTTTTTGTTCTTATACCACTTTAGAATGAGGGGGTACTCTTTCTTGTACATAAAGAAAATACGGATGATGCCGTAATACGTCCATTAAGTTTCGAGTAGGTTATAAAGCCGCTTCAACTGCTGCCCATGTGGCGTCAGGATTATCTTCAGGGATGATAATAGTAACTTGGTCGCCCAGATTTGCCTTAAAATACGTTACACTAGCAAGAAGAATTCGGTATTCGCGCCCGTTCGCCTCAACATAGTAAGCGCCGTCGTGTTGTGTTAGGGTGCCAATAATTTGCTTGCGTGGCACAGGGCCAATCTGTTTGTACAAAAAGCTACCATCTTCAGTGACGGTAAGCTTTAATATATCACCTTCTACAAGTTTAGACTTGCTTGCGTAGTTGGCAGGTACGGGGTAGGTCTTGCCGTCTGGCCCAATCATAGCTTGGCCATCAAACACACCTTCAATCACCTTGCCTGTTATCTCTTCGCGTGCGCCCCGTGAAACGATTTCATCCTCCCCTACGAGACTAATAAGTAGCTCTTTTGCAGCGGCTAGGTTGGTTTCTGCGTCTTGTATGAGTGACTTCAGCCGCTTGATTTGTTTTTCTGGTAAATCAGACATGACTCGCAATTTCCTTTGTCTGTTTTCGTTTAAGTAATACTGCTAAGAGCATATCACCGATTCCAAAAAGTGTCAATCGTTTATCCACAGGCGTGCCAGATACCAATTTGCGGGTGTTGTTATTTTCTACTCAGTGTGCGATCCCGGACCGCTGGCAACGGCCCGGGTGTTGCTCAGATAGCTTTAGCGTGGCAGCGTATACTTTTGACCATCCTGGTCCCTGAAGGCGCGATTGTTGCTAGGTCGCGTAGTATCTGGGTCGACAGGAACCCACCTTTTGCCTTTCTTCACGTATATCCTTCCATTTTCCCTTTTGACTTCTGATGGTTGGATTTTGCGGACTTTTGGCACGCCGCCTCCTAAGAAGCTATATACGCAACGTATTTATCATCATAAAAAAATTAAAACAGAGAGTAAAGAAGAGGAACTACTCAAAGTTACGTGAAAGTTGCTGCAACGACTGCTTAGTAAAACGATATAACCGAGCAGGCCGATGTGCGCCATCTTGGTGCGACTTACCTGTTTCTTCTATAAGCCCGAGCTGTAGGAACTTTTTACGGAAGTTGCGCTTATCGAGCTTTTTACCGAGGATAATCTCGTATGATTCCTGGAGCTGCGTAAAGGTAAATTCAGGTGGCAGCAATGCGAATACAATGTTGCTATAGGTGACTTTGCTACGTAATCTTTCATGCGCGAATTGGATAATTTTTGCATGTTCGTATGGGAGCTCTGGTAAATCAGTTACCGGGAAAAAAGCTTGATATTCTGTGTGTAACGGCGGGCTATCGGTCCATGAGAGCCCCATGTACACAATAGAAATAGCATTGCCACCCCTTACTGCTGGGGTGTCAAAAGTATATAGCTGCTCGATATGGCGTAGGGACGCCTCTTTGATATTAGCTTTCGCATCAAGAATGCGTCTTACTGCCTGTATGCTTGTTTCGTCGTACGATACATAACCGCCCGGTAGCGACCAATAGCCTAGGTACGGCTCGTGTTGGCGCCGTGTAAGAAGTACGCAAAGTGTGTTTTTAACAAGCCGGAAAATCAGGCCATCAACAGTCACAATAGGTGGTTTGTACACTTTCATGAATCTCATTATACCGTATTTTGTAGAAAGTGTAAAAAATACGTTTACTTTTACAATAATGCATGTTACATTTAGTGTATGAACAACACTAAGTAAGGAACATTGCATGAAATCAGCCACAGTTATCACAGGCGGCGGGCGCGGTATCGGAAAAGCAATAAGTCTAAA
Organism: uncultured Candidatus Saccharibacteria bacterium; assembly: GCA_964599775.1. GTDB lineage: Bacteria > Patescibacteriota > Saccharimonadia > Saccharimonadales > Saccharimonadaceae > CAZRGZ01. Next base: position 34,258 of record CAZRGZ010000001.1, on the reverse strand, counting down.
AATGGCTCAGCACTCCCCTGTTCTAATAGTGGGGCGCACTGAAAGCAATTTGCGTGAAACTTGCCGTGCTATGACGGATGCTGGCGGTACGGCTGACTATGTTGTAGGTGATGTGGCGCAACCCTCCACCGCACAGCGGACAATGCAGCGATTACAAGAAAACAGTTGGAAAGTGCAAAATGTTATTTGCAACGCTGGTATTGGCAAAAGTAGCCCGACCCATGAACTGTCATTTGATCAGTGGTCGCAGATATTAGCGACGAATTTAAGCGGGAGTTTTAATTTCGCTCAGGCTGCTCTCCCTTCTCTGATGGCGCAGCGGTCGGGTACTATTTGTTTTATCGCCAGCCTTGCCGGCGTTAAGGCATATCCATATGAAGCAGCTTACACCGCAAGTAAGCATGCCGTTGTTGGGTTAGCAAAAAGCCTGGCGCTCGAGTATGGTAAGCACGGCATTTCTGTGGTACCGATTTGCCCAGGCTTTGTGGAAGGCGACATGACGGAACGAACAATTAATGGTGTGGCAGCTCGTAAGCGTATTAGCAACAGTGAAGCCCGCGAAATAGTCGCGCGGACAAACCCGCAGTGGCGGATTATTCACGAAAACGAAATAGCACGCACGGTGGAATTTGTGTGTGCTGGCGAAGCGCCGTCACTAAGTGGTAACCCATTAATTTTAAGTGGAGGTGCAATATGAATCACCAGCAAACCATTGATTCTCTCTTAAAATGGATCACATCTACAACACCCAAAGGTGCGAAGGTGCTTATTCCCATCAGTGGTGGTTCGGACAGCGCTTTTTGTTACTGGCTGTACAATCAAGCATTGCCTGGCCAAGCAAAGGGAATATTCATTGGGACGGATTTGCGGGCGAGTGAATGGTTCGAGCAGATTGGCCAGGTAATGTATAGCGACGCGGAGTTAGCAGCAAAGCATCCGGAAATAGAACGCTGGGCACACTTTTTGAACGTCAGTATTCAAGAAAACCGTATTCTTGTTGGTTCGCGTAATAAAACAGAGGATACATTGGGCACGTTTAGCCATGCCAGTAGGGTTGCTGCTATACTCCCGCTTGCTGGGCTTTGGAAGAGTCAAGTAATGGAGCTGTGCCGATACGTCGAAGTGCCCGCAGAAATTATTGCTTCGAGCCACCGTGCCGACCCAGCTTGTGGTCGCCCGCAGCGAATGGCCGATATTCCTTTTGAAGTGGTAGATGCTTTCTTGCAGGCAAAACAGGGCGCCGCTATCCCCTGCCCAGCAACGCCAGACCAGCTAACCTACCTTGAGAGAGTGTATGCGGCAAACTCATATAAAAAAACGCTGCCGTTAAAAGGTATAGGTACGAAGCACTGAACCGGGATCTCATTTACTGCTATAATGAGGATGATGAAGATTGACCCGCACACTACCGAAATAGTGAAAGCAATTCTCGATGAGTACCCCTCTGTTGCAAGGCAAATTATTCAGCAGTATCAGGATATGTCTTTGCCGGCTAATCAATCTTTTGCACGGCACCCTGACGACCCAGCCGAGCACGAAACGCGTTGGCACCAGTTTGGGATAATCACCCATTCCGAGCGGTTTCAGCAGATTCTTGCGCATGAAGTGCCGGCGTATCTGCAAAAGTGGAGCCTATGGCACGAAATACAAAAAGTGCTGCTTGCACAAATTGATGGCAAGTCAAAATGGGACTTACTACAGGTAACAGCAGTACTCCACGATGTTGGTAAATTTGCCGCCCGACAACCTGGTAAGGGCTTTAGAGACCACGAAGCCTTTTCTGGCCAACTAATACGTACAACACTCAAGCCGCTGCTAAAAACGTACAGTCTCACCGAAGCTCAGATTGAATACATTGCGCGCACAGCAGAGTTACACTACGAACTTGGTAAAATACGCCGAAAAGCCAAAAAAACTGGTTACACTATTACTTTCACTCAAAGCCAAGCATTTAAAGATGGCGTACAGACTATTCAACAGCAATACCCAGATTTTGCTTTGGAAATTGGTTTACTTTTCTTGCCCGATAGTATTAGTAAAACCGAAATTGCTGCCACTGGCGAAACTGACGCCGAAGTTGCAGGGCAGCAAAAGGCACTAGAAAAGAAAATGACTGAAGCCAAGGTGAATCCTATTTTCATTAATGCGGCCATGCAGCTACCGATCAATATAAAAGTAGCCGAGGAATATTTAAAATACTGGGTAAAGCACCGTAAAAAAACGATGATGTGGCTTGCGCTCGACCACGCCAGTCGCGAAAGTCTACGCAAAGCTTTCCCATCCAAATATACGCAGGAGTTTTATCATCACGTCACGCTAAAAGCAAACCTACCACAAGAAATGGTAGATAAGCTCGCTGGGACGCATCACGAGGTCGAAGCCTATGCTCATGCCTTTAACGATGATGTAGAAGCGGTGCGCGTTCGCACTCACAATCTACCTGATACGTATGGCGTGCCACACATCACGCTTTCATCGCGCAAAGGTATTGAACCGTTCGAATCAGTTTTTATGCTAAAAGCTAGCCACACGGAAACACCTATCAGCCCGCCGCTCAAGCTGAGTGGGGTTATCGAAGTTCGAGATATCTAAAGCCCTAGTCGTTGCTCAATCCGCGCAGCCGTACCACAGCCTTTTCCGTCACTCCGCCGCTGCCGGAATAACCGCTATACTGTCTATTTGTTTAAACAATCCACGCTTGCTCTTAATAAATTGCTGTATATCATGTTGCATATCCTTTGGAATCTCGTCCCAAGGTTTATTAAGATAGAATTCAATAATCGCTATGGTATCCTGTGGATTATCAAGGGGGATTTTTAATTCAGATTCGGCAAAATATTTTGTATACATAACTCCTTCGGGAAGCGCTTTCAGCACGTCATCGGTTGTGAGCGCCTTGAACGCTGGGTTGTTGAAAAGAAGTGACTTAAACGCCATTTTGAATTTGTACGGATCATCTTGTTCGCGTAGTACAACTATAAGCTGATTATACTAGATAAACCCTTAATAGCTGTACTGTAGATGTCAATATAAAAGAACACCCTTTAAAAGGGTGTTCTTCACGTCACAAAATCCAGTCGAATTTTAAGGTAACTAAGCTACTTCTACAGTTGCGCCAGCTTCTTCTAGAGCTTTTTTGGCTGCTTCCGCGTCGTCCTTGCTGACCTTTTCTTTGATTGGGCTTGGAGCGCCGTCTACAAGAGCTTTTGCTTCGCCAAGACCAAGACCAGTCAGTTCTTTCACTGCCTTAATAACAGCTACTTTTTGACCGCCAGCCTCTTTTAGGGTAACGGTGAATTCAGTTTGCTCTTCAGCACCAGCACCAGCGTCATCGCCGCCAGCAGCTGGACCAGCAACTACAGCAGCGGCTGCAGCTGGTTCAATGCCATATTCTTCTTTTAGTACGTTTTTGAGGTCGTTTACCTCGAGTACAGTAAGCTTTGTCAGCTCCTCCGCAAGTTTCTTTACATCAGCCATTTTAGTGACTCCTTCTTCTATTGTTAACTAGTTGCTTTTGCTTCTACGCCGTCAAGTAGGGCGTGTAAGTTGCCGGAAAGTGCGTTGGTAATATCGTTGACCGGTGAAAGTAGTTGCGATACCACGCCGCCAATGAGTTGTTCTTTGCTTGGCAGTACAGCCAGTGCCTTGACTTCGTCAGCACTGAGTAATGCGCCTTCGCCAGAGAAAGCACCAGCAAACTGAATACTAGGGTGCTTTTTAGCAAATTCGTGCAATACCTGAGCTGGCGCCACTTCATCTTCGCTTGATACAGCATAGATAAGCTGACCCTGCAAGGCAGAAGTATCGACATCTTTGTAAGTATCAAGCTGAGACATTGCAACTCGCACGAGACGGTTCTTCGCCACCTTTAAGGTAACGCCAGATTCGCGCGCTGCTGCACGAAGTTGCTGCATTTCGGCAACACTTAGGCCTTGATACTGTGCGAAGACAGTCATCTTGGCGCTTTGCAAAGTTTCACTCATTTCGGCAACCAAAGCGTTCTTTTTATCGCGGGTTATAGCCATAAAAGATCCTTTCTCTTTGATTGTGTTATTCGACCAGATGATGTGAATGTTCGATAATTCGAGAACAAAAGAAAAAGTCTTTAGTTCTCGCATTACCAAAGACTTCTCGCAGGGGGTTGAAATATGTATTTTCATTCCTCGGTAGCAAATTAAGTTCGTGTGAACAGCTACTGTCTATGGCAATGTCTGAAAATATTATAGCTGAATGTTGTGCGCGAGTCAATAGGTATAGCTATAGTTCGAGGCGGCGAACTGATTGCAGCCCCATACGCGACATAGTAAGAATAGTTGCCGCTTGGCGTGGGCTCACTCGAATACCGTGGTGACCCATCCTTTCGGTAATACCTTCTATAGCATGAGCTACTTCCCTTATCTTGCCCTGCACAATAGATTGCATATGTTCGTTGCTGGTGTCGTATTCTTTTCCTTCGGCGGAAGCTATATTGGCATGTCGTTCTTGGTCAGATATAACAACCCCACCAAAGTTAGCCGCGCCCGCAGGATAGTAATGAATCCTATTTTGCAAGTACCCAATAGCCTCTGTGGTCAATGCATCGTTGCCGGCCTCGACGAGCGCCCGGCAATTATGAGCGACTCGCTGCATATTACCCTTATGGATGGTGCCACCGAGAGCGGCAGGTACCAGAATATCTGTTTTATATTTCAGTGGCAGCTCATTATCTTCAGCATAATCTGTGACAATGCCATATTCTTGCAGTAACCGTGCTTGCACAGCTTTTAGTTTACTTCCTTCGAAATGGGCAAACCGCTCATCTTGAGCAAAGTTACCGTTCGTCGCAATGTTCTTAAAAGTCCATTCATCAATAAAAATGCCCCGTGGGTCACGAGCATCTTTCATCATAAGCGCACCATCCCAGTCGGTAATACCCTGCACGCGCATGTGTTCGTTTTTAGTGGCGCAAAGTGCATGCATCCCGCCAACATTGCCAAACCCAAGAATGATGGTATCGGCATTTTCGATGCCGAGCTTTTGGCGGACAAATTCGGCGGCTTCATGAGTACCAAAGCCAGTCGATGCTTCGCGAAAATCAATCCTCCCTAATTCGTGCTTGCCGGTAATGACTGCTTGCCAATAAGGGTCCTCAGGGTTATTTTCGTGGTGCATACGCGCGTAATGATCCATTAAATTATGCGTCCCGTCAGGATGCATAGCGCTGGTACCAACATCTGGTGCAGGCTTGTGGAGGAGATGACTGCTTTGGTTAGCGTCTTGCATACCCTGTTGAATTTTTGCAATATCACGCTCTTTCTCGTCGTATGGTAACCCACGATAACTACGGGCACGGATAGTTTTGCCGCCTCTTGCTGCCAACCCCGCTAACTTATTCTTTTCTTCCATGCCAACCGCTAGGCGACCGCCGTCAGAAGCAAAATCGCCTATATTTGTATACTCGGAAGTTCGTGTTCCGCCGTATGCTACTTCCCCTTCGGGACCACTCACAAAACGGCTGAGTGGAATGCCATCTGGATCGCCGAGTTGTATCTCTTGTGGAGCAAGATGTGCCCATGCTTCCTGTGTAATGCTATCGGGGTCTTGCCCTGTAACCTCACTTACTATTTCCGCCGCTTCGGTGTAGTGCGTGCGCACTTCTCTCTCGAGTCTTTCCATAGCCGCTTGATGCTGTGAAGCTCTTTCAGACATAATCCCCCTCCTTTTGAAAGCAAAAGCACACACTTCTTCATGGGGCGTATAGTTATAAACGCCGCATGGAAATGTGCGATGAATAGATTATACGCCCATGAGGGGTATATATGCAAGTGTTTTACCTGCCGAGCTGCCTACTTGCAAAATTAATTAATTTATGTTATTGTGAGTAGTTAGTTTATGGATTTGCGTAGGCCAGATTTTGAAGTACCGGTGAATACCGGCGAGCGTGTTATGTCCGCAGCTGAGTGGACTTATTTAGGTTTGGACAGCGTGACGCAACCAGTACATGAAATAACGGATAGAACGTTGCAGAAAAAACGCAGTCTCTTTGCACCAGTCGTAGGCGCGCGAGAATTGCATGATGCTGCCCCCGAATATCTTACTTTTCGGGAACGCCTCAAAGCACTCGGCTACAATATGACAGATGCGATTGCCATTCATGAAAACGACAGCGACCCAATGGAACAGCAGGGACGGCTTTGGTTTTCGTATACGCTGCGTGAAGATATAGGGCGAAAGGGTGTAAAAAATGCTTTCCGGGTGTATCAGATTGAAATTGACGAAGATTTGCATTATCAGTTGAAGTTGGAAGATCCAAAAGGAGTGGAAGGTTTTCCTTTGTTGGCTGCTTTGTGGCAAACGTATGACGATTCTATTCAAACGAGCTTGAGCTATTGCGTGCACGAAAATAAAGAATCGCAAATAGCCAGAGAAGCTGCGTAATTTATCTGTTTATTCGGTAGAGAAACTAATGCTTCGCCACAGCTCTTGGCATATCGCCTCTCGGTTTTGTTCGGCATCGATAGTAAGTATATTGTACGTTTTTGCAATTTTTTTGTAGGCTTCGTTCACTGCTTGCTGGAATGCCTCGCTGCGAGACTCAAAATGGTCAGGCGTTTCTACTTCACCTCGAGCAGAGATACGGCGATGCCGCTCGGCTGTATTACTATTGAGCGTCAGTATAAATGCATGGTCCGGCTTTAGGTAATGCTCACTAGTAAATTCACGGGTAACCTCAGTAATTCGTGAGAGTGCTAAGCCTTCCCCGTATCCTTGATACGCCAAGGTGGAATACCAATTACGCGCAGCAATTACCCACTTCCCCTCCTTTAGCGCAGGTTCAGCCAGTTGCTGCCATATCTCGCGGCGGGCAGCCGTAAAAAGCAGCAAGTTAGTTAGGGCATCGCGCTCGAGTGTGCCATTTTTAACGATAGTTCTCAGTTGATCAGCAATTGGCACGCCACCAGGCTCATGCATTTCGACGGATTCTATCCCCTGTTCTCGCAGCTTCTCACGCAACAAAGCTACCTGGGTGGATTTCCCCGTACCGTCGTGGCCTTCAATAACAACGTATTTACCTTCTGTTTGCATACTCTATTACTTGATATTTACCGGTAACATTTCTATAACGGACGGTTTTTGGCGTGTATCCTTATAAGCGCGTGGCAGCATTTGTTCAGGCGACCAGGTACTAATGAGCTTTTCAAGATTGTCAGTGTGCTGATACTTACCACTCATGCCCTTGCGGCCATAGCTGTAATCGCCCTCCACTGGCCCGGTTTTGTGAAAGACAAGTTGTCCGATTCGCTCACCGACTGGCAATACAACTGATTCGTGCATATTAAGATTATAAATTTCCAGGGTAATGCGGTTAATATAACCGGGGTCAATCCAGCCAGCGTCAAAACACACCGCGACGCCATTACGCCCCCAACTACTGCGGGAATGTACCTGCGCAGCACCACCATGTGCACGGATGCCAACAAACTCATGGGTATGAGCCAGGATACGCTCGCCCGGCCGGAGGACAATAATCGGGTGGTCTTCGGGGATATTATGGAATAGCTTGTAGCCGTACTTTTCACACCACTCTTGATGTGGGATGGCTTCTAGCGGCCCCTTAAAGTAGCGATCGACATCTGATTTGTCGAACGGATTATACACGCTTGCGTCTTCTTCGTACTCTTGCTTGTAAAAATAATAGCCAAGGGTGAAATCGAGGCTTGCTTCGCTGACATGCGCTTCATTGTAAGGAACGGATACGATTGTTCCATCTTTGATGGCCGCTTTTATCTCAGTATTACTATAAACACTCATTGCAGTTGTATACTCACTCTAAACACGCCCCTCCTTGGCATAAGCGTTGGTTGACTCTTTTAGTATGCCATAATGAAGGCGATAAATCGAGAGCTTTACGCGACTCCAAGAGAAGTACTATAGACAGATATATATTATTATTGTATTATAAAAATAACCTATTCCGGAGAGAGGAAGGTTGTGGCTGTATCTTCGAAAGATCATGTCGTCGAGCAAGAACCGCAGGTCCAGCTGGGGAGGTTGATCACTGAAAGCGCAGTTGTTCTGACCATCGCCTACGGCTTGGTGTGGCTGCTTTCCCTAGGGCACTTGGGGTTCTGGGACACAGCTGCCCTGTCGTCGGCTCTGTCGTACCAGTTGTGGGTGCTACCTCGGCAGATTTGGCGCAACTTTAAGGCGCGCCGGATCGAAGAGATGTCGTCCGAACTCATTTTGATTGGAGCGGCATCGTACGTCAGCGCCACTACCCGGTCGGCACTACAGCCGGACTGGGTCGACGTGCTGACTCGCGCTGTGGGTGCAACTGCGTCGCTAATCATCGTGATGCAACTGGTGTACTTCTACCTAAAGACCAGGAGGCGTAAGGAGCAAGGACGTTTGTGTAAAAGCTGCAATGAGCTCGCAGGTGATGGGTCTTGGGCTCGTCCCTGCTGCTGTGGCCGCGAGTTCCACCTCGAGTGGAAGAAAGTGCACCAAGGGTTTACTCGCGTCATGGCGCGGTGTGTGGGATGTAACAGCATTGTGCATACCTACGAAAGCCCGCTCGGCTCAGAAGAGCTCAGGCTGATGAGTGGCTACTACTGCTATCTCAGCTTTAACCTCGACCTATCAGAAGAAAGTTGGGTGAAGGTCAAGCCTGAAGAATATGTACAGACGGCTCAAGAGTATGGCGTGCCGCCGTATGCCAGTTATTGGGCCTATCCGGAATGGGGAGTCGCTGGTTTCGTTACGACATTCCCGTCGGAGTCCCCGCTCACGGAGGCGCTCCTCAAGGGCGATGTTGTCACGCTTCCCGCGCTATAGGGGTCCGCGTGGCACCAAGCCGCGCGGGCCTCTGTGCCCTTTTTGTAAAATAAAATCTGCATTCTCAGAATGCAGATTTCTTATCTTTAAAGATTGTTTAGTGGACTTCGAGCTTAATCCCTGGGCCCATGGTAGTACTTACGCTAGCTGACTTGATATATGTACCCTTAAGGCTGGATGGCTTTTGAGCTTGCAGGCTATCCAGGAAAGCTTTGGCATTTTCATGCAGTTTGGTGGCGCCAAAAGAGGCTTTACCGATAGAAAGGTGAACGATGCCTTGCTTATCAACACGGTATTCTACTTTACCGGCTTTCGCCTCGGTGACTGCTTTTGCAACATCGGTAGCAACGGTGCCAGATTTAGGGTTTGGCATGAGTCCGCGCGGACCAAGGAGTCGAGCGTATTTACCAAGGCGTGGCATGAATTGCGGCGTTGCAATCAGTACGTCAAAATCGAGCTGTTCTTTATCGAGTTGCTTCAAGAAATCCTCAGCCCCGACAACATCGGCGCCTGCTTCTTTGGCTTTTTTGTGCTCGTCTTCTGGTGCGAATACGGCAACTCGGATTGCCTTACCGGTTCCATGCGGCAAGCTTACGGTAGCGCGAATATTTTGGTCAGCCTGACGCGGGTCGACACCGAGTGTTACATGGACTTCCACGCTGCTGTCGAATTTTGTGGTTGCTGTTTTAGTGGCAAGTTCGAAGGCTTCGCTTGGTGTGTATACCTTGCCCTTTTCTACTAATTCAGCAGCTTTACGGTAGGCTTTAGAGCGGCGCTCAATTTTTGGTCGAGTGACTGGCTTCGGACCTTTCTTGATAATAGCCGCGCCTGATTCGTCAACTTGAGTAGTGTCGCCAGCTTCTTTACGGGCTTGGCGAGCTGCTTCTGCCTCAGCCTCAGCAATTGCTTTGGCACTTCGTTTACCTGCTTTGGTAACTTTTGGTGCTTCGCTTTTGCTTTCTTCGGCTTCTGTTGGCGCTTCGTTGTTTTCGCTTGCAGCCTTCAAAGCGGCTTCAATTTCCGCAATGGTGTTTTTCTCGGTCACCTCTAGACCTTGTGCAGCTGCTTTCTCGAGCAGCTCGGCTTTTTTTGCCATAGAATTATAATCCTTTCTGTGGTGATAGCGGCTTTTCGCCTCCCAACCTGATATTTGTTATTCCATTATATCATGATATAGTAAAAAACGCTAGTGATTGGAGGCGGAGATGTCCGACGACAGCGACGACTCGGAGTCGTCAAACAAAAAGGCTCTTTTGAGCCTTTTTGTTTATGCCTGAGTCATACTCAGTAACGTCCAGGTATCGCCACAGCTTCGCAACCGGTATTCCCGCGTGCCGTCGCTCATGGTGAAAATCTGCGAGATCTTTCCTTCACGCTGCACGACAGCGCGCAAGCCAGCATCGATAAAGCTGTAGCTGGTGCCGCCGAATTCGATACGCCGCGGATAGGCGCACATATCGCGCCCAAACCCAACTGCGGTCACGTCAACTGGACTGTTAATGGTAATTGATTGTGACATATTCTACTCCTTAAAAGATTGATTTTTGGTTATAAAAAGAAACTGACATCAAGAATATGTGGTCAGCCTGCGGATTTTGGAGTAAGAACTACGAGGCGCAAAAAACACCGCACGCTTTTTGCTGTACGCCTGAAGTAGCTTTGAATATGTAGAAAGCAGGGACGCTTAGCGCTTTAATGGCTGCGCCAGTGTGTTTGCTTGCTGTTTGTTACAAGGTCTGTTAGTAAAAAGGTCTCCACCAGTACTCTCATGACCTGTATACATTATACGCTGTGGTATTGTTAACCGGTCAAGCTAAAGCGCAGTTTTTACAACTTAAATTTATGTATAGGTGTTGGTTGCCAAACCGGGAGAATAGCTTCAAAAATATGTAGGGCAACAAATACTGTAGCTACCTGAACCTCAAGCCCCACTACGGGGGGGTGTCCGGCGGACCGGGTGACAGGACCCAGGAGTGGGTTTGAGGTTTGGGTTTCTGACTACATTGACATACCAACCTTTTGCTTATATAATACTCTGCGGTTCATTCGTCGAGAGAGAGGACCATGAGGTGCTGGCACTGCTGCTTGTCAGCCTTGCTCTGCAGGGTCCTATACCCGTAGTGCAAGCCAAAATAGGGGCACGTCGTTTGCTCCAAAGCCTGCTGGCGTCGATTCTTGTAAGTGTTGCGGCGGCGGTGATATTCACTGCAGTCATTATGCTTCCGAAAGGCCCAGAGTTCACGGCAGTAGACGGACTCAACGCGAAAGTGCTGGGCTTCATCGCTGGCGCAGTGTTGATGTACGCCATCGCAAACCCGCTGATGCTCATGTGCATCCCAGTGATTGGAGGAACCTACTTCGCAATACTCTTTACGCTGCGGATTGTACCGCTGGCCTTTGTGTCAGCCTGGCTGCTCGGCGAAGCCATCACGTGGCTGCTGGTGCTTGGTGCGGCAACGATCATCACGGGTGTTATCGATGCGAAGCTCATCGAATTGCGCCTTCAGCGAAAGCAGGCAGACGAAGATGCTCCGTCCGAAACGCCCCTGGTAGAAGAGGAGAAGTCAATTGCTCGACGTCGCCTGGCCTGGATTGGCGCGGTGGCGGCGACGCTCACCTTTGGGGCCGGTGGCGGTCTCGATGCTGTGGTGGTGGAAGAAATATCGACCACCAACTACGTGCCGATACGGCTCATCGTTCCTGCGCTTCTGATGAGCATTGGCGCTATCGCAGTGAGCCTCGTAAAGAAAAAGCAGCAAGCGACATCGCGATTCAAGTTCACTCCCCTACTGCTGGCCGCGATCCTTATTCCGATGTCGGCCTCCACGCTACTGTGGGCAATTGAGTCGTCGGGCCGACCGACGCTCGTGATGTCGCTCCACCAGCTTTCGCTATTCTTTACCATTGCAACAGATGCGTGGGTGAAGAAGGGGCCGCGGAGTGTCCCGCGCGAAATGGTGCGGTACGCCCGGCCCGCAGCTGTGTGCTCGATAGGCGTTGCACTCTCACTGGTCGGATGAATGCCGCCGACCCCTTCAATGGCGAAGTGGGTCGGCGGAACGATTTGAATTTAAATAAAAAATGTCGCGGTTTTTCGCGACATTCTTCGTAATTCTTTTTGGAATTTACTCTTCAGCTACTTCCACACCCATAGAACGTGCTGTGCCAGCGACGGTCTTGACGGCACCTTCTAGGTCGATAGCATTCAACATATCTTTCTTGGCTTCGGCAATTTCTTCCAGCTGGGCACGAGTGATCTTGCCTACCTTTTCGGTGTGTGGTGTGCCAGAGCCTTTTTTGATGCCCACTTTCTCGCGGATCATGTCATCAACTGGCTGGCCGAGGCTCTTCCACTCGAAAGTACGGTCTTCGTACACTTTTAGGTGAACAATAACATCCTTACCCATAAGATCTTTCGTTGCTTCATTGAATGGATTAATGAAATCCATCATGTTGAGGCCCCACTGACCCAATGTGCTACCTACCGGTGGCCCAGCGGTTGCTTTGCCGGCAGGAATACGGAGTTTGAGGTTTCCGATAACTTTTTTTGCCATAATTTATATACTTCCTTTTACTCTGCTTGCAGAGTGCGTAACGAGTGGTATTATACCTTAAATTTTGTTAACTTGCAACACGTCAAGCTCGACTGGCGTATCACGGCCAAACATACTAACGAGCACTTTAATCTTGCCTTTTTGGGTATCGATTTCATTAATAGTGCCATCGAAGCCTTTGAATGGCCCATCAACAATGTTCACGACTTCGCCTTCCTTAAAGTCAATATGGTGCCGTGGGTCTTCCACGCCCATACGCTTTTTAATTTTGGCAATTTCTTGATCGCTCATTGGTGTTGGGTTAGTTCCGCTACCCACAAAACCAGTCACGCCAGGGGTGTTACGGATAATATACCAAGCATCTTCGGTCATTTTCATTTCCACCAAAACATAACCTTGGAAGATCTTTTTGTCGACAACTTTACGTTTGCCGTTTTTGATCTCGATCTGCTTTTCTTTTGGTACCAAGACATCAAAAATTTTATCAGCCATGTCAACCGCGTTGATACGCTGACGAACACTATCGGCTACTTTTTCTTCGTATCCGGCATAAGTGTGAATAGCGTACCAGTGCCGGGTGGAATCATATCGTTTGCGTACCATTATAGTAAAATCCTCTTAAATAGTTCCTGAAAGGCGCTGTCGAGCGCCACAATAATAATCACAAAAAACACGGTGAATAGGATCACTGCAAGTGTTAATGCCCATGTTGCACGGCGGGTGGGCCACCGTACCTGCCGAAGCTCCTGCCAGGCACCTTTAAAATAGCGGCCTAGTGCGACAAAAGGCGTAAAGAGAATCCTGAGTATTCCCTTGCGCTGTTTTTTAGTCTTCTTAGTCTTTGCTGGAGAAGTTTCCTCAGTTGCCTGCTTTTTTGCAACATCGGTAGCTTCGTTCTTTGGTTGCGATTTTGCCACCGTTTATTCTCCTCAAATTAAAAAATCCTACAGTTTCTTCTGCAGGAGTCAAGTCAATTATAGACTAAAGCTTGGAGCATTGCAACTATTTTATAGGCCGAATCACACCTTCCCTAGCTTACGGCCGCCTCACTCCCGTCTCGTCAAGAATCACAGCACTTCTTGGTTGGCTGCAATGCGACCCGTTTCAGGGATCGGTCCCAGCATATTATACTGGGACTGTCCTCGCCAAGACCAGGAAGCGCTGTGATTTTTTGCCAGGGGAGCTCGGATAGTCGTAAGCTAGGGAAGGTGTGATTCGGCTTCTCGCTAACATTATGATACGATAAAACTATGCATATGTGGGCACTCTGGGGAATAGCAGTCGCAGCGGCATTCCTAGCTTTGTTATCTGTTTTGCTGGCAAAACGCTTTCGGACGGTGCAGTACCTTTTAGCTTCGTTTGCACTACTGATGCTCGCCGTGAGTATCCCCTTCTTGTGGCTGGCGTCGGTTTTTGTGTGGCACTTTTTATTAATCTTTTATATTGAACTATTTATGATTTTTGTCGCGGTTCGCGTGTTTCGCCGAGCGTCGGCGTGGTCAACTGCGATAAATACGGGTGGAATTGGCGCAGTGCTTGCAGGGGCTTATTTCTTGCTTTATGTTCCACAAATACTATTGCTCTGGAGTGTTTTGGTTGGGGCAAGTATTTTCACTATCGCCGCACTTTTACGGCTGCGTGTGGCGCTGTTGCGCTACCGGCTAAAGGAATACTACTACAAAAAGCGGTCACTCGAAGATTTACCAACAGTCAGTATATGTGTGCCGGCGCGTAACGAAACCTTTGCTCTCGCAAGTTGCTTGGATAGTATTTTAGCTTCTGATTACCCTAAGCTTGAAATCATTGTCCTAGATGATTGTTCACAAGATACGACTTCTCAGTTAATAAAGTCCTATGCCCATGCGGGTGTACGCTTTATTCAAGGATTACCGCCAAAAGATGGTTGGCTAGGAAGGAATCAAGCGTTGGACGTACTGACGAATCAGGCAAGTGGCGACTACATCGTTTTTATAGATGTCGACACGCGAATAGAGGCGACGACTATTTCGCAGCTCATTGATTATACGCTATTGAAGCATCTTTCAATGGTTTCGGTTCAACCCGAACGTCGTGATCAGCTACGTCCAAGCGTGTTCCTTTCGCCTTTGCGGTATTTTTGGCAAATGATTATCCCGCAGTTTATTCATACGCCTGCTGCAACGTCGCTTTGGCTGGTGCGTCGCGAGAAACTACTCGAAGTTGGTGGGTTTGCATCAGTAAAGAATGATATTATGCCTGAGAATAAATTTGCGCGCACCTTTGACCTGCGTGGTACGTATCGTTACCTGTTGGGCGGACATCGTTTAGGTGTGTTTTATGCTAAAAAATGGAGCTCGCAAATCGAAACAAGCCTACGCCTGAGTTACCCTGCCCTCGGTAAGCGCCCATACGTCGTGCTTATTACGAGCCTCGCTTTTTACCTCGTTGCGCTTGTGCCTTTCATCATTATTCTTTACTCGGCAGCATTATCACAGTGGAGTGGCCTAACTGCCGTTGCACTAGCATTAACTTTGGTGTATGCATTAATGTATCTACTCTATACGCGGCAAGCATGGCACAATGGCTGGCTGTTGGCGACGATTTTGCTGCCGTTTGTTTTGCTACAAGAGCTAGCCCTGATATTAGCTAGCATGATTGGCTATGAGTTCGATAAAATCACCTGGAAAGGCCGGAATATCTGCTACCCGGTATTACGGCGCCCGCGAAGTTAGCTCCCAGTTAGCGAGATCTTTGAGCTGCTTGAACGGCATAATGGCTTCGTTCATGCCGAGTGTGTATACTCGATTATGCATAGTATCTTCAAGAGGTTTCACTATGTGCGAACGTGTTTCAATGCCCAGTTGCGCAAGCTTGTTCGGTACAGCAACAGAGTGGCCACTCCCTATAATAAGTGCCACGGGTTTATCTGGCTGCAGTTTCCCTTCTTGAAGCTGTAGATGAGCCATGTATCCTAATGTCGCTGGCATAGCGAAGCCGCGAATATTTTGGTACGCTATCCAGCCAAGATGGAGTTTCTCGTAGTCAGCGCTTGATTTTTCATCGGACGTGGGCGTTTCGGTGGCGAATTCCAGCAATTCCTTTAGCCGGTGGCGTAGCCTATCTTCTTCGTGAATAGGTGTATCGATATCGATAGGTACAGTTGTAGAAGGAAGATATTCCCTCGCTGCCTGTATGTACTCTGCAAGCCCTCCACCCTCGAATGGCTCCCACTGAATAGTTTGGCTTGTTGTGGGGAGAGCGCCTTGATAATTCCATTCTAGCCCCACCAAAGCTGCATCCGCTAACTCTTGCCCGGCTGCGTCAATGAGGTGCTCGAAGTCTTGTCGGCCCCTGTGATAATTAAAATAAAGGTCTATTGGCCTTTCTGCAGATAACGCCCGCAACGTTTCTATGCCAACCCGGCAAACAGGATCCTTCGCAACACTCGGCGGTAACTGCCCATATTCAAGCGGCGTACCCTCTACGGGGTCGAGAAATTTAAAATGATTACCCCGATGCTGAATGTACTCTTCTTTTACGAACCATTCTAGGTGGCGCGGCGGCCGCAGTAGCTTTTCTGCTTCTGGACTATCCATGCTGTCGCCCTTCTTCTGGCGTCGGTATATTCCCGAGTGTGATACTAAAAGTTGAACCGTGGTTCAGTCTGCTTTTCACCTCTATAGTTGCACCCATTCGTTGTGCAAGTTTGTGCACCACGTACAAACCTAACCCAGTGCCGCTTGTTTGGCGAATACGATAATCTTCTGAGCGGTAAAACTTTTTAAAAATATTGCGTTTCTCGCTTTTACTGATGCCTATACCGGTGTCCTTTACCGAGAGAGTAATGGTATTGTCATCGTTTCGTTCCCCTATTATTGTGACACTGCCTTCCTGGGTGTATTTTATTGCGTTGGTAATGAAATTTTGCAATGTTTCTTCAAGATACAGCCGGCTAGTCGTGAGTGTACCCAGTTTCCCTTTAATGTCGAGGTTTAAATGGAGTTGTTTTGCAGCTGCCTGGGATTGATATTCGTGATACAAGGCGTGGAGCATTTGCTCGAGATCAATCTCTTCGGACTCACCATAGGCGCCCCGTTCAGCGCGCGATAAAGTGCTTAAATCGTTTATCATTTTGGCTAAATAAAGTGTTTGTTGGTGAGCTTCATCGAGTGCAGATTTCAGCTTGTCTTTTGAGGCATCGCGCTCTAGTAAAACCTGCGCATTGGAAACGGTGCCCTCGGCAATAGTGATCGGTGTCCGCAGTTCGTGACTGACGACAGAGATAAATTCATCACGTTCTTCTTCTAAGGATTTGGTTTTGGTGATATCTCGCATTATAAAAATATAGCCGTTTTGGGCACGGCCCGACGCATAACTCGTGTGCACTGGGGTGCAGTTTATGCCAAGGCGCATCGATTCGCCATCGCTGAAGTGGTATGACAAATCCTCGCGGATTGTCAGGCTTTCTTGCTCGCACGCTTCTTTAAAGAGAAGTACTTTTTTGCCCTCTTGGTTTTTTAGTGGGATGATTTCATCAATTTTACGGCCTGTCAGGCTATCGTTGGTATCAAAAAGATTCAAAGTTGCGGCATTGTAGGTAACAATAGTGCCATTTTCATCGGTATTTATAATGGCATCGCCCATACTATTAATAACCGACAGCATGCGGTCTTTTTGGATCATTTCATTGAGCCGTGTTTGGTTAAAGCCATCATGAACGGCTGCTTGCACGAAACCTATCCAAGCGCTAATCCAGCCAACGAACACCAGCGCTGCAACAATTGCGCTATTGGTCACAATGTATGCCAGGCTTGGCGAGCCCATCAATGCGACATCTATAATAGCCGTTATTAGCAAAAAGCAGACGCTCAAGTAAAATGCCGGCCTATTAAAATAAAAGTACGCTGCCGTAAAAAGAATTAGCCAACAAATAACAATGGGCGACTGGAACCCCGTAACAAACAGTAGAAACGCTGCTGCCAGTATCTGTAAAATGAAGAGTCGAACGAAGGCAAATAGAGGGCGCGGCTTGGTGATAAGCAAAAGTATAAAGCCCGATATTATAAACAACGGCGCTAAAACCAAGAAAGCAGGCTCGTAAAAACGCTCGGAGGGTAAAAAGTGAGCCCAGATCAAGGCGCCGTAAAGCACGACGAGCAAACAGCCTATAAACCCAGCGTAGCGAAATATCGTCACGAGGCGGCTCGTATAGATATCACGCTGCCATAAAATCCCTTTTAGCTCATCCATAACGTTCGTGTTTATTATATAGGATTTTTATGCTCCCTACTACCCCGTCTGCTATATGAAGGGGTGGTGCTGCTTTAAAAGCTTACGGTGTTGCTTGTAGTCAGGGTGGCAACTCTCCAAGAGCTGCCAGAAGCGCGAGCTATGGTTCATTTCCCTGGTATGGCAAAGCTCATGAATAAGTACGTAATCGATCAGCTCATGTGGTAATTTCATAAGTGCTATATTCAAGCTAATAGTACCGCCGCTCGAACAGCTTCCCCATCGGCTGCTAGCATGTGAATAACGGACTTTTTTATAGTGAAAGCCGTGTCTTTTTGCTAGCACGAGCAATCGCCTTGGTAGGTAGGCGCGAGCTTCTTTGTTGAGGATTTTTTTGTATTCTTGCTGGATGACTTGCTGTATTTCCGGTAGCTCGAGTGACTGATGCGGAGGGAGCTTTACTAATAGTTCACGTTTTTGCTTTGCAATATGCATGTTTTGGATCGTCTCATCGCTTACGACGACTAGTTTATGTGATTTTCCGAGCTGCATACCATGCGAGTATACTGTGGTTTCGGAGTATTCTATCCGTATATGGCGCAGTTTTTCCCGTGATTCCTCTAAAAACCGCTTCATTAAAAATGTCGGGGTATAGAGCGGTGCCGACATTCGCAAGGTACCGTTTGGGGCAATCTTTATACTAATAGCACGCGACTGAGCGCTACGCCGTATAGATATATTGCCGAATTCCTCGTCGTAAAGTGTAGGCATAGCTATCGAATAATAGGGATATTCCGCCGTTTTTGTGGCGGTGCGGGGCGATCAGGCGGGATGATAGTTTGCGCCGCGCTTTGGCGAGGCTGCGCTAACTTTTTTAGTACTACTTTCACCTGGGAGGCATAAGTATGCTTACCGCTAATAACGATGTAGGTTTCAGTATGATTTGGTGGCGTGAAGCGCTTTGCGAGCATTGTATATTGCTCCTCACTTACTGGTGGTTTTTCGATTATTTGCTTGCCTGGTCGCATTGAGCGTTGTTTGGTCGTTGCTTCATCGGTTTGTACCCACACGATAAGGGGCGTGTATCCAGCCACTTTGCTCTGTTTGGCAAGCTGCATGCGTTCCACGCGGCTATGGCCGGTACCATCTAGGATAATAGTTTGCTTGGTTTTAAGTAGCTCTGATAATTGTTGCTCGGCGACGCGTTGCAATAATTCTTGTTCGTCTTTCTGGTAGGTTGGCTCAGTAATAAGTAGTTGCCTCAGCTTATCGATGCTCACTATTGGTGAGCCGAAAGTTTCAGCGAATTGTGTGGCGAAGTAGGTTTTACCTGCGCCCGGCAGGCCGACCATAATCATGATCAACGGTTTCGGTAAGCTAAGCGACTTCATGTACTTTAGTATAGCAAATACTGTAGATTATGGAATAACTACTAAAGTAATATGCTTGTATTCTTTCAGCGAAAGTGCATGGTAATATGGGAATATATACATAACTAGGGGAAAACTATGCAAGAAATTGTGCCACATATCTGGTTTGACAAGCAAGTCAAGCATATACTCTGGACCAACAAGTTGACGACCTATACGATGTGGTCGAATACTTAGATGAAGCTAGTAGCGTAGCGGCGGTCGTTTGCGCAAGCCAGGGTGCATACAGCACGTGCTACCTTGTGAGCGGCGAAAACGAGTTTGCCATCGATAGAGCAATACTAGCCGACCCAGCTGACTATGAACTAGGGCTAGATAAGCTTACATCAGAGGTTACGACGCGCGCTGGCCATCAGTCTGGAGCATTTGAATCCCCAACCGCCGCTTCTCTACTATCGACGATTCGTTCTGAAGTAAACATCGACGTTATACACTTTGGGCTTCGCAATTTTGGCCCTGATGGTTATACTGGCACGGCACAGCGCGGTCAAGATAACCCTGACCTTTATCCGCGCTTGAGCGCTGAAATGGTTGAGCGATTTTACACGAACACTCCCGAGGCTAACCGGGGTAGTTATTTGAATCTGCTAGAAATGCCGCATGTTTTTACCCGCGATGAGGATGTACAAAGTAATCTGGGCAGGTTGGCTGTTACGGTTTCTCAACTTTTGGACTAGTAGTGGAAAAAAATCTGTTTTCTGCTATAATAATAAGCGCTATAGGGGTGTAGCTCAGTTGGCCAGAGCATCGGTCTCCAAAACCGAGGGCCGGGGGTTCGAATCCCTCCACCCCTGCCAAGATTGACAACAGAGATAAAATGTTTCCAGCTATGGGGCATTTTTTGATTCTAGCAAAACAGCTCCTGTAAAAAAAGGATTTAAATCTTTTATCAATATTTTACGGACCAGTTAACCGAAGTTGAATGATCATTTTATATTAAACATCGAAAATAGCGCCTCGTAGGGGCTTTAACAAACCAGATAGTTACAACAAAAGGCGTGGCTTTCCTGTATAAAAAGCCCCTCTTTAGTGGAGGGGCGATTGTTACAGTATTTTATCAAATAAATGTATCAACTTTGCCCCGTATTCGGAATAATGAGCATGCAAAACGGACGCACCGAGGTGAGCCAGTTATATACTACAATGTGGGCTTTGTTGACCATACAGTTATAATAGCACTTGGTAGGCACTAGGTCAATTGTCGGTTTGTGACATATTTTGTAGCAATATATCGTGGAACTTCCTTGCGTCTTCGTTGCTGATGCCAGGTAGATGGCCCTCGGCGCTACTCATGATACCGCCTGCTATTTCGCGTTTGTGGGGCACTGCACTACCCGCTGTTTCTATATCGAGTCGGGCGGTGCCTAAAAACCGGTCAAGAATGGTGCGTTTGGTATTTACATTGGCAATTTGCTCATAGGGAATACTGACATGGCGTTTGAAAAACACGCCATAATCCTTCTCAAAACCGTATTCATCAATAGAAAAGTAAAAATTATTATGTGACAGCAGCGCCCCTAAGTAACAGAGCAAGAAATAAGCGCCAAGCATACCCAGCGCTATAAATGGCTCAAAGAATAAATAAGCGATTAGAAAAGGTAGTAAAACGCCGGTCATTATAATGTAGTTCAAAAAGAAAAGTAGCTGTGCGCGTGGTGCTAAGTGACGCCGCGGGATGAGTGTCATTTCAGGTTGTTGCGGAGGAGCTTGTGGAGTAGATGGTGGACTTTGTGGCTGTGGTGGCTGCTGGGGCTGTGCGAGGGGCTGGGGCTGCTGAGCCGGCTGTGCTGGTGGTGTCGAGTAAGCAGGGTGGTATTGACGTGCACCACAATACGGGCAAAAATTAGCTTGCGGCGAAACCGGTTGACCACAATTACTACAATAGCTTTTCTGCATATTACAAGTATATCCTAGTACGGCATATATTTCAGACTTTTATTTATTCTTGTTTTCGCTGGCGACGCGAATAGCACGCTTAAACCGGCGCTCGGCCTTTGGATCAGCATGGCGTACAATCGGTTCACGAACGATGATATCGCCACCAGCCTTTTTATTAGCATCAATGATAGCGTCGACAAAGTATTTTTCTATTAACCACTCTCGACCAGGTGCAGTTTGGCCGACGAGTTGAATATGCCATAGCTTGTCGCCCCACTTCTCAGTTGAGACAACGCGCAGCGGCTTAGCGAGCAAAAGTGTACCTGTGGGAATGGTGTTAGTAATATCAGCAATGAGCTTCTCACCTTTTTTACGGTCACTTACAAATACGTCCACTGCCTCGGTACGGAGCCCATATGGTGTCACATGTACCCCTTGTATCTGCTGATTATGAAGCCAAATGACTTCACCGCTCATGGAACGAATTCGGGTGGAGCGTAAGGTTAACCTTTCCACGACGCCGCTTACATCCATGAATGGTTCTACTTTTATAAAATCACCCACCGTGAACCACCGTTCGATGATCATGGTTGCACCAGCAGTAATATCTCGAAGTAACATACCAAGCGTGGCACCACCAAGCACAATAAATAAGGTACCTGTTCCCACTGCCGCTGCAGTGCTCGACGCATTAGGGCTGAGTAGCGTCCAAACGGCATATGCGACCACGGCAACAACTGTGGCGCGCACCACGGCCGTGGCTACACTTAGGTACGTTTCTGTTTGACGAAGTCGTAGCAATTTTGCTTCGTCTGAAGTTTCGTCGGCTCGTGCACCAACACGTTGAGCAATCTGAATAATAGCGCGGGCTAAAAAGTAACTTAACCAGTAGGCAACAATAATGGAAGCGATTAAAATGAGGAGCGACCGGTAAGCACTAGGTTGTGAAAAAAACTCACTAAATTCTACAGCAGTTCTTTCATAGATATTCATATCTTTATTTTACTGCCTTTACAGTAAAAAATCTATTATATATTTTGTGGTAATTTACGATGAAATTTGATAGCATAAACATGAGCAGAAAGGGCAAAGGAATGCGAATTGTTGTTGTTGGCGGTGGTTTTGGTGGTATACGAACAGCTTTGCAGTTAAGCAAGCAGGGTATGAAAGATATTACCCTTATTTCAGATCAAGATTATTTTTTGCACCATGCCACCCTGTATGCTACTGCGACGGGCCGCAGTCGTGAAGAATCGGTTATTCCATTGAAAGATATATTTGCCGAACATCCGAACGTCAAAATTGTCAAAGATATTGCGGCTTCTATCGATGAAAGTCGCAAATTACTGGTGGGTAAGAAAAAGTCATATCCGTATGATTCGCTGGTACTTTCGCTCGGTGTTGTCACGAACTATTTTAATATCGAAGGGCTCGCAACTTATAGCTATGGGATCAAAACTCTCCCAGAAGTAGAAACCTTCCGTACACATTTGTGTGAGATTATCCAGCAGGACGAATATGCACAAAAAAACTATGTTATTATCGGTGCGGGCCCCACAGGGGTGGAACTGGCAGGTGCACTACGTGAATATATTAATGCAGTGTGCGGGCGCTACGACCCAAAGCGAACGAATATAAATATACTGCTCGTTGAAGCGGCGCCACGTGTATTGCCGCGTATGTCAGAAGCGGCAAGTCGTGAAGTGACGCACCGGCTTATGCGTATGAATATAGAAGTAGCCACAGGCAAAAAGGTTGAGGCCCGGACTGAAAATGAAGTGTTCATTGATGGTGAGCCTGTTCATTCCGACACCGTTGTGTGGACCTCAGGTGTCACGAACCATCCGTTCTTTACCGAAAACAAGCACCTCTTTACTTTCGCCAAAAATGGCCGCGTTGAAGTAGATGAACATTTGCAAGCCGCACCTGACATTTTTGTAATTGGCGACAACGCAAATACGCCTTATACCGGCACAGCCTACACGGCACTTCATAATGCTACATACATTGCACACTATTTAGTAGCGAAAGCTCAGGGCAAGCTTATTGCTCCTTACCGGCCAAAGCTGTTTGCCACGACCGTCCCAGTGGGCGACAATTGGGCCATTTTCGAACGTGGTAATCTTAGAATCACCGGCTGGCTCGGTGCAAAAGTGCGCCGTATAACAGAACTGCGAGATTATTTGTATCTTGTTCCCTTTTCGAAAGCCTGGCGCGCATGGCGGTCACACTATAAATGGGACAAAGATATGATGCGAAAATAACCATAAGCATTGCGATAGATACGGCGAGGGTATATACTAAAGTAAAGGGTTAAAGGAGCAAGGGCGACAAGCCAAAAGAGCTATGAAAATTTTAATGCTCGGGTGGGAGCTCCCGCCTCACAATAGTGGTGGTCTTGGTGTGGCATGCTACCAGATGTCAAAAGCACTGGCCTATGAAGGTGCTTCGATTGATTTTGTCGTGCCTTATTCGGCTGATCATAGTGACATTGATTTCATGAATATTCATGCTGCCACAAACTTGCTGCCTTTTTATGAAAATGGCATGGGTGCCTATGGTATACAATGCCAAAACTGTACTGATGCTGATGACTGCGACCATAAAATGCTCAAAGACATGCGGGCGGTGCAAAAGCGCTATATCCAATTTGTTGAGCGCTTGGTGAAAAAAACGCGCCCCGAAGTTATTCACGCACACGATTGGCTAACCATGGAAGCTGGCATGCGTGCAAAGGAACTCACTGGTGCACCATTGGTGGTGCATGTTCACGCTACCGAATTCGATCGCTCTGGTGAAATGTACGGCAACCCGTTGGTACATGAAATTGAAGAAATGGGTCTGCTGATGGCCGATAGAATCATCGCCGTAAGTAACATTACCAAAAATATTATTGTTCGCGAATACGGTATTCCTGAAGATAAAGTCGAGGTAATCTACAACAGCGTTGATTTGAGCGCTTTTGACGGCCATACGTACGATAAAGCAACCTATACCTATCTCGAAGCCATGCGGCACGAAGGCTACACTGTGGTAGCAACCATCAATCGTTTGACGGTGCAAAAAGGTCTTGCCTATTTTATACGGGCAGCAGCACGTGCCAGCGAAAAGCATCCTCGCCTACTCTTTTTGGTGGCGGGCAGTGGTGAGCTACGAGACGAGCTGATTATGCTCGCTGCAGATTTAAAGATTGCCGACAAAGTCTTTTTCACCGGTTTTGTGCGTGGCAAGCAGTGGCGCGACGCCTATAATGTGGCGGATATCTTTGTGATGAGTTCTGTCAGTGAACCGTTTGGTCTAACCGCTCTTGAAGCAGCGCATCATAACACCGCAGTGGTACTCACCAAACAATCTGGTGTGGGTGAGGTTCTGCATAGTGTTATGCGCTACGATTATTGGGATGTAGACCGTTTGGCAGATAACCTAGTTGGGATTGCTACCTCTTTTGCGCTAGCTTACGAACTTCGTACAAATATCCAGAAGGAGTACACCCGAATTTCCTGGCGAGATGTAGCCAAAAATTGTTTCCATCTCTATAAAAAAGCGGTAAACTCGAAAGGAATTCCAGCATGAAACGCGGCATTGTTTTGTACCTGCATGTACACCAACCTTTTCGTATTCGGCCATATTCGGTATTCGATACGGGGATGAATCATAACTACTTCAGCGCAGACGGACCCCATATTGCCGATAACGAAGCTGTTTTTCGCAAAATTGCCGATAAATCATACCGGCCAATGAATGCAGTACTTCTTGAGCTTTTACATAAATACCCCGACTTTCGGGTAAGCTTCAGTATCACCGGTACTTTTATAGAACAAGCGGAAATGTGGGCGCCTGATGTGCTGGAGAGTTTTCAGAAAATTACCGACACCGGCCGTGCTGAAGTTATCGCTGAGACGTACTACCACAGCCTGGCGTTCTTCTATAGTCGTAGCGAATTTGAGTCTCAGGTAGCTGAACACCGTAAAAAAGTGGAAGAACTATTTGGCCAAACGCCAAAAGTCTTTCGCAATACCGAGTTCGCCTACAATAATCAACTAGCTCAGTGGGCTGATGAAGCTGGCTACAAAGGTATTTTAGCAGAAGGTTGGGACCCTATACTCGGCTGGCGCAGCCCTAATTATGTCTACCGGCCGGTAGGGACAGAAAACATTCGCTTACTCCTTAAAAATTATCGGCTAAGTGACGATATTGCCTTCCGTTTCTCAAAAAGTGCAAAGGAAATACCTCTCACAGCCGATACCTATGCACACTGGTTGAATGAGGCAGTCAATGACGCTCAAATTGTTAACCTATTTATGGACTATGAGACTTTTGGCGAACACCAATGGGCAGATACAGGTATCTTTGAATTTATGCGCTATTTGCCCGAGCAGTGGCTTCAGCGCGACGACAATACCTTTTACACCGCCAGCGAAGCTATAGAAGCACACGAATCGAAAGACTTTATCGATATGCCAAATACTGTCACCTGGGCAGATAGCGAACGAGACCTAACCGCATGGCTCGGCAATAGCATGCAGCAAGAGGCTATGCGTCATTTATATGAGCTAGAAGAAGACATCCTCCGAAGTGGCGATGATGGGCTCATAGAAGATTGGCGCAAACTGCAAACCTCTGACCACCCCTACTATATGTGTACGAAATGGTTTAACGATGGCGACGTACACGCCTACTTCAGCCCCTATGATTCCCCCTACGATGCGTTTTTGTATTTTATGAATGCTGTGCGTGATGTTCGTTTTCGCGTAATGCAACACCAGAAAGGAGTATTTCTATAATGGCGAGGCCTATTGTTCTCAGTAATGGCGAACTTCATGTCGGTATTAATAAATATGGCATGGTGCACGATTTCTACTACCCATATGTCGGTCAAGAAAACCACTCCGCCGCCAAGTCGCTTCGCCATAAAATCGGTGTATGGGTGGATGGCGCTTTTAGCTGGTGTGATGACGGTAAATGGGTATTTACATTTGATTACCCTTATCGTGCACTCATAGGCCGCACTACAGCGCGTAATGATGAACTTGGTATCATGCTTGAATTTGAAGATACGGTCGATGCGGCGCAAAACGCCTTTTTGCGCAATGTGCATGTCGTGAATCTCAAAAACGCTGACCGCGACGTACGGCTATACATGCATCAAGTATTTGTCATTAACGACACTGCCAGTCGTAACGATACTGTGCAGTACTTACCCGATGATAGCATGGTCATGCACTACAAAGGCCACCGGGTATTCTTAGTAGGTGGGACGAAAAACGACGAAGCGCCTTTCGATGAATATAGCGTCGGACTTTTTGGCATAGAGGGGCACGATGGTACCTACCGCGACGCTGAAGATGGGCACCTAAGTGGCAACAATGTTGAACACGGCCGGGTCGATTCGGTGATTGGTTTCCACTTCAAGCTAGGTGGCCACGATTCGGGGCGAGTGCACTATTGGATTGCCGCCGGGAAAATGCCCGACGAAGCCTTCCAGATAGCCCGTAAAGTACAAAAAGATGGTTTATTACATCGCATTTTACTTACCGACGCTTGGTGGCGCCACTGGCTCGAACGCACCGAGCGCTTTGAACGAAAAATCGACCCCAAGCACCGTAAGCGCTTCCTAGAGAGCTTGCTGATCTTAAAGGCACACATCGACAAGCGGGGGGCAATTATTGCCAGTACCGACACTACTATGCTGAACTACTCGCGCGATGCCTATGCCTATTGCTGGCCGCGAGATGGCGCCTATGCGATTTGGCCGCTCATACGGCTTGGTTACCGGAATGAACCGCTGCATTTCTTCCATTTTTGCCGCCACGGGCTGCAAGAAGGCGGCTACCTTATGCACAAATACCAAGCCGATGGCGCTGTTGGCTCGAGCTGGCACCCGTACGTTCATAGCGATGGCGTGACGGCCCCACCCATCCAGGAAGACGAAACTGCACTGGTACTCTTTATGTTTGGTCAGTTCTACTTCATGCATAAGGATGACCACATTTTATCTGAATTTTACCAGTCATTTATTGTGCCGATGGCTAATTTCATCGCCGGATACGTCGATGAACACACCGGCCTGCCAAAACCAAGCTACGACCTATGGGAGGAGCACTTCCTGACAACGACATATACCACATCCACCGTCTATGCGGCACTCTTAACTGCTGCGGATTTAGCCGATGCCATGAAGGATTCAGATAGCGCCGTTCGCTGGCGCAGTATAGCCAACGACATAGCAGACGCAGCCCGTAAAATGCTATACAATCCTGAACGTAACTATTTTTACAAAGGAGTCTACAAGAAGGCCGATGGTACTATCGAGAAAGACGATACCGTTGATAGCTCAAGCGTATTCGGCGCCTTTATGTTTGGCCTATTCCCGATGGAAAGCGACGAGATCCAAAAAAGTATCCAAACGCTACACGAGGCACTATTCGTCACCGACGCTAACCCTGGTGTCCCCCGCTATGAGCACGATAATTACCACCGCGTAAGCCAAGATAATATTGGTAACCCCTGGTTCATTACTACACTCTGGCTGGCACAATACTACTTTGAAATGAATCAGGTGAAACGCGGGGAAACCTATCTCGATTGGGTAGAAAGTAAGATGATGAATACGGGGGTACTCTCAGAACAGTTACATCCGTATTACGATACTTTCATGTCTGTTGCGCCGCTTGCCTGGAGCCAAGCTGAGTTTTTGAGTACTATATTAGATTTAATAGCCGAGAAACCCTATGCCGAAACTTCTTCCCGCTAGTTCCCTATCATCACCGTTAAAGGCGGCCAAAAAACTGCTACCCACTGGGCTTTTACGCCATCAGACAGGCAAAAAAGCCATAGCTCATGTTGCAGAAGCCCTTGGCTGGGTATACTTTGGCCAAGTAAGTCAGCACGATGACGATCATATCGTGGTGCGCGGTTTTACCGCTTCGGCAAAGCACTACGACACCCACTATACCGTCGGTAGTCTTGACGGCTATGACATGATATTACTGCAGCGAACTGACGCAGTGAACGCACCGCAAAAAGCGGCGATTGATTACCGATGGATTATCTTAAAGATTGACCTGCATACACCTAACCATCCGCACTGTTTCGTGAGTCCCATCGCTCACCCAGCTATATTTTATGAATACTTCTT
Organism: uncultured Candidatus Saccharibacteria bacterium; assembly: GCA_964599775.1. GTDB lineage: Bacteria > Patescibacteriota > Saccharimonadia > Saccharimonadales > Saccharimonadaceae > CAZRGZ01. Next base: position 6,236 of record CAZRGZ010000001.1, on the reverse strand, counting down.
TACAAAATATCACCGTTTTCGACAAATAGCACCATCACACTGGCAGCAGCATGACCCTGCTTTTTTGCAGCACTTTTCTGTTTTTTCTTCGCCCGATAAGGTTGGCGAAGTAGCAAATATTTTACCGCCCAATCTCACGGCCACCCTGGCAAAGCATTTTAGGGACATCGAATTTGAGCTATACGGTGACGCTTTGTATGTATATCTTAGCAATCAACACATCTCATCAGAGGCAATTGAACGCGTCATAAAAAATGGCGTCTGGCTCGCTGCGCAGTTCGATGCGACAAGTTAAGTATATAAAATAGCTCCCTATGGGAGCTATTTAGTGTTAATAAGTAAGAACTAGCCTTTTCGCGGTTTTACTTCATTGCGGCCAAGATTCTTTTTTGTCTCTTCGTACTCTGCTACCTGGCGTGCAATAGGGTCGTATTTTTTCAGTACTAACTTACCTTGGTTGCTGACACTTCGATTCTGCCGATTGATAGTCGTGTAGCGGCGATGGCCAGTTAGTTTACTGACAATACCAATCAATACTCGTTTTGAATTCTTCTTTGCCATACGTCTCTCTTATTATATAGTCAAGTTTGTCTTATTGTAGCACAAACTCTAGTATTTTACTAGGTGATACGGATAATTTCATGGAGCCACGATCGGGATTTGAACCCGAGACCCCTTCCTTACCATGGAAGTGCTCTACCACTGAGCTATCGCGGCGTAAATACCCATACATTGTACTGGTTTTTGGCTATTTTTTCAAGTAGTCGATGCAAGGCTACTGCCGAAACTGAAATACATGCACGTAATTGGCATTGTATGGTGCGTTCAATGGCGCAGGATTACACTCATTTGCCCATTGAGTAGCTTGTGCGGTATCCTCAGTTCTAGGGTTTTCCAAAATCGCAAATACGCCATAGCGCCCTTCAGATGGATTACTTTTATTGCAAGCGAAAAAAGCATACCCATTGCTATTGGCTGGTAGCGGTGGCGGCGCGACAATGGCTTCTTTAAGGTATTCTTCATTCAAAAGAACAGTTTCTATATTAGTCGTATATCCGCTCGCAGAGCTCATTAACCAGCCTTCACCGGTATTATTATGCCCGGCGTTCGTAAGTACGGGCGACCTGTCATTGTCTCGCGCCCAAGAGCCGAGCGCAAGAGCGTAAGTTTCCGCTTCGGTACGGCGTTCGGTATCTCGTGTATCACGCACGATATTCATATAGCTAAAAGTACCGATACTGATTAAGATGCCTAGTACTACCACTACTACAAGCAGCTCAACAACAGTAAAACCAGCGTACCATTTATTTCCCATACATAAGCATTATACGGGATATTTTTATATTGCGCTAATTTACTTCTTACGAGCGGTTTTTGTAGGAGATTGCGCAAAGCGGGTCGTGATAGAATGCAGCAATGCCCACATGACTGCATTAATGATAAAGATCAAGAGTGCGCCAACCGCAACACCAACGAATGTGCGACCCACTGGCGCATCAAATAGACTAATCACCCCCGACGCTAATACAACGGTAATAGTGATGACAAGATACGCATGTTGTAGCTTTACGCGTTCGTTGGTGTCGTTAGCCCAGTTGCGGAAATTCTTCTTAAAGGTTTGATTCATGTTTATTATATTAGCATATTTGTGAGTTTTAGTCAATTATGCGGCTTGGCTATATGTAGTATACTTACTTTATGAATATTTCACATGCTCCAACTGACTACCTGTGCCCTTTTTGTGATTGGCTTGCCGGAAATGATACAAAGTATAAGCAAAAGAATGATATTGTGTATCAAAATGATGAAATCACGGCATTCATTTCGCCAAAATGGTGGGTAAATAATCCTGGGCATGTTATCGTTATCCCAAACCAACACCACGAAAATATTTACGATATTCCCGAACGCAGCTTGGCTATAGTATATAAAGTAGCAAAGCAGGTGGCAATCGCTATAAAAGCAACTTATGACTGCGACGGAACGTCTATGCGACAGCACAATGAGCCAGCCGGTAATCAAGATGTCTGGCATTTCCATGTACATGTCTATCCTCGATATCTAGGCGATCAGCTTTACCAACGGCACGATGAAAAGCGTTTTGTTGAGCCTGAGGAGCGGCAGGTTTATGCCGAGCGGTTACGAGAATATTTCTTGCATTCGTCGAAGTAGGTGGGGGTTCGAGTCACGTTCCGCGACCCGGAACTTCACAATTGACGACTAGTTACCATCGGAAGATTCCCCTTACGAACTACCCTGGCAGTCCTCCACTCGAAGGACTTCCTCCGAGTTTCGCAGTGCTCATGGGGGAGGGATTCGACCTACCTTCGGCAGGCCCGGAACTTTCATACTACAAGCATAGCTTGTAATCTGAAAGATTCCCTTGCGAACTGCCCCCGGCAGTTCTCACCCCGAAGGCTCCCTCAGCGACCCGACTCACTCACAAATACCAATTCAAAAACCCGCCACAAGTGCGGGCTCTTGAATTGGTACTGGGGGAGGGATTCGAACCCCCGAAGGCGAATGCCGGCAGATTTACAGTCTGCTGTGTTTGACCGCTCCACAACCCCAGCATATGGAGCCGGCAGAGGGATTCGAACCCACGACCCACGGTTTACAAAACCGTTGCTCTGACCAACTGAGCTATGCCGGCGTACTAGAGATATATTACCGGAAAACGTGCATTTTTGCAAGGGGTAATAGGCAAATTACATAACCACTTTGCGCGGGTGATGCGACTGAGTGCGTGCACCACTTGAAAGTGCACGCATATGAGCTACTTTTTCGCGTAATTCATGCGCCAACTCTTTCCGTCCATCCCGCTCGTAAGCATCCGCTAGAATATTAAGACTTTGCGGTGTTGGCTCGAGATGCACTGCTTTTTCGAGGGCGTTTATCATTTTGCGGTTGTTACCCAACTTTTCTTGCACTTTGGCGTAGGCTATATGCCGGGCAGGCAAGGAAGCTTCCATTTCAAGTGCTTGTTCAAATGCAAGCGCTGCTTTATCGTATTTGCCTGTTTCGTAGTATATTAACCCAACATTATGTAGACTTGAGGCGCTTGGCTCTAAGCTTTGGGCGATTTCAAAGCATTCTATGGCATCGTCGTAGACACGCTGTTTAGCATACAAAATACCTAACCGGTTATATGCCGTCGCGTTGCGTTCGTCGACTCGTAAAATCGTAAGCAGTGCTTTTTCGGCCCGCAAATACTTCTTTTCGCGGAGGCTTTCTTGTGCGATCTCCCATAATTTATCAAGCTTGCCTACTAATTTAGCGGGGAGCTCATTCGAAGTCGCATCAAGAGATTTCTGATAAAAAACCGCCCATGCTGCGAAAATAATGACGAGTAGTAGTCCTAACATGACGCTTATATTATATCACGATAGCGCGACATTCAATAATTGCGTTTTTATATGGCCGTTCTCGCTAATACGCTCTTGGGCATGCAAAATAGCTTCGAGTTGGCCGATGAGCTGCGATTGGAAGTTCTTCTGAATAGTAAAACGGAGAATACTCACCGCTGCGTCAAGTAGCTGAAGTGCTTGCCTACGATTTTGCGCATATTTTTGTACGATAAGTAGCTTTTCATAAGAACGCCCCTGCAAGAAATGTTTGGCGTCTGTCATGAGCTGTACTTGGGCGGAAAAGTATGTTTTGTCTTGCAGCAAGCGATGTATTGCCGCCGGCTTCCCTAAAGCCATAAATAAAAGCTGCGAACGTAAAGTTTTGTCGGTAATACCAAGCATATCGAGCATTGTTTCGGTATCCTGAGCACCGATGGGGAGTACGCGAAGCAGCTGCGTACGTGAAATTATTGTCGGCAGCAACTTGCTCTTGTTGTGTGTGGTAAGTATGAAGTAAATATTAGGCGTCGGCTCTTCGAGTAATTTTAAAAGCGCATTTTGGGCAGCATGCGTGAGCGCATCGGCATCATCGATGATTATTGCCCGCTTTTCTTGCTTCGAGCGTGTACTCTGGTACAAATCGCGCACGCTATCAATGCTAATGGTGCCCTTTTCATCGGGTTCGATAAACGAAATATGTTTCGCATCTATTTCATTAGCAAACCAACGGGCAATCGATGCCAAGCCAGTGCCCACTTCGCCATATAGCAAAGTAGCGTGTGACGGCCGCTGCACGAGCGCGTTAAGGTTGGCTTTTGTGTGGTGCTGGAGGAAAAGCTTGGCGCTAAGTGGCTTTATCATAATCTGGGAAAAGCTTTAAGAATTTTTCAGGGATGGGCGATACAAATGTGCGGCGTTCGCGGTTTGGCAGTGTAATCTCAAGCGATGTAGAATGTAGGTATAGGCGATCGGCTTCTTTATCGTACACTCTATCGCCTAAGATTGGCGTTCCCATGTAGGCCAAATGTACTCGTAGCTGGTGGGTACGGCCGGTGAGCGGTTTGAGCTCTAAGAGCGAGTAATCGGCGTTTTTAGCTAAAACTTTATACATCGTTTGGGCGGATTTGCCACCTGCAGCCACGCGAAAGGTCGAAGGTGCTCGCGGGTGGCGGCCAATTGGGGCGTCTATTTCAGCCTCCTCGTGCTGCGGGTGGCCCTTCACGACGGCCAGGTAGGTCTTTTTTGCCTTACGATCAGCGAATTGTCGCGCTAAAAAGCTGAGTGCTTCAGGGTTTTTGGCGGCTATCATGACGCCGCTCGTATCGCGATCCAGCCGGTGTACAATACCGGGGCGCTCGTCGTCACCGGGGAATGTGGAGTGACCCTTCATGAACTCGGCAACGCTGAATTCGTCAATTATTTTACCCTTGGCATGCGTGAGCACTCCTGCAGGCTTGTCGATCACCATTACATCGGCATCTTCATACAACACCGGCAACGAGTCATCGGCAAACTGTGGCGCTTCAGGTAAATCCACGGTAACAGCATCATCTTCGTCAAGCGGCTTTTTTGGTGCCGTCACGACTTCGCCATTCACCCGCACGTATCCAGAGGCAATATATTTTTGCCAGGTTGCGCGCGAGTGCTCGGGCCAGTATTGAGCCAGATAAACATCGAGCCTCATCTGTTTATTCCCGTGGCCTTAAGCCGACTGCACGCTGGGCGCGAAGTAGTGTGTAGTTAGCAACTTGCCGCATAGCTTCCTCGCTCGCTTCAAGGCGCATCATTAAATCATCCCGGTCAATAGCGTGGTAAGCTGCCTGAAAACCGCGCAAGAACTGTTCGACCGCATGGGCAACAGCCTGCTTTAGGTCGCCATAGCGTTCTTTGCCCACCCATTCAGCATTTATTTCGGCCTGAGTGCGACCACTTAGGAACGCAAGAATCTGCAACAAGTTGGTAATGCCTGGCTGGTTGTTCCAGTCAAAATTAATGCGCGCAAGGCTGTCGGTAGTGGCGCCCATGACTTTTTTAGCGGCTTCGGCGGGGTCGTCGCTTAGTAAAATAGTGCCTTTAGGGTCTTTGACGCTTTTGCTCATTTTCTTTTCTGGTGTTGTTAAGCTACGAATACGTACTCCACTATCGCGCTGTGCAAAAGCGAGCTGCTTTTGTGTGGCTTCGGGCACCACAAATAGGCCATCGGGATAAATATCGGCAAATTTATGGTTCATCCGCTGGGCAATATCGCGTGTTATTTCCAGATGTTGGGTTTGGTCTTCGCCAACGGGTACCCATTTGGCGTTATAGAGTAGTATATCGGCTGCCATGAGCACAGGGTAATTAAATAAACCCACACTGACGTTGCTCTCACCTTCGGATTTATCCTTAAACTGGGTCATTCGACTCATTTCACCAAAACCAGTAAAACAGTCCAGAATCCACGTCAGTTCACTATGGGCCGAAATGTAGCTTTGGCGGTAAATGTACGTATTAGGCTCTGAGATATCAAGCCCGGCGGCGATAAAGTAGCTAAGACCACGCAGGACGTTTTCATATAACTGATCGTGATCAATGGGGGTGGTAAAGCTATGGAGGTCGGGCACAAACATATTAACTTGGTATTCGCCAGCGTAACGCTTCTGTAACGCAACCATAGGCAACATGGCCCCTATGTAATTGCCAAGCGTGGGTTCATCGTTGCTGCGGATGCCAGTAAGGATGGTTTCTTTCATGTTTCTCCTGTCCTTTAAGAATTTATATTAAACGGTAAGACGGAGATGCCAGGGCCAGATTGGGGGAAGTTTTCTATGCATATTAAAGTTATTATATCATTTATTGGGTTTTGTCGCAGGGTGATCAACTTGAATCTCAAAACCCACCACCGGGGGT